>JBBQWO010000081.1:0-2631 GCA_038210535.1 Fimbriimonadales bacterium | reverse complement strand
ATTGCCATCACAGACCATAACGAAATTCGGAACGACCGCAAGGCCGTGACCGCCGGTGAACAGGTGGGCCTGAAAGTGATTCCAGGTGTCGAGCTTTCGTCGCCTGAGGGGCACCTCTTGTGCTACCTCCCAACTTGTGATGCATTGGATACGTTCTTTGGGCGTCTCGACATTGCGGACCGTGGAACGAAGGACTCACGCTGTCGTACAAGCATGCACCAATGTCTCGACCTCGTCGGCGCTCTCGGCGGGTTTGCACTGATCGCACACATCGAAATCAAGGGTGCGTTCGAGGAGGCGATGCCACGGCCGACCCCATCAAAGAAGGACATCCTTTGTCATTCCGCGCTCGAAGGCTTCGAGGTCGCGAGAGCCGAATGCCCTATCTACTACACTGACACCGACGCGTCCCCGGACCGTTGCGACATTGCAAAGGAGCGCGCGAAACGAACTCGTCGCGGGAGCGCGCAGTTCCTCGCACGCGTGGTCAACAGCGATGCCCACACCCTCAACGCGGTGGGACGTAATGCCGCGCTTGACCAACGCATCACCCGCTACAAAATGGAAAGCCCAAGCTTCGAAGGCCTCCTTCTTGCGCTCCGGACCGCTGACACGCGTGTAAGGATCGAGGAATCGCTTCCAATTTTCGTTCCCGTCGTGGAAGCGGTTGGGTTCAAAGGTGGGTTCCTAGACAACCAATCGATCCATTTCAGCCCGAATCTGACATGCATCATTGGGGGGCGCGGAAGCGGAAAATCAACCGCGTTTGAGAGCCTGTGCCTAATCGGCGGTCCGCCCAGATCCGAGATCACGGTCATCGACAGCGATGTTTGGCCAGACGTGGTGTCGATGGCCTACAAAGATGAAACTGGCCAAGTTCACAATCTGGCGCGCAGCCGAGAGGGCGAAGTCGAAAACGTCGACGACTCTGTATTCGGAATGACCGCGTTTCCTTTAGACAGCTATCGTCAGGGTGCGACGAACGTCCTGAGCAAGGAGATCCAAGACGATCCTCTGGCGCTACTCACATTCCTTGATCGACTGGTTGCGGTGGAAGGAGCCATCGCGGAAGAGGACCGCATGCGGGACCAGCTTGCAGAGCTCGCTCCGAAGATCGCGAATGCGCGGGCACATGTCGCCAAAATCCCGGCAGCCGAGAAGGACCTGGTGTTTAAGTCAGATCAGATAAAACGGATAAGAGACGGCAATGCCGAGGCAGTGATCGAGTTGCAACGCAAGCTTGAGGCTGAGAAACGCGCCCGCGCAAGTATCGAGGGCGAACTCTCACGCCTTCTCGGTGCCGTGTCCGACGAAGCCTTAACCAAGATTGCCAACACCATCGCAATTTCCGTCAATGACGCTTCCATCGAACTTGCCACCCCAGAAGCGACATCGATCCGAGCGACGACGGTTGCCTATCTTTCTGACGTCAATGGGTCCACCAAGGCGTTGCGTAAGCTGACATCTGACTATGTTTTAGGCGTTCGAGCCCACGTCGAATCCTGGAAAAAGAAAGAAGCGCAGACTTCGGCTCAAATTGAGGCGAAGAAAGCCGAGTTGCTCAAGCATGGCATTCGTCTCGACATGCCGTTCATAAACAAGCTGGTGAGCGACGAGGCCCGCGCCGCCTCAAACCTGAAAAACCTGCATACCTGGATTCCCGAACTTGCGCGCTTACTCATCCAACATACCGGCCTGCTTGAAGAACGCTGGGCAGCCCGCAAAGCTGTTTCAACACTGCGCTCAGCGTTCGCGACGCGGGCCACCCTGGCACTAAAGGGAACGCTTTCAGATTTGTTCGTTTCCCTTAAGTACGAGCCCAATGCCTTGGCGCCTGACGCGGAACGAATGATAGTGGACACAATGGGATGGCGGACCACGCAACACGCAAAATCTAAGGCTCTTATTACCGAACTGACACTGCCCGACCTTCTAGAATGCGTGCGTAAGGGAACACCCGCTCCAATTGTCGGATTGACCGACGGCGAAGGATCCAGACTCTTTACTGCTGCCGAAGCTGCGACGGTGATTGAGCGCTTGGCCGATCATGAACTCCGAAGTCAGCTAGAGACGGTCGCTGTGTACGATCGCCCCAAGTTAACCGTTACGAAAAGAGTCGCGACGGGCGACGGCAAGGACGCGTACTACGCTCGAGAGTTCAAGCGCTTGTCCCTCGGGCAACAGCAGTCCGTACTGCTAGCGCTTATGCTCACCAGCGAAAGCCGTGCTCCGCTGATTGTCGACCAGCCCGAAGACAACTTGGACAGCGAATTCATTTACAAAACTCTTGTGCCGGTAATTCGGGCCGCAAAGGAGCGGCGACAAGTGATTGTGGTAACACACAACGCGAATATCGCGATACTGGGCGATGCGGAGCTTATCGTTGCGCTCAAAGCCACGGCCGAGAAGGCTTCTATTGTCACCCGCGGATCGTTGGACCATTCTCCGACGTGTGCAGTCGCTTGCAACATACTAGAGGGATCTCGAGAAGCCTTTGAACGACGTGCCGCCGTATATGGACTTAGCGAGGTCGGGCAATAGTCGTTATCTCGGGGAGCAGGCAATAAAGAGACCGCCAGCGTCGATCGTGAGTTGAGCTCCAGCTCGCTGCTGCCGAAACTCTGCTTCCAA
>JBBQWO010000080.1:0-2879 GCA_038210535.1 Fimbriimonadales bacterium | reverse complement strand
TGAATCTAGGTGCGTTGTGATAAGGATCGCGCGAATCGACGGCGGTGTTACTCCCGAACGAACCAACGCATTATGTAGCGCGCGCGGGTAGAGCAACAGTTGGCCGAGAGTTGCCATAGCCGCATTGGTCTTGAGCTCAATTACAACCAGCGCCCCTGCCGAATCAGAAGCGATGGCATCTAAGCGATAGGCGCCAATTTTTATCTCTCGCGCAACGAAGGACAAGCCAAGCTGAGCCAGAAATTGATCAAGGTTACGAGCGAGCTCGGCCTCGTTGATTTTTCTTGCGTTCACTTGGGGCCAATGAATTGGTTCAAAGACCATGGCTTTGCGATCAGCATCGCAGGAGGCAGCAGTTTAGGTAGCTCGCCAGATCCATCCCGATGCTGCTTAGTCGACCGCGAACTGGTTTGGACTAGCACCACAAGAAAGCAAGTGTTCTTTCGCCTTAGAAATGTAATTGACGATGTCCGAAAGCTCTTCAACTGGAAAAAAGACCGTGTTGCTTCCACCAGGCAACGCAAGAAACGCTGTCTGCTCTCCAGACTTTTGGTAGAACCCCACTCGGGCATCGTCCTTGGTTGAATAGGAGACCTCAGTGTGGTCCCTTTTTTGGACCAAAAGATCACGCGCAGTTGCCTGAAAGAAGACGATTGCCTGCAAGAACTCATCCAGTTCGTCAAAATCCAAGCACACGGAAGAATCAAAATTGTCTTCCGAGTCGTATAGATCAACCTTCATGCCATAGCTGCATTTTTTGCTGTTCCCGCTCACAACTTTGAGTGAGAGGGTCTCAAATGCAAGGAGCTCCCCACGCTGCCCTAAAAATTTTCCTACAGGCCGAAATTCCTTTACAAGCACGACGCCTCGACGAGCTAGAAAGCGCGCGGATTCGGTTCCTTCGTCGGTCTTAAGCTGGTCGTCTGTTGAAACGTCTGGCATGCGTCGCTCCCTCCATTCGGCCGAGCTTGATGTTGAAGTGACAGGAAGCGTCTGGGTTTGAGCGTATTTGAGGCGGACCTCGCATCCAGATTGTACCGGGGACATTCACCCATGCCATCCACCGGCCTCGCTGTGAAAATCGATTGGAGTAATTTGGTTTCGCGTGCAAATCGGACAGGAAAACGAGGCCGGGGCGGAGCAACGCGGTGAGAGGCTGGCGAAGAAAGGTCGCTCCAGACGCTTCAAGAAAAGGGAAAAAAATCAGAGGCGACTCTCGCGACGCCCGACTTGCGTCGACTGTTGCTTGCTAGGTTGTTGCCAACGCCGGTCGGTTCTCGAGCGAGCCTGAGCATTCAAGCCGGAATGTTTCGGCCAGCTAGTTAGGCCTTCGCACCCCCAGCAGTGGCCGCGGGCTCGCGACCTTTCATTGATATTTCCTGCAGACCGCTTTAGATGCGCCTAGCCGCCCTCCTCGGGCGACTCGTCGATAAAGGTCATCAGATCCCCTGGCTGACATCCGAAGTATCGGCACAGCTTGTCGACGATGTCGGTTCCGACATTTGACCCCGGTTGATTGGCAATTTTCGAGAGCGTTGCGCGGTGGATCCCTGTCGCTTGGGCGATCTCGGATAGCGGCACTACCCTGCGTTCCTTGAACGCCTTGTCTGCAGTTAATTCGGCCAACCGGAAGCGAATCATATAAACACATCCTGAACAACGTCGTCTATAAGCGACGAATGTGGTTGACGTGCGTCACTTGTCGTCTATTATGTCCAACAGGCGTCGCCTACACGCGACGCCTGTTGATCTCACATGACAGGAGACGCGCCAAATGGAAACCTACCTGACTACAGAGCAGTTGGCTAGCCGCATCCACTACGACTCCCGGACGATCCGGACTCGCCTCAAGGATGCCGTGCTGTTGGAGGGCGTGCACTACATCCGCCCGTTCGGAGGGCGGAAGCTGCTCTTCATATGGGAGTCCATCCAGCGCGATATCGGACTCGCCTCAGCCAAGCCGACAATGGGCATTCCTATGGCCAACGGCGGCATCGCCAATGGCTAGGGTCCAGATTCGCGCCAGAGCCGAGACGGCGGCGCTCTATCTGGATTTTTTCTATCGTGGAGTTCGGTGCCGAGAGCAAACGGCCTTGAAGGACACCGCCGAGAACCGCAAGCGTCTACAAGCACTGGCAAACCGGATTCAGAAGGAGATCGCACAGGGAGCGTTCTCCTACGAGGCACACTTTCCGAACAGCCCGAAAGCGCAACAGTTCAGCCATCAAGAATCGGGCCTGCCAACGTCGTCCTCTGCCCTAGCCGCGCCAACAAACTTCGCAGCACCGCAGACACCGACCTTCTCAGAGTTCTCGGAAACGTGGCGCGCCGAGATGTCGCCGCAGTGGCGACGACTGCATAGGCAGGGAGTCGATGACATTTTTTCCAAGCATCTGCTGCCGGCATTCGGTGAGCGCGCGCTTGCTGACATCGCCAAGTCCGACGTGCTGGCATTCCGTGCTGGCTTGGCCAAACTTCCAGGTCGTGGCGGGAAGACACTCTCGGCAGGACGGATCAACAAGATCATGGCGATACTTCGTCAGCTGCTGACCGAGTCTTCCGAGCGCTTTGGGGTTGTCGATGCCTTCAGAGGCATTAAGCGACTGAAGGCAAAAAAGTCGGAGGTGCATCCCTTCTCCATGGGCGAAGTGGAGCGGATTCGGTCAACGATTCGGTCTGACTTCCGCAACTACGTCACCACGCGATTCTTCACAGGAATGCGCACAGGCGAGATCAATTGGACTTGCCCCGTTCAAGTGGAGCTCAAGAAGTTGGGTGCGCTGCAGTGCTGATGAGTTTCCTTGCGAAATTGTTTGGAGACAAGTAGCCGAGCGAAGAATGCATTCGATGCGGGTTGTAGAAGCCGTGAATGTAGCTGG
>JBBQWO010000079.1:0-2970 GCA_038210535.1 Fimbriimonadales bacterium | reverse complement strand
GATGGGGCAGACGATGCTGCGAGGGACTGAGAAAGTGGACTGGCAATTCCACCTCTACTGCATCGCCTACAACCTGAGGCGGATGTCACGAGCTGCCTAAAAGCCGGCAAGAAGAGCCAAAAGGCCCTTCGCCGAAGCCTCTGACTCGCAAAACTGGCCCTGCGGACCAATCCGCACCCCTAACGGGGCGAAGCTCCAGCACTCCAACAGGCCCCAAACACGCTATGATTCGACCGAAACCGATGTCAGGCAAGCATCGCAGTCTTGGTCAACAGCTTCCTAGAACCTTGCGGACCGAACATTTTTCAAAACTAGTTGACGAAAACCGAAATCGAGACCAACTAATACATGCAAGCAACAACATCGAAGAAAACGCCCGGACCGCCTCAAGAAGATGAACGGAGCCTGACATCTGTTCTGCGGCGGGAAGGTCAAGCCCATCCGCATACATGCACCCCCCTCCCCCGTTGGGAACGGGAATCTGGGAACGCCGCCTCCGTCTCCAACCCGCAACCCGACATATTGCGGAATACCAAATTCCCGCCGCACTCCGCCCTCCTCGTCCGTCCACAATAGAGGGGCGAGAGACTCTCTCCGCCCTCTTCCTTTCGAAAGATGAGCAGGCCTTTTTGTCACATCCATAACCACACCGAGTATTCCTTGCTCGACGGCGCGAACCGCATTCCCGACATGGTGAAGCGCGCCAAGGCGCTCGGCATGGACAACCTCGCCATCTCCGATCATGGCGTCATGTTTGGCGTCATGGAGTTCTATCTGGAGTGCAAGAAAGCCGGCGTGAAGCCGCTGCTCGGAGTCGAAGCGTATGTTGCGCCGCGCGGTATCGACAAGAAAGACGGCCGCGCAGATAAGGAAAACTACCACCTGCTCCTGTTAGCCAAGGACCTGGAAGGTTATCGAAATCTTTGCAAGCTTTCCACCATTGCAGCCCTTGAAGGCTACTACTACAAGCCCCGAATCGATCACGACCTTCTCCGAAAATACAGCAAGGGACTGATCGGGACGAGCGCCTGCCTGGGCAGCGAAGTCTGCCAGGAGCTGATGGGCGGGAACTATGAGAAGGCTCAGTATCTTGCCGGAATGTACGGCGAGATCTTTGGGGAAGGCAACTTCTTCATCGAGCTGCAGGATCACCGCTTGCCCGAACAGGCCGCGATCAAAGACAACCTTATCAAGATTTCTCGCGAGCTCAAGTTGCCGCTCATCGCGACGAACGACGCGCACTATCTCTGCAAATCCGACGCTACTCCACACGACGTCCTGCTCTGCATCCAAACCGGCGCTCTCGTCGAAGACGAGAAGCGCATGAGGTTTCAGACCGACGAGTTCTATCTCAAGTCGCCAGATGAGATGCATGCTCTCTTCGCCGATACCCCAGAGGCGCTGGAGAACTCGATGCGGGTGGCGGAAATGTGCAACGTGGACCTGGAGAAGCAGCAGGCACCGATGCCGCAGCCCGAGGTGCCTGACGGCCTCGACAGTTTTTCGTTCCTTCAAGAGCTCTCTGAGAAGGGCTTGAGGGATCGGATGAAGCACCCAGAAGCGAGTTTGGATCGCCTGAACTTCGAGCTCGAGGTGATCAAGAAAACGGGCTTCGGGGACTACTTCCTTCTTGTGCGCGAGTTCGCCAATGAGGCCCGCAACAAGGGTATCCATTACGGGGTGCGGGGCTCGGCGGCCGGCTCACTCGTTTCTTATTGCATCGGCATCACCGATGTGGACCCGATTGAGTACGGCCTCACATTCGAGCGCTTTCTGAACCCGGAGCGCATTTCTATGCCCGACGTGGACATGGACTTCGAAGACACTCGTCGCGATGAAATCATTCAGTACGTGACGAACCGCTTTGGCAAAGACCGGGTTGCCCAAATCGTCACTTTTGGCACTCTCGGCGCAAAGGCCGCGATTAAGGATGCGGGGAGGGTCATGGGCTACACGCCCCAGGAGACCGACAAGCTCACCAAGGCGATTCCGGGCACTCCCGGCACGACTCTTGACAAGGCGTACAAGGAAGTTGCCGAATTCCGAGAACTGGTCGAGTCCGATACCCGTAGCAAATCGCTCTTCGAAACCGCTAAGACGGTGGAGGGCATGGCACGGAACTCGGGCGTTCACGCGGCCGGAGTCGTGATTTCGCGTGAACCGCTGGTTGACTATATTCCGCTTTCGAGAGGCAACGACGGGCAAGCCATTACGGCTTTCGAGATGGGCATCCTTGAGAAGATTGGGATGCTCAAAATGGACTTTTTGGGCTTGTCTAACTTGACGGTTCTCGCTCGAGCCATCCAGAACATCAAGTCAACGACTGGGCAGGATCTGGACATCAAGACCATCCCAGAGGACGACCAGAAGACCTTCGACATCCTTGCACGCGGTGAAACTACAGGGGTGTTCCAGCTTGAGAGTGGGGGCATGACGCGCTATGTGATTCGCCTGCAGCCCAACAGCATCCGGGAGCTTGCAGCCATGGTCGCTCTGTATCGCCCCGGCCCGATGGACCACATCCCCAAGTTCATCGATACCAAATTTAAGAAGATCGAAGCGGAATACATGGACGATCGGATGAAGCCGATTTTGGAGGAGACGTACGGCATCATCGTCTACCAGGATCAGGTTATGCAGCTCGTCCAGGCGCTGGCTGGCTTCTCGCTCGGCAAAGCCGACGTGCTGCGCCGCGCCATGGGCAAGAAGGACGCCAAAGCGATGGCGGACATGAAAGTCGAATTCGCTGACGGCTGCAAGGCCAACGGCGTCGCTGATGTGACGGTTGGAAAAGTTTGGGAGTTGCTGCTCCCGTTCGCAGGCTACGCCTTCAATAAGGCCCATGCAGTCTGCTACGCGATCTTGTCCTATCAAACCGCTTACCTGAAGGCGAATTATCCGGTTGAATACATGGCCGCTTTGCTGAGCGTCTACCTCGACAAGGAAGATAGGGTCACTGCTTTCATCGAG
>JBBQWO010000078.1:0-2996 GCA_038210535.1 Fimbriimonadales bacterium | reverse complement strand
CCGGAGAAAGCGCCCAGAAGTAGAGCGGTACCGCCCCGGCCACGGCGGCGATCAGCCAAACCGACGAAGTCAGCAGGAAAGCATGAAGCTGCCGCATTTCGAGATAGGAGGAAGATGACGATGCTCCGCTGACCAGCACGCCGATGCCACCAACAAGAATGGCGGCGACACCGAAGACCTCTCGCGTGACAGGAAACAACAAGGCAACAAGCGCCATGAGGCTGGCGAAGAAGATGAGCACAAGGCCGTTGATGAAGGCCACAAAGCTCACCTGTGTTCAATCGGATCGAGGCAACGATCAGCAAGGCGACTTATATCGGCGGTTGGAACGCTCAAATTTTAGCCCATCGCTCTTTGGTGCAGCTAGCAACTAGATTCCATCGGAGACGGTTTCAAAGCGCTTTGGCCACCTCTGTCAGTTATGCATCGGCTCCAAGCTGATGCAAGTCTTCAAAAAATTTGGCTCTCTGGGTTGTTTATGCCGACATCATTCCCAACTTGGCTATGAAGTCTCAGTCTAGGAGGAAAGATTAATGCAATGTCCCGTCGACGGAGAAGCGCTTGTCATTAAAGAGCGGAGCGGCGTCGAAATCGACTACTGCCCGAGATGCAGGGGCGTCTGGTTGGATCGCGGTGAACTGGACAAAATAATCAGTCGGTCCGATCAGGGATTTTCCGAGCACACGGGCACGCGGGATACTCATGGCAGGCCGCCCCAGAAGAAAAAACGTGAATCGTTCTTCAGCGAACTCTTCGACTTTTGAACGCGCTTGGCTTGATGAGCAAGGTTGCAGCAGTTGGTGCTTGCGTCATTGGTTTGACCCTGGCCCACTCGGAAGCTTCGGCGGAGACCAAACAGGATCTAGTTGATGATCGCGCGATGGGCCGCTGCACTGGCTGCACGTTCGAAGACATCGATGCCTCGGGTGAGAGGATGGTCGGGATCGACCTGTCCGGCTCGACGTTTCGTAACGTCGACTTCTCCAAGTCCTCGCTCAGGCTGGCAATCTTCGATCAGGCGGTGCTTGAGAATGTTTCCTTTGACGGAGCTGATCTCGGCGGCGCAAGCTTCGCGGATGCCAGGCTGATCAATGTATCCTTTGTGGGAGCGGAGCTCGACGCGGCCGTCTTTGACGATGCCCGGCTGAAAGAAACTGAGCTTGAGTCCGCACACCTTTGCAATACGCAAATGCCGACGGGATTTCTGGATACCTCCGACTGCGGCTAACGCCGTAAACTTCAAGGCACTTGAATGGTTCATGATCTATTGCTCGTCTCGGCCGGACTGGTTCTTTTGTTCGTCGGAGGCGAAGGCTTGGTGCGTGGGTCTGTCGCGATTGCGGGGCGCATGGGGATATCCAAGCTCCTGATTGGCTTGGTCATCGTTGGTTTTGGTACTTCAACGCCTGAGCTGCTCGTATCCGTCAACGCGGCTCTGGATGGTGCGTCCGAGATCGCCTTGGGTAACGTTGTCGGGTCGAACATTGCCAACGTCTTGCTGATCATCGGTGTCGCTGCCGTCATTGCGCCTATCGCAGGGTGGGAGCGCACGGCAGTGCGTGAAGCGCTTATAGCTTCCCTTGTGACGCTCGTCGCATTTTCGCTCGTCCAAGGCGACATTATCAGCCGCATCGAGGGCATCGCGATGCTGGCCGTCTTGGTCGGGTATCTTTTCTCCAGCTACTGGCTAGAGAAACGGGAGCGAGAAAGCAGGGTATTCGAGAAGGAAGCGGAGGAGTTCGAGAGTGTGGCACTTGCGCGGCCCTGGCTCGCCCCCGTACTCGTCCTGGTCGGCATCGCAGCCTTGGTGTTTGGAGCAGACCTGCTCGTCGAAGGTGCGGTCAATATCGCACAGGTTTTCGGCGTGCCGGACGCGGTGATCGGGCTGTCCCTTGTTGCCATCGGGACTTCGCTGCCTGAGCTTGCGACTGCCATCGTCGCGGCAGTCCGGCGCCAGTCAGATGTGGTATTGGGGAATGTGATTGGGTCGAATATCTTCAACATTCTGGCCATCCTCGGCGTGACAGTCGTCATCAGCCCCATTGAGGTCACCGAGCGGTTCCGAAATATAGACGCCCCCGTCATGCTCGCGGCCGTCCTGCTGCTCCTCGTTATGCTCTTCGCGAAAAGTTCGATCGGACGTCTGTCGGGCGCTCTGATGCTGGCGTCGTACTGTGCCTATATGGTGTTTCTGTTTGCTAGCGGAATGTGACTTCGGCCACTTCCATCACTACGGGCAAGACTGACTAGGTGCCAATAATCGGTCGATAGGCATCAAGTTGAGCCCGTCCCCATTGCTTCATCTAAAATCAGCTCCAAGGAGATATCGTGTTGCAAGAAATCTGGATGGCCATCGGCAGCGAGTTTTCCGACGTTCCGGATCTTTCGACCATGGTACGTATATCGCTGCGGCTGGTGGTTGCCGCGCTCTTGGGGGGCATTCTGGGGTACGAACGGGAGAGCAAGGGAAGAAGCGCAGGAATGCGGACTCATATGCTGGTTGCTGTGGGTGCAGCACTTTTCGTTTTGGGGCCACTCCAAGCCGGTATGCCTATTGAGGATATGTCTCGCGTTTTGCAGGGCGTCGTGCAAGGCATTGGCTTCTTGGGGGCAGGCGCGATCATCGTCCGGACCGCGCAACATCAGGTAGAAGGGCTGACCACCGCGGCGAACATCTGGGCGACTGCCGGTATCGGGGTGATTGCCGGTCTTGGATTGGAAGCAACGGCGGTGTTGTCGACAGCAATTGTCCTGCTCATCCTCGGAGCGGTTCCCCTTATCTTGCCTAAAAGTGTTAGGGAGGATCCAACGAGGCGACCTCCAGAACCGTGATCAAACTCAAGTCGCCGATGGGTTCATCAAAACCGCCACTGCCACTGAGCTAGAGTCAGGTTGTATAGTGATCTGCCGCCTATATGTTAGAGAGCAACCGCTGCTAGCTAGTGGGCTTGCCTTTAGGAAGCAGCCTGAGGCCCCTACCAAATTCACTTTCGAAC
>JBBQWO010000077.1:0-3135 GCA_038210535.1 Fimbriimonadales bacterium | reverse complement strand
CCGCGCCGGAACAGCCGAAGCTCCTCGCCCCCGCCGGGGACGATTGCGGTGGCAAGCAATTCGCGGGGAATCATGAGCTATCTCTCGGCAGGAATTGGCGCGCCCGGCTGGATTCGAACCAGCGGCCTCAAGATTAGAAGTTTAGTGGTCATAGGCTACACCAGCGAGGAGGCGTTTCCAAAAAATCCTGCAAATCTGCCAACGTTCGTTAGATGTTCTTGCCTTGAGTTAGCCTGTGTTTCTGTTACCGTGCTTGCTATAGGTCGGGCTAGAAAGCACGGATATGGCTACTGGTAAGGTTACAAAAAGAGCGGTCGACGCACTCCACGCCGGACCGACGGATCAATTCCTCTGGGATGAAGATCTAGCGGGCTTTGGCTTGAAGGTCACTCCTGCGGGCAACAAGGTTTATTTGTTTCAATACCGGCTGGGCGGCCGTGGGGCTGCGACCAGACGAATGACGCTAGGCCGCCACGGTAGCCCTTGGACTCCAGCAGGGGCCCGCACCGAGGCCGAGCGGCTTCTCGTCCTCGTCAGGCAAGGCAAAGACCCAGCAGCTGACAAAGATGACCGCGAGCGAATGGCAACCGAGCTGGCCTTCGACGCCTATGCCGAACGCTTCCTGACGGAGTACGGCAAGAAGGCTTGGCGTCCCGCCACCTACAATGGCGCTGAAAGCAACATGCGCCGGTTCGTAACGCCCTCACTCAAAAAGAAACCTTTGCCTCTAATCAGACGCTCCGATGTGGTCGCCATTTTCGACAGGCTCCCGGACGTCAATCCGGCCTTGCCGAGGAACATCTTTGCGCTGGTTCGCAAGCTGTTTGCTTGGGCGGTCGAGCGCGGTGATATCGATCGATCCCCGCTGGAAGGATACAGGGGGCCTCCTACGGTGCCCTCGCGCGATCGCGTTCTTACAGATGACGAATTGAGGCTGGTGTGGCTGGGAGCGGACAAGCTTGGGGCTCCGTTTGGCTCTCTGTTTCAATTCCTGCTGTCGACCGGCCAGCGGCGCGAAGAGGCAGCGGGAATTGATTGGCGCGAATTGAACAGATCGCGTGCTGAATGGGTGATCCCTGCCGGCCGCGCCAAGAACAACAAAGAACATTTGGTGCCGCTTAATAGGTTGGCAGTCGCGATCCTGGACGCTGCGGCGGATGGTGACGAATGGCCGAAGAAAGGCCTGATCTTCACAACCACCGGCACGACGGCGGTGTCCGGGTACTCACGTGCCAAGTCGCGGTTGGACCGAGAAATGGCCAAGCTGAATAGAGATGAAGCAGTCGACCCGTGGAGGTTGCATGACCTACGCCGCACGCTCGCAACTGGCTTTCAGCGTCTCGGTGCGCGATTCGAAGTCACGGAGGCAGTCCTTAACCACGTCTCGGGATCCAAGTCAGGCGTAGCAGGGGTCTATCAGCGCCACGATTGGAAGCAGGAAAAGGCGGATGCGCTGACGGCTTGGGCAGTCCATATCGAGCGCATGGTGGCCGGAAGCGAGAAAAACAACGTGATTACGCTGGCAGATCGGCGGGCGTGATGTGGCGCGGCTAGGGTAGCTCCCGAAGAGCCGGGCATCCGCCCCGGCCTGCCGCACCTTCTTCGAAGCGGAGTGCCCGCGGAGGCAAAGGATGAGCCACACGAAAGATAACGGGCCTGTCCCGGATGGCACGCGGAAGAGCGTCGACCAATATGACGAAATGCTGGATGCGCAGGACCGGGTCGTAGATCGCCCCATTCGGCTTGAAGACTTGCAGGTCTGTCCCGAAGCGTTGCGGGACGGAGATAGATGGCAGCAAGCACTTCGATGGTGCCGGGTCGATGCGATAGCCTGGATAGCTCGACGGGACCCAGAATTAATGAAGCTGATTCGGGGCTACCGTGCCTTCATGCGAATAAGGCACGCCGACTTCGGCGATGAGATCATTGAGCGTGCTTGCCGGACTGTCTTGTTCTCTCACATCGGTGAGGAATGTTGGGAGGCCGAGAGGGGTTTATTAACTGCGGAGCGAGACGGTGTCGTCCGTCCGCTGGACGATGGGCTGCCTCCCATTGTCGCAAAGCAGTGCCGATCCATTTTTCCTGCTCTTAAGCCCAACGTGGAGAAAGCAACGGTCAAGATGAAGCGGGCCGCGCACCGCCCAGAAAAGCGAACTGAAGCCCTGCGTATTTTTCGCGTACGAGTAGTCTCCGGTCAAACGAATCAAAACCGCGCTGAGGAAGCCCGGGCGATAAATAAGGCTTGGTCGATAGAGAATAAGCCGCAGCAAAAAACAACTTCGGCCTACCTCGCGCCCTACTACGCAGGACTATCTTGGTGCGATGGCAGATTAGTCGATTCGCTGGCGCTACTGTCTCGCATTGATGGCGATAAAGTCGATAAAGTCGCTTGATAGCTTTTGTGACTTTAACTCTAATGCGAGAATCCTAAACCAAATTATCTTTGCTCCCATTGGCGCCGGTTGGCGGCGCAATGATGGAGGTCAAAGATGGAAGGTCCTTGGCGCGAAACTGAGCCTGCGGCTCGACGAGCCGGGTTCGCACCCTCAACATTTGAAAAGCTCCGCTGCTACGGGGGCGGTGCCCGATACAGCAAGCGAGGGCGCAAGGTCATTTACCATGACGCCGACGTAGACGCCTGGCTGCGCGAGACCATGGTGGCTTCCACGTCTGAAAAGGCGGTGACTTGAAATGGTCGCCGACATCTCTCGCGAGCTCCGCGATCTCTCCCTCGCCGCACGCCCGCTGCTCCTTCACCGCCTGACTGCGCTGGGAGTATCGTGGCCCACAATCGCGAACATGGGTGATCGACACTACTTCGGCGGTTCACCCGATGATGATTGATTGCAGCAAGGCGGTCCGATGCTTGATCCGAACTTCGCCGAGACTTAGAATCCCGCACGTTCGAAAGGCTCTTCATCCGGTCCAGACGGACTTTTACCGGCATTGTGATCTCCTCGAGAGGCGGGCCGAGTTTGTCGTGACAGACAAATACTAACGTCCGCTTCTGTAATGGGCCATGGTGTCAAGTCACCCGGATAAGTCCTGCCGCTGGTTACTTGCTTCTGTCCGTGGTCAGCGAAGGAGCTGCCACATGATACGATCAGAGGAAGCGGTGAGCCTATCTTTCCAGCG
>JBBQWO010000076.1:0-3431 GCA_038210535.1 Fimbriimonadales bacterium | reverse complement strand
CGAAGCGGATGATCCGAAGGAAGCAACTCCTCAAGCGGAGTCGTTCCAAACAAAGCCTTCTGATCCTTCTCGTGTCCTTGCACAAGGAAAAGACGTTACAGACTAAGAAGATGAGGCGAGTTCGTCAACAGCTTCCTAGCGCGTAGTGGCCGACCACTTCGCCGCTAGGGTGCACCGCAACAATCGAAACCATTGCCGCTGTCTCATTTTCCGCAACGATCTTGTCTGGGTAGTAGTAGTCCTCGTCGTCGTAGGTATGTCCATAGGTTCGGTAGACCAGGCGAGAGACTTGAGGCGCGTCTTTGGGAGAAAGTCTCCGGATGACGTATTGATCGGCCTCGACCGGTTCGGCTGCCGTCCTCCTTGGAAGAGAAATTGTCAGGAGGCTAGCTTCGGGCTGAGCTGCACTGATCGAAAAGCGGATTTCTTTGCCACCGTAGCCGAGGAGCTTCCACTCGTGCCATTGCAAAGGCTTCAGAGCGGCTGCGAGCCTACTTTCAAAGGCGATTTGGTCTGGATCGTTTTGGTTAGTCCCAGGAAGCTCGGGCACGCCATCGTCATGCACGTTGACGTTCAGTGCTTCTCCATCGAGCCACGCGTCCAATGTGATCTGATCCATGCGTCCTTCGGGGTATCCGAACAGGATCGCGTACTCGACGGCCAGTGCCGCTGCCTTGCTTGCCAACGCTACTTCGTGCGGGTGCAGGGCTGCGGAGGCGGCGACCCGATGGATAAAGGCTTCCGCGACCGGAACGCTCTGGAGGAGATTTGGGACGGTTAGGTGGAACGCGCTCATTTGCAATGAAAAGCCCCTGAACCATACGGTGCAGGGGCTCTGTTTACCACGAGAAGCGCGGTGAACTAGAAGCGGGCGCCGACGAAAACGCCGAATCCGCTTAGATCACTCTTTGAGCTCAAGAAATACTTGGCTTGCACAAAGAATGGAGTAGGGCCAGGGCCGAACTCGTAGGCAACGCCCGCTTGAGCGGCGAAGCCAGATGTGTTGGCACCGAATCGCACGATATCAAGACCGAGACCGGCGTGCCATACGATCTGTCCCGCTCGAACGTTGTAGTTCAGAGCGATTGGCATCGCGCTGCCGTTACCCTTCGAATAATAGTCTGCCGAGACGCTGAGGTACGCAAGCGTGTCCTCAGTCGGGGCCGACATTTGTTGCCGATTAATTTTGTAATCCGCACCGAATGCGAACCAGTTTCGACCCAAATTTCGAGCCAAATTAGACGTAGGGAAGAATAGACCTACCCTCGCCGAAATGCCCGTTGGACCGTTTGTTTGTGCGCTTGCAACGCCTGGGACCGCCACCAGAAGAGCAGCAACGCCCGCCATAGCTAACCACGACTTCCTCAAATTAAGAACCTCCTATGTCCTACCGATAGATATCTACGCAATGCTTCTGGTTCCAAGTGCCGCATTACAGCACAAGTTTCCATTGCATATCAGACGCAGCACCGTTCGGTCTGGCACCAACTTTATCCTATTTGTTTTGTTTTTTGCATCCTTCTCGTGTTGTGAGTGGCAATTACTGCTGCTGTAGCCGTCTCCGCTATGCTCGTGGCGATCAATCCGTCCTCCGCTGAAGGCAGTTCGTCGGTGCTCCCTGTGTGCAGCGCCCGCTGCAAAGCGGCATACATTCCTTTGAAATTCTTCTCGCTCGCGCCAGTCGCTGTCGTGACCCCCTGCCCGTGGCGGGCTTCCAGGACGTAGCCATCCCGGTCATAGCGAATCACCCCGCCGGTCCCGATTAGCTCGTAGGCAAAGACTGAGCGAGGCTCTTTCGCGGTGTGGCCATAGGTGAACCCGACCTCGATGCTTGTGTGGGCGCCGTTGGCATGATCCATGTGCAGAAACATGTGGTCTGGAGCCACGTAATCGGACACCCATGCTCCGATCCCGGTAAAGTCTGTCACCTCGCTCTGAAGCCACCATCGGGCCAGGTCGATCTGATGAACGCCGCAGTCGACGAGCGGGCCACCCTCCAGCATCCTCCCGCGCCAGCGCGGACTCTCCTGCCACTCCCCCTTTTGGTTCTGCTCATACTGCCCGTGAAGGTCCCATAAGTAGGTGAGCCGCAGGGACCGAATCTCGCCCACGATTCCTTCTTTCACCCAGGCTTTGATCTGGTCCGCGACGGGGCTGTAGCGGTAAACGAACGCGGTGTAGATCTGGGTGCCTTGGGTGCGAACTGCCTCGATCATCTTCTGGGCCGCGGGCTCGGAGTCGGCTAGGGGCTTTTCGCAAAGGATTAGGCACCCATACTTCGCCGCCATCTCGGCGTTCTGCGGGTGAAAAGCTGGCGGCGAGGCTATCACCACGGCATCTAGCTTCTGCTGAAAAAACGCCTCGGGATCCGTGAATGCGCCCTCGACTTGGAACTTCACCTGGGTCGCGCGAACTCGCTCCTCGTTGGGATCGAACAAGGCTACGAGCTGTAGTCCCGGCGTCGCCAAGATGGCGGGAATATGGCCGAAGTCCGCCACCGCCCCACATCCCATCACGCCTATTCGAAACACGAAGAGAAGTGTAGCGCCCGATTTACTCCCAATCTCCCTCTGATCGCCCAAAAGGGGTGAAGGGGTGACGGGGTGAAGGGGAGCTCATCCCAGGCAAGTTTGCGGGTATTTACTGTTCGTTGGAATGCTGTAAGGGGGTAAGGACGATGGTGGTGATGTCCAAGCGTTTTTGAGTTCTGGGGGTCGGGGTTTGAAGTTTCGGGTGGTTGGGGTGCTTTCGGGTGCGCTCTTCTCTATAGGCGTCAAAGAGAGTCTTTGTCAACCAGGTCGAAATGACTTTCATTGAGAATGGGGTTATTGGCGTGATTGATTACCGCTGGAGATCCGCGCACATCTGGCGGGAGGAGAAGTCGTTCGGGACGGGTGCGTGTTAGACCTGTAGTCAGTGATGGACGATTTTGAGGCTTCTTTGGTGATTCTGCCGAGGTTATAGCCTCAACGGAATCGTGCTAGGAGCGTGTTGAGCAATCGCTTCTGTGGCGGCTGTTTGGAGTAAATGCATAGTTCTCGGTGGGATAGTCCTATGGCGCGGCTTGTCGTCAGTGGTTTTGTGGAGTCTTTTTGCGCCCGAACCGGGGCTGAGATCCCTTTTCGGGGTCATTTTTCAATCTTCAGGCAAGGGTTGCCATCCTTCGGAGGTTGAAGGCGATGCAGTAGAGGTGCAGTTCCCAATCGACCTTTTGGGTTCCCCTGAGTTTGGTTTGCGCCATGCGGCCCGGTCCCTTGATCCAGCCGAACACCGTTTCGGGAAGATAGCGCTTCTTAAGGCTCGCCGCGTATTCCTGCTTCGAAGTGGTGCGAGCATCCAAGGCCGAACCCGAATAGCGAGCCCGGGGATGGGCGCGCACCCGCATGGTCCGAAGGCCACGCACGAACGCCTTCTGGTCGTAGCCCCGATCC
>JBBQWO010000075.1:0-3884 GCA_038210535.1 Fimbriimonadales bacterium | reverse complement strand
TGTAGAAGAGGCAAAGCCATCGCAAGCCGTTGACTTGGCGCGCCTCACCGCGGCCGAGTCGATCCTTTACACGGCGTTGCGCAGCGGCAGCCATGGAATACGAGTGCGCCTGGAGCAGGAACGCATCGCATGGGACTGGGCGTGGCAACGTGTAACTGACGCGATGGGTAGCTGATTCCGGGTGCTTGGCCGAGCGCATCGTTGGATTGTTTGGTCGGTCTGACGCAGCCCATCGGCGAGCGCAAACTACCTCCGCGCTGACCGCATCCGGGAACGGCGTTGGCCCCGACCGGCGAGAACCTCACCGGCAGTTGTCGACCAATTCTGTTGAAAAACTCGGTTGCTCGGAGTCTAGATTTGGCAATGAGCCACGAGAGTGCGATATCTACAGGACTCGAGCTTGAAAGCGCGTTGAAACCGCTCTGTTTTCGACCTTGCTAGCGCCGATGAACTGTTTTTCAGCGGAACAGACCCGAAGCGGTCGTTCGGATATAGGCGATCGTCAAGGTTTCGTGCTGGAAATGGCCGCTAGGCGGCCGATCTTGGCGAGCCTAAGCCGTCCGGCGTCCCGTCGGATTGTTTACCTGACACGGCCAGCCTAAACTCTCCAAGAAACATCGGGTTGCGGGCCAGTGGCCGGGAATCCGGTCAGAGGTATAGCTGGACGTCAGTCAGTGTCCGTATATTCGGTAGTTAGGCCTAGGGGGAAGGTTGGAGGGAACTTAGGGCACAGCTTCGTGCGGGTCAGGGTCCCTGTGTGCAGCGTCATTCGAGTAGCAAGCGCATTTCAAAGCGAAAGGAGGATACGCGCATGAGGAAAAAAGTGTTCACCACTCCCGGCATCAAACAAGCCGCCTTGGTTGTAATCGGTTGGATTAGTTTCATCACGGGGGCCATGTCTTCGGACTTGGCAATACGGCTCCCACTTCTGGCGCTAGCCAGGGTCCTGCCCTAAGTTCCTTCGCCCGTTGCCCTTTGCCCTTTGCCCTTTGCCTTATGCCTAACCACTCAATAAAGCCGACGCCTGCGGCACGGCTTCACTCAAGGCGTTATGCGCCAATGCCTCGATGGCCAATATTGGCTACAGGACGGACGACATGTCCAGGCGTCTGGTCGACGGGTATTGCACCACGACGTCATTCGAAAGCGTTTCGCCACGGGATGGATAGAGAATGAAGCTAACAAAAGCCCACGTCCAGAACTATCGTTCCGTAGAGGACAGCGAAGAATTCGAGATCGGACAACTCACGTGCCTCGTTGGCAAAAATGAGGCGGGCAAGACCGCGCTCCTCAGCGCGATGCGCGGGCTCAAGCCATCGCAGCCGTTCGAGTTCGACGAGGTCATTGACTACCCGAGACGGTTCTCGACCCGCTTTGACGAGCGGCATTCTGAAGGGACGGCCGAGGTGATTCGGACATGGTGGAGGCTCGAAGACGCGGACAAGGCCGCTGTTGAAGAGCGTTTTGGCGTAGGGGTGCTCAAAGGCGATACCTTTCAAGCCCACTTTGGATTTCGGTATGACGATGATCGCCGCCTCTGGGAAATTGAAATCGACAGCGGCAAGGTTCTGGAGAATATGCTCAGCAAGCATGCCCTCGGCGCGACTGAGCGCAATGTGCTTCATGGCGTGAGCGATGGGCCTACAGCCGACAAGTCCCTGTCGGGATTGGCCGAGCGAACGCTGAAGCAGGAGGCGCTCCTGCTGGACATCAAGAAGTGCAGGAAATCGAGCTTCGTCAATGGGGTGATCGATATCCTTTCTGCAAGGCAACCCAAGTTCTTCTTCACGTCGCACTTCGAGCGCATGTCGGGCATGGTCTCGGTTGAGAAGCTTGAGCAGGACAAGCAGAACAACACGGTTTCTGTCGGGGACAAGATCTTTCTCGACTTCCTCGAATACGCTGGCACCACTCTGGAAGACTTGAAGAATGTTGATCGCCGCGAGGAGCTCAAGGCCAAGTGCGAGGCCGCAAGCAACGAGATCACCGAGGAGATATTCCAGTTCTGGAGCCAGAACAATGCATTGGAGGTTGTCATCGAGATCGACAACGCCAAGCCAAAGGATCCGGCTCCTTTCAACACCGGCATGGTGGCCGACATCCGGATCAAGAACACGAACCACAAGGCGACTTTGCCTTTGTCGGAGCGCAGCGCCGGATTCGTTTGGTTCTTCTCGTTTTTGGCTCAGTTCAAGCAACTCAAGAAGACACCGGGAAATGGCAACGCCGTCATTCTGCTGGACGAGCCAGGGCTAACCTTGCATGGAAAGGCCCAGGGCGATTTGCTGCGATACATCGTCGAGCGGCTGCTGCCGGACCACCAGGTCATCTTCACCACGCATTCGCCCTTCATGGTCCCCATGGATCGCCTCGCGGATGTTCGCATCGTGGAGGACGTGATCATTGAGAGGCCCGGCAAGCGTCCAGAGGTCAAGGGAACGAAGGTCCGATCCGATGTGCTCGAGGTCGACGACGACACGCTCTTTCCCCTTCAAGGGGCGTTGGGCTACGAAGTGACTCAGTCGCTATTTATCGGCGCGAACACGTGGCTGGTTGAAGGTCCCTCCGATATCCTTTACCTGCAGGTGGTCTCGCAGGCGCTGACCAAACGACGGCGTGTTGGTATTGATCATAGATGGACGCTGTGTCCATCGGGCGGTATCGACAAGATCGCGCCGTTCGTGAGGCTATTCGGTGGCAATCGTATCAATATGGCGGTGCTGTCAGACATCGCAAACGGTGACAAGACGAAGATCGAGAATTTGAAGAAGGCCGACATCTTAAGGGCGGGGCACTTCTATACCTGCGCGGATTTCACTGCTCAGAGTGAGGCGGATGTCGAAGACCTCTTCGAGCCCGACCTATTCGTCGAGATGCTCAATGGGGCCTATAAGCCGCCTGCTGCCAATCGGGTGGTCAAAGATGCTTTGATGGCGGCGGCCCCCACCCCGCGCATGGTCAAAAAGGCAGAGGCCCTGTTTAAGTTGATGCCCGCAGAGGTTGCCGAGTTCGATCACTTCGGAGCGTCGCGCTGGCTCTTGGAAAACCCATCCGCGCTTGATGCGGACAATCTAGCCGTCAATGCAACCCTCGACCGATTCGAGCAAGTGTTCAAGGCGTTCAACTCACTACTGGCCTCGTCGGAGTGACGCCTACCGCAACTACTCTTCTCGGTGCGCACAACCGCGTAACATCCGCATTCAGCGGACGGCGCTGTGCGCCGCCGCAGATGCCAAGAGCTACGCAGCGGTAGCATTGCGCTCTTCCGTAAGGGAGATCGGCCATTGCTCACGATCTAGACAAGATTGATGATGCAGCGCTCGCTCTATTAGCTGCCCTTACCTTCAAGGATGGTCGTGATCGAAAAGGCCATGATATCGGCGTGCTTAATCGGCTATTTGATGAGGCTACATTCAAGACCCGATGGGCAGGGCGAAGACAGTTTGGCTAACGCCGGAACGAATCAGGCGCGGGGAAGAGATGGCAGAGCGGCTGTTCGGTTCGTCGGGGGCAGGCCAGGGAATTCTCTTGCCTTGGTGAATACCGTGACCTAATTCCTCGTGCAGTGAACTACTGCCGTTGGCCGCGAGGAGCCAATTGCGACAGGCGCTTCTCGACCCACAAGAGTCATTCAAGGACGTCGCCAGAACGAGAAAGCGGTCATTCGCAGGTGACCCCATTGAAGGCGGCAGACGGCCTGCCATCTACGCAGCCCCGGCTGACATCAAGGCGAACAACGACCGTCGCAAAGTCGACGAGCGCCGCCGATCGATAAGCTGGACGCATCCTTGCTTGACTTGCTCCCTCAGCTCTCCTGGATGCGGCGCGCGCCGAACGTCTCCTTCAGCGCCTCAACGCATGCGCTTCGGGCGGATCCAGCGCGT
>JBBQWO010000074.1:0-4156 GCA_038210535.1 Fimbriimonadales bacterium | reverse complement strand
GGCCTGGAGGGTGCCGGCCTGCCGGCAGTCCAGACCTCTGGTCAGGACCAAGCGCGAGAGCGCGCGCCTGGAACGGGCATCCCGGTTTTCGCGATCGCGAAAAAGCCACTGATTGGGTTCAGGCTGGCTTGGATCTGATCCTCGGCAATCACCCGATGACAGCTCAACAGATGCCGCCTTCGAGCGAAACGCGCCCGAACTTTCACGTCAGCGATCCAATCCTTGCCGTGAGCGCCCCGACGGTGCCGCCCTGCCCTGCACCGGCACCTCCATGAAACGTAACTGCTCAGATCGCACACCCGAATTGCCTACGCATCAACAAACTCCTCCCTGAGATGGAATTGGCTTTGTCAACCGCCGGGAAAAGCACGGTAGCATTGCACGCTTGCACTCTGAAAGGTTCCTATGGAGTATCTAAGCCAGGTTGTTTCTTTCATCATCGGCGCTCTTGCCGGCGGTATTGCGATGAAACTATATGTCGACAATTCGACAAACAAACCGTCTCAGGCTAGGAATACCGTCGGCGGTGATTTGGCGGGACGGGACATCAACAAGCACTAGGTGTAGCGCTAAATGCCGGCCAGTCAAAATGACAACATCGTCGGAGGATCGATAGCTGGCCGTGATTTAACGATCACAAATAGCTTCCCGGCTTCGACTCAGATCAAGCTGCTTTGTGAACGACTACAGAGCGAGGGCGCTAATAACGCGGCGAACGGGACAGAGTTTATAGAGGACTTGCAGCACTTTCTCGATAGGCCAGCTAGCGAATTCGGTCGAACGCTCAGGGAAAAGCTAGTCGACTCAAATCGAGAGGAACTTGTCGCATTCGCTGAAGAAGCTAAGGAGCGTGCGATGAAGAAGATCATGCGCTTTCAATCGTCAATCACCGCGCAGGAAATCTTCGCCTATGTGTTGGGAGAGCTTCACACAAGATTTTTGCTGCATGTCAGTCCGCTAGTCCTAAGCCACGCTAGCCGCGCAGAGGTGGACGCTGCGATGCAAGAAAAGGTCATTACACCCGTTGTTGATGCTCTGGGTCCCAGTCCTCTCGTCTTGAATCAAAGTTCGGTGTTGGCGCTCCTTTTCTACTTGGCCGGAAACTGCCATATCAAGTGGGATTGACATGCTGGTCTACCACCCTGCCTTCGACGCTTATCACTGCGTTTTCCGGTTGCTCGCAATTCTTGAAAGACGGGGACAGATAGAAAGCGACAGACTCAGGATCCTTGACTTCGTTCTGTGCTTCCCGGCGGTTGTGGGCGATTTCAGGCTACCGCAAAAAGCAATGGCAATCAGAAAGCCTGCCAAGCTGGCCGATAACGTCTATCGAACTCCACTGAATTCGCGGGCGACTTTTGGCGTCTTGTCGGCTTCCCAAGAAGGAGCACTGGCTTGTCTAGCGGCCGCCAGCTTTATCGCCCCAAATAGCCTGAATGAAGGGATAGTCGTGCGGACATCTTCACCACTGCCAGATGGGTTGGCTCAACAGTGTGCCAAGCTAAAGAAGCGCGAACACCTATTCTTTCAGCAGATTCTCCCTGTCCTCCTTGATATTTCCCTATTCGGCAACGACGGGCTAAAGGCTAGATCCGGTCTTCTTGAGCATCGCTATGACACTGTTTAAGCCCAACCTGCAGCTTCGAAAGTTGAGGATCATGCGAGACGCAGTCGTGGCCTACTCTGCCGACTTTCACGAGGGTGTGAACATCATTCGTGGCCAGAACGCGTCGGGAAAATCCACGGTAATGGATTGCATCTTCTACGTGCTGGGTGGCGAAAGCATTCCTTGGAAGAACGAGGCACTTCTTTGCAGTGAGGTTGTTGCAGAAGTGAGCGTAAATGGTGCGGCAGTGACACTACGCCGCACAATTAGTGACAACGCAAAGAATCCCCTATCGATTTTTTGGGGTGCCCTTGAAGCAGCCCAGAGTGCCAAATACTCCTCTTGGGAGAGCTATCCATACCAGCGCTCGCCGTCGAAGGAGAGTTTCTCTCAGGTCCTCTTCCGCGTACTCGAGCTGCCGGAACTCCGCGGAGAAGGAGCCTCGAACATCACCATGCATCAGATACTGCGGCTGCTTTACGTCGATCAACGAACGCCGCACGACGAGATATTCAGGTCGGAATCTTTCGATCTCATGCTTACTCGCGAGACGGTCGGAAATTACTTGTGTGGAATTTACAGCGGCAACCTGTATGACGCGCAGCTTGAGCTTAAGGCAGTTGAGGCAAAGTTGGAAAGGTCCGTGTCAGACCTCAGGAACCTGTTCGCCGTTCTCGGGAAATCGGGGCAAGGCGGTAGTAGCACTACTGATTTCTTGCGAGCAGAAGCCGCATCTGTTAGCGAGGAGATATCTGGCATAACTCAAGCGTTGATTGGGCTGCGCAAAGAGTCTCGGGCCTCAAAGGAAGATGGGGCCGCTGCTGTGAACCGGCTGCGAGGCGCTCTTTCTGACGTGCAGCGAAGATTTGCTAACGCAAGAAGCGAGTTGGCTGAACTTCGCTTGGAAATTGAGGACTCGAAACAGTTTATTGAAGAGCTTGATCGGCGACTTGAGTCGCTTGATCAGTCCGAAGAAACGAGAAGCTATCTGGGCGCCGTCAAGTTCAATTTTTGTCCGTGTTGTCTGGCAAAGGTCGAAAACAAGAGCGAAGCCTCTGCGACCTGCCAGCTTTGCAAAAGCCCTCTTGAACAAACGCCTGCGCATTCACAGCTTCTACGTATGCGCAATGAACTCTCTTTGCAACGTCGCGAATCCGGATTTCTCTTGGACGCACGATCGGTAAAGTTTGACAATTTGAAACGAGAGATTCCTCAATTGGAAACGCAACTCGCGGAACTTGAAAGAACATACCGAACCACGGCCTCAGAGTGGATCTCTCCGACGGAGCGGCAAGCGGAGGCCCTCAACGTCAGGCTCGGCGAACTCAAACAAAAGCTCGTGCAGCTTGGCGAATACCAACGGCTCGCGGCAGTTATCGAGGATCTGCAGTCCAAAAGGTCGGCCTTGGAAGCGCGGAAACGCGAACTGCTTGACCAAATTACGGCCTTCGAGAATCAGAATGAGAACTTGAAGTCCGTGGCACGACTGAAGATTGCCGATGCACTGGTTCGGGTGCTTAAAGCAGATCTTCCTCGACAAGAAGAGTTCATAAGCGCGGCGGCCGTGGACTGGAACTTTGGACAAAATCGAGTGAGCGTGAATGGACACACACAATTCTCAGAGAGTTCAATGGTGGTTCTCAAGCACAGCTTCCATCTTGCACTTTTGATCGCGAGTACGCAGGTACCGACCTTCCGTGTGCCACGATTTCTGCTGTTGGACGGAATCGAAGATGGTGGACAGGAAATCTCGCGATCGCATCATCTGCAAGAGCTTATTGCTGAGGTAAGTGGTTCCCTGACATCCACGCATCAAATCATCTTCGCGACGTCACAGATCGCACCGAGCCTCGCGGGAAGTGCCCTCGTGGTGGGCAAGAATTCCACTGCGGACAGTAAGACGTTGAGCATTCTCTGAGTGTGGTGAGCAGCAAACGCAGCACTTGTCATGCCTGTGGCCCCCTGCTCGTCAGCTGGTACACCATGTCGCGCACGGTTCGGCGGAACGATTCGTTCTCAACGAACTGCTTGTAGACCTGTGTGTCGTCCTTCAGCAGGATCTGCATGGCTTTGGTCAACGCTTGGTCGTGTGCCATGGCGGCCGTGTGCGGCGTGTTCTGGCTCGCGTTCTGGAACGCCTTGTCAGCAGCCACGCGGGGCGCGATGTCTTCCCGGATGCGTTTTACGATTCGGTCGGTGTCTTCGAACAAGGTCCCAAAGTTCTCGTTGAAGGTCTTCAGGATGTTGCTCAGCCGGTCCAGCTCCGGCTCGGGCTTGCGCCCGCCGCCGTCAGTGGGCACCGGCGCAATCTGGGCATCGGCGTCGGCCAGCGCGATCTTCATCAGCGCCTTTTTCTCGACGCGATAGCTGTCCATGTCGATGGCTTCCAGGATGCCCTTGGCCAGGTCTTCTTCCTTCGGTGCCGGCAACTTGGACACCAGCAGGTTGAGCAGGATCGAGAGCTTCTCCCACTCGGGATTCGTGCCCACCATCACCGAGGCGAGGAAGTCGTAGGTGCGGCAGAACACCTTGGCCTTGCCCTTGAAGTCC
>JBBQWO010000073.1:0-4685 GCA_038210535.1 Fimbriimonadales bacterium | reverse complement strand
GGGGTTGTCTCATTTATACTATCTTCTTCAATGAATATCTCCACCCGATCACTCCGGTTACCCAGAGATCACAGCAGGAAACATTCACCAAGAACGCTTACTCTTGTCGCGTAAATCCTCTATTCGACTTTCAAAGAGCTTGGCAATCTGCGGTTCGAATGAACCTTGCCTCGCCTTCCTACGCTTCCCTTGCAGGTCACGTTTCAGGCGCTCAGAAACTATACCACAGCCGCGAGGGCGAAACCACGGATTTCATAGTTTACGTGCTCCGATAAGCGCGCTTCATCCCAACTTCGACATGCGAGCCCTGGATCAGCTTCCATAATCCCACAAGTGAAAACCGCCGTTACGCTCTCCCGCGATTCAAACCAGGCCCTTGGAATCGGACAATTTGCCATCGACTTCATGGCCGGAACCCTTGGCCAGGGCCCCTCCCCAAGCGTCCTCGAGCGAACGAAGCTCTTTCATACCGATTCAATCCTCTGCGGCCTCTCTGCGCTCGCCCTCCATACGAATGCGCCCACGATTCTTCGTAACGAGGCCCTGGACTACCCAGACTCCAGAGGTGCCCACGTCTTCGGACAGCAGCATCGGGTCAAGACCGAGAAGGCGATCGTCGCGAATTCTGCGGCGGTTCGAGAGTGGGACAGCAATGGGACGAACTTTGGATACAACCCCTCTCTCGGCCATACGGCTGGCGAGTTCGGGCATAACGACTTCTATCCTGTATCCATCGCCGCTTGCCAAGCCGCCGGCCTCGATGGTGAGAAGGCCCTGCTGGGGATGGTTCTCATCGATGAGATCCGAGGACGATTGGCGGAAGTCTTCAGCCTCAAGACTTACAAGATCGACCACGTCGTACACGGAGCCATCGCCTCGGCCGCAACTTACGGTGCCCTCATGGGAGCATCGGCTGAGCAAATCGAATCCGCTATCGGCATGTTCGTGGCGCATTACATCCCTTGGCGCGCGATTCGGGCAGGCAAACAGCTAAGCGACAGCAAGGGTGCAAGCGCTGCGGTAAGCACGGAAGCCGCAATCCTTTGCATGAAGCGTTCGATGGCGGGTTTTCTCGGTCCGCGCGACATTTTCCGCAATCCAGAAGCGATGTTTCGTCAGTTCATGAAGACCTCAGGCGACTCCCCCTTCGATCTGGTGCTCTCGCATTCGGGAGACGACTTTGCGGTGATGGGTATGCATTTCAAGCTCGGCCTATACGAGCACCAGTCCGCAGGTGCCCTTCAAGGCGTGATCGACTTGGTGGCCGCTCACCCTTCCCTGCTGCGCCCGGGACGCATCGAAAAGATCCTGATTCGGGCGTATGAGCCTGCGTTCGGAATCATCGGCGATCCCGCCAAACGTGACCCCCGGACTCGTCAATCCGCCGATCACTCGATGGTCTTCATTGTCGCCCGGCTGCTTCGCAAAGCTATCGAACTCGGAGAACAAAGTCTCTCGAAAGACGATCTCTGGCGTCGGCTGATGCTATCCCCTCAGGACTACTCGGCAGATGCGATCCTCGAGCCTACTACGCGGGAGCTGATGGCCAAGATTGCTTTTGAGCACGGCGGGCCCGAATACGACGCCAAGTATCCAGACGGTATCCCCACGTCGGTGGTGGTAACGGATGTCGACGGCGGCACGTTTGACAGTGGTCTGGTGATGTATCCCGCGGGCCATGCCCGTAATGAAGACGCCGACCTCAAGCACATCCTCCGACACAAGTTCGCCCTTCTCGGTACGATTGGGCTCCCCGATGGAAGAGACGTGCTTGCGCTCGTGCATCGTTTTGAGCACCTGGATGCGATGAGCGTCAGTGAACTGGAGAACGCTTACGACTTCGAGTTGGCGAGCCGTCCAGGCTACGAGTAGAACCAAAAAAAAAGCCCCTCAAACGAGGGGCTATTTTCAGTCTGCTAACAGGTGCCTACGCTGGCGCGGCTTCTTCTTCGGCGTGTCCGCTACCTTGGGTGTGAACCGGGTGGCCAATGTTGTCGAAGTCCCTCTTCGTGATGAATTTGCACTTCATCGGCAGCTTGTGGATTGCCAATCGCATGGCTTCCTTAGCCACATCCTCCGCCACACCGTTCATCTCGAAGAGAATACGGCCTGGCTTCACGACGGCTACCCAGCCTTCCACAGGTGCCTTACCCTTACCCATACGGGTTTCGAGTGGCTTCTTCGTGTAGGACTTGTCCGGGAAGATACGAATCCAGACTTTGCCGCCACGCTTGATGTGGCGGGTCATGGCAATTCGGGCGGCTTCGATCTGTCGGGAGGTGACCCACTGAGGCTCGAGAGCCACAATGCCGAAGTCACCAAACGAGATCGTATTGCCTTGCGTTGCGCGGCCCGTCATACGGCCGCGGTGCATCTTTCGGCGCCCTTCTTTAACTCTCTTGGGCATTAACATTAGGCTTCACTTCCTGTTGCCGGGGCTGCTTCCGGAGCTGCTGGGGCGGCGGGAGCTGGCTCCACTGCCTTGGTTTGAGCGAATGCCGGCTGATCCTGGATTGGCTCTTCGCCTCGCCGGGACGGCTTCTTGCGCTCGGGTGCCTCGAGCTCTCGCAGGCGCTTCTCGGGGAGAACTTCGCCCTTGTAGATCCAGACCTTTACGCCGACCGAACCGTACATCGTGTGCGCGGTGGCCACGCCGTAGTCGATGTCCGCTCGAATTGTGTGGAGCGGGATTTTGCCAGTTTTGTCGCCTTCGGATCGGGCGATTTCCGAACCACCCAATCGACCGGAGACGAGAACCTTGATTCCTCGGCCATTGAGCCGCATGACACGGGTCATCGCTTGCCGCATGGCGCGACGGTGGCTGATTCGCTTTTCGAGCTGAACGGCCACGTTCTCGGCGACGAGCTGAGCGTCGAGTTCGGGCTGACGGACTTCGGTGACGTTCACTTGGACGACCGAGGTCGGATCATCTCTGCGGACCAACATGTTCAGCGTGTCCGTGAGTTCGTCGATGCCTTTGCCGCCGCGTCCGATGATGGCACCTGGCCGCGCGGTGAAGATGGTCACCTTGATGCGGTTGGCGGCGCGCTCGATCTCGACTCGGCTGACGTTGCCTTTACCCGTACGATGCTTGATAAAATTCCGGATGCGGTGGTCCAGCAAAAGCGCTGGGCCGTAGCCTTTCTTGCCGAAGTACCAGTGGCTGTCAAAGCCACGGATTACGCCGACGCGGAAGCCTACCGGATGGATTTTCTGTCCCATTAGGCTTTCTCCTCTGAGGCTGCGGCCTCGTCTACCGTTGCCGTTGGTTCGGCATTCATTGAACTCTGCGCGGTGCCGCCTTGTTCGGGAGCATCGCTGGCCGTAACCGGGGTCGCTTCCTCAGGCTGCGCTGCTACTACTTCCTCGGCGTCGGTGTCCGTGGCCTCACCCGGGGTTACGGGTGAAGCTTCCTTTTTAGGAGCGTTCTTCTTGCCCTTTGCGGGTGCGGCGAAGGTGGGTCTTGGCTTGGCCTTCGTGCCGTGCGGCTTGACTGCGGCCTCTGGATCGAACTCTTCGACGACCACCGTGATATGGCTGGTCTTTTTGAGGATTCTGTTTGCGCGTCCCATTGCTCGAGCTTGGATTCGCTTTTGGCGAGGGCCCTCGTCGACGGTAATCAGCGACACTTTCAAGGTTTCGGGAGCGAGTCCATTGTTCTCGATGGCGTTTGCCACCGCTGAGATCAGGACCTTTCGCAACTGATAAGCGCTTTTGCTCGGGTGATAGCGAAGGAGCGCGGCTGCCTGAACGGCGGTTTTGCCACGGATCTCGTCCGCCACGATGCGCACCTTTCGAGGCTGCACCTTTACATATTTGGCTACTGCTCTTACTTCCATTATCGGAGTTTGGTTCCCCTCTCCGCGAGGCCACCTGCGTGGCCGCGGAACGTACGCGTCGGAGCAAACTCGCCGAGCTTGTGCCCGATCATGTTCTCGGTGACGAACACCGGCACATGCTTGCGTCCGTCATGGACGGCGAAGGTGTGGCCGATGAAATCCGGCGTGATGGTCGATCTTCGGCTCCAGGTTTTGATGAGCCGTTTTTCGTTTTTGGTGTTGAGATCGGTCACCTTTTTCATGAGGTGATCGTCCACGAAATATCCTTTCTTTAAACTTCTTGCCATAGGTATTCCTGTTGTTAACGGGCAGCGACCCGCAAGTTAACAGCCTCGCGCAACCGCATGCAGCGGTGGAGGCCAAAAGATGATACCCGAAGGCTCGGGCCCAGCTTTTGGAGTCAGGTGGGGGTGACGGGGGGGGTTCATCCCAGGTAAGTTTGCGGGTGCCTTGATCATCATCCTCTTCCCCCCTATGGGTTGGGACGGGATGATTAGGGGCACTTTGAGGAGTTTGGGGGTTGGGGCTTGGATTCGTGGGTGTTTAAGCCTGGGGTTGATCATCATACTGCTCCCCCCTATGGGCTGTGATGTTATGAACAAGCGTTTTTGAGTTGCGAGTTCGGGTGGTTGGGGTGTTTTCGAGCACATTCATCTAAATAGGATCCAAGTTGCGGTTTCGTCAACCAATGTGAAGTGATTTCTCGGCTCCTCGCTGTTTGGAGTGGATGGCGTAGTCTTTGATGCGTGACAGAGAGTGATGTTTTCGCGGTTGCTTTGCACCTTTCGTTTCCTTGGCGTATCAGTGGCATCGAGTTGAAGGAGGAGACGTTGCACCTCTATATTG
>JBBQWO010000072.1:0-4894 GCA_038210535.1 Fimbriimonadales bacterium | reverse complement strand
TGAACTGGCCGACGTCTTCCTCTACCTGATGCAGCTGGCGGACAAGCTGGACGTGGACCTGCTGGACGCGGCGAAGCGGAAGATACTGATCAACGCGGCCAAGTACCCGGCCGGCCCGGAAGCGCGCAGCCTCGACAGCAGATAATGGAACACGGGGCAAGGCCAAATGAACCTGACCCCTTTTCTCTCCTTTTCTCTCAACCCGCCTGGTGACCAGGAGCTTGAGTTCTGGTCCAGATAAGGCGCAGCACCGCGAATACCAGCAGCCCCAACGCCAACATCGAAATTGGCCTCACCCCGCATGCAACGAACATCGGTATGCCTGCCACTCCGACGATCAGCAATGCGCCGAGAACGGGCGGCCTCAGCAGAATCAGGAACGCCAGGAACGATATTCCTAGCAATGTCGAGTACCAATCTATCGCGGAGCACACGATGGCGAAGAAACCTATCGATCTGCGAGGCGGCTCAAGCTTCGCAAGACCTTCGTCCCACTTCTGCTGTCGCTCAGCGTCGGTCATGACCGGAAACTCACGATGAATGGACTCGATCTGCGCTTGTCTGATTCGAACGAAGTCAGGGTCCTCCGGATACCCCGAGAAGACACCGTACGTGGCTGTAAGCGTCAGCGCCAAGAACAGGGCTGCCAGGGCTTTTGCAACTCCAGCGCGGCTCATTAAGGAACATCTCCAATACGACGATCAGGGGTCTGCGTTTGCTTCCGATGCTAGCCCGACAAAGGGGCCAGGGAACATACCCCTTTCAAACGAATACGTTCTCTGACCCCCTTTGTTCTGGGCACGAAACTCGAACTGCCGGAGGTCTGGTTCCGAACTGGAGGTCTCGTCGACCACCTGCTACCTCCAAAGAGCCAAAGGCCCAATCAAAAAAATGAACCTGACCCCTTTTCTCGCATTTCTGCATCTCAGCCTCGTTTGCCGATCTTTTCCAGGAACAGTGTCATGGGTATGTACTGGAGACCAGCGATCGTATCTCCCGTGTAGCTGGCGGACGACATTTGATAGGCCGGCTTTCCCGAGAAGAAAACCACAGCCCCCTCGCCCCTGTTCGACTCGTCCTTGTAGTAGCTAACGGGGGGGTATTCGTCGCCCACCTTGAAGTCGAATCCGGACCCGGGCTCGTTCTTGAGCACTTCCGTGATGATTGCGGCCATCCTCCCGTCGGTCTCTGGCTGGTAGCGAGCAAGAACGATCACCGTTGATGCATCGATCTTCTGGTCCACCGCAAGATCGTGAAAGCCCGGGTGAGGATCCTCCCGCAGCGGCCTCGGCTTGCCACCTTTCCCGCCTCGTCCTGCTGCGACAGCTGGCGCCTCGCCCGCAGCATCATCATCAGCGGTCCAACTCGCAGTCGTGGCGGCAGAACCGAAGGCTTTAAAGACTGGGATAGTCAACAAAGCTGCCAGGTACCAAATGCAAATGAACGCGACTCCAAACCCTGCGCCAAATATAAATCCTTCCTGGAATCTCTCGGTCATCTGTCCTCTTTCCTTGTCTGCTGATCGGGAAAATCATGCTGCAAGATCGGAACCCGCCTTGAAGTTACTCAGGCCCGTCTCAATCAAATGAACCTGACCCCATTTCTCTGCGCTCAGCGGAAAGCGGCCGGAGAACATTGCCGCGCGAGTTAACTGCCTCTGTCCCCTTTAGTTTCCCCTTAGTTTCCTGACTTAATTACCTCCGTCCCATTTAGCTCCCGCTCTTGATACCAGCCATCTCTCCATCAGAAACCCAAACGCTGCAAACGTAACAAGAAGCAAGATTGCTGCTACTGCGTAAGTCGGCCCTCCCTCAGGAAAGAACAGCGGCTTGATCGCGCCTGCAGCGAGCGCACCCAGAACATGGATGAGCAGCCGCACCCTACGCGCTCCAATCTCCTTCAAACTGCTAGCTCCTCTTAATCGACGTGGCTTCGCCCATCCAATCAACGTGCCCCATTTGTTGGGCAAGCCTACATCCGACCAGGAAAGGCACTCCGACCCTGTTCCTCAACCTGACCCCTCTTCTCAAAAGCCAGAGACACTCAGAGGCGGCGAGCTTCTTACAGCTAAATGAAACAGACTCCTTTTCTTAAAATGAACCCGACCCCTTTTCTTCGCTCTGACCCCTTTGTTCGATCATCTGCCGCACCCCACTGAACGCGGCGTCACGTAGTAGCAGGCTTCAACTCCACCGCCCTCTGGACAGTAGAGCTGCCGGGAGCGCGACGTAATCTGCGTCCAGCCGTTGGCTTCGCGCTTCAGCAGAATTCCGTTGGAACAGCGGAAGCCCGGGGGCACGGGCCTGATGTTCTCTGCGGGGGCAGCGTACGCTGGCGCAGCAACGCGATGCATAGCTTCCGTCGCTTCACGCTCCAGCTTGGCCATCTCGAGGCTCAGCATTCGCAGCGCGATCTCCGCATCCTTGCGATCCTGGTGACGTTCGTACGCATTGAAGATCAGCAGTGCGAAGAGCACGCCAATACCCACAGCTGCGCCAATCTTCCAGGCGAAGCTGTCCGAACCGTGCGGGACGTGCGTCTGTGGCGGCCCGCGATAGGATCGCGGACGGAACTCCACATCCTTCATGTCCTTGTCGTACCTCGGCTCCTGACGTTTCATGGCATCCCCTGCCGTGCTTCCATAAATGCGATTCAACCAAAGCCTCAGGCTTTCAAAGTGGCACTAAATGAACCTGACCCCTTTTTTCGCAACCTGACCCCTGTTTTTGCTTTTTCCGTCCTACGACAGCGCTCTAACGAGACCTGACGAATGGAGGGCAGCCGATGGGCAGATGAGCGTACTTGTAGACGAAAGCACTCCGGTATCTCTCAACTCCACTTCTACAAGTGACAACATGTCTTTACCAACTCTTTGATTAGGCGGTAATGGAATTAATGCTGAGCGCAGGCTATCTGTACTCGCTAGAGCCCCTAGACGGCCAAATTGTTTGTGTAAGGCCTGACGCTTATCGTTAAAGCGACTGACAATTGAGTTGTGATTTTCTAGAGCCACACGACTCAATACTCCCTCCGCTTCAGACACGTCGATGCCAGTTACATCAGCAATGTGCGCGGGCTCCAAGAAACTTGCCTCAAGATCACATCCGTCCGTCACGAAGACGGACACATTTCGCAGTGTTGAAAGAGGCCGTTCAACGAAATCAGCAGCCTCTTGATCCGATAGAAAGTCTCTGTCCCGATGGACAAGAATATTCACGCTCGGATGGTGAGTTGCACAGAAGGTCGCTAGAAGTGCAACGGATCGAATCTCGGTGCAACCCTTGAAGCTCATCACTAGACTTGAGGATCCAGAAACTCCTGCGCTGGAGAGGAGAAGCCTTAATGGGTGATTCGGATCGGTTTCAGCGTTTTGATCTTCTCCCAGAATCAGCCAAGACTTCCCCACGAGCGTAAGAGCGTCGTACTTGTCCACAGCACCAAGATCTACAAGTAACTGGGATAGGTCTGGATCAGTTCCAACCAACCCCCCATTCTTCAGATGAAAGCTGGCAACCTCGCCGGCGCTGGCAACTGCCTGCAGCAGATGACGGGAATGTGTTGCCAATATGATCTGCAGGCCTTCTTCTTTGGACAGCAGATCGAGGGCTTGAACCAGCTTTGCTTGATTATCTGGGTGCAAGTGCGCATCAGGCTCATCGAGGAGCAAGAGTACGGGCTGATAGAAACTCGCATATCCGAGAATTTGGATGGCCTGCAGTGTTCCCGTACCGACCATATCGATTGGTCGACGAACACCTCCACGAACGTATTCAACTGGTATGTGTTCGTGCCTATTCTCGTTGAAGGCGTCGGCAATTATCTCGAGCCCTGGAAACAACCTATCCAACCTCTCTTCAAACTTCGCCTTCTTAACAGGATCAGCGAAGAGTCTATGAAGCACGTTTCGCAAATAGAGGTTTGCATCTCCTCTCACGGCGCCCCGATCGACTATGAGTCGGCCCTGATAAACCTCTCGGCTCGGAATACCGGCCAAGCCAGGAACGTACACACTGAAGGGCCTCTCAGAGCTAGCGAGTGAAGCCCCCAAGCCCAAGTTTAAATCGATGGGATTGACCGTGCTGATCGTACTGTTACGACCACGCTTCAAAGTCACATCGAACGTTCTTTTGGTGCCCGCATCATCTACGGAAAATGTGATTGATACTGGTGCTCCGCTTTCAGAGAGTCTTTCCTTGTGCTTTAGATCGAGAAACATGTCAGTTGGCACATAGCGAAGCTTCTCTGGCGAGAAATTAGCAGCGCCCTCTGCCTTTGCTGTTTGTGACAGAGCCACCGCGACATGGATCGCCTGCAAAGCACAGCTCTTCCCGGCATTGTTGCCCCCTGCGAGGACGTTGATTCTCTTGAGATTCAAGGTCAGATCGTCAATCGCCTTGAACTTCCTGATCCTTATGGATTCAACAAGCACTTAGTTTCTTCCTAAGAAGAACGGACTCTTGGTGTTGCCAAGAGTCCGTCTGGTTTATGCATATGGCTGGAACTATCTCAACCGCACTTGCTATACCCACAGTTCAAACAAGTAGCACACCCATCCATGATCACCAGCGCTTTGGTGCTGCACTTGTGGCACAGGGTGGCGCTGGGCGGGAAGCTGGTGCCGTCGCCGGTGATGGAGATGTCTTCGGAGCTGCCGTTGGAGCTTGAAGCAGGAGCGCCCCCATCTGCCCTTCGGGCATCTTCCCCCGCTTTCGCGGGGGAAGAGCTCGGACTGGGAGATGGGCTGGAGCCTGCGGGCTTTACGTCAGAGTTTTTTTTTGAGTTGGCGCGGCTCTCGTAGGCGGCGCGCTTTTCGGACAGCATGGCGCGCTGGTGGGCGCTCATTTCCGGGTCGTGGATCAGGCCGATCGACTTCATGTGCTCTTCGACGATGGCG
>JBBQWO010000071.1:0-4908 GCA_038210535.1 Fimbriimonadales bacterium | reverse complement strand
CCTTGTAAACATCGAAGGTGAGCCGTGTGGATCTTTCGGGAAAGGGCGAGAATGAGCGCGAACGTGTGCTCCGCAACGGTATTGGAACCGTACGTCGGGACGTTGCAGGTGGTAATGCCGCGCTTCGCTGCCGCCGCTGCGTCGATATGGTCAAAGCCCGTTGATCGAGTCGCAATTAGCTTGAGGCTAGGCATCTTTGCCATATGCTTTGCCGTCACCTTCGAATGGATCATGACCGAAAGGATCTCGGCATCGGTTGTGATTTCCTGCAAGGGTTCGGGGCTGGCAGTGACCACGAAACCCGGCAACCTCGACCGGAAATAGCGTAGGTCTTCGTCTGCCATTTCCGAACACAGAATCTGTCGACTCATACTGGAGCGAGTCTACGCCATCGATTGGATTTCGGGAGAGATACCGCTCGGGCGATCTTGGAATGCGCGAGGGATGCGCCGCCCAAAGGCGCGCGACGGTTCCTGGCTGGTTCCGCCTGGTCGCTCCCACTAAGCCGTTGTGAGAGTCTTAGGGTGCGTCTCGCCTCGTCACGCGCAATCATTCCTTATCCCAGGCTCCATCCGATGGGGTAGTATCTCCTTGATCCCGAAGGGGAGTAGCGCCTGCGAAAGCAGAGCCGAGGTCGTCAATACGCTCTTAGGAGCCGGCCCGGCAGAAAGCGCAAGACCTTCACCGCTATGCGTGTGAAGGTTTTTTGTATCTTCACCGCATGCAAAACATGCAAAGTGGAGGTAACTAAATTGAAATGTCCAAAATGTGAGGTCATCGAATTGACGATGTCCGACCGATCAGGTGTCGAGATCGATTATTGTTCTGTGTGCCGAGGCGTCTGGCTCGACCGCGGCGAACTCGATAAGATTATTGAGCGAACAGGCTTTTCCAGCGCATCTTCTGAGCGCGACGCCCGCGCGCCGGCTCCTCGGGAATACGATCGCGCTCGTCATCGGGATGACGACGATGATGATGACCGGAATCGTGGCAAGAAGCGCAAAGGCGGCTTCCTGGGCGAACTCTTTGACTTCTAGCAGGAAGCAATATGGAGATCGCAAACATTTCGCTCTGGGTCTGGGGTGGGTTTCTCGGCTTTGTGCTGCTGATGCTCGGCTTGGACCTCGGTGTGTTCCACCGAAAAGCTCATCGTGTTGAAACCAAAGAGGCCCTAACGTGGTGTGCCATATGGGTCAGCCTGGCCATGGCATTCGCGGCAAGCGTCTTCTTCTTCTGGGATCGAATCCAGCCTGGAAGCAACTATACGAACTCTGAGGCCGGCCTCGCGTTTCTGGCCGGCTACGTGGTCGAGTACGCGCTAAGCATCGACAACATCTTCGTCTTCCTTGTTGTTTTCGCCTACTTCAAGGTTCCTGACGAGTATCAGCATCGCGTGCTCTTCTGGGGCATCATCGGTGCGCTCGTGTTCCGCGCTCTGTTCATCGTGGCGGGAGCTGCACTGCTGGAGCATTTCGCCTGGATGATGGTCCTGTTTGGACTGTTCCTGATCCTGACGGGAGTAAAGCTCGCTGTTGTCAAGGACAAGAAGTTCGAGCCTGAGCGAAACCCAATCGTGAGATTGTTCCGCAAGATCATGCCGGTGACCAACGACTATGTTGGGCAGAGCTTCTTTACGCGCATCGACAAGCGGCTTTGGGCAACGCCCCTTTTCATCGTGCTCTTGGTCGTTGAAATGACGGATATTGTGTTCGCCGTGGACTCGATTCCTGCGATCTTCGCGATCACGACCAACCCGTTTATCGTTTTCACTTCGAATGTGTTCGCGATCCTTGGGCTTAGGTCTCTGTTCTTCGCGCTCTCAGGATTGATGGGCATGTTCCGCTATCTCAGCTATGGCCTTGCCGCGATTCTCGTATTCGTGGGGCTGAAGATGATTTACGGATACGTGGAGAAAGCGCTCGTGTCGGAATGGCCCAAGTTCCCGATCGCGCTGTCACTTGGAGTCATCGTGCTGATCCTGGCTTCTTCAGTCGTTATCTCAATTCTACGACCCCTCCCGAACGATTCATCGAGGCAACCATGAACGGAACTCTACTAACCCTTGCCAAACACAACTATGCCGCGCTTGTCGATCTTTCGACTTTCCTGTCGTTCCGAGGATTCGGTAATCCCGAGCCCCAGCTCGGTTACGATATCGCTCAGATGGTTCACGGGGTGTTTGAATCCATGTCCTGGGCTGATCGCCGAGCCACTCCGCGTGAATACCAATTTCTCGATGCGCTCTTCGAGGCGGATGAGGTTTGCGGGGGTAGGCTGAGGGAGGTAATTGGCAATCCACCCAATGAGCAAAACGCTGACGAGGGCCTTCCGAAATGTGTTCTCGCTGCCGCTCAATTCGATCGGACGAAGGGCACCGCATTCGCCGAGATGATAATCAACCACCTGGATAACCTGGGCTATCTCATACTCATCTCGGACGGCAGCTTGCCTGACGTTGAAGTCGCCACACACCGCGACTACTTCGGCCAGTTACGTAGACGAGCTCATGAGTTCACGAGTCTCGACGCCTCCACAATTTGAATATCTTTGAAATACCCTAGCGACTCACTTAGGAGGAAACAACTCTATGCGAATACTTCTCGGAATTGACACTTACAACGCCTACCCACCTGCGGTTCAGATGGTTTTGAACCTTGGATTTCCAAGCCCCGAGGTCGATCTCGTGCACGTGATCGAATCGGTTTTGTCGGACGGGTCGTTTCCTGACCTCCGAGAGAACCACCCCCTAACGCAAATTTCTCGTGAGCACGAGCGCCAAGGCAGGGAGGCGCTGGATTCTGCTGCAAGCGCCTTTAGCGCGGCAGGGATTCACTCGAGGACGTTCCTCGAGAAAGGCTCCGTGGCGAGGACGTTAATTGATCATGCAGATAGGGAGCGCTGCGAAATCGTCGTAGCTCGAACCGAAGCGAAAGGCTATTACGGTTCTCTCTTCTTCGGTAGTGTAGCGAAGGGCCTTATGATTGGCGCACATCAGAGTCTGCTGATCGTCAAAGGTGAGAATGTACCTGCGCGACATCTGAAGGTCGTGATTGCTACGGATCATTCACCCTACTGCGAGCGAAGTATCGATCTGTTCGCGGCTATGGCGCCCCAGGGTATTGACCATGTGACGGTTATGACCGCCAATGAAATGTCTGCCGGAGTAGCGGCCCTTCTCGTCAATGATCTACCCGATCTCAAAGGCGTTGCACCGCACTGGATTCGCGAGAAGATGGAAGAGCGCAACCTAGCCATCTGCGAGAAACTCTCACCGCTCGGTGCGAACTGCGAATCGCGCATCGTTGACGGACACCCGAACGACGCGATAAAGCAGGTCATGGAAGAAACGAGGGCCGATCTACTCATCGTGGGGGCGCAGGGGCATGGCTTCTTCGAAAGGCTCACGATAGGTAGCAAGTCGTTCCACCAAGTGGTGAACGAACCCTATTCGGTCCTTGTTCTTCGACCGTAAGACGACAGCTATCAACTTGAAATGCTCCGCCTAAGCTAAGGTTGCTTGCCGATGAAGAAGGGTGAACTGCGAGTAGTTGGTGTGATCTACGACCTCGACGCGGACGAGGATCAGCAGTTCCGATACAGACACGCTGAACCCGGACCGATCTAAAACATACCTGCCACAACCACTCTGCTTTCGTGGCTATGCGGCCCAACGAAGAGTTATCACAGTGAAGCTTTAACCCTATGAATAGTTTCGAATTACTAAGCGCGAACCTGCTTTCGCCAATGGTGTTGGCGTTTGTGCTCGGTTTCGTCGCCGCGCTGGTCAAGAGCGACCTCAAATTACCGGAGGGGCTTTACTCGTCCCTCTCGATGTATTTGCTTTTCGCGATCGGGCTAAAGGGCGGAGTCGCACTTTCGCAGGCGAATCCAGGTCAGCTTTGGGCACCCGTTCTCGCCACGCTGGCAATCAGTCTCATCACCCCTTCGCTGGCCTACTTCGTGTGTCGCAAATTGGGTCGCCTCGACCGAACGAATGCTGCCGCGATGGCTGCGCACTATGGATCGGTATCTGCGGTTACCTTCATTGCCGCGGTTTCGTTTGCCCAGACTCAAGGGCTCCAAGCAGAGGGGTTCATGCCTGCGCTGGTTGCCGTTCTGGAAGTACCCGCCATCCTCATCGCAATCGCATTCGCTCTGAGAAGAGAGAAGACGGGCTCCTTGGGGACCCTTATGAGGGAGCTCGTCACGGGCAAGGCAATCGTGTTGCTTGTCGGAGGACTCTTGATCGGAACGCTCGCTGGCGTCGATCGTATGGAGCAGGTGCAGCCACTTTTCGGCGATCTCTTCAAGGGCGCACTCACCATCTTTTTGCTCGAAATGGGGCTCGTAGCAGCGGCAAGGCTCCCCGATCTGCGCGAGCACGCCACGTTTCTCTTGTTGTTTGGCACTCTCGTGCCCTTGGTGAATGGTGCACTCGGCGTGGTCGCTGGGACGCTTGCCGGGTTATCTCCAGGCGGAGCGGGTGTGCTGGGCGCAATGGCCGCTAGCGCATCCTACATCGCCGCTCCGGCGGCGGTGCGCATGATGCTTCCTAAAGCCAATCCCAGCATCTACCTAACCGGAGCGATTGCTGTTACGTTCCCCTTCAATCTCGTTTTCGGGATTCCTCTGTATTTGGAGCTGGCCAGGTTTGTCACTCGGACTGGATAACCGAAAGGCACCCAAGTTCTCTCTGGCACACCTGCCAGCGCACGGCTGTGGAACTGCGAATGCTTACGCCCCGACGTCTGCCGGAACCGGCTGTAGTGCGTCCTCGCCGCCTCTGACTAAAGCGACTGGGGCGTAAGCCTTCAGCCACAGAAAGCCGATTGTTCCAGCCGCCAGTGACGCCAAAAGAATGGCAATCTTTGAACCGTTGATGGTCTCCGCACTTCCAACAAACGCGAG
>JBBQWO010000070.1:0-5502 GCA_038210535.1 Fimbriimonadales bacterium | reverse complement strand
GCGCGGCGTGGACCACTGCCGCGACTGCATCCATCCGTCCAGCGCAACCACCGGTACCGCGTTGAACAGGATCATCAGGATCGGCACCAGCCAGATCCAGGGCAACCAGCCGCGGGCGGGTTCGGGCGAATACAGGGCAACTGCGGGCATCCGGCGCTCCGGGGGAATGTCAATGCCGCAGCGTCCGCGCCTCCGCGAGGAGCGAGTGGCGCGCTTCGATCCGCGGCGAGGGGCACGGTGCCGCTTGAGCCAGTGCTGCGACAAGCAGCGTGCGACGAATCGGCGGAATCAGGCGACGAAGACGCGGCAAACGAGGCCAGGGATCGCTTCCGGCCGAGGTGACCTAGGTGAAGCGGTCCACCAGGTCGAGGGCTATATCCCCGGTAAGTGAACCTGCCCCCTTTTTCGTCCCTCGGCCGGCGAAGTCAGGAGACAGGACGGGGGCAAATGAACCCGGGAACGGGGTCCCGGGACCGGGGTCAGATTCACTTCCGACACCCACACGTGCAAGAGTCTCAAACCTGGACAGTGCAGCTAATACCGTAGAAAGGCGGAAACTCGCCTGAAATTTTACGAAGATCAAAATAGCCAATGGTCACGTCATAACTTCCTGCTGGAACGTCAAAATCAAGCTCGACCTCATTCGAGCCTGTTTGCCCTCGGAAGTACTCACCAAACATATGTGTCTGCTTGAGCGGGGCTTGAATACTTGCAACCGTGACCCGAAACGGACTGGCTCTCGCTAGCACTGCAGCGTCGGCATCAAATGCAAACCTTAACCTGCGGGACGACGCGTGATAGGTCGGACAACGAATACCTTTCAGCCCCTTCGGCGCCTCCAAGGTGTAACCCTTCTTATCAGGTGGCAACTCAGGTGCCTCCGTGGCCTTCGGCACAAGCAACGAAATCGTCGCCGACGAAGCACCCTCAATGGAGCCATGGTTCAGAGGGGAAGCAAGCTTGATCGCTTCTTGCAGCGCCTGTTGAGTATCCCGCAACTGCCGGGCGACCTCGGCATCCGCCGAAGGAGCAGCAACTGGCGAATCTACAGGCTTCGCCTTGGCGCTCTTTGCGCCCCTCAAAGCCTCTTGGGTCGCGTACAGCGCTTCTCTAAGTCGCGCCATGTCCGCTTGAGCCTTGCCGTCCAAAGTCACTACTGTAGAGCCGGCGCTAGTGGGGAATGAGTCGATGTTCTTGACAACAACCTCTTGTGGCCTATTGCCAAAAGGATCAAAGAAGCTAAACAAATAGCCCGCGCCACCAAACAACACAGCCCAACCAGCTGTATGCAAATTCGACTTCGAGAAGAAGCCCTCGGAACGACGAACTTTTGCCGTTTTACCAGTTGCCACGTGGAAACTCCATTTACAAATTATTCGGTAGTCTGCGGTTTAGTAGTTAATCGAACGTCCAAGAAAAAATTTCCAGCTCGTTCTTAATTCAGATGTAGAAGAACCGAGAGACAGAGTCAAACTTTGGTGCCGAGCAACTCCGAACATCTGGATCTCTGGCAAATTGACTATGACCGCAGCTTCAGCATGCCTTCCTGGCTACTGCGAAAAGATCCAAAGACATCTCATCAGTCAAAAGGAAGCCTTCCTGACCTGTCTAGGTGGTGGTTCTAACGCTCCCCCGGCGCGGACTCGGCAGACCATTCCAGAACACCCACTAAAACCTCTACGTGCTCGATCAGCTCTTCCTCAAGTTGAGGATTTGCCAAATAAGCAACGCCTCCCTCTTGCGCCGCTTTCTCTAGAATTTCTGCAATGCGCCTAATACTAAGCTCTGCGTCAATGACAACCTGCCTATGCAATGGGCCGAGGTGTGAAAAATGTGATTGGATCCTCTCCATGGTAAACGCTTGCGACTTAGTGTAAGCGTGGAGCCTCAGCAGGTGCGAATCGATCGCATCACTATCCAGAGTCTGCGGATCCATCGAGTCAAAAAACTCTTCAAGCTTGTCGATCATCGATCCAAGCAACATATCTAGTGCCTGATGAATCTGTTCATCCGCCTGGCGCTTCTCATCGCGCAAGAGTTTTAGCGAACCCACGACGGCGATGCCAGCACCCAAGCCGGCGCCTAATACCGAGCCAAAAAGCGACAGCACTTCACTCGGCACCTTCCATTTCGGGAACAATGGAAGCGAAAGCAGAATTCCTAAGAAAACTCCCAGCGACATTGCAACGACCAGCGCGGGCCACTGTGAGTTGAACTTCATTAAGAAACGCCTACGGCTCATCGGACACCCTTCTTTCCAAATTTCAAAGTTTCCAGCAGTGACGTTTTTGGGCATTCAGCCAGAAGCGTCGATCAAAAACGGGTCCGAGAAGATTTGTCTAACGCGGCCTCACTAGCGGCGCTTGAAACGGAAATGTCCTCTGCCCCTTTTTGCGCTGCTAAGAAGTAAGTGAACCTGACCCCGTTCTTCCGGAAGCTGCCTAAGACATCACGTTGCAGAATCTTCCGACTGAGCTCCACAGCAGGATCAAACTCTGTCCAAGAAATCGACTCTGATCCTTGCTGAAAAACAAGTTATCAACAATCAAGTCTTCGTTCTTCCCGACAGAAGCGTCAGCGCAACTTGGGCATACTCGGCGGAGAATTCGGGAGGTAGCCGGGCAGCGCGTTGCAAGTACTCCGCCGCGAGAAGTAAGAACTTGGGACTGAAGTTGGCTGTCCTCGCAATGCCAGCCTGAAAGGCATCAGACCCATGCGCCGTTTGCAAGCTAGAAAAAGCTACCTCTCGAGCCAGTAGAGCTGCCGGCAACCCATCAAGCGGCGCTTGCATCAACTCCCTCACAAGCTGCTCAAACCTAGCCAACTCCGGGAATATGCTGATTTCTTCCCCATCAGGCGTGCTGCTTGCGATGCGTCGCAGCCTCTGGGCAGCATCGAGGTTGTCTTGCCCTCCATAAAGAATTGCCAGGACCGTCAATGAGAACTCCTCTTTGGATGCAGGGCTTAGTAACACTAAGAGAGCCTTTGCGGCCAGCTCAGAGACGGCCACTAGGAAGAGACATACGGCGTCTCCAAACAAAGCAAAATGCTCGACCTTCTGTGGATCCATCTCGGCTTTCACGGAACGCAATCGCGAAACGATCCGCCGACATCTCTCTCCAGCATCTCTAAGCATCCAAAACCCTGACCGTGCGAAGGAGGCGTACTCGGCAAGTGCGGGATACTTCTGTGGGATCCCTAAGTACATCTCCCAAGCCTCAAGACTGGCTGACAGCGAGTCACTGGCGTCGACATTACCGCCAATACTCGAGCCAAACGCCGAAAGCTCAGAATCGTGAAGCAAAGAAATCGACATGTCAGCTGCACTAATTCGATGATCGTGCAGAATTCGAGCTTTCTCTGGCAGTACGACAAATCCATGCTTAGCCCCAACACGAGCCATTACACCTCGGAGCCAGAATGCTCTTCCGATACCAGACTCCCTAGCTCCACTCTTGCAATCGAACAGGAATCTCTCGTGTTGAGCGAGCGTCGAAACCGACACTGCAAGAACATCGACATCGGTTAGCAGGTTTCTTGCACGATCAATCCTTGTGGTTGGCTCCACCTCAACTTCTAGCTGAGGAAGCCAACCCTTTGAAACGCAAAGACGCAAAGCATGCGCCTTCTGAGCACGATCTTTGATCATCTAAAACCCCAACATGAGCTGTTCAATTTCGAACGCATTATCTGTAGAGAGCTTCACCGTTTCTTTCTCTCTAAGGAGCTTCGAACTCAACAGCGATTCGACATATTCCCTAGGCCCCGACATCGCGCTCACAGCTTCCCGGTCAATTCCTAAGTCAGGGGTGGAGCCGCCCGTCACTAATGAGTATGCGATCGTGAGCGCTTCACGATTTTCTGGCGTATCGATAATTTTTAGCTGGAAATAGCCGTTATTCAGCTTTTCAAGCAAAGCGATCCGGCAATGGACCAATCCTTGGTATTGCTCTCCGTAGTCAGAAGTTGGCGATAACTGCAGATCCCTGATCAATGTGTATAGAACCGCCCCGGGGCTGCGAATTTTGAACCTATTCGGGAGAAGCTGTCCTTGCCTCACTGCCGACACAATTGCCAAAGCTCGCTCATATATTTCACGCTTCAGCGGGGTCAAATTTGCCATCGCCGGAGTTGGAGTAAACAGAAAGACCGCAGTGCCCGCGTGCGCTGTAGTGATACTCGGGGGCTTCACAACTCCGTCTTGCGCTAGCCGCTGAAGCAATCGCAAACCGTCCTTGTCGACACTAGAACCACCAATTTCTCCAGTCTTCTCAATTAACTGGACAGGCCATCCCTGAGCAGCACGTAGTTGGCGAAGCGTCTTATCCACGCTTTTCGCGCCAACATTCGCAACATGATCCGCGAACAATTCAGCATTCTCAGAGAAATAGGATGGATTGAGCAGGACATCCTTCCCACGAGCCCGTCGTGAAACGAGAAAGCCGCCTTTGGTTCCGATCTCAACACTATCGTTAAAGGCTTTGCGATCGGCACCGATTTTTCCTGCGAGCGCGTCAGTGTTATGCGGAGAAGCAGCGAGGCGATCAGCAATTTCTAGCGTCAGAGTTTCGAACTCGTCCAGTCCGCCCTGTTCAAGGTAAGCGCCTAGCCCCGAGTACATATCTTCAAAATATGGAATCGTGGGCAAAATTATCTTGGGCACCGCACCGCCACCGCCGATGCGAACGAACTCTATGTCTGCCAGGATTTTTATGATTCTGTCGAACGCCAGCCTCGGTATCCCCAACAGCGAGGCCGATACAAATTTAGCCTGTTGATAGTCCACGGACGCGAGCCCGCGAATATGCAGCGCAAGCTGAACTGCCATCCCTATTTCGGGAATGGCCTCAAATCTGGAAATTTCTTTGTCACGCGTTGCTAGTTGAATCTCGTGGCAACGAGCCACTGCAATTTTGCTATCCATGCGCCCCCCGGGCCCTTTGGCCTCACATATTCCGCCTGTACTCCCCACCCACGTCGTACAACGCATGCGAAATCTGCCCGAGGCTATGCGTCTTCACCGCCTCCATCAACGCCCCAAACACATTCCTGCGATCCCGCGCCGTCTGCTGCAAGTAGCCCAGCCCATGCCCGTCATGCGCCTCCGGCTCCACCACCTCATCGGCATCCGCCATATGTGAGTGGGAGGTTTCCCCCGCCGGCGCCAGCACGTTGCGCGCCTGCTGCCAGTTGGCCACGTTCGCAATCTGCTGGCCCTTCTCTTCCTCGGTGCTGCGGATCAACTCGATCTCGGTGGCGATCTCGCCGGCGTGTTCCTTCGGCAGGAAGGTGTTGACGCCCACCAGCGGCAGGCTGCCGTCGTGCTTCTTGTGCTCGTAGTACAGGGACTCTTCCTGGATTTTGCCGCGCTGGTACATGGTGTCCATCGCGCCCAGCACGCCGCCGCGCTCGCTGATGGCCTCGAACTCCTTGTAGACCGCTTCCTCCACCAGGTCGGTGAGGTAGTCCACGGCGAAGCTGCCCTGCCAGGGGTTCTCGATG
>JBBQWO010000069.1:0-5525 GCA_038210535.1 Fimbriimonadales bacterium | reverse complement strand
TCCCTCAACAACGCTTTCGACGTGGCGGGTGAGTTCTTCGCTGCCTTTGATGTGGTTGTCCGTGTTGACCTGGATTTGCATGATGCTTTCCCCGTCAGCAATCGCGATTCTCGCGCCTGCTGTAGTTAAGGTTGATCGCTTGTTGAATTAATCTGCTGAAACCTATATTCATCGTTCCTGTAGGTATGCCATTGACTCGGCACTTGCCCTTACTAGGCATATCTTATAGCTTATCGGCTCGGCGACGGTAGTAGCGGGCCAGATCATCTTGGCCGAGGTTTTGATACGATGCCACGAGCCCTTCGGTGGCGCCGACATGGAAGGGATTGTGAGCCAGTACCATCCGGTACTTGGCCAGCGCCGATTCGTGGTGAGCGGATGAAGTCAGCTCGCGTCCCTCAGCCATCAATTGATTGATCAGTTCAACTTCACCCTGCCACAATTCCCCCATTACGTCTTCTTCCTTGACCGTCAGGAGCGAGCAAGGGAGTTGCTCGAGCACGCGCCGCGTGGTGCTGCCGAGAAGCACGCGAACTAAGCCCGTGCGCCCCGTCGCCCCCATGATGATCACGTCGGAATGATGCTCCTGAGCCGCGGTGGTGATCTGTTCGTGCGGAGCGCCCTGGCGAATCTCGATCTCGACCTTCAGGTCATGAGTGGGGATGCCCGCAAGGAATCGGGTGAATTCCTCTCGCCACTTGATCTCGTATTCGGCCTGGGCCCCGGAAAACTGCCCCGTTTCCACCGCTGCAGCCAGCCACGTGACTTCCGGCACGACCGTCAGGATGACGAGTTCCCCGCCAAACTCCCGTGCCAAACGGATGGCATTGCGCAATCCTTGTGCTGAAGGTCCGGACTGATCGACCGGACAGAGGATCTTCTTGAACCGGATCACCGGCTGGTCCGGACGGACGGCGAGAACAGGTTGGGGGGCCTGTTCAATCACGGTCTGCGCGGTGGGGCCGCCGGAAAAGCGGAAATGGCCCGTGCGGTTCCCGGCCCCGATAAGAATCAGATCGGCGTCCATCTCTTGCGCCTTGTTGAGGATGGTATTAGCCGGCGGGCCAACGACGAGCGACGCCTCGACGACCTGCACGTTCTGCGCGACAAGTTCCGCGTTCAACTCCTGGAGTGGGCCGCGCTTACCTTCTTCGTGGAGCGCCAGCGGCCAATTGGGGGTTGGTTCGATCACGTGGAGCAGTGTGATCCGGGATCCAAAGGTCTTCGCCAACTCGACGGCGACTTTCGACGCCTCCTGGCTAGCCGGTCGAAAGTCCGTGGTCAGCAGAATAGACTTTAACATTCGCATGGTTTGCCTCCTGATACTTGAGGGTAGTTCGGTGGGTTTCTTCGCAAATCTTCCGGGTGGCGACGCAAGAATCCCGCCGCTTTTTTCACTTTCCATTGCCCTTGCCGACAAGAACTTCAGGCCTGGACCTTGTCAACTCAACGGTCTGGTTAGCCTCCAGCATTGCGTTACGAATTTGGTCGCTCAGATTGGCGAGACTGCCGGGCGAATGCGGGATGAAGATCGCATTCGTCCGCGAAGAGGCGCCAATATCTTTCAGCGTGTCGAAGTATTGCGTCATCAGCACGAGGTTCATGACGTCCTTGGCCGTCGTGCCCGGGACCGATTTCTGGAACTCATCCACGGAATCCCGCAAGCCCGCGACGATGGCCTGCCGTTGATCGGCAATGCCCCGCCCTTGAAGCGCCTTACTTTGCGCATCGCCTTCCGCTGCCTTGACCTTGATGATTCGCTCCGCTTCGCCTTTTTCCGTCGCGGCCACTCGCATCCGCTGCGCCGCGTTGATCTCGTTCATCGACTGCTTCACGTTGGCATCCGGATCGATGTCGGTCACGAGCGCCTTGAGAATGCCGTAGCCGAAGCCTTCCATCACCTGCTCCAGTTCGGCTTTCACGATGTTGGCGATATCGTCTTTTTTCTCGAAGACGTCATCGAGCTTGATCTTGGGCACCTGGGCCCGAACGACATCGAAAACGTACGACGTGATCTGCCGACGTGCGTCGTCGAGCTTGTAAAACGCGTCGTAGACCTTCTCCGGCAAGACGTAGAACTGCACGGAGACCACCATTTGGACGAACACATTGTCTTCCGTCTTGGTTTCGATCTTCACGTCCAATTGCTGAACCCGCAGGTTGATACGCCCGACTACGCTGTCGACGAAAGGGATCTTGACGTTCAGGCCCGGGCCGGCCTCGCGGACGAACTTTCCAAGCCGCTGAACGATGGCAGCCGTGCGCTGCTCCACCGTAAAGAACGTGGCCATCAGCAAGACGATCGCCGCCAGCATCGCAATCCCCACAGCCGCGATTGCATACACAAAATTCGGATCGTTCATGGTCATTCTCACTTTCAATAAAGGTTGGTTCAGTGTGGGATCCGGCCGCCTCGCCTCAAGTTCGGAGGATGAGTTGGGGACGATCGCCCTTTATGTCGAGCAGGCGATAAAGACGCTCGTGGATGCGGTCCAAATGAGCCGCGGTGCCGATCAGACGAAATTGTTCGCCAGCCTTCAGTTCCGCAAGCCCTCGAGTTGCCCGCTCCCACGCCTGATTCACGGCGGCAAAGTTCTTACGCAACTCCGGACGGTTCGCACCCGAGGCCAAGCGCTGCTGGAAGCGCTCGGTTACTTCGGCGAGCTTGCGTAAGTCTCCCACGAGAATCGCCCGGCCCGGAGTCGCACCAAAGGTGAAACTGGCCATTGCGTCCAACTGGCGGGCCGCGGTCAGCAGGGCATTGGCCTGACGGTCCAACACCAGTTTTGCTCGGCCCTGGGACGGGTCGTGCGCGGACACCGCGTAGTGCAACTCTTCGTCCGCGGCGATCACCCGGATCGTTGCCCGCTGCAGCAGGAGTCGTTCGGGCCCGATTGCCTTCACTGCCTTCAGAAAGTTGTGAAGCTTGGTATCCAGTTCGTCAAACGCCTTGTATAGGTCTTGCCGAGACTTCACTGACTTCAGGGATATCTGGAAGTCTGCGATGTCTGACAGCATGGCATCGGCTTGGTTGTACAGAATCTGTTTCTTCTCCCCGCTCTCTGCGACGATGTCTTGCAGGAATTCGACTTCGCGCGTGAGATCCCGGATTGCCTCCTGGATCGAGGTCAGTTGCTTACCGCCCAGTGGCTGGTCGCCCGCACGCAGAAGCCGTTGGCACGACCATCGCAACGGCAAGGGCGGCAAATAAATAACGGAGGCTTGCGGACATAAGGTGTCCTCCTTCCGGTAAGAGGATTGAATCGTCGGTGTCGCAACAAGAACTTTCGTGCAATTCCCGTACCGTGGTTGGCTTGTATTTGCCCTATCTGACGTTCGGGACGATTTCAGCCGACACTGGAATCCTTCGCTGATCCATTGCTGCGAGCACCGGGTCTCTCGGAGGGATATTGGCAGGGTCGCTCCTTGAATCGGGAGGATTTCAATTACCTTTCGGCCACTGTAACCTTTCGTTCGCGAGGTTAGCAATAACACGAGCGATCTCATCCGTGCGTAAAGGCTTGCCGAATAGGTGAACACCCTGTTGCTGCAAGTCGGTCGCCTCGATGTCGCCTGGATCCCCGGTCATAATGCAAACAGGAATTCCGATGTCGTAGGCGCGAATGCCTTCGACAATTTGCAGGCGATCAAGGGCCTGCATTTGGGCAGAAAGGAGAATAACCACGGTCTCCTCGCCGTAATCGCAGCATTGATCGAGGGCTTCCTCGCCATTTTCAGCGGTCAAAACATGAAAGCCATGGTTTTGCAGATGGGTTTGCAAGAACTCACGATCGGCAGGATCGTCATCGACAACGAGGATTCCAAGGTGCCGGCCATCGTTGGACGTGTGCTGCGGCTCCTTCGGGGCACCAGTCGCAGGTCCGGCAAACAGTGCGGACAAAGGGAATGGCTTCGCCAGAGGCTTGACAACAGGTGGCAGTATCAGACGTTTTAAAATGTGGGCCGAAGTCTCTGCCCAGGTAAGCACCACTTTTTCGGGAAGAAACTGCGGTTCTTCGCGTAGCCAGCCAAGTACGCCGTCGCCTCCACCCCAATGAAGTTCAAGGTTCAGCACGAGCACATTCGGCGTCGCCCGACGCAGCCTCCTCACGCAATCCAGTCCATCTAAGGACGTTTCAACCTGGTAGCCCCGTTGCGTGGAAAACCTCCGATAGAGGTCGCACACCTCGGCATCGCCCTCGGCAATCAGCATCGTCCGGTTCATGAAGTAGTCCCTTCGATTCAGAAAATGCCGGCCAATCCTGAGCATGGCGAGTGAACCAGTAAGCTCCTCCTTGAAGAAAACTCGAATCCAGTTTGGAACACCTCGCGTCCCTACTCGTGAATGTTACCCAGGCGCGTGAATTGGACAAATCGATATGTGCCACTTGAACCATCGACAAAACCTATGTATGTTGGACGGCATGAATCGCTTGAATTACCAGCATTTGCTTTACTTTTGGACGGTGGCCCGCGAGGGAACCATCGCCAGGGCTTGCAAGCTGCTCCACTTGACCCAGCCCACGATCAGCGACCAACTGCGCTCCCTGGAAAAGGCCGCGGGTGCGAAGCTTTTCGATCGGGTCGGACGGAACCTCGTGCTCACCGAGACCGGACGAATGGTGTATCGGTATGCCGGAGAGATTTTCTCTCTGGGTCGCGAGCTACAGGACACGCTCAACGGGAGTCCCGCAGGCCATGCGCACCGGTTGGTGATCGGGGTCGCGGACGTTTTGCCGAGAATGATCGTCTATCAACTTCTGGAAGCTGCTCTGCGCTTGCCGGAGCCCGTTCAGCTCGTTTGTCATGATGACAAGGCAGAGTCGTTGCTGGCCCGGCTGGCCCTGAATGAGCTGGATATCATCTTGTCCGACGTTCCCGCCAATCCTTCTGTTAAAGTCCGCGCGTTCAATCACTTGTTGGGCCAGTGTTCCGTGTCGTTCTTGGGCAGCGCCAAGCTAGTAACCGCCTATCGACGCGGCTTCCCCGCTTCGTTGAACGGCGCACCATTCTTGCTGCCCATGGAAGGCACGTCGTTGCGACGGTCACTGGACCAGTGGTTCGAATCGGAGAAGATTCGACCGACCGTGCGTGGGGAATTCGGCGACTTCGACATGTTCGAGGTTTTTGGTCAGGTGGGAGCCGGGTTCTTTGCCGTCCCCACGGTGGTTGAAGGCATCGTGCGGCAGCAGTATCAGGTCCGGTTGTTGGGCCGAATCGAATCGATCCAGGAGCGGTTTTACGCCATATCCGCCGAGAGAAAGCTGAAGCACCCTGCCGTGGTCGCTATAATGGACACGGCACGCCGAAGACTGTTCGGATGAGCCGTATGAACAACGAGCGATACGCGTGGCGATGGATTGGTGGGCCCCGCCGTTTTACTCCATCAAGGTTCGACGGCCCTGGTCGTTCTCAGTGCCCTTCTGCTCCTGGCGTATCGGGCTAAGTAAATTGGGGATCGAAGGGCGCCGGCAGGAATACTCGGCACCTTCTGTACGCCTACCGAAGTAACGACCCGGCCGACA
>JBBQWO010000068.1:0-5858 GCA_038210535.1 Fimbriimonadales bacterium | reverse complement strand
GCCTGAAGGTCCACTGTCGGTGAACCGGACTGGAACGACAAATGCGTTCACATCTGGCTGGGCGTTGACTGCTACCAGGAGCAGGGCTTCTGCCGTTGCCCTTGGAAGCGTGTCATCGGCGTCCATCCAGAAGATCCACCTGCCTGTTGCGTGCCTTAGCGATTCGTTGCGCGCCTCGGAGAAGCTATCGGTCCAAGGGAAGTCGTAGACCTCTGCCCCGAACTCCTCGGCGATCTCCTTTGTGCGGTCGGTAGAGCCAGTGTCGACGACGATGATTTGCTTGAAGATGCCCAGGGCCGACCTCAGGCAGTCCGCGAGAACGCGCTCTTCGTTCTTCACGATCATGCAAAGGCTGATGTCGGCCTTCCTCGCAAGCTCCTTCAGCTGCTTCTTAACGTGCTCCGGTTTCCGGTTGGGATTGAACTGGATGGGAGTTGGCGCGAGGCCGCTAAGGTGGGATGCGAAACCGGTCTCCAGGTCGTCGCTCCATTTCTCAAGGAAAACCCCGTGATTCCGGGTGAGGAGTGTCGCGGGATGCTCATGCCGGCGATTCAGGCTCTTGCTGCCTTCATGGTGGACGAAAGCGCTCTGGACGAGGAGGAGCTTATAGCCAGCCCGTCGCATCCTGTAGCAGAGGTCGTTGTCCTCGAACTGCCCGATGCCGAAGCGCTCATCGAACCCGCCTACCTCGGCGAGGACCGAGCGCTTGGCCGCGATGCAAAAGCCCACGAGCATATCGACCTCCTTGTCTTCGCCTCCGCTCAAAGCGAGATCCTCGGCAAAGAGGTCGATGGTATCGGGGCTGGTGTTGGTCACATCGATGATTTGCCCATGCCCGGAGTTGTTGGTTAGAGGACCTGTCGCCGCAACGCTGCCGCCGCTCATCAGGGACTCGACGAGACGTATCAGGCCTGCCCTTGGCACACGCGTGTCGCTGTTGAGCAAGACGACCACGTCTCCGCTCGCTCGCTCGATGCCACGGTTGCAGGTGCCACCAAAGCCGATATTCTGCTCGTTCGAAATGAGCGTCACGCCTTTGAATCCGCTTGCCACCTTCGCCGCACCATCCGGTGACAGGTCGTCCACCACGATAATCTCGTGAAGCAGATCGCTCGAAGTGGAAAGGCTCTCCAAGCAGTTCCTGATGTCATCCTCGCCACCGTGCAAAGGGATCACGACTGATACCTTTGGCCACACGGCAGGGACGGCGATTTCCTCGCGTGGAGGCGTTGGGATGCTCTTCAGAATGGGCGTAACGTGGATCCTCTCCGTCCAACCGTACGCCCAGGCGTGAGTGGGGTGGAGGTTTCGCATCCGGGGGTTGAAATCCCAGCAGCGCCAAACGCGGCTATACCAATCAGGCAGAACCTCGTTTCGGTGCCCCCAAGTATCGAGCTTTCGCTGAATGCGGCAGTGGGTCCCGCATACGAGAGGTGATGCAAAAGGCCATGCTCAGGAGTGAGGGTGAGCGCTCTTCCGCCCTTGTACTCCCGGATGTACACATGGTCAACCTCCCGAAGATCCAGCATGATGAGCGGCGTCAGCTGCTCCCTTGGACGGATCACGTATTCAGGGCTCTTCCAATACGTGTCCATCTGGACATAAACCCGCTCGGCGACTCCGGCTTTCGCTAGCCGCAGAAGGTTCGCCACGAGTTCAGGTTCAAGAACCTCATCGCCGTCAGGGATGAGGCAGAACTGGAACCCGCGAGACCTCATGTCGGTAAGGGCCGCCTGACGATGAACCGATTCGTCTGGCCAGTCGCCAAGGACGACCTCAGCCCCAGCGCTCTGCGCAACTTGTGCTGTCTTTTCCCACTCGCCGACCGTTCCATTCCATGCCAGGCGACTGACGTAGCAGATGACCGGTCCGGCCTCGCTCACGGACGCGATGGCATTCGTCAGATAGTAGTGATCGTCGTGGGCGCAGATGCAGGAAGGAAGCCCCTTCATACTCATGTTCTATCAGAATTCTTGAATCTGCTGCAAGTCAGACTTTCCTCCCAGGAAAATATGGGCCTTAGCCCTCCAGAACGCGAAAGAATCTGGTCATGCTGTCGATCGCTTCGCATTCTTCCTTCATAAAGAACTCGACTGGGCCAACCACGTCCGCTTCGTGAAACTCGGTTTGCCAGTCGTGCACAGCAATGTAGTCCCCGTTAGTGAGGTGAGGGACGAAACTTGCGAACTCCAAGGGCTTGTTTCCGTTGTCGCAGAACACAAGCACGGGCCGCGGCACATCCTTCAGCAACTGAGAACTCGTGGAATCCGCGAAAACGTCTGCTTGGACAAAGCGCCCACCAAGGAACTCTATCGTTGCCTTACGCTCTGGCGATATCTCATCCCTGTCCACAGTCCGGAATGTGAGGCGACGCACGTTGCACTGGATGGCCAAAAAAGTCGCCATTCCCCCGTGCCACGTACCGAGCTCAAGTATCGACTGGATGCAGAGGCGGTTCAGAACCTCTTCCCATAGGCAGAGATCCTGCCACGCCTGAGAGATGGGGGTTCCGCAGAAGGTATTGCCTACATTTGGAGCCTTCAAACATGACGGGAATTCCATGCTCCTTACTGTACTGGCTGGACAATCTCTTGGATGGTCGTAGTGGAGGACACCGGCTTACTTTCCATGATCTCCTGGCGGACGGGTCGGAACACGGTTGCCGACCCCAGTTTCGTTCTGTTCTCCGGGTTTGCACGCTCCTCCGCCTCTTTGAGATCACCCGAGCACATGCAGGCATGCTCCGTCGTGCATCAAAGGACGCCTATTTGAGGCGCGCGGCACTTCCTGTGAACCTGGTTTGGACTGGACCTCGAAAGGGCCAGGACGTCTACAGGAGGTGAACCTTGATTGTCTTCCCGCGTGAACGAGCCAAAGGCAGTTCCCAAGCGCTGCGCCCCATTTGATGAGGAGCCTGGCTTCTACGAGCCAGCAGGGCTCTGGCTCTATGGCAACGTCAGGTTGCTCGACGGCCGCCTCGCCCACATCTCAAAAGCGCTCTGGCGCAGTGACCATCTGCCCTCGGAGCTTGACGAGATCGAGGTTGAGGCGGAGCGACTCATCCTTGACGGCCGCGTTATGGTGTGCGGGATGCACAGCCCTGCGCATCAGCGAGTCGCGGTTGTGCCGCTTCGCTGGGGGTCACCACGAATCATGGTGTTCTCGGGCGGCTTCTTTCACCACTTGGGAGAGAAACTAGACCAAGAGCCATTCAGGGCGGCCCGGCTCTGGCGGTACGCCTGGGACCCGGCAACGGACCTTGCCATTTCGCGAAGGGCACCAGATAAAGCGCCGACCTTCGCGAGCTGCAATCCAACGGTGGACCGGCTCATTGAGAAGCTGGTGGCCCGAGACTTTGCAGGAGTGCTCTTCGGCAAGGAGCCTGCGCCCGATTTGGTCCGGCAGCCACGGCAGCCGAGCCTCTTTGCTTCCACATAGACCAGCCTGCTGGTCTTCGACCCTCGCCTTTGAAGGAGGTGAACGTGCTTCAAGCACACGATAGATCGAACTTTTCCACCCTAGCCCGTGCCTTCGAGCACGGGCATGCCGCGCTCGTTGAGGTGCAGCGCGTCTCGGACGGTGCGGTGGTCCCTGCCGTTTGCACTATCGGATTCGCCGATGGCCTCTATGAGATCACGCCCTTTGCCCTTCTCATCGAAGGCAACCCCTTCGAACTCTTCAATCCGCCGGATCCACAGGGCGGCTTCATCGACCAGGAGGACCAACAGCCATGACCTTTGAAGTCTGGATGAATGGCATCAACTCGGTCTGTGAGACTTCCTTCGGTATGTCGATTCACGACCTGCCAGACATGTGCTTTCGCGACGCCTACGACTGCGGCATGAGCCCAGAAGAGTTCATGACAGAGAACCTACCAGACCTCGATGCGCTTCGCGACCTCATCTTGAGTTAGCGCTAGAACGCTTAGCTCCACTCCCACAGGCTGACTCTAACAGAGCAGCCTGTTTCACTTTTCCAGACCTATCGGGCCTATCAGTCGCGTAGCGAACTTGAGCTGAAAGCTCGATTTACCTGGCCAATCAGTCGAAAAGCGGCATGAAGCCTCGCAAACTTTGGTGTCATCGAAGGACAACAGGCTCGACCCGCCCATATTTCAATCTGCTGACATATCACGGCGTCTCAGCCTTGCTCCTCAATTTGAGAGACCAGTGCCAGCCAAAACGAGACTCTGGGCGCTTTGCTCCGCCTTACTACTGGATGGTCGTTATGCTTCCGGCAAAGGCTGGTTCGGTGTCTGCCTCAACTGCCACTGTGCCCAATCCAACAGCTTCCTCGCTATGCGGTCACTTTCATAGTCGTGAAAGGACTTGCACGCCGCCTCGAACTCGCCTCGGCTCGGGTCCGGCTGTCTGAACTGGTTCACGAGTGGGGTGCCGGGCTCGAAGCCCTCGCACCAATCGGAAAGCGAGGCCCTTGCCTCAAGCTTCGCCAGGCTTCGAAAAGGAAAATCTGTCGCTTCCCAGTGTGCTTCTTCTTGAAGAACGAGTGCAGGCAACTTGGGGAGGACGAATGCCAGTGCGGGCCAATAGCCAAACGGACACGTTCTCTGCGAACGTGCAAGACCTTGCGCCCTCACCGATAGACTCCCCTCCGATCCTTGCGCTAACCGTCCACCTCCTAAAAGTTTGGGTGCGACTCGTACCTTGCTTCACGCTTCCGAAACGCAGGCGTAGTTCCCTCAAGCACGTTAATCACGTGTGCTGTGATCAACGGGTTCTCAATGGAGCCCGATTCGTATGACAACTCCGGAGAGGCCGCCTTAGCTACCTTGGCGTAGATGATTTGGTCAGCATCCGCGGCAACGGCAAGATTTGGGTTGTGCGTAACCATAACAACTTGTCGCCTTCGCTTGGCAAACATAATGCAAGGGACCAAAACCTTATAGATTGTTTCATTGTCAAGATTCTCTTCGGGCTGATCGATAATCAACGGGTAGGTTCGCATATCAAGAACGAAGTAGAAGACAAGCAGGAGCGTTCCGCGTTCGCCGGGAGAAAGTTGCTCAGGAGACTTACCCTCCCACAGGAGTTCAAATCTTGGTCGAACATAGTCAAGGCCGAACAAGAAATCGAATAGCTCGCCAGAAGTCCGACCCTTGGCAATCTGATCCTCGACGGAGACTCCTAATGTCCCAACTAGCTTCGAAACAACTGCCTGAACAAATCTTACGACCCCATTACGAGTCTGAAAGTCGGCAGATGCAACTAAGTCATGAGCTGCCTTTTTGCCTTCCTCTTGCCCACGGAATGCTCCCCTTTTTCCCAGGTCAAGCAAGGTTAGGAGCCTCTGAGAAAAGCCCGAGACTCGTTGGGTCACGGTAAAACTTACAGAGACGCCTGGCAGTTGATTCTGATGGCGTGTGTAAAACTCCTCAGGCGAAAAGAGCTTCTCGTATTCTGTAGCAAGCTCTGCGATTGCATCGTATAGGGCACCTAGTGCTTCAATCCTCTGCACTTCTAAGCCCTTGATCAGGCCCGGAAGTGAATTGGTTTCAGCGATCCGAGTCTCCAAGTGGATTTGAGACCCTGGAATCTCGGGAGTCCCGACCAGCTCTGTCTGCTTCTTTTCCCAAATAAGTAACGCTTGATGGGCAGCTTGTCGCCTCCTCTCAGGTTCGGTCAGCTTCTTTTGAAGTTCCGCGACGATACTCCGAGTATCCTCTAGCTTCTTGGCTTCGGAATTGTCTATCGCAGGGTCTAGGAAGCTGTTGACGAACTCGCCTCATCTTCTTAGTCTGTAACGTCTTTTCCTTGTGCAAGGACACGAGAAGGATCAGAAGGCTTTGTTTGGAACGACTCCGCTTGAGGAGTTGCTTCCTTCGGATCATCCGCTTCGCC
>JBBQWO010000067.1:0-5874 GCA_038210535.1 Fimbriimonadales bacterium | reverse complement strand
AGCCATCTCAAGTTGCTCAAAGGCACCCGGATGATTGCCAGATAACTCGTTATTCAATTGTATTAAAAGATCAGTAACACCATCAAAATAGCGGTCAACGTCTTCGAGAACTTCCTGTAGCTCTGGCGTGAATTTCAAAAGAACCACGGCTTGCGTTTTCCTGCATTGCAATTGCCTTGTCGAACGGCACAGAAAGTCGCGCACCATACAAATCCCCGGCCAGCTTTTAAGCATTTCGAATCGCAATCCTTGCTGCATTCACGGCAATACTGAGCTTGGGTTTTACCGCCTTGAGACTTCGTGCACACGTAAGGAAACGGAGCGGGCACGACTCTAGGCGAACAAATACAATCCCGCTTACAAAGGAGACATACGAAAGGAATCCGCACCAAGATTCGACAGACGGTGTTTACATAAACCTCTCCCCGAGACCAGCATCTCACTTTACAAAACCATGTGTCAGCGAATCCGACATGGCAGCCTGGACCAGATCCACTGCATGCAGCGATTAGTCCCGATGGATCTATCAAGTCTATCGGAGAGCTAGAAGCGTAACAATATGCCGATGACGAAGGCCACAACGGATCAACTGTCAGCCATCTCGCCAGATCCGCCCTCAAATGCCTCGCTCTGACATAGAAGAGTTTGTCGACAATGTCTTTGAAGTAGCCAAGCATTCCCACGAAAGTGAGATCGGTCTGGTGGGTTCCTGTTCTGGCCGCGACCTCTCCATAGGGGTAATACTCCCAGGCGTCGGTCATGTCCTGGTTCTCGTCTAGGAGAGCGGCGGTAGAGCCGAGGGTGTCTGGCATGTAGTCGCGCTCGACTCCGTCTCTGGTCTCAGAGACGATCATGCCGCAGAAGGTAGAGAATGTGGCGGTCATAGCTTGCGCTCCTGAAGGTAATCAGAGCCATCCCAAACGAACGTGGAGACCTGCTCGCCATGCTTCTGGCGAGTTCTGCGAAGACCGTCTCCCTGGTAACTCATCGTCATCACCGTTCCATCCGGCTCCGTCTGTTTAACAAGTCTGTTCTCACTATCATACACAAAGCCAGTGATCGCTCCAGCTTGGTTCTCCGTCGTCAAGTTTCCGCACTTGTCGTAGGTCACGTTAGTGGTCGCCGCTGCGTAGTTCTTGATGAGCAGACGGTTCGCGGCGTCATACATCATCGTCAGCGGAGGTTTTGCCTGATACCACTTGACCAACACGTTATCAGTGGCGTCGTAGCTGAAGGTAGACACCTGATTCGGCTTTTGCTGACCGGATAATCGCCCCGCAGCGTCGTTGGTGTACGTCGCGATCACACCGTTTCTCAAGCTGCTAGTCTTGCGTCCTGCGCCGTCCCAACTATCCACCATCGTCGAGATCGGCTGAGCGCTCGACTTCTGCTCGATGAGAGTCGTCAGCCTGCCCAGTGGATCGTAGCTTTGCAAGCGGAATGAGCCGAGACCTGCAAGCATGGTCGTCAGTCTGCCGTCCGCATCGTATTGAGAGGTATACAGCGCACCCGTTGGCTTGGCGAGGCTCGCCTGCCGATCAAGCGCGTCGTAGGTTACTGTGTGCAGCCCACCACTGGGATCGGTGAGCCCGAAGCGATTTCCGAGTGAATCGTAACATATGCCTGCACGAGGCTCCCGGGGTCGGTCTTGCCGATAAGCATGCTTCTTGCGTCGGAAGCATAGGTAGTGGTTCCACCCCAATCCAGCATCGTGGTTCTTCTGCCGAGCGGGTCGTAGGCGTAGGTCACTCTCGCCCCTCCCGTGTACCGGACCTCGGTGTTCTGCCCGATGGCATCGTAGGCGTACGTGATTCTCCGACCGTTTGCGTCGCGCACGTGCGTTCTTCTGCTCACCGCGTCATAGACGTACGTGGTTCGGTAATCCAGCTCATTGCTGATGCGGGTGTTGCGGTTCAGATTGTCGTAGACGAACGTGATCCGGTTGCCGCGCGCGTCGATGCGCGTGGTCTGCAGATCTACGTCGTTGTACACGTTCGTCGTCCGCCTGCCAAGCGGGTCGATGGTGGACTGTAGGAGGTTCGAGCTGATGAAATACTGCCAAGTCGTGACGAACCCGTTCGCGTCCATCATGGTGACGCGGTTGCCAGCAGCGTCGTATCCGATGCTCGTCCGGTAGTTCAGGGCATCGACTTGCACCGCGACTTGTCCCACCTTGTCATACACCGTGGTGCTGCGATAGCCGAGCGGGGTTTGTACTTCCACTTGTCTCCCAAGAAGAAGTGACCGATTCCCTATCCGAAGCAGGATAGGGGAAGGATCTTTTGAAGGTGGAGCGGGCAACCAGATTCGAACTGGCGACCTATTCCTTGGCAAGGAATCGCTCTACCACTGAGCTATGCCCGCGTGCTCCGAGGCAATATCATACCTGCTGTGTTTGCGCTCGTCAACATGCAGACGGTTGTTGGGCGGGACTTGTGGGTACGACCACGGCGGCTCGAACGCAGTGTAAACTCTCGTCTGCCCTACAAAGGAGTAGATGAAATTGACTCACCGCAATCACCACCTCGATTTTCTCGGCGTAACGGAAGCCGCCGCCTTGTGCTCGGCTCGATGGGTTGGGAAAGGCGATCGCAATGGTGCGGATCAGGCCGCCTGTGACGGCATGCGTCGAACGCTCAATGAGCTCGACATGTGCGGAATGATCGTTATCGGCGAGGGGGAGCGGGACGAGGCGCCGATGCTTTACATCGGGGAAAAGCTTGGCAGCGGCGAGGGCCCTCCTATTCAGATCGCAGTCGATCCGCTGGAAGGCACGAATCTGTGTGCGAACGGACTGCCGAATGCGATTTCCGTGCTTGCAGCGGCAATCGAGGGCGAGGGCAAGCTGATGCACGCTCCCGATTGCTACATGGACAAGTTGGTGGTCGGGCAGGAGTGCCGCGGAGTCGTGGACATCACTCTCCCTCCCCGCGTCAATGTGCGCCTCATCGCTAAAGCCTTGGGCAAAGATATCGACGAATTGATCATCGGTGTCCTCGACCGCCCACGGCACGAGGGGTTGATTAATGAGATTCGAGAGGCGGGGGCTAGAGTTCACCTCGTCACCGACGGAGACCTGTCGGTGGCTCTGGCGGTATTGGATCCGGACGGTCCAGTCGATGCTGCGATGGGCATTGGCGGCGCGCCCGAAGGTGTGATTACGGCGGCGGCGGTTATTTGTCAGCATGGCGAAATGCAGGCGAAGCTGGTGTTTCGAAGCGATGAAGAACGGGTCCGAGCGATTCAGATGGGCAGCGAAAGCTTTATCGACAAGGTGCTTACGACAGAAGATTTGGCGCAAGGGAACGTTATGTTCGCAGCCACGGGAATTACCGGGGGCGATCTGCTCAAGGGTGTCCGTTACCGGCGCGGCTACGCGCTGACGGATTCGCTGATCATGCGCTCGAAGACGGGCACGATTCGGCGTATCCAGACGGTGCATCAGGACGTCGATCGGTATGAATTCTGATCGCCGATTGCTCTGAAAGTGCGTAGAATAGCGTTGTGCTCTTAGCCTTATCGTTCGCCGTCGCCTTGATCCAACCGGTTCAATCTTCCGCCCTGGTCAAGGCTCAGCCCCATATTTTGGTGTTCGATCGAGCGTTGGGACACAAGCACGACTCGATTCCGGTGGCGGAGGTGGCGATGCAGAAGCTGTCCAGGGAGAAGGGGTTCACCCTCAAGATCACTGCCGATCCGGCGGAATTCACCGATTCCAAGCTCAGCCAATACGACTCGATCGTGTTCCTCTTGACGACGCTGGACGTGCTCGACGTTGAGCAGCAGGGGGCGATGGAGCGGTTCATCCGCAAAGGGGGTGGCTTCGCGGGTGTTCATTCGGCAACGGACACGGAATATGAGTGGCCGTTCTACACGAAGCTGATCGGCGCTCAGTTCGGCGGTCATGCCGCCCAATCGGAAAAGCAGATCACGATCGAAGACCGATTTCACCCGAGCACGGTTGGGCTTCCCGCCCAGTGGACACGAGTAGACGAGTGGTACAACTTTCGCCAGGATCCTCGGCCCAATGTGCGGGTGCTCGCGAGCGTGGATGGAACGCCGATGACTTGGTGTCAAGAAATCGAGGGGAGCCGGTCTTGGTATACGGCTATGGGCCACACGGACGCCTCATGGACCAGCGCCACTTTCCTGGACTTTCTTTACGAAGGCATCCTCTGGACCGCTCAAGCAAAGAAGCCGGCAACTGCGGAGATGCTTACTTGGCCGAATGTGAAAGGCTGGCAAACGACGGGCGACGTGATCGAGAACAGTGGCGACCAGCCGGTGCACCTCCGCTCGGCGCAGGAGCATGGCGACGCGCTGGTGCATGTCGAGTTTAAGATTCCGAAGGGCTCCAATTCGGGCGTGTATTTGCAGGGCCGCTACGAGGTCCAGATTTTGGATTCGTTTGGCAAAGCGACCAAGGATCTCGATCCATCTGATTGCGGCGGCATCTACCAGCGCTGGATCGAGCCAAACGGTCCCGGCTACGAAGGCACCGCGCCCCTTGTCAACGCGTTTCGCGGACCCGGCAGTTGGAACTCGTACGACATCCTTTTCCGTGCGCCCAGGTTTGATCAAGGTGGCAAAAAGATCGAGAACGCTCGCTTTGTAGAAGTCCGGCTCAACGGGGTGGTGATTCAAAAAAACGTAGGACTTACCGGGATGACTCGCGCGGGGTTCTTCAACGATGAGAGGGCGGCTGGGCCGATCTTTCTTCAAGGAGATCACGGACCTGTCGCGTACCGCAATGTTTGGATTCAGCCGTTGAAGCTGTAAGTGCCGGCTTTGAAGGAGGTCGGGGAACAACACCCCCGGCTTCAGTGCCTGTAAACTCCAGAACAGATGCCACCACGTAGAATTCCGCTGATCCACGCACCGACGCCCCTTCACCGCCTTCCACGGCTGTCCGAACAATTAGGCGTTGATTTGTGGATTAAGCGTGACGATCTTACGGGCTTCGCTCTTGGTGGCAACAAGGGCCGCAAGCTCGAGTATCTGCTTGCCGACATCTTGGACTCGGGCGCGGATATCGTGGTCACGTGCGGGTCGCTCCAGTCGAATTTCATCCGGCAACTCAGTGCAGCCTGCGCCGTCTCGAATATTCGCGTTGCGGCAGCGGTGATGGCGTGTCCGTTTGAGTTCGAGAAGCCGTCGGCACCCCCTATGCGGGCCTCCGGAGGCAACGAACTGCTCGACCGGCTTTTGGGACTGGAGATGCGAGTGCTTCCGGATGGCTTCTGGGATGACCTCATCGATGAAGCTGAAAAGCTGGCTTGCAGCTATGAGCGAGAAGGGTTGACTGTCTATCGAATGCCGATCGGAGGCTCATCGCCCCTTGGTGCCTACGCTTTTCTGCAGGCGGCCGAAGAGTTGAAGTTGCAGAGCCCTGAACCCTTCGATGCGATTGTCTTCGCAAGCTCCAGCGGCAGTACCCACACGGGGCTGGGACTGGGCTTTCGAGGCACCGGAACGCGCATCGTCGGAGTCGCGTGCGACCCTGAGCCGCAGATTGCCGATGATTTCGCGAAGCTCTCTATCGGTTTGAAGGAGAGAGGGCTCGGCGAATCAATGGAGGCTTCAGAGTACGACCTCGACGCACGCTTTATCGGGCCCGGATATGGCGTGCCCAGCGATGGCAGCCTCAAAGCGATTGAGGTCTTGGCCCGTGCAGAAGCCATCTTCCTCGATCCTGTGTATTCGGGAAAAGCCTTCGACGGTCTCCTGCACATGGTCGCTACAGGCGAGTTGACGGGCAGAATCCTGTTTTGGCACACGGGCGGTCTTCCGGCACTCTTTGCCATGCCCGAACCGGAAGGCTAAGCCGCGAGCGTCTCAAACAAGTCGATATCTGCTCGAATCTGATCCAGGCTG
>JBBQWO010000066.1:0-6017 GCA_038210535.1 Fimbriimonadales bacterium | reverse complement strand
GCCTGAAGGTCCACTGTCGGTGAACCGGACTGGAACGACAAATGCGTTCACATCTGGCTGGGCGTTGACTGCTACCAGGAGCAGGGCTTCTGCCGTTGCCCTTGGAAGCGTGTCATCGGCGTCCATCCAGAAGATCCACCTACCGCCCGCGTGCTTTAGCGATTCGTTGCGCGCCTCGGAGAAGCTATCGGTCCACGGGAACTCGTAGACCTGCGCCCCGAACTCGGCGGCGATCTCCTTTGTCCGGTCCGTGGAGCCGGTATCGACGACGATGATTTGCTTGAAGACGCCTTGGGCGGACTTTAAGCAATCCGCGAGCACGCGCTCTTCGTTCTTCACGATCATGCAAAGGCTGATGTCGGCCTTCCTCGCAAGCTCCTTCAACTGCTTCTTAACGTGCTCCGGTTTCCGGTTGGGATTGAACTGGATGGGAGTTGGCGCGAGGCCGCTAAGGTGGGATGCGAAGCCGGTCTCCAGATCGTCGCTCCATTTCTCAAGGAAAACCCTGTGATTCCGGGTGAGGAGGGTCGCGGGATGCTCATGCCGGCGATTTAGGCTCTTGCTGCCTTCATGGTGGACGAAAGCGCTCTGGACAAGGAGGAGCTTATAGCCAGCCCGTCGCATCCTGTAGCAGAGGTCGTTGTCCTCGAACTGCCCGATCCCAAAGCGCTCATCGAATCCACCTACCTCTGCAAGGACCGAGCGTTTGGCCGCGATGCAAAAGCCCACGAGCATATCGACCTCCTTGTCTTCGCCTCCGCTCAGAGCAAGGTCCTCGGCGAAGAGGTCGATGGCATCGGGGCTGGTGTAGGTGACGTCGATGATTTGCCCATGCCCGGAGTTGTTGGTTAGGGGACCTGTCGCTGCCACGCTGCCACCGCTCATCAGGGACTCGACGAGCCGTATCAGGCCCGCCCTTGGCACACGCGTGTCGCTGTTGAGCAAGACGACCACATCTCCGCTCGCTCGCTCGATGCCACGGTTGCAGGTGCCACCAAAGCCAACATTCTCCTCATTCGAAATGAGCGTCACACCTTCGAAGCCGCTTGCCACATTCGCCGCGCCATCCGGTGACAGGTCGTCCACCACGATAATCTCGTGAAGGAGATCGCATGAGCCCGAAAGGCTCTGCAAACAGTTCCTGATGTCGTCCTCGCCTCCATGCAATGGAATCACGACTGAGACCTCCGGCCACAGCTCAGGGGCGGCGATTTCCTCACGTGGAGGCGTTGCAATGCTCTTCAGAATCGGCGGAACGTGAATCCTTTCCGTCCATCCGTAGGCCCAGGCGTGGGTTGGATGGAGGCTGCGCATCCGGGGATTGAAATCCCAGCCGCGCCAAACGCGGTTGTACCAATCTGAAAGAACCTCGTTCCGATGACCCCAGGTATCCAGCTTTCGCTGAATGCGGCAGTCAGGTCCCGCATAGGAGAGGTGATGCAAAAGGCCGTGTTCGGGGGTGAGGGTGAGCGCTCTGCCGCCCTTGTACTCCCGGATGTGCACGTGGTCGACCTCGCGAAGATCCAGCATGATGAGCGGCGTCAGCTGCTCCCTGGGACGGATCACGTATTCGGGCCTCTTCCAATAGGTGTCCATGTGGACATAAACCCGCTCGGCAACTCCGGCTTTCGCCAGGCGCAGAAGTGACCTGTTCCCCTTAAATTGACCCACATGGAGTGTGAGTTCCGTCTGGAATCACACATGGCAAAAGGGAAACGGTACACGGAGGATCAGATCCTCTCAGTTCTTAGGGAAATCGAGGCTGGAGCGAGCATCGCGTCGGTGTCGCGCGCTCACGGTATCACGGACCAGACCATCTACCGGTGGCGGGAGAAGTACGCGGGCATGAGCGGCAGCGAACTCGCCGAGCTTCGGGCACTGCAGTCCGAAAATCAGCGCCTGAAGCGGATCGTGGCTCGCCAGGCTTTGGAGATCGACGCTTACAAGGAAGTGGCGGAGGGAAAATGGTGAGCCCGGCCGCGCGGCGCCGCGCTCTTGGAAGACTGCTTGAGAAAGGCGTCTCCAGGAGGCTCGGCTGCAAGGTGGTCGGGCTGTCCAGGAACGCAAGCAAACGCCAGAAGGTGGACCGTCGGCCAGAGCTGAGGGTCGAGGTGCTCGCACTGTCTGAGAAACACCCTCGCTACGGCTTCCGGCGGGTGCACGCGCTCCTTGAGGGAGTGAATCTGAAGGCTGTGCATCGCATCTGGCGAGAAGAGGGACTGAGCATCAAGGTTCGAAAGCGCCGGCGCATCCAGGTTGAGAAGGTGCACGAAGAGCCACCGAAGGTCTTTGGAGAGGTGTGGGCGATGGACTTCGCCTCCGAGCAGTTGGAGAATCGTCGGCAGGCACGGATCGTCGGCATCCTGGACGTCGCTACCCGCGAGAACCTGCTGCTCAAGACGCAACCATCCATCCGCGCTTCTCACCTCGTGAAGGAGCTCTTGACCTGTTCCCCTTAAATTGACCCACATGGAGTGTGAGTTCCGTCTGGAATCACACATGGCAAAAGGGAAACGCTACACGGAGGATCAGATCCTCTCAGTTCTTAGGGAAATCGAGGCTGGAGCGAGCATCGCGTCGGTGTCGCGCGCTCACGGCATCACGGACCAGACCATCTACCGGTGGCGGGAGAAGTACGCCGGGATGAGCGGCAGCGAGCTCGCCGAGCTACGGGCTTTGCAGTCCGAAAATCAGCGCCTGAAGCGGATCGTGGCTCGTCAGGCTTTGGAGATCGACGCTTACAAGGAAGTGGCGGAGGGAAAATGGTGAGCCCGGCCGCGCGGCACCGCGCTCTTGGAAGACTGCTTGAGAAAGGCGTCTCCAGGAGGCTCGGATGCAAGGTGGTCGGGCTGAGCCGGAACGCTAGCAAGCGCCAGAAGGTGGACCGTCGGCCAGAGCTGAGGGTCGAGGTGCTCGCACTGTCTGAGAAACACCCTCGCTACGGCTTCCGGCGGGTGCACGCGCTCCTTGAGGGAGTGAATCTGAAGGCTGTGCATCGCATCTAGCGGGAGGAGGGCCTGAGCATCAAGGTTCGAAAGCGCCGGCGCATCCAGGTTGAGAAGGTGCACGAAGAGCCACCGAAAGCTTTTGGCGAGGTGTGGTCGATGGACTTCGCCTCCGAGTGGCTGGAGAACCGGCGACAGGCCCGAATCGTCGGTATCGTCGATGTCTGCACTAGGGAGAACCTGCTGCTGAAGACCCGGCCGTCAATCCGGGCTTCTCACCTGGTCAAGGAACTCTCCTGGCTGTTCCTCGTTCACGGCAAACCCAGGAAGATCCGCTTCGACAACGGACCGGAGTTCAGGTCCAAGAAGCTGACCAACTGGCTTGAGGATCAGGGCGTCGAGGCCGGCTTCATCGAGCCAGGCTCTCCCTGGCAGAACGGCCACATTGAGAGCTTCTTCGGCAAGCTAAGAGACGAGCTTCTGAACATGGAAATATTCCCCACTGGGAAAGACCTACAGGCTCATCTACAGGGCTACACAGATCACTACAACCAATCTCGTCCACATTCGGCACTCGGGGGCTTGAACCCCGCAGCTTTCCGAAGGACTTTGCAATCTAAAATGGAGGCAGAGAAGCTAACACTCTGAGTGGGTCAAGAATCGGGGACCGGTCATACGAGCGTTACAAGGAGTGCGGGCTAGAGGCGCTGACGGATCGGTCGAGACGTCCTTTATGGTATGGGAACCAGTTGCCGTTCCAGGTGGAGACGGCCATCGTGCAGCTCAAGAAGGAGAAACCCCATTGGGGTGCCCAGGAAGCTGGTCGCTCGCCTGGAAGAACTCGATTCCATCACCGCAAGGGGCATCGATCGCCCGACCCTCGATTACTTGAGCCAAGAAGCCTGGGTCAAAGAACACCGCAACGTCCTCGTGACCGGCGCGACCGGCGTAAGTAAAACCTTCGTCGCCAGCGCATTGGCGCCCCGGGCGTGTCAATTCGGATTCAACGCGCGGTTTTTCCGACTTCCAAGGCTGCTGCAAGATTTGGAAATCGCCCGAGCGGGTGGCAACTACCGCAGCCGATTGGCTTAACTCGCCCGCATCGATGTGCTCGTCCTCGACGAGTGGGGGCTCGCGCCGCTCGAACCGGCCGCCAGAAGAGACTTGCTCGAAATTCTCGACGACCGATACCAGAAAACTCCACCGTCATCGTTGCCCAACTTCCCGTCGAAAATTGGCACGACTGGCTCGCCGACGCCTACTCCATTGATCTCAAAGGAGAATCACAAAGAAAGAAAAGAGGACTCAAAAAAGACGCTGGAGTAAGATCCCCATTGACCCACTCGAACGTGAAAAAGACATCTCAAATCCTGATCGCTTTCAAGCGGAATCTTAATCGTTTTCACCGGAATGTGCAACGTGGCTACTTTTTGCGAAAGGCGGCATAAGCTACTGTGGTCACTACCCAATAAATACCGATGAACGCCAATAAGTCGAATGGTGCAGTTCTCCAATCAAAATCACCCACGAACATCGCTTTCAGAGCCGTCACCAAGCTGCCCAGTAAAACTGCGTAAACGACGAGCGCACACCCCCTCGCGTGGTCCAGGCACGGTGCCATACGCTCAATTTCTTTTCTTATATCCACTTTGCTCACCATGCACAATTCACCGGAACTTACCCCGACTGCATGTAGTGGCAAATGCGGAGAAAGCATTCATATCTAGCTGTAATAGTAACTCAGTTCATGGAACGGATCGGCATAGCGATTTGGCGCTCTCTCCAGAACGACCGGATGATCTGGAAGCAGGCGGTCACGCAAAGGCTGTCCCCGAGGACCGCGGACTGACAACCGTCGGTTCGACCGACTGGCAAAGCCAGAAGGAAGTCCCAATCTTAACTTCAGATTCGCCCTTGACATGCCCTTAAAGGTCCGGCCACCCTCCGCACTATCGACCGTCGTGGAGTCCTGCAGTTTCGCATACACTCCATATGTGCCCGACCGCGCCGGTAAATACGACACCTTTCCCAACAATCTTCCAGCCCTCCAGGTTCGATTCCAGGGTCCGTGGGTTTCGCGCACTTGATAAGTGCGAGGAGCACAGCGAAGATGGCGCCGACGATGCACTTAACAAGTCCCGAACCACAGACTAGGGTGCAAAGCTCGGAGAGCGCTACGCATGAAGGTGGGAACCAGCCACAAATAGCAATACCTGCTGCGAGACACGCTGAGCATCCAGCACTAATTATTAAGCCGGCAAGGCATCCGATCCCAGAATCAATTAGCGCATCTTTAAGGCAATCCGCATACCCCTTGGTGCCCGACTTGTCGGTGCATGATGCTGGCTTGGATGAGCAATATGCAAATGGGGGCTCCTCCGGCCACAGCGGATCGACGGTCTGCCATATCCCCAACTCTGGCCTGAAGTGCCTCGCCCTGACGTAGAGCAGCTTGTCGAGGATGTCTTTGAAGTAGCCGAGCATCCCCACGAAGGTGAGGTCGGTTTCGTGGGTTCCGGTTCTGGCCGCGACCTCCCCGTAGGGGTAATACTCCCAGGTGTCGGTCATCTCCTGGTTCTCGTCCAGGAGAGCTGCGGTAGAACCGAGGGTGTCCGGCATGTAGTCGCGCTCGACTCCGTCTCTGGTCTCAGAGACGATCATGCCGCAGAAGGTAGAGAATGTGGCAATCATAGCTTTCGCTCCTGAAGGTAATCAGAGCCATCCCAAACGAACGTAGAGACCTGCTCACCATGCTTTTGCCTTGTTCGCCTAAGGCCATCGCCCTGGTAGCTCATCGTCATCACCGTTCCATCCGGCTCCGTCTGTTTGACAAGCCTATTCTCCCCGTCGTAAACGTAGCCGGTCTGGACACCAGATGTGTCTTCCAGAGTCAAGTTCCCAACCGCGTTGTACGTGTAGTTGGTGGTGGCCGCGGCATATCCGCTTGTCACTATCCGGTTGGCGACGTCGAAGGTCTGCGTGAGCGGAGGATTGCCTTGATGCCACTTCACAACCACGTTGTCGGTGTTGTCGTAGCTGAACGTCGCTACCTTTCCAGGTTTGTTCTGACCC
>JBBQWO010000065.1:0-6323 GCA_038210535.1 Fimbriimonadales bacterium | reverse complement strand
CTCCTTAAAGGAGTTGAAATCTTTTCCGTTTCGGCGGAGAAGACATCTCCAGGTCGAACGTTTTCTTAAGTCAACTAAATCCTCTATTGGACTCTTCAAAGAGCAACCAAAAGAGCCTCAACGCAGCAATGTGTTGAGGCTTTTTTGGCGCTCGCGATGAGTCTGATAGCACTTATTGGCCTAGAAATAGAAAGCATGAACCTCTCGAGGCGGGCCAGGGATTGGATCGGTGCAGGCACTCTGGCGCTACTCGCCGCCCGCACTGCTCGTGAACAATCACGTCAGCTCGGCAGGAGATGGGAACGGCCCCAGGCGAGTCATCGGCGCATGAGTATTCCAGCATCTCGCCAAACCCGCGAGAGCACCCGTCCAAGCGCGGAGAGCCAACCAGATTAGACGGTACGATTGAAGCAATGACCCTCGCGCACCTGAGCGACACCCATCTTGGGTACCGGGCTTATGGGCGGAATACCGAACACGGCGTCAACCAGCGGGAGGTCGACGTCATGAAAACCTTCCAGGCTTGCCTGGATGCCATCTCTCAGAAGGAGCCGGACCTCGTCGTCCACAGCGGAGACCTCTTCCACGTCGTGCGGCCCAGCAACGCCACGATCGTGCGCGCATTCGAGCTAGTCAGTAAGTTTCAAGAAAAACGCCAGGGAATGCCATTCCTGATCATCGGAGGCAATCACGACACTCCAAAACTGGCAGACTCCGGAAACATCCTCAAGCTCTTCACCTCCATCCCCGGCGTGCGAGTGTTCACTCATCGGCTGGAGATTGGGGAAGTCGCTGACCTAGACCTTGAGTTCATGGCCGTACCCCACCAGAGCCTTCAAACGGGAGAACATTACGAATATTCCCCTTCCCTAGGCAAGAAGCACAGCCTCCTCATTTTGCATGGCGTGGATAAGGATCTGATCAAGCATGGGGCCGGAGACATCGAGATAACGGAGACGCGCCATGACCGCTGGACCTACGTGGCTCTTGGCGATTACCACACTTTTCGGCCCTATGGCTCGAACGTCTGCTATTCCGGCTCCACCGATTTTGCCAGCACCAACATCTGGGACGAAGCCTCAACGAAGTTCTGGATCTGGTTTGATACCGAGACCGGCAAGTTGGAGAATATCCCCCTCAAGACGCGGCGCGTAATCGATCTCCCCCGAATCGATGCGCTCAAACTTGAGCCCAGGGAAATTGAGAAGCGACTGCAAAAGAACGCAAGCTGGCCCGTCGAAGAGATGCCGATTGTGCGCCAGGTCATCACAAATGCCCTGCCGGGTATCCGGGGTCGAATCGATCAGGCGGTGGTGAATGACATCAGAGCCACTGCTCTTCACTATCAACTCGACATCTGGGCCCCGCTAAAGGTCGTCGAAGGCGGACCGAAAACGCAGCAAGAGGGCAGGTCGATAGATGAAACGTGGGATGAGCACCTAGCATCCGCCATCCTCGCACCTGGCCTCAAGCGAGAGGAGATCAAGGAGCTCGGTAAAGAGCTCTTGCAGGAGGTGGACCGTGAAGCTGCTCCGGCTGAAGCTTGAGAACTTTCGGCAGCACGCCAACACAGACGTGCAATTCAGCGACGGCATGACCGCGATCGTCGGCCCGAATGGCACCGGCAAAACGACCTTGCTAGAAGCCATCACATTCGCTCTCTTCGGCGACATCCGGGCCGGCAAGGTCGAGGATCTACGCTTCTTCTGGGCCGAGCCGCGGAAGAAGTACATCGCCCGGCTTAGGTTTCAGCTGGGCGATAAGACCTTTGAAGTCGAACGAAGCACCTATGACGCCTCGCTGAAGGAGGTCTCAGGCACGGAGAAGACTTGGGCAACCGGAAAGGCCGAGACAACCCAACGATGCGAGGCGCTTCTTGGCCTCACCTACGAGCAATTTATCAACTCCTTTTGCGCGGAGCAGAAGGGCTTGCGATTCTTGCAGTTCAAGGACAATCGAGAGCGCCAGGCCGAGGTCGCGCGCATGCTGGGCTACGACAAACTAGAAAAAGCCGAGAATCTCGGCTCGGAGCGTCGCAAAGATTTCGCTAAGCAGCGCGGCTGGATCGAGCTATCTCTAAAGGACCCCATAGCCCTCGAATCAGAAAAGCAACTTTCGCAGCAACGATTGAACGAGGCGAAAGCGAAGCTCCAGCGGTCGAGAGAAGTTCAGAAAGAGGTGCAAGAGAAGGTGCCCATCGCAAAGGACCTCGCCACAACCGCCGCTCAATGGCTGGATCTCGCGCATCAGATGGAAGTCATTCGCAGCAAGGCGGAAGGTCTCAAAGCCAACCTGAAGACCACCGAAGATGCGCTCCTGCTCTGTGACAAGGACATCGCCGAATTCGCACTTCTAAAGCCGCGGGAAGCCCATTATCAAGAGGTCTGCAAGCGCTTGGCAGAGCTGGCCAAAGAGCTAGAGCAGCAAATTCGCCGAGAGCAAATGCATAAGGAAGCCGACGGCATACTCGCCGAAATGGACACGCTGAAGCTGCAGATCGAGAGTCTCAACGCACCTGAGCTTGCGCCGCTGGAGGAAGCGATTCAAGTGGCGATCCACGATCACACAAAGGCTCAAGAAGATCAGACCGCCGCTCAGCATGCATGGGCCAACGCCAGGGTGAAAGCGCAGGCAGCGCTTGCTGAAGCCTTAGCCTTGAAAAATCGTGCCCACGCCGACCTGCAAACGGCCGAGGCTATGGTCGCGAGAGGCGAATGTCCCGAATGCGGGCAGCCAATCACGAAGACCTATGGCCTGATCCTCGAGTCACGAAAATCCGCAGTCATCGCTGCTGGCGAAGCCGTGTTCACCTTGCAGGACACTGCCAATGCCACGGATGGTAAGCCTAAAGAGTTGATACAGGCAGAAGCAGCCCTTCAGAATACGGTCGACTTTCATCGAAGAGCCCAAGCTGAACTAGAAGCCGGTCGCAGAAAGCGGGACCAAGCTAAAGAGCTTCATGAACGACAATCCAAGTTGTCAAGCAAACGAGAGGGACTGCTGAAAACAGTAGCGGCTCTGCCGACGATGGCTGACGCCACCGAGAAACCGAAACTGGAATCTTTGTTAAAGAGCCTCGAGCCCGACCATTCTAGATATCTCTCGATTCAGAACTGTGAGGAAAAACAACGAGCAGCGAAGACGAAGCATCAAGCCGCTAAGCAAGAACATGAGGAAGCGCGGGACAAGTATCGGGATCTAAACAAGCAGCGAACGGAAATCCCGTTTAGTTCAATAGAAGAAGCGCGCCAGGCGGAGGAAACGCATCGGCAACTAACTACCCACCTAGGCTTGATCGAAAAGGATATCGTGCTCGCCGCAGAACAGGAGAACAGCGCGAAGAAGGAACTAGAGGCCGCCACAAGGGCCATCAACGAGCAGAAAGACCAAAAGAAGAAGATCGCCGATCTCCACAAGAGCGAACTTCTGCACGGAGCAACGGCACAGGAACTCAAGACCCTCCGACTGAACCTCAATGCCGAGTTGGGGCCCGAACTGGAAGCCCGGGCCAGCGAGAATATCTCACTACTCACCAACAGCCGATACTGCAAAGTCAGTCTCGACAAAAACTTCGCCGCAACGCTGTTCGACGACGGCGACATTCACAAGCCAGTCATTTCCGGAGGCGAAGAAGACGTGCTCGCGCTGGCCCTGAGGCTTGCCCTCAGCGAACTGATCCAAGAGCGCCAGGGCCGGCCCATGTCGCTGCTCATCCTAGACGAAGTGTTCGGAAGCCTCGACGCTGATCGAAGAGCGTGTGTGATGGATCGTTTGAGCGCGCTTAAGGGACGATTCGAGCAGATCCTAGTAATCAGCCACATTGAAGAGATTAACCAAGTTGCCGACCAGTGCCTCTATATTTCTCGAGATCCCCAGACGCGGGCGGCAAGAGTTTCGGATGCGCCACTTGCAGGTTTTGCCGAGTTGTAGGACTGTTTCACTAGTTTGGGTTTAATCGGTTATGGCAATACGTGAATTTCTCGTCGCGCTCGGCAGTGCAACTTTTATTGGCCTAGTTTCGCCTCAGACCGGGCCGCCGCAAGCTCTGATCGACAACCTAGAAAAGCTGCTTCACAAGCGGCTTGCCAGCGTGAATACAAACGAGCATGCGCTGAACGCGTTGATTGAGCCCCTTAGGACTCCTGCTCGAACCCGGCGAGCGCGAGACATTTGCAAAAAGCGCAATTTCACTTACAAGGGCTGGAACTTTGCCACGCGTTCCGTCGCGGCTACGCAGGCGTGCGTGTCCTGCCACGTGACTCCCGAGGGCAAGCCCGTAAAGGTAGGTTCCACGATCGGATACCTCTTGATCGGCTTGAAGAGATTGGATTCTAACTAGCTCAGCTACCGCCGCAACCGAACGGCTCGAAGGTTCATCACCGCACCGTGGGGCATGGTGGTTGCGCTCACCACCACCTTGTGCTTGCCGCTTGTTCGAAGCGCCACCGATCCCAACACGACCTTGCGGAAAGTGGCCCACCCACCGGTGCTCTCGGCGGTGCCTTTTAGCTTGTCGCTGCCCACCGACACCTCATAGGCCGCACCTGCGCTAGCCGGGTCTACCGAGTATTCGAGTTCGACGTTGTACGTGCCAGCGGGTGCTTCAAAGGTCCAACTGACCGTGTCTTTAGGGTTGGTCCAGTAGCCGATCGCGCGCTTGTCGGCGCCCTCGTAGCCGAGATTCCCCGTCGTCTGCGCTTCCTCTGCGCTGAGTGACAGGCTGCCGTCTGCTGCGGGGCGGATCGGCACTGAATCTACGCTCACCGGTCCGCTGACCTCGAGCACATACGTCTTCACCAGGTTCTGCGGTTGTTTAGCCAGTGCTTCAGGCAAGGGCCTAACATTTGAGAGATCTAGCCGATAACCGCTTGCGGTCTTGATCATAGGAATAGACTCGACGGAGTCGAGGGCATGCACACGCTCGATATTTGCTGTGAGGCCTGGCAAATCGACCGCAGATGCCGCAGGATCGAACACGTGCAGGTAGAGCTTTCCGGGTCGCTGCGTCACTCGGCCCCAAGAGAGCGGCCTTGGGAATGGCCCAGCCGTGGTGCCATAAATGGAGGCTCCGTTCTTCGCAAGCCACTTACCCACGCCGACCAGTCTCTCGACGCTCGGCTGGGGGATTTGGCCCAGCGCATCGGGACCCACGTTCAGCAGGTAGTTGCCGCCCTTGGACGCACAGTCGATGAGGTTTTGCAAGAGCGTGCGCGTCGACTTCCAGTCGTGATCGTTCTGGTGAAAACCCCAAGAATTGTTCATCGTCATGCACGATTCCCAGTCGACGCCCGGTATTCCGTTTGTCGGAATCTCCTGCTCGGGGGTGCCGTAGTCGCCCATGAAGTCGCCTTGCGTCATGCCTGCCATACCGCTTCGGCCCTTGTCTACGCGGTTGTTGATGATGATGTCTTTATCTAGCGAACGGACGAACTTGTACAGATCGGCACCGCGCTCGTGCGTCCAAGTGCCTTCCCATTCTCCGTCGAACCAGAGGATTCCGATGTCACCGTAGTCGCCGCTGATAAGTTCCTTGAGCTGCGCCTTCATGAAGGCGACGTATCGGTCGAAGTTGGCTTTGGACGCGTCCCGATTGTCCCACTCTCTGCGCGGGAGGTAGTCGGGGTGGGTCCAGTCCATGATCGAGTGGTAGAAGCAGAGCTTGATTCCTTCTGCTTTAGCGGCTACCGCAAGCTCCTTTAGGACGTCACGCTTGAAGGGGGTGTGTTCGATGCTCCAGTTGGTCTGTTTGGTGTGCCAGAGGGCAAATCCATCGTGGTGCTTCGACGTTATCACGATGTACTTCATCCCGGCCGCTTTTGCGGTCCGCACCCAGCGCTTGGCGTCGAACTTGACCGGATTGAACTTCTGCTGAAGCGGGGCGTAATCCCCGGGCGTGATCTTGGCGGTATTCATCAGCCACTCAGAAGCACCCGGGTGGTTCTGGCCCTTCCAAACTCCTGCCGGTTCGGCGTAGAGCCCCCAGTGGATGAACATGCCAAATCTCGCTTCCCGCCACCACTGCAGGTGGTCGGGTTTCTGAATGGGAGCAGCGAGACCGGGGGTGAGGGCGAGAGATGCGACAAGCCAAAGCATAGGGCCATTGTATCGGACGCCATCCCTTTACGTTCCCAAGTTCCCGTTCCCAAAGAGGGGAGGGGGCAGGATGACTGGGGTGATCGGATGGGGGGGGGGGGGGACCCCCCAGGGTGAATTGATGGGGGCCCCCTGTGAAGTTTTTGCGCTTCCACAAAGAATACGGATAAAAAGGTTGTTTCGTAAAAAAACGCGGGGGACCGTGGTTGGTGTTTTGGCGGGTTGGTGTG
>JBBQWO010000064.1:0-6350 GCA_038210535.1 Fimbriimonadales bacterium | reverse complement strand
CCGTGGGGTATGCGCTCAGCAAAGATCGCGCCAACGCCACAACCCATGCGGGGCGTGACACTCGGGGCTTGTGGCGCCGAAGAACGAAACGGCTTCCTGGTAACCGTTGCCGTATCGCCCCAAATCTCGGCAGCTGTAGCGTTCGCCGCATCGTCGCCCGCCCAATGAACCGGCGATCGGTTGACCCGGCGAAACGAAGTCGATGGGACGAGGTCTCGTCAATCCGGACTTTCAGTGCCCGTCAATTCAGGGGCATCGCTCGCTGTTTGCCTCCGGCTGGTTCGCCGACCGGGTCAGGCGGCCTGGGCCCCGGGGGGAAGGACATTCCGCTTGAACTTCCATTCCTCAACCGCGCAAAAGAGCATCGGAACAACAAAGAGGGTCATCAGCTCAACCATCATGCCCCCAATCGATGGGAGTGCCATGGGCAGCATGATGTCCGATCCTCGCCCCTGCGAGGTGATGACCGGGAGTAGAGCCAGAATTGTGGTGGCAGTGGTCATCAGACAAGGGCGAACGCGCCGACTCCCGGCTTCGAGAGTGCGCATTCGCACCTCCTCTATGGTCTTTGGCGGCTCGGCCTTGAAGCGCTGCTGAAGGTAGGTCGATATCACCACACCATCGTCCGTGGCTATCCCAACGAGTGCAATAAAGCCAATCCACACCGCCACCGACATGTTGATGGTTCCGACTTGGAACAGCTCGCGCATGTCCGTGCCAAATAGCTGAAAGTCCATGAACCACGGCTGCCCATAGAGCCAGAGAAGTAGGAAGCCTCCCGCTACTGCCACGGCAACGCCGCTGTAGATAATCGCGGTCACGACGACACGATGAAACTGGAGGTAGAGCAGGATAAATACAAATGCCAGCGCGATCGGGACAAGGACGCCCAGGCGTTTCTCGCTCCGGATCTGATTTTCATAGCTACCCGCAAACTCAAAACTCACGCCAGGCGGCACGACAAGGGCACCGCTCTTTACACGTTCGGCGATCACCTGTTGGGCCTGCTCAACGGCGCCTAATTCAGCAACATCCGCGACCTTGTCAAACAACACATAGCTTGTCAGGAACGTGTCCTCCGACTTGATCACCTGCGGACCGCGTACATAGCGAATCTGCGCCAACTGAGAAAGAGGGATCTGCGCGCCCGATTTGGTGGACACCAAAACGCGCTGAAGAGCCTCCAGGCTATCGCGATCCTCTCGCATGTAGCGAACTCGAATGGAGTACCTCTCACGCCCCTCAACGGTGCGGCTGAGGGTCATGCCACCCAGAGCGATCTGCAGAACGTCTTGGACATCGACGATGGTCAGCCCGAACCGCCCGATCGCTTCTCGATCGATATCGATCTCCAAGTATGGTTTGCCGACAACCCGATCGGCAAATACCGTCTCGCCGCGAATCGACGGCACCTCCTTGAGCACGCGCTCGAGTCCCATGCCAAATTCTTCGATCGCCTCAAGGGTCGGCCCGTGGACCTTGATACCCATAGGCGCCCGCATACCGCTCTGCAGCATGACGATGCGGGCATTGATGGGCATCAACATGGGCGCACTCGTGAGCCCCGGTCGTTCCGCCGCCTTCAGGATCTCATCCCAAATATCCTGCGGCTTTCGAATGTGGTCACGCCAAATCCGATCGCGACGGCCATCCGGGAGCTCGCGGTACTCGGGCTTGTAGGTGATGATGGTCTCTATCATCGAGATCGGGGCGGGATCGAGCGCTGTATCTGCCCGGCCGAGCTTGCCAACGACACGGTCCACCTCTGGAATCTGGGCGATGGCTGCGTCTGCCGCCGAGAGTAATTTTTGCACCTCCCCGATAGACGCGTGAGGCATCGTCGTGGGCATGTACAGATAGGAGCCTTCATCGAACGGCGGCATGTACTCGCGCCCCAATCCTGGGAGCTGACGTGCAACAGCAGAGACTGGTGCCGACGCGCGAACCGCCTGCGGCAAGAATCCGAATACCTTGTCGAAGCCCATCAGGGCGGTCACGCCAAAGAGGACCAGAACTACAGGCGCCAAGAGGAAGAGAAGCTTGTGGCGAAGCACCAAGCTTAAGATGGAAGGATAAACCGTCTCAAACGCACGAAACGATCCCATCACCAGGAAGATGAGCAAACCGACGAAGACCACATTCAATGCCAGCCCTTTGCCGTATCCAAGGGGCAGCCAGTCTTCCGCAAGGAGTAACGTCATGGCGACAATGGCGAGGACGTTCTCACCGAGCGTAAAGCGGACATTCGCACGGTCCGTGAGCAGAGGCCTCGCCAGCCGGTATGTTGCCAACGCCACGACCACGAGCGCTCCGGCAACCGTGTACTTGACGAGGTAAGCCCCGAGCGCAAGGAACACCCAGTCCCGGATGTGCTCGACTCGGAATACCGACTGCAGAACCTTCTTGAACCCCGTTCGGGCTGTGAGAACTGCCTCCGGACGCTTTCGAAGCACCAGGAGCGCGGCTCCAGGCAGGATGAGCACCGCAAGAACTAGCGCGCCACTCATGGCGAACGTCTTGGTAAACGCCAAAGGCGCAAAGAGGCGCAACTCTGAGGAGGACAGCCCAAACACTGGGAGGAAACTGACCACGGTCGTCAGCACGGAAGTCATCACCGCAGGGGCGACTTCTGCTGTTGCCTTCCTCACAATTTTGGCGCGGCTCTCCCCTGGACCAGCCTGATCGATGTGTTGATTCATGTTCTCGACGAACACGATGCTGATGTCGACCATGGTCCCGATGGCGATCGCTATCCCGCCAAGTGCTATGATATTTGCGTCGACCCCCGTGAGCTTCATCACGACGAAGGTGCCGAGTACGCCAACAGGGAGCACTGCCGAGATCAGCAATGAGCTGCGCAGATTGCGCAACATGATCAGGACCACGATGATCGTGATCAGGATCTGTTGCGCGAGCGACGTCGACAGAGTTGCCAGGGTTTCGTTGATCAACCCCGTTCGATCATAAAAGGGGACGAGGGTGACCTGGCTCACTGTACCGTCAGCCAGAGTGCGCTTGGGAAGTCCGGGTTGGATCTGCCGCACCTTCTCCTTCACCCCGTCAATTACAGAAAGCGGGTTCTCCAAGAATCGGGCGACAACGACGCCACCCACAGCTGGCGCTCCCTCATCATCCAATGCTCCGCGGCGGAGAGATGGCCCCAGAGACACAACAGCAACATCGCGAACGCGAATAGGCGTGTTTTCCCTCGCAACCACCACCGTTTCCTCAAGGTCTTCCAGGCGCTCCACAAAGCCAAGGCCGCGCACCATGTATTCGACGCTGTTAATTTCGAGCGTTCGAGCTCCGACATCGAGGTTGGACTTGCCTACCGCTGAGGCGACCTGCGCAAGACTGACCCCATGCGCCCTCATCGCGTCAGGATCGACGTCCACTTGGTATTCCCGAACGAAACCTCCGATCGATGCAACTTCGCTCACGCCAGAAACAGACTGGAGCGCGTATCGGACAATCCAGTCCTGGACGCTTCGAAGCTCATCTGGGTCCCAACCTCCCACCACATTTCCATCAGCGTCCTGGCCTTCAAGCGTGTACCAAAAGATCTGCCCGAGGGCCGTTGCGTCTGGACCGAGCGTCGGAATGACGCCATCAGGAACTGTGCCCGGGGGAAGCGACGCGAGCTTTTCAAGCACACGTGAGCGCGACCAGTAAAACTCAGTGTCGTCATCAAAGATGACGAAGATACTAGAGAACCCAAATGCGGAAGTGCTGCGGACGGTCCGCACCCCCGGGATACCGAGCAGCGCCGTTGTGAGCGGGTAGGTGACTTGGTCTTCGACATCGCGAGGCGAGCGGCCGGTCCAGTTGGTAAAGATAATCTGCTGATTTTCGCCAATATCGGGAATGGCATCGACGGGAACCGGATCGCGCGGAAACGACCCTGTGTCCCAATTGAAAGGAGCGGTGTAGACGCCACCGGCAACGAGCATCAACGCGAGGACGAAAACGACCAGCTTGTTGTCGATAAACCATCCAATGAGAAACTCCCATGCCCCCACCGGGCCGTGGTCTTCCGGTTCACCAGAAGTAGTCAATGGTTGTGCCCTCCCGCAGGCTTGGTGGCGGCTTTCTCCTTCTTGCCTTGGGGCGTTGCCAAGTGCTCCCCGGGGTCGATTTTATCGACGATGTCCCCGCAGCTGAGCATCGACGCGCCAAAGTAGGAGTTGTCGACTTTGCCCCCCTCTTGAACCCACGATGCACCGCCGCTTCCACGGGGCATCGGACAGTGGACCTGAACAACTGGCTTACCGAGAGGATTCCCGAAGATACGGAGGAGCATCACAACCGTGCCACTTAGCCCCTCAAATCCCTTTCGCGCTTGCTCCAGCGAATTGGATTGCACGATGTGCTTCGATTGTTCGTCCAAATTCTTCGACAAGTGCTCCCAGGTCTGCTTGGCCTCCGAGGAACTCTCCAGACTTGCCCCGGCAAGATTCTCTCCGATTTTGGTTGCAGCTGCCTGACTGAGCGCGAGATCGTCGTCCGCGAGGGCACGCTGCACTGAAAGATACGAGGCCACGACTGGCGCAAGGCGACGCAAGTCCGCCCTCGGAACGTGCACAATCTTGTCCCATGGCCCCGGCTGTCGGTCGTCTGGAGAATTCATCATGCTGCTGCCGCCGCGGATCTGAAGATCCGCATCCAGAGCAAAGGCTCCCCGGGTGACGATGCGGTCACCCTCAGAAAGTCCGGCAACAACTGGGTAAAGGTTCCCGAGCCGGGGCCCCAGGCGGACAGTGCGCGCTTCATAAGCGCCCCCCGAGTCAGCCGGGAGCTCGACGTAAACAATGGAGCGACGCCCGGTAAAGAGCGGCGCTGTTGCTGGCACGACGAGGGGAGCGTCAGAGCCTTTCTCCGTTTCCGCAGCGACCACCGCCTGGGCGAACATTCCCGGCCGCAGGCGGCCGTCCTTGTTCTCTACTTCGACGCGCACACGTGTTGTTCGTTTTTGCGCATTAACGGTCGGCTCGATAAACGTGATCACCCCCTCGAATTCTTCCCCCGGGTATGCCTCCACCTCAATGCGCACGGATTGCTCCAAACTGAGCAGCGGCAAGTCGCCTTCGTAGGCGTCCAGTTGGATCCACAAGCTCGATAGCTTGGCAATGCGGTAGAGGGGTGCACCCGTGGTGACATAGGTGCCCTCGGTGGCAAGCCTCTCCATCACTGTGCCACCAAATGGGGTACGAATGGCGACAGCGGGGACAGGTTTCTTCTGCTTCGCCATACGAGCAACCTCGCCGTCTGGGACGCCGAGTAAGCTGAGACGCTGCCGAGTAGCGTCGAGGGCTGCTTCGGCAGCGCGGTGGGAAGACTCAGCGCTACCTGACATGCGCGCCACCTGCGCGCTAGCCGAGATCAGATCTTGATGTGCGGCAAAAATCTCGGGGCTGTAGAGCGTCGCGATGATCTGTCCGCCCTTGACCGTTTCGCCTGTCGTGTTCACGTACAATCGGTCGATTCGACCACCCGTCCACGCCGTCACAGTTTTCAGGGTCGATTCATTGGGCTCAATTCGGCCTAACAATCGCACATCGCCAGATGAGTCACTTCGCCTCCTCACGACGGACGTGCGGAGCTGGGCGAGCTGCTTTGCCCTCTCGGAAAGCTTTACGATAGCGGGATTGTTGTTCTCCCCGTCACCTCCCGAGCCGCTGACAGGTATCAAGTCCGCACCGCAAATTGGACACTGCCCAGGTTCGTCTTTTTGGATCTGCGGATGCATGGAACAGGTCCACGTCACGCTTTCCCCAATCTTTTCGCTCTCGTGACCTTGATGGCCAGCGTGACGGTCAGCCCCTTCCTCGCCAAGTCTGCCTCGGCCACATGAACGCACCCCAACAACGATGGCGCCGCAGAGAAACCCGATGGCGAGAAGACGTATGCTTGGGGCACGCGCACGCAGCCAACGAGCCACCCTGGCCCCGCGGCCCTCGGCTACCGGTTCCGCATTCAGGCTCGGCAACGCATCGCCAAGAGCTTCTTGTTCTTCGTTGCTATTTTCCTGCATTTGTCTTCTCCGACGGCGTTTCTGGCGTCGCCGCGCTTTGCACTTCACGCCCAACTACCCTCTCAAGCCGGGCCCAAGCCAACGCGTAATCCGCGCGCGCTTTGTCCAGTTCACCGCGCAGCTCCAACAGATCGCGCTGTGCGAGTAAGGTTTGAGCCGCAGCACCTTTGCCGGTGGCGTAGGCACCGAGTACGGACGAGTAGGCCGACTCAGCCTGGGGAACCAGAGTGTGTTCGTAGAGCCCCACTCTGCGATTCGCATCGCGAACTGCCGCCAAGGACGCCTCCAGTTCAAATATCGCGTTGTTCTCCGCCGCCCG
>JBBQWO010000063.1:0-6422 GCA_038210535.1 Fimbriimonadales bacterium | reverse complement strand
CGAGCAGGCCGTCCTTGGCAAACAGCTCCTGCGGATCGCGGCCAGCGAGAAGCTGGTCCAATACGTCCTTGTCGATCGCCATATCGATGGTCCTTTCCTATCCATCTCTATGGCCCCGCGCACAAAATTACTGACAGTCCCTGCCAAGCCGGTTATCGGCGCTGGCCGAAACATGGTGGAACTCATCGACCGCGATTAGGCACTCGTCGAACGCCTCGACCCCAAGCTGCTCGACCGCGAAACGGAAGGTTGCATGGGTGCAGACCAGCACCTTGTCATCGCTGGCAAGGAACTGCCCCACGGCTTTGATCTTCGAGGGATCGACGCGCTCTTCGTCCGGCCCCGGCGCGTTGCACAGGTTCCACTGCGGCTTCACCACCCAGTCCGCCCAAAAGCCGAATTGCGATAACGGCTCGTCCATGAAGCTGCCGCCGATCGATTTCTCCGGGACCACGATGATTGCCTGCTTGCGATCCTGATTGACGAGCTTGTCGATGGCGATGAACATCAGCGCACGCGATTTGCCCGAGGCCGGGGGCGACTTGATCAGCAGGTATTGTTCACCGCGCTTGTTGAAGGCGCGCTCCTGCATCGGGCGCATGCCCATCGCATTCGCATTCGTGGACGCGCCCGTGCGGGCGGTTTGGAACGAGACGGCGGGTATTGGTTTTGAGGTTGTCATGTGCTCACCGACACCTCAGCAACAGACTTCGAGAGTGAAATACTTTTGATACTCCGGCTTCGCTAAGGCGATAAGCTCTGGTGTAACACTCAGAAAAGCTTTGTCAGAACCCTCGGCATAGCTCCCAAACGCATAGTCACTTGTGTGCACCGCGATGCTGTCAATGCCGCTTGCGCCGCCCGAGAGGGCTAGTGCCTGCTTCTCCAAGGGTGGGCAGGAGGAGTGGTCGCTCACAGCTTCGCACCATTCCCGCTGAAGAAGCTCGCGCGCTGCGGCCCACGAGTTAAACAGATCGCCAAACATGACGCGCTTGCCAGTCTGGACATCAAAGGTCATATCCGAGGCAGTCATCGAGGGGTGTGCTCCACCGTAAAAACTGGAAGTCGTATCGATCAGGCTGACGAGGCGTTCCCCGGCGTAGTGCACTTCCAAATTGCTGCCGTAGATGCAGGTCGCATCAGCCTCATCATCGCATTCGACGCCACGCATCTCTTCCAACTTTGTCTCGCGGATCAATCGTGCAATGCGAGGATATGGCGCAAGCGACGAATCCAGTTTGAAGTCAACGTCGCGATTGGGAGCATCATCCCGGTAGAGAAGCTCAGTAGCCAACAGCGGCTCCTCTGTGCTGTCCTCAGCACTGCCAACTTCTGCACCGCAAGCTGTTACGAGCACTACTGCAACCAACAGAAACGCCTTCTCAAGTCTCATGATGTTCCCCCCATGAAAGTCTTTGTTGCTAGACCCCGCGTTTCGCCCAAATCATCGGCCTCAAAAATGTCAACGAACCCGCCATAGTGAAGGTCGGCGATGTCGCGGCTCGCTTGGGTGTCCCATCCCGGATCGCGAGGTGCCTGAGCCATCAGGAAGGGAACGACCCCTCGCAGAGCTTGAGCATGTCCGCGTGCATCAGTTCGGCCCTCGCAGCGAGGAACGCATCGTAGTCGTCAGCCACCAATGCATCGTAAGGGATCAAGTGACTTTCCAAACGCTGGCGCACTGTTTGCTCGCCAAGCGATGCCGCTGCCGCGCGTTTGTTTATGTAGGCGGACGGCGTCTGAGCGCCGACCTTCCGGTTGGTGGTCCATGAGATCAGTGCGCAGTTCAACGCGCGATTCACTCGCTCGTCGGCCCGATCGCCACTGAGAATACCAACCGGGTAAAGGTGATGGAACTCTCGGCTGTGGAAGTTGTCTGGGGTGATTGAAGCTGCGTCGGCAAAGTCATGGCCGCCCCGTCTCAAGCCAGTTGCCAACATGGCGCGGGGGAGCCGGTCCTTGCGCCCCGGCCACCCCGCAATCAGCATTTCCTCTTTTGCCGGGAGAGGATGATAGGTTTCGTCGAAGAGTTCGCAGACCCCGACATCCTTGCCCGCGATCATGTCGCGGAGGACGCGATAGTCGGCATATCCCCGTGTCGCTGAGGTCTTGCCATAGCGATTGGTATAGCACCCGCGCCAGAGCGCCTTGCGGATCAGGGCCCTCGCATTTCCGCTATTATCAAACCCGTGCTCAGGCACGTCGGCCCAGAGCGCGCAGGTCACATAAACGGCCACCTCGGTGGGAAGGCACTGCTCATTGAGGATCGCCTCAGCGCGCAGGAACTCCAACCCGTGTTTGAACCCGTGCTTGAGCCGCTTCCAAACCGAGACGAAATTCTCACCGTAGCTTCGCTCAAGATAGGTCTTCTTGAGCGGCGGCTTGTTCATCAGCAGCGCCGCGACTGAGAGAATGATGTCCTCGATTCGGCCATAATCGCGAGCAGCGGGCACCGATTCGACCAACTCCTCAACCATGTCGTGAAGGGAGTCCCCGGTGGCGCTCTCCAACTGCGCCACGACGATGTCGAAGTCCTTCAGCGGCGTCGCGGAGGTGTTCATCTTGATGAAGACATCGAGAGCGGTGTCCCGCCCGGTTTTCGAGTTCAGGCACAAGAACGGGATGTCGTATTTGGCAAGCCTCTGGCGGAGCGCCTCGGTCCGCTTGGTCAGTTCCTTGGTGAGGAGGCCGCTCTCCTCTACCGCGTCTTCCCACGCGGTGTGCGCCTCCTCGCCTCCCGATCCGGGGCAAAGGATCGTCACGGGCAGGTAACCCTCCTTCAACATCGAGACGTAGTCGTTTGCCCACTCTGGCTGCATCGTTCCCTTGCGGTCCCAGCGCTTGGTCGCCTCGACCTTGGGCGCGTCAACTGCCTCAGCTTTCGAATCTTCTTCGTCGTTCTCGTCGCGCGGCTTGAGCGAAACGAACACCTCGATCCCGTCATCTGCGTAGTGCCCGGTCAAGCTGCGCCACAGCGCCGTCATGCGCTGTTGCCCGTCGAGCAGGTGCATGCTGGGCTTCGATTGCGGAACGGGCGCGCCGACGATCGGGCGCGAATGGAATAGCTCTACATCGCCCACTTCGAGTGTGAGAAGCGCACCGATCGGGAGGGGTGGCTCGCGCAGGATGTTCTCAAGCAGCCCAACAACTTGCGCATAGCGCCAAGATTCGTGACGTTGAAAGCGGGGCAGGACCACCTGACCCTGCTTAACCATCGCGAACCAGTCCTCGATCTTCTTGTTACGCGCCTCCATCAGGCGTTTCCTCCCGCACTTCTCACATTTGTCTCATTTCTCTCGTCATCGACAAGGGCCTACCTCATCGCCACTTACCGAGACGCTCCTGACCCCCATTCTCGGCATAAGGCGGCGCGCGTCCGCAGGCGGATTGCTTACGCAGTTGAACGGTTCGTAGTCGGACGGAGTTTCGTATTCGCTTAGCCCCAGTTCGCGGCGCACCCCTTTTTCCCACAGATCGAGAGCGTCACTGGCCTGATCGTATGATGTCGAATAGCGAACGGAGATGAAGTTCGTCGCTCGGCTGCCACGATAGCTAAGATCGATCACGGGATCGGCGGCGTTGCCACAACTGTAAATGCAATCAGCGCTGAACTGACCCCAATTGGCCCCGCTGAGAATGTCGCCGAAGGTGGTCTGAGGGCTTATCCGGTTGCCGCGAATCGTTGGCGAGCAGGAGGGGCCAACATCAACCCAGAAGCCGGTTATCCGGCTTCCAGACGCCGAGTAAGAGATAGTGCAGCCGCCAACCTCGAACACCAAGTAGCCCGTGCTTTTTTCCCTCGGAATGCCCAGACTCTGTTCGAGATAGGCGGGGTTCGTCCCGATGACCTGATCGGATGTTGCGAAGGTCAGCCGGTCGCCCGCCGACACCGTTGGTGTAGCCTCGGGCGTCGGCGATTGGCTTGTAGCGTCCTGTGGAGCCAGTGCGCTCTGTGATGGTTCAACAGGCGGCGACGCGGTTGGGTTGCCATCGGCGTCGCCGCCTTGATACCAAAAGAGCAAGAGGAAGACCGCGCCGATTACCGCAACGATCCCCGCACCTATCAGTAGCGATGGGCGCCGAGAGCCGGATCGCGCTTTGCCATCAAGGATCGCCTGCTTCTGATCTTCGAACTCGCTATCCGAGAGCGCGCCAGCCTCCCGGAGGCGGTTGAGGCGTTCCAACTGGCTGAGGTTGTCTTCGCTCACGCCGCAGCCTTCTTGCCGGTCATCTTGGTGTAGAGTTCGAATAGCTTTTCGAGCCGCTCGGTGTCGTTGCGGAAGCGGCGACCGACGTAGATGCGTTCGAGCACTTCGTCGCTGTCCTCGTGCGCGCGACGGAGGTCATTGGGCATGCCCTCGGGATCGTAAAGGTCGGCAATAGTCGCGGGAAAATGTGCTTCCCGCCCAAGAAGGATGTTTTCGGCGCAGCGCGTAAGGTCGGCTTTGTTCTGCGTTGTCAGATGGGGCACCGGGAATGTGTTCCATGCCAGCGTGGCTGTGAACCGGTAGTCAGTCCGCATCCGAGCACATACCGTCGCCACCCAGATCAGATTTACGCGGGAAGCGACGATTGCCAGTGCCCACAACTCCTTAGAGGGCATGCCAAACGCCAGATTTGAGATGGCTGTAGCGGGTTGCAACAGTCCTACAGGTAAATATTCCCTGTTCTCTGAACTCGTGACTGGAACACAGATTGTTGGCGAGGCCGGAAGTGGTTTCCGCTCATCAAAGCGGTGTGGCCAAGCTGCTGCTGCGACGGTCGCAGACTTGGCGCTCGCGAGTCTGAACTCGGCAACTTTGCTCATCCGATGCCTTAATGCTGGAATCTGCATGGCATCTTCGACATCCGCATCGTCGATCCATATGCAATACCGCTGAACACCTCGGATTAGTTCGAGCGAACCGACAAAGCGCCGGATGAATTTGGAAGTCTGTTGCTTGGAAAGGCCAAGCTCCTGAAGGTAGGACGGTTCAACGAGCAGGTGGCCGCCGTCAGTGGGGGAGTTCCCGCGATCGAACTCCGGCAATCCGCAAATTTGGCGACGACGCCCTTCAACGATCACGTTCGGACCCGACACAAGGTAAGGGTTGATGTGTTCCACTGAACGGACGGTCACTCCTTGATCGTCGGTCTCAAACAGACGACGACCGCTTCCGTGATCGGTCGAAATGCCAACGATCACCACTGTAACACCGGCATTTTTACTGGCGAGATTAGCCCATCTGAATGAGGTGTGCGCAAACTCTATGGAATGACCCAGTCGGAAGACGATCGGCCACAAAGCTGCAACGTGTTGTCCTTGGCAGATGCTGTTGGTGGCTACGAATGCAGACTTTGCCGTGGTTCGTTGTCCGTATTCGGATGCTTTCAAAAACCAACCGGAAACATAGTCTAGAACCCTCCAGTCGTTTGTATGACGCGCGAAAAGAAGCTCCAAATCAGCTTTATGCTGCTCGCTTTGCCGTTTGCTTCCCAAGTATGGAGGGTTTCCACAAAGGTAGGTTTCCCCACCCTCATTCTCAAAGTCGATCTCCGACTGATCCAGCGGCGTCTCGAACAGGTCGTCACCGCGCACCTTCACCCCTGTCCCGGTCGGCGGGCAGATGCTCAGCCAGTCGAGACGCAGCGCGTTTCCACAGGTTATCCAGTTTTCAGAATCGAGCGGGAGGAACTCGGCAAGAGCTTCCTTCTGCCCGCGATAGAGCACATCGCACTGATACTCGGCGATGATGAGGGCAAGGCGGGCGATCTCGGCGGGGAAGTCGCGAAGCTCGATGCCCCGAAAGTTCGTCAGCGGAATCTCGGTGCGGCGGTGAGGCTCTCCACGCCGCTTGTTGATCTCGGCCTCGATCGCCCGCATCTCTTTGTAAGCGATAACGATGAAGTTGCCCGAGCCGCAGGCTGGATCGAACACCCTGATCTTTGCGATGCGGCTTCGCAGGTTGAGAAGCTTGCGTGCGTTGTCACTCGCCTCTTCCAGCTTGGCCCGCAGATCGTCAAGGAATAGCGGGTTCAGCACTTTCAGGATGTTCGGCACGCTGGTGTAGTGCATGCCGAGCGCCCCGCGCTCCTCGTCGTCGGCGACCGCTTGGATCATGCTGCCGAAGATGTCGGGGTTGATCTTGATCCAGTCGAGGCTGCCGATGTGAATCAGGTAGGACCGGGCGATCTTGCTGAAGCGCGGCACCTCGATCGAGCCACTGAACAACTCGCCGTTCACATAGGGGAAGCCATCAGCCCAGCGGGCAATGCCCTCCTTCGCGCGATCGGCGATCTTGGTGTAGATTTGCGCTGAGAAGTGACCCGGGATTTTCATCGAGAAGTGACCCGGGTGGAAGTTATGTCCCGCTGTACGGGACGTAGGTCAAGCCGGTGATTTTTCCTTTCTGGATTTGGGGACAGCGGAGCTGGCCCTGAAC
>JBBQWO010000062.1:0-7876 GCA_038210535.1 Fimbriimonadales bacterium | reverse complement strand
CACTACAATAGCCGCAACCACATGGGGATGAATCGTGCTTGCATTCCCAGCCCAAGTCTTGGGCGACGTCAGCAGAGCCCACACGACGACGGCGGCGTATTGGCACAACATGATCCATCCGAACAACCGGTCCGTGAATCGATATAGGGTTTCCAGGCTCTCAAGAAAGAGTTGCTGGCTTCGGCCAGTGACTAAATTTTGATTAGAAGCCATTTACTCCCCCGGCGTCGTGAGAGGACAGCCAAAGACAGGCGCTTGGAGTTGACACGCTTTGTCCGCTAACACATGACTGATCGCCTCCATCCCAGCACACTCGCCTTCGACCCCACGCCCGGAAGTGAGACCACCTGAGAAGACCAACTTGCCTTGCTTGTCAAACAGAAAGCACTGGCCCGAGGTGCGTGCTCCGTAGTCCGATAATGCTTGCGCCTCGTGGCCATAGCGAATGGTCACGTGGGCGATTTTTGACGCGAGAATGACATTAGGAGCCGTTGATTCAGGCGTCGCGTCCGGCCCCGTAAGGACGATCTCCGGCCGAAGCTTCGCGAGCGCTTCGCCACTCAACGACATGAGATTGCGTAGCGCAACCGAGGTGCAAGGGCAGTATGTGTGGGCTACGAAAATTAGTTTAAGGCCCGAGCCGTGGGCTGGCGTCTGTCTTGAGGCTACACCGGGTGAGGACTCCCACACCATCGTGCAGTGTAAGGCAAGGGCAGTTGCCCAGACCCATGTCGCAGCCACAACTATACGCACCACGATCCGCGCACCCCTTTTCTGGGCCCGGATACTATGGGGATGCATTCGGAGTAGCACTTTAGGCGGCCCGCCTAGTGCGGATCACCAAAACCCGGGCGTCAAAAAAGTCTGTATTGTGCATGGATCCCTTCTAAATTGCCGCCGATTAGTGCCCTGAGGTTCGCCCATGAGAGGTCAAACCCTGCAATTCGTTAAACGCTATCTATAGTTCGGTGGAATGCGGTCGCCGGGACATACCTTTTGCTACGCCCTTTTAGGTCGTTTGTGCTAGGTTCAAACTCAGCGCAGCCTGACGCAGACGAAGGGTACACAGGGCTAACGGCTTCGAGCCCATCACGGATGCCTTCTCCCAAGTCGGTATCGCTTCGAAACAGACGCCTTGGCATTGGTGGCCCGACGTTGTCTTAAGCGCTGGTGCAGTTCATCCGATCTGTGCCAATGGGATGGTGAAGGAGAATTCGCTGCCCTCGCCGCGCACGCTCTCTACGCCGATGGTTCCACCGTGGGCTTCGACCACGAGCTTGCAAAACGTGAGCCCCAATCCGGTGCTCATCCTGCGTCCCCCTTGCCGAGATTCGACCTGGCCGAACTTTTCGAATATACGCTTGTGCGCTTCTGCGGGTATGCCCTCGCCTGTGTCATGGACGGAAAACACTAAGAACGTATGATCTCCGCCCTGATTCACCGCGACCGTGACGGTGCCGCCGGTGGGAGTGAACTTTATCGCGTTCCCAACCAAGTTGACCAGGGTTCGGCGCAGCGTGTCCTCGTCACCCTGGAACGCAGGAAGGTCGGCGGGGATGCTTTTGACTAGAGTCAGCCCCTTTTCCGACACCAGTTGAGCGACTTGGTCGAGGGCGCTGGCGACCAGCGCAGCGGCGTCAAGCAAGGTGTAATCGACCTGCATCGAGCCAGACTCCATTTTATCGACGTCCAGCAGTCCGTTGATCATCTCTAGCAGCGTCGAGCCACCTGCAAGAGCGATGCTGATCGCTTCCTGCTGATAAGCGTTGAGTTCGCCCATCCCTTCCACCGTCTGCATTCCCGAAATCACTGAACTTAGTGGTGTCCGCAGATCATGGATAATCATGTGCGTGAGGCTGTCGCGCAACTGCTCGAGTTCCTGAAGGCGTTTGAAGTTTTGTTCGAGCTGCGCGAAAAGGTTCGCTTCGCGGTCGTGCGCGCGCTTTTTCCCAAGACAAGCCTCGACGCGGGCTTTGAGCAGAGCCGGTTCGAAGGGCTTGGGCAAGTAGTCATCGGCACCCATCTCGATGCACCGGACCACGCTGTGCAACTCGCCGAGCGCAGAGACCATGATGACCGGGATGTGCCGCAACGTTTCATCGGCTTTGACTTGTCGCAGAACTTCGTAGCCGTCAATCTCGGGCATCATGATGTCGAGTAGCACGAGATCGAACGCCTGTGCCCTCAAGCGGTCTATGGCCTCGCGGCCGTCTTCGGCCATCACGACGCCATAGTGCTGGTGCCGGAGTCGGCGGGCGAGCAGATCGCGGTTCTCTTCGTTGTCGTCCACGACCAAGATCAAGGCTTGCGAAGGCTTGGAGTCCGACTGGGCACCAGTCTGGTCGTCATGTAGCGAAACCGACTGCGAGCCAGCAGACACAGCGCTCGAAGGTGGGCCTTCGTCTGGGGTGACGCCGTTGTTCAGCAAAGCAAGCAGTTGCTGCCCGGCCGCTTGGACTTTCTTCAAGTCTGGGACGAAGCCGGTCTGCCCTTCTTCCTCGGCTTGCCCGAGGAGCATCTCGGAATAACCGATGATATGATTCAGCGGAGTGCGCAAATCGTGGAGGAACTCAGGGGACAGATGATGTCCAATTGGGTTGCTGGAGGGGAATCGGTCTTCAGTCATGGTCTTCCTACACCTTGGAGCTGGCAAGGAGCGTTTCGATCTTCTCTAAGAGACGGTCCAGCTCGACCGGCTTCGTGTCGTAATCGTCGCAGCCCGCTTCAAGGGCCTTGTCCCGGTCGCTAGACATGGCGTGCGCTGTGAGTGCGATGACTGGAATATGCTGCGTGGATGGACCTGCTTTGAGGCGGCGCGACGCTTCCCAGCCGTCGAGTATGGGCAGGCTCATGTCCATTAGAATGAGGTCTGGCGACTCTGTCGCGGCCAAGGCGAGGCCACTTTCCCCATCGACCGCAATCAGCACTTCGTAACCCCTGCGCACCAGTCGCCGCGATAGCATGTCGCGGTTCATCTCGTTGTCTTCGACAAGCAATATCTTAGACATGGCTGTCCTCCTCCGCCTTTGCCTTGGTCCCGTTTTCTGCTGCCGGCACGGCCCAGCCCGCTAAGAGGTCCCGAACCTGAGACATGAGCTGTTCGCGCGTGCAGCCTCTTTTGTCTAGGATCGAATGGACGCTCTTGTCCAACCGGCTCAAGTCTTGGTCCGTCAGGTCTTTGGCCGTTAGCACCACGATCGGAATCGATCGGGTTGCCGCGTTCAGGTGCATTTCGGCAGCAAACTCAAAGCCATCCATCTCTGGCATCATCAGATCGAGCAAGATCAACGTTGGCCGCCTTTCTGCCACGCGCCGAAGCGCGACCCGGCCGTTCTCGGCTTCGGTTACCGACCAGCCGGCCTTTTCCAACATCGCGCGCATCATCTGGCGTGTCCCGGCATCGTCTTCGACGACCAGAACTGGGCAGGGTGCGTTCGGACAGCGAAACTTCGCAAGAATCTGCGCCAAAGATTTGCGATCGACGGGTTTCGTCATGTAGTTGGCTGCGCCCAGCGCAAACCCTCGCTTCCGGTCGTCCATCATCGTCAACATGACGACGGGGATGCTGCTCACGGTGGGATCAGCCTTGAGCAAAGCCAGGACGGTCCAACCGTCCATACCCGGCATCATGACGTCGAGGGTTATCGCGACGGGCAAGAGGCGACGGGCCATGCGCAACCCTTCTTTGCCATTGCTTGCGGTCTCTACGTTAAAACCTTCGTTGATGAGGAAGCGACTCATAAGCTCGCGCTGATTGGCATCGTCGTCAATAACCAACACGCTCCTGCCTAGGGACGGCATCGCTTCAGACTGCATAGCTGCTGGGTTGTCGGTGGCAAGGTTCGCGATGGCGGTCGGAGCTTCGGGTTGAACTGGCCACTCTGAGTCGGACGGATGGAGGTCGCTGACGATGACCGGCAGTTTGATGGTGAACGTGCTGCTCTCGCCCGGCACGCTCTTCACGGTCACATCGCCCCCCATCATTAGGCAGAATCGGCGAGTCAGGGCCAGGCCCAGACCTGACCCGCCAAACTTGCGAGTTGTGGAAGCATCGGCCTGACTGAATGTTTGAAACAGCTTGACGAGTTGCTCTGCCGTCATGCCGATGCCCGTGTCCGACACGCGGAACGACATCCACTCGCGGTCCTCCATCGTTTCGCGCGACGCTTCGAGCGTGATGGCGCCTTCCTTTGTGAATTTTGCCGCGTTGGAGAGCAGATTGAAAAGGCTTTGCCTGGTCTTGGTCACGTCGGCCCGCATCGTGCCGAGGGTTGCAGGGCATTTGACTTCGAGGGTGTTGGCGTTGGCGTTGACCAGGGGTCGAATCGTCTCCACAACCTCCTCGATCAGCTTGGGCACGCTGAAAGTCTCGAGGTAGAGCTCCATCTTGCCGGCTTCGATCTTTGACAGGTCGAGAATGTCGTTGATGAGCGACAGAAGGTGCCTGCCCGCGGAACCGATCTTTGCGAGGTCGGTGCTGAAGTCGTCCAGATTCCGCTCGATCGCCACCTCCTGCAACATCTCCGAGTAGCCCATGATTGCGTTGAGGGGCGTCCGTAACTCGTGGCTCATGTTGGCCAGAAAGATGCTCTTCGCTTGGTTGGCTTGCTGAAGGGTTTGTTCGTAACGTTTACGTTCCGTCACATCCCTGGCAGCGGCGAAAACGCCCTGCAACTTCCGGTCGCGGTCGTGGAAGATCGAGGCATTGTAGGAGACCACGGTCTCCTTGCCGTCCCTGGCGCGCGCGGTCAACTCATAGTCGGTGAGTTTCCCTTCCCCTAGAACCAGCTTGATGCCCGCTTCGGCACGCTCAGGGTCCGTGAAGTAGTCCTTGAACGGCGCGCCGATCAGTTCGTCCCGCGTGCATCCGGTGAGCGCCTCCATTTGCTTGTTGACGTCGGTGATGATGCCGCGCGGGTCGGTGGTCATGAGCGCGTCAATATTGGACTCGATCAGTGAGCGCGTATAAAACTGTTGGTCGCGCACACGTTGGTCGAGCAGTAAGCGTTCGGCTTCGACCTGCTTGCGAGCCGTATTGTCCGTTCCAATTAGGAGATAACCGATGATCCCGCCTTGTGCGTCTCGCAGGGCAGTGACTGACACGATAGCCGGAAAGCGGCTTCCGTCTTTGCGAATGTAAGTCAGTTCGTAAATGTCTTCGATTCCGCGTGACGCCTTGAAGACCAGCGCTTCAAATCCCGGCGTGATCATCGTCCCAAGTTCGGCGCTCAGGGCCTTGGCTCGTGCGATCACTTCCTGAGGATCAGAAATGTCCGCCGGAGTGATCTTGTTCATCACTTCTTCGCCCTTATAACCCAGCATGCGCTCGGCACCGACGTTAAAAATCTGAATGACGCCCTTTTCGTCGGTGGCGATGCTTGAGAAGTTGGCGCTATTGAAGATCGCGCTTTGCAGCGCCCCGGCTTTGAGCAGTTCCTCTTCCGCCTGTTTGCTTGCGGTCACGTCTTCCATTGCAAGCACAAGCAGTTCTCCGTGGTTCCCAGCCTTGAGCTGTCGTGCATTGAGCAGCATGACCCGGTAACCGATGACCGGGAACGTATGTTCGAGCTCAAAATCGCTGAAGACTGAGCTTTTCGGGACGATGTCTTCCAAGAGAGTCCGAAGTGCGGGGATGTCCCATTGGCCGTTACCAAGCTCGTAGATGAGGCGGTTTTCCGTCTCCTCCTTGGACACGTGGAACGTCTGATAAAAGGCCCGGTTCGCGGAGTGCACCCGCAAAGTGGTGTCGAGCATCAGGAGCGGTTCCCGTACTGTATCGACGATGTTTTGAGAGAACGTCTCGATCGCTTCCAAGTCCGCCGCCGCCCTCGCGACCTCTTCCTCGGCTCGACGGCGCTCGGTGACGTCTTCCATAGCCAGCACGAGCAATTCTCCGTGGTTGCCAGCTTTGAGCTTTCTCGCATTGAGAAGCATCACGCGGCGTCCAATGACAGGGAAGGTGTGGACAAGCTCAAAGTCATTAAACACCGAGCTCTTGGGAACGACGTCTTCAAGCAGTCTGCGCAGGTCCGGAATGTCCCATTGTCCGTTGCCCAACTCGTAGATGAGATGGTGCTCGGTTTCTTCCGGAGTAACTTGAAAAGTTTGGTAGAACGCTCGGTTAGCTGAATGGACGAGTAGGGTCGTGTCCAGCATCAACAGCGGTTCTCGAACCGTGTCGACAATGTCCTGAGAGTAGCTTTCGAGTGGCATGGCTGTATGCGTTCGCCTTGAGTTTGGAGCCAAAGAACCTATTTCTAGCGGAATGTAGCCACTGTTTTCAGACTCTTGACTTGGTCATAGGGTTCCTTTAGTGGCACACAATCCCGCGTTCGTTCATCAATTCACAGAATTCCTCAGAGAGACTGCGGGCCGATTCTGGCAGGTCTATAATAGGGGAAGATGCTGGCGCTTGCCCTTGCCCTAAGTATTCTCACCACCGCAGACCTACCGAAGTTGGTGGAAGCCTCATTCCTCACGGATCGAATCGTTCTGCTCCACTTCGATGAGGGCAAAGTCCGCTACCACGGCAAGGGGCAGAAGCGCTCCGATGAGGAGGTGTTCATCACACCCTTGGACGTTGATCGCGCGAGCAACAGAAGCTCTTACAGTCTCACCAGCCAAAGCAGTCTCACCAGCCAAAGCGACAAGAACTACCGGCAACCGAAGCAGCCGGTGGAAGTGGGACGCAAGAGCAAGGGGCACCACTTCGCCTGGTTCGTCGACGAGTGGGCCGGAGACCGCGCCGTAAACAAGCGCCCGGACCATACCAAACAGCACTTCCTCTATCTGTTTCTGCCTACATCGGCCCTTCCGAATGCCTCGTACAAGATCGAGGCGGCTGGCTTGTTGTCGCAGCCTGTGCAACTTCGCTTCGATCCCGCCAAGAACGTAAGCGACGCCGTAAAGGTCAACCTGCTTGGCTACGTGCCGGACGCGCCGCAGAAGTTCGCGTACGTATTCGCCTGGCTCGGCGACAAGGGCGGTTTGGATCTGAAACCCTATACGGGGGCACCTTTCCGCGTTCTAAACGAGAGCACGGGCAAGTCCGTGCTGACCGGCACCATGCGCCTGCGCAAGCCTGCAAGCAACGCCGAGACCTTTCACGCCAGCGACACTCCGAACGCAAACTTCGTGGGTGCAGACGTCTACGAGTGCGATATCTCCGCCCTCAAGACGCCCGGTCGATATCGCGTGAGCATTCAGGGCATCGGAAGCTCGAACCCGTTCTCAATCGATCGGGACGTGTACCGCACCGCTTACCGGGCCGTTGCGCGGGCGCTCTATCATAACCGGAGTGGCATCGAGCTCAAGAAGCCGTACACCGATTTCGTGCGGCCCGCTCCGCACCATCCCACTCTCACGCCGGGGTTCGCTGGCAAGCTGCAATATTCGACGCTCCGCTACCTGGATTACGGCAGCGAAAGCGGCAACCTCGAGCAGATCAAGCCGACCCTGAAAGGGCCCTTGGAGGCATGGGGCTGGTATCAGGACGCGGGCGACTGGGACAGCTACAGCAGCCACTTGCGGGTGCCGCAGGAGCTTTTGCTCGCTTACGAACTCGCTCCTGAGAACTTCGTGGACAGCGAGTTGAATATCCCCGAGAGCGGCAACGGCATCCCCGATATCCTCGACGAGGCAGCGTGGCTTCCGCGCTTTTGCCACCGTCTTCGTCAGGAACTCTTGGCCAAGAAGTACGGTACCGGAGGAATTGGTTTGCGAGTCGCGCCGGACATCTATGGTGGAGAACCCGACGGCACCCCGTCCTACCAGGATCCTCGGCAGTGGGTCGCCAGCGGCGAAGATCCGGTCTCGACCTATGGTTACGCCGGCACCGCAGCGCAGCTTGCGCAAACCCTCAAGCGCATCGGCAAAC
>JBBQWO010000061.1:0-8091 GCA_038210535.1 Fimbriimonadales bacterium | reverse complement strand
AACCGACCGACGAATGGCTTTTTTGAGTGGGTAACTTCGGAATTTAGGCTAAACCAAGCTTGCGCCGCCTCCGGCTACCGCGTAGCCTGCCCGAAAATGGCGTTTGAATTACCTATACTTGGCGTGGGCAGCTTGATGTCCCGGTCGATGAATTCGGGGATCAACGAGATGCAGAGACCGATCGACAGGTCCAACCGCGGGAACCCCAGATAAATGGCCATAAGAGACAATCCAGCGCGATATCTATATATAGACTACCTTTAAGGACGTAGTCATAGAAGTACCAGCGGCCGAAGCTTTCCGAATGGGCGAAGATTCTCTGCAGGTGAGACTGGGTGCCGCTATACGAGGGCGGCGGGTGGCATTGGGGTTAAGTCAAGAAGGGTTCGCGGACGCTATCAAGATGCATCGGGCGTACTACAGCAAGATCGAGCGAGGCGAGCGAAATGTAACGCTTGTTACGTTGCTCAGAGTCGCCGTCGGCTTAGGAACCAGGCCATCGCAGCTACTTCGAGATGTGGGGCAGTAGCGTCGTGTTCACGTCACCGAGCCGCGTTGTCCTACCTTCGGCGACCACAGAGGACTCATCCTTCTTGGATGACGTCTGCCGGCTTCAACTGGAGGCGAAACGGCGCAAGCTTAGTGCCTCGGAATTGATCGGCGCCGTCGCGCGCCATTGGTTTGCACTGAGCTTCCCGCTCCTCAAAACGAATGCTATCCCCAGCCCCCCGACTGCACGCGCTTGTCCTAGCATTGCGAGCTTTTCTGCCCGTCTTTCAAAGCTTCCGCTACTTGATGCCGCCTATTGGTTGAGCTCGGCGTATGCGCAGCTCGTTGGGACCGAGAAGCGCAAGTCCCTCTCAATGTACTTTACGCCGCCATCACTTACGGCCCGACTCTTAGACGATTTGGTCTGCCACGGTGTTCGGTTTGAGACAGGGACATTCTGCGACCCTGCCTGTGGTGGAGCCGCTTTCCTAGTTCCAATTGCGATGCGAATCAGGACTGCACTCAAGAAGGAAGGGCGCTCGTGCGAGGAAGTCGTTTCTCGCGTCTCGGCAAGCCTTATTGGGTTCGACATTGATCCGACGCTTTGCGAGCTTTCCAAGCTCTTTCTGAAAGCCGTGCTTTACGAAGAGATTGTTGACTCGGGAATCGACCCGTCATTCGAAATAAATTGCGGTGACGCGCTAAAGACTGCGACGCTCTGGCGCGACCATTTCGACGTGCTGGTCTGCAATCCACCCTATCGCAAAATGCCCGCAAGTGAAGCACTTTCCTGCACGCAAGAGTTCGGTGAATTGATTAATTCTCAACCGAACATTTACGGGCTCTTCTTGGCCCTTGGCGTCCAGCTCGTGAAAAAAGGCGGAATCTGCGCATTCGTCACGCCTACCAGCTTCCTCTCCGGCCGCTCCTTCTCAAAGCTCCGATGCTTTCTTATGAAGGAAGCGCACGCCAGGAGCATTGGGATTGTTGGCGAGCGATCAGGCGTCTTCATAGACGTGTTGCAGGAGACCGCGCTGACGATACTTCAACGCAGATACCGATCTCACGAAGGAGCTGATGTGTCCGCCGTTTCAGTCGTTTCTCCAAACGGCGAGTACACAGCAGTGGGTCAGTGCATCCTCCCCAACTCCGGTGCAGCGTGGCCAATTCCCCGCGTACCTTCTGACGTTGCGCTTATCGAAAAGAGCTCAAAGCTAAGCCACCGCATTACCGACTACGGCTACACCGTAAGAGTTGGACATTTTGTCTGGAACAGGGACAAGAACAAGAAATATACCTCCGAGGCAAAAGCGAAAACATCGAAAAGCGAAACCTTCGTGCCGCTTATCTGGTCGAGCGACATTGGGCCAGACGGAGTGGTTCGATTTGATGGTGCCAAAAAAAGAAACGGCGAGTGGCGATTCGTCGACTTAAAGACAAAAAAGCACCCTTCCATCGTGCGGCGTCCAAGTGTCGTTCTGCAACGAGTCACTTCGAATGATCAACCGCGAAGGCTTATCGCTGGTCGCATTCCCTCGAAATTGCTCAAAACCTATGGTGGTTTCATCGGTGAGAATCATACAGTCATCCTGGAACAGGACGCAGCGGGCGCTCAATTCTCGCCAAGCGAGTTGGTGGAACTGTTCAGAGCCACTCCCGTTGATCGCTACTTTCGTTGCATCTCAGGTGCCACAAACGTGTCCATTTTCGAACTCAGCCAGCTGCCGCTACCTAGTCCAGTGTGGCTTCGCGCGCAGATGCGGGCAGGGAAGTCGATGGAAGCGGCCTTGAGCTCCGCAATGCAGGGAAGTCAGCCAGCACCTCAGACCTAGGCGGAAGTGACATGCAGGATAGGAAGTCGTTTGCTGACCGGCTCGCCAACCAAAACAAGTCGCGGCAGAAACTAGAAGAGCGCTTGAAGCAGCTTGCAAGTAGGCCTAAGAAGCTGACTTCAAAAGTACGCGAAAAGCTTGCCCCTGATTCGTCGCCTACTACCGACTCGCCGCTCACATCTAAACGGGTGGACCCGTGGAAGGGAGCGCGAGTACAGCTGATCGCTGATCGAACATTTCATGAGACCGCTAGCGGTACTGCTGCCCGGCTTCAGCCTTGGGCGCGAACCCTGATCAACGTTGCGCTTGATGCCTCTGAATCTGGAGGCGTACACCTTTGCTTCATATGGCCTGCGGAGTTCGAGCCGATCGCGTTGTTGCATTCGCTTATCAACTTGGAGCGACATTTCGCGAAGGATATGTTTGGAATCCGTACGCTTCTCTACCCAGGCACACACGCGACGAGATTGTCGCTGAATTCATTCTCGAGCAGCCGGAAAGACCTCGTTGATCTGTATAGGTCGATGCTGACAACCGAGGGCGGCTATGCACATTTCGAGCCAGCAACATCTTCAAAGGCGTTCGAATCCGTACTTGAAGCATTGAACAATATCGAGATGTGGGGAAATGAAGCACCGGATCCAAATCTGGGTGCTCTAACTCCAGTGTTTGTGTTCGACCATGGACAAAATGCTTGGGAGCCCGAAGCTAGGGTGCAACTGGACAATGAGCTTCGAAAGATTGCTAGGCGATCCAACCGACGTGACATCAAGGAACAGGTCAGTTCCGAATGGTCCGACACAATCGAAGCCCCAGGGGCAATGTTTGTCCTTCATAGCGAGACAAGCAGGAAGGATTGGAAGGAGGCGCTCGCATCGAAAGCGCTTAGCGGACTTCATCGGCCGGAGCTCTTGATCTTCAATGGTACCAGCAGGGCCAGCCAGTCCAGCTTTGGCTCTGTCCAACGAATTCCCGAACTGCTGCGATTTGCAATGGACAATGGGTACCAAGCCTGCGGATCGCTAGTGATTACGGACGATCCTAGATCCTTCTTCTCATTGCGCGCACGCCTGGCTGAGCTACGAATCGCATTCACGACCAAGGTCCTTGCCGCCGAGGGCGAACAAGCAATCCTTGCGACAAACGCGCTACCAGATGGGTGGCAGCCAGCTCAGCGAACGCTTGCCTATTGCACCGCGTCAATAGTAGACAGAGACGCATCACAAGTCGCTCTTGCTTTTCAACGGATCGCCAACGACTCCGGTTCCGAAGGCGACGCATCACACGCTGCAGCAATGACTGCGTGTCTTTTCGTATTGAGGCTGTCAAACCTTCCAGCTGGATTCTCTGACCTATCGAAACTCGACGACAACGAGACCGACTATCGCCGCCGTGAGAATTCGTGGGTTCACGTCAAGACTGGTCTGGAGGCGTCGTTAACGGCAGGAGCATTCAACAGAAAGCGAGACGAGTTGGAGCGAGCGGTCGCAAAGGCGGAAAGACTTATTGACGACTGGTCAGACGCAACACCAATGGCTGCCCGCCTGTTGTCGGAGGTAAAAAAGTACGCGCTCGACTCTCGATCAGGACTGTCGATTGTGCTTCCAAACGTTCACTACGTGGAATTGGCGCGACGCTTCTTGAAGCGCAAGTTAGGAGCGGACTGGGAGCGGTCAGATCAGCGGACAACCTGGATAACGCAGAGCGCCGTCAAGACCGCGCTGGCAACGCGAGCGCAAGCAAGTCACTTTGTTTTTGTTGGAATTAATCGCACCATCTTGAAGCTTCTGGTGACACATCAAGACATCCCGCACGGCTCGACAATTCTGGTCGCATATCGACAAGCGAACGGAACTCTGATCACGCTCCGAGGCCTGCGGGAGGTAGCGGAATTTAAGGCTTACCGTGGTCGCATTGGGCTGCTGATCCAGGAGCTCGAGCGCCGCTTGGCGGAAGTGCCGAATCCGCTGCTTATAGGAAAGATTGGGGACATTAATCTCACGTTTCGCTTCGACGAAACGGGAGGATCAAGTTCCGGTGGCGAGCAGAACGCGCACAAATTCGAACTTGAGAACGGCCGCTCAATGTTCGCCGCCGGCTGGGTCTATCGATACGGGTCTGAGGAAACACCGCACTTTCGGAGAGTGGCAGCTTCGGCCGTGAACGTTGGCGATCTCGTGTTCGAGATGGGCGAGGAGCTCAGGACTGAACTCGAAAGTGAGCTACACGTTGGCTCGACTAGTTCGCGATCTGCTCTTTATCCAGAGCGGATCCTGCTGAAGCTCTACCACGATGAGGTGCAGAATCGCTGCTCGCGGATCTTTGGCGCCAAGACGCGCTCGGTGCTGGCGAGAGCGATCCTAGAAGCGATGATCAGGATCGATCCGAAGGTTCGAGACTGCAGACCAGGTCGCATTTACTACTGGCTCGCACTGGGATCAGAGGGAGACACACGGCCGCACGCTCCCAAGGATTCGAAGTATTTTAAGGTGTTCTGCAAGGCACTCCAGATGGACGAGGAGCAGGCGACGAGACATTGGAACTTCATTCGGAATGCTCGGCGCCTCAACCAGAATCTTGGTCGAGAGCTAGCCACTCGATACGCCGAAATACTGTTTCAGCCTGAGAGTGCGGAAGTCTATCGAAAGCTCTCCGAGGTAGCGATCAAGAGACTACAAGCAAGCGCCGTTCGATGTGTTTTCCGTGTCGAAGCAATTGTGGCGCCGTTATCTTCGAAGAGTTCAGAACGGTCTGGAGGTTAGAAAAATATGCCTGTTTTAAGCAAAGACCCCCGCGACATCCGTGACGCGTACAAGGAGGCAGTCGTAGACAGCTTGCTGGGAAATCTCAGTGGCCGCCTAGCAGGACGCGGAGAGTTTTTCGAAGTCATCCAGGGCAGCAAACCAAGTTCGGCACTCCTCACGGAGTTCATCGTTCCTCGCCCCGCGGAAGAGCGCGAAGGAGACGAAGAGGCGGACCCGATACGAATCAGCGCCCATGGGCTGGACTTCCAGGCCGCCTCCGACGCACCCGACGCAAAGTTTGTGGTCAATGGGACCTGCGCTGTCTATGTAAGAATTCTTCCAACTGCCGAAGAAATCGCAATCGGCGGGCGACTGGAGGCGTCGTTTCCCATTGCCAGAGAAGTGCAACGAGAACTAAACAAGACAATCCGTGCGCGTCTCGCCGCTCTGCAAAGCTCGTTAATTGGTGGCCGAAAGCACCAAGATTGGGCGGCAAAGAGTTACGAGATCCGTCGCGTCGCGAACGCAGAGATTGGGCTCATCCTCGATAACGAGCGCGATCGAACTCGCATTGATGATGAGGAGGTCGCGCAAGAAGACGCAAGTGCCGATGCCCGCGCCGCACTTGACAGTCAGGATCTGCCTACTCAGGAGGTCAAGACACGAGAGGATCTCCGTGATTCGCTCACCGAGCCGGTTCCGCCGCCACAGAAATGGTTGCGTCTCGAAGTGCAGGTTCCACAGTTCGAGTTCTCGACTCGCACCGCGGTTATGGATGCGGATTCGGCAAGCGTCGCCTTGAACGCAGCAATTGCCAAGCGACTTTCTGAATGGGCAGAGAGCCAAGACGAACGATACGGGGGAAAACTCTGGGGGTATCGGCGAGGCATTCACATGCGTCCGTCGCATGTGCGCGACTGGGGTGCGTTTCTGACGCGAGTAAGGTCGGGAGCGGGAAAGGTCGTCGTCCCCACTATGGACCTCCGCTGGTCGGTCGTGTGCGCCGACGACCCAATGGACCATGGACGCACGACCATCCACGTGGCTATCGAGAATTGGACGTCCCCGCTCAATCAGTCAAACGCTAAGGAAATTGAGCCTGCAGCCTTCCATGTAACAGTCACAGTAGACGTTCCAAGGCACGCTCATCGTTTTTTGCATCTTGATCGCGTAAAGCCGTCTTACAGATACAACAAATACCTTAGCTATCCCGCGTTGGGTTTCAATGGCGGAGTCATATTCGAGAGGGCTGGCGATGTACATCGACTCGCGACCACTTGGCAGCCACGATATGTGTTGCCGCGGAGCAGCCCTACTCGTACCGAAGTGTTGCTCGACATAGAGCTGCTTTCCAGACCGGAAGGATCTGACAATCTGTTAAAACTGGTCGAGGAGTTCGACAGCTGGCTTGAGAAAGTGGAGCAGCACCCGGTTGACGGCGGCTTGGAAGGAAAAGATACCGAGGAACTCGCCGCCCGGGAGCGAGAGAAGTTGCTTCGCGATTTAGAAGACTGGCGAAGGGAACGAAACGCCATTGAGTGCGGCATCCAAATTCTTACTGAGTCTCAGCATCACTGGGGTGGGCCTGGTCAACAGGCGGATCCGTTGGGTATCCCCTTCGAGGCCTGGCTCTGCATGAACTCGGCCATGTCTCAAATCGCGAAGGCGAAAGGTTACAAGGACTGGCGTCTCTTCCAGTTGGCTTTCATTCTGGCGGCTCTGCCGTCTTTCGCGACAAGAATTCCGGAGTTCCACAAGTACTACACGAAGGAAGTGGCCGACTATTCCGAAGCGGTAACGCTGTTGTACTTCGCCACGGGTGGAGGCAAGTCCGAAGCATTCCTAGGTCTGCTTGTCCTTGTAATGTTTATCGATCGTCTGCGCGGAAAGCAACGCGGCGTCTCGGCGCTAATGCGATACCCCTTGCGACTGCTCACTCTGCAGCAAGCCAGACGTACCTTTGCAGCCATGGCCGCCGCCGAAAACGTGCGGCATTCCCGTGGCCACGCGGGCGAGCCGTTCTCGCTTGGATTTTGGGTCGGCGGAAGTAATACGCCCAATTGGCATCGAGATGAGGGCCTCGATGATGTCCCAACGCTTTCAGCGGTGCCTCTTGATAAGGAGGAGCGTGCGAAAGCCGTTCAACCATACAAGGGCGCGAGGGAGCGATGGCTAAAGCTCACAGCCTGTCCCTTCTGTGGAAGCCAGTACGGGCTGGCTCTTCGTCGAGACTCATCAGCTGGATCAAATACGCTCGGCCACTACTGCGTCGCACCGAGGGAGACATGTTCCTGGAATCGACGTTATGGCACTCCAACGGCGCTGCCATTTTTCATCGTTGATGAGGACATCTACGACTTCGCACCGACCGTTCTTCTGGGGACGGTGGACAAGTTATCGGCGCTGGGGCAGTCGCAAGGAACAATTAGAAAGTTCTTCGGCATGTTCGGCTTCGCTCCCCTTATGGAGTCCGCCAATCAGCGACTGGCCATTCCTTTCAGGGCCACTGAGTGGGAAGCACTTCAGGGAAAGTCGGAGCGGCTGTTCCCTTCGTTCCAAGATGGCGAGCGAAAGTTCTTTGATCCATATCCGTCTCTGCTAATTCAAGACGAGGCACACTTGCTAGACGAGTCCCTTGGAACGTTCTCCGGGCTGTTCGAGTCGGCTTTGGATGCCGCTCTTGATCAACTTGCTCCCCTCTTAGGGTCGCAGCTAACGATGGAGCCGGGCGCGAAGACCAGGCGGAGGGTGAAGGTCATCGCCGCGTCTGCGACCGTGAGTGAGCCTCAACGACAAATGCGCAACCTCTATCAGAGAGCTACAACACAGTTCCCGCATCCTGGACCGGATCTCTACGAGTCCTTCTACTCGATGCCCAAGGGACCTGAAGACTGTCAAGAGGACAAGCTAAGGCGACTAATTCCGTCGACAGACGTTGAAGCTCGAAGCCACTGGGGTAGGGTCTACGGCTCAATTCTGACAAACGGCCATCGCCATACCGTCGCGATGGCTGCCGTTCTTGGCCA
>JBBQWO010000060.1:0-9339 GCA_038210535.1 Fimbriimonadales bacterium | reverse complement strand
CCATCAACAAATCGTTGATCCAGTGCTCAAGGCTCAGACCTCCGGCCCGCGTTTGCCACAAGCTCAAATAGTCGGCACCGCCTGAGGAGTTCGTGATCAACAGCGAGATCACCGTGCAGACGATCAGCAGAATCCCGCCGGCCTTTCCGACTCGAAAAACCGTTGGAAGGTGTTTGTCTGGCCTCGCCGGATATTACGCATGGTTATCTTTAGGGGAAAACTTCAAAAACGCACGAGATGCTTTACGGCGCGCTTCTTCCCCTCCAGATTGCGGGCCTCGCTGCGAGGGCTAATACCAACTACATTTTCTTTTGATTCTACTATTTTCGCCGGTAGCATGACGCGTCAAGGCACCATCGTTCGCTCTTCGCGGAATCGTCAGAGAAAATGCGGTGTAAGTGCCAACAGACGTGTGCAGATACCGCATCGGTCGCCGATGCCGTTGGCGAGGGTGGGGCGATGGTGATGGCTGGGCCTAAGCTGAGAGGGAGAGACCGATGTCGCTCCCTATCGATGGCCTACTTGTCTTTACGGGACATAACACCTGCCCCGGACTTCCAAATGCTGGGCACGTTGTCTCTGAAATACTCGATACTGATCGTAATAGTGCCCTGATTGAACGTGCCTGACATGACCGCGTAATCTCCGCGCACGAGTCCCTGGTCGTCGGTGTAACCTTCTGCGGTGAATGTTATCGATCCGTCTGCCTCACGCTTCGTCACGGCCCGGTTCATATCAGACAAGTAGAGATCGCGATATTCGTAGCCTATTACCCAGAAGTGGCTGATATAGTTTGAGCTAAGTGTTATGGCCTCTCTTTCTATGCGGGTAAACGTTCCGGTTGTCGTGATGATGGAATAGGTGATCAAACCTTCGTATCGACCGTCAGGCATCAGCACATCCTCTTCTCTGGCCTTGACGTTTACGACGGCGGACTTCGTGCGGTGAGATTCGTCTTCTGTAGCAGTTAAAGTCACTCTGCCCTCCTTTAACCCCTTGACCGTCACCTTGGAGCCATCAGACGTGATGCCTAGCACCGTTGTGTCGCTCGAGGTCCACGTCCACTTGGAGGGGCTTGTGATGACGAGAATATCTCCGTCACTCTCTGCCGAAGCCTCGTAAGTCCCGCCGGCATCTACCAAGAGTGTCGATCCATCTGGGTTTGGAGTCATGCTCACCCGCTGGATTCGAGTAACCATCGTGATTTCAATCGGCGTCGTTCGAGATTCCGGAATCGTGACTTCCTTCTTCGCAGTTGCCTGCACGTTGCCGGTGCCGTCCGCGTTCGGGCAAGCATCGGCTTGGATCGTCACCTTCGTCGAAGGCAACTTCATTTCCACATTGGAGAGATTGCCTGTTGCGGGCCTCGGCACGATCTTCTGAGTGATACGCTCGGTAACGGCATCTTCGCCCTCACCCTTGGTAACGGACGCCGTGATTACGATGCTCTTTGAAGCGACCGGGACCAGGCGAGTTGCTTCGGGCCATTCGATGCTGAGCCTCAAGGTTCCCTCTCCCGGCGTCGAGTGCTCGCCTCCGCCAGCGCAGGAGGTGAGAAGAAGTAGCAAGAGGGGAGCGGCTTTCGCGAACAGCTTCAATTTCGTCCACCTCGGCTTCTGATCTCGATATCGCCATTTCCAGGCTCGAAGGTTTTCTCGTACAGCGGATACTCAAACTCGATCTTCGGGCCAAAGGAGTACGTCACAGACTTGCCGAAAGCGTCTCCCTTCACTTCCCCCGTGATTGAAAGGCTGAGGCCACAGGACAGCTTAGAGCTGAGGTCTGGAACTGTCTTCGACTCCCACTTGGCCGAAAGCTTGCCAGCATCGATTTCGAGTTTTGGACCAATCACGTCATAGAGCAGAAGCTCCAATCCGATCTTCGCAAGGCTAAGCGAAGCTTCCGCGTTTACATAAGCGTTGGGCGATTCGGTGACCGTTCCCGCAGTCGTGATCTCGCGGATGGGCGTCCACTGATCGGCCACGGCATCATAGGTGACCCCGGCGCGGTAGGTCGCGCTGTGCTCTACCTTCACCTTTGCACCACCCTCCACAGAGACTCCGAACTCAGCCGAAAGATTGAGATTGGGCTGAATGACGATGGGAACCACTCCGACAAAAAAGACAAGCGGCCGGATGTCGAGCTTCGCGTAAGGCGCAGGGTTCACGGGGTACTTCTTGACCCACGGCTTACTGAAGCCCATGTCCAGACTGGTGCTCGCCACGATTGTGGGGGCCACCGTGAATTTGATCAGGGCGCCGTCCTCGATCTCGACGTCTACGCCCAGCTCGATCTTGAACTTGGCGTCCGCACTCGTCTTCATTTTCGAGTGGTCAACCTCAGCACCCGGGAACGTGTTCGTGTACTTGAAGTTGAACTCGATGAGGCTACGAGACGCCTCTGGCGAAGGCGGTACATAGTCCCAACCCTCCATCACCTCGATGTTCGCAAGGTCAGCCGGGGTGACTTGCCGCTTTAGTCGAATGTGCGCTTCCTCGAAGATGTCGGTAAGAGAAGCATTCTCGGTTTGGCAGACGATGCCGTCGGTGGACGGGGTGGCCGATATGACCTTGCGAGCGAGTCCTAAACCCTCTCCGCTCACGATCACGTTCCCGGGGGCAAGGACGCCTACGAGTCCACGAACGGTCATGGAGGTATCCGTCAGGGCCGCGAGGGTAACTGATCCGTCCTGCGACAAGACCACGACTCCCGGCTGTAGCACCGTTCGCTCTTGCGGAGGAGGCAGCACTTGGTTGTCTCCACCGCAGCCTCCCGCAGCAAAGAGACCGAGCAGCGCGGCAAGGCAAAGTCTGCTGACATGGGATCTCAATTCTGGTCACCTCTGTCAAATTCTGTAAGCATCAACTCGTATCGGAATCTCATCCTCTTTTCACCTCATGCCGAGCTGAGGGACTCCCTCTTCTGCGGACATGAGAACATTCTTCGCCAGAGGTCTCTCACAATTCTCTCAAGCCTATAAACTCGCACAGGGACTCATCAAAGGGATGAATCTGGATGCTTCGGATCGGGTTCGGCAAGATTGCCGCCCAGGAGGAGTTGCTCCCGCTTTCGAGCGGGTAGCGGGGTTCGAAGAGACACGTTTCGGTGAACGCAATCATCCTCAGCAAGGCCACAGTGCAGAAGATAAGCATTCTCCTTTTAGCGGTTTTGAAGTAGCTCTAGCTCCAATGGCGAGCTCGGGAGCATGCAGGTTCGCGCTCGCTGGAAGCTCTCATCCGGAACCCCCACCTAACCTCCCCCTCCCGCCGGAGCGGCAAGGGGAGGAACCGGACGGGGACACCTAGGTTCCCCCTCCCGCCGGAGCGGCAAGGGGAGGAACTGGACGGGGAACACCTAGCGTCCCCCTCGCGCTGGAGCGGCAAGGGGAGGAACTGGGCGGACTGTGGACAGAAGCTCTCATCATGCAACGGGCTTTAAGAGCCCTCGAACCGACAGCGAGGAGCCTGATCGAGGAAGGCAATTAGGATAGTGACGATTGCCTACCGAATTGCTCGATCCATTGTCATGCTCTAACCGGGAATCGGAGAGGGCGCAGGTTGGGTCCCTTGCTCAGGAACCCCTCCTGTCGCTTCTTCAGAAGTTGTGTCTACCTTCCCCCACCGGGCAAGCCCGGCGGCGGACCTCCAGATGCCTGTTTCACCTTTTGGCGCGCCTCCTTTGCCGCATCCGCTTCGACGTTAGGGCTGCCCCCATCAGAGCAGCTTGCACCCAGAATTGCTGTCAAGATTAGTGTTGCGAGAGCCGTCTTCATCTTGGTCATTTGAACGGGTAGTGCATATTCTTGGTCTTGTCGCCCCAGGTCTGGGGAAACTTCATGGCCTTCACATGGGAGTCGCAGAAGAGGTATGCAGCCACCTTGCCGGTGTATCGCTCCGGGGAGATTTGAACGAGCAGCTCGTCGTTATAGGTTCCGTTCGGTTTCTGAAAGCTGCCCGGTAGCTGGTCCAGATCCGTGATGGGTGGATTGGTAAACGCCCACCACGAGTAGTGCTCTTCTGGTTCCGCCTCCGGATTGTCATCAGTAACCGGAACCGGAACATCAGACCGGTCGGTCATGTAGATCGTGCTTGAGGGCTCGGTGATGCTTGTCGCGGACCAGGCATATTCCAGATAGGCGTTGACTGAGAAGGATGTGCCGCCCTTGTTCGACAGCTTGTCTTCGGACGAGTACCACACATCCTTGCTCTTCACGTAAGGCTGGAGAACGTTGTAGACGGCCATTTCTTCCAACTCTTCCGGGTCTTCGCTTAGGCCGGCCCATTGGGCCGTTTCGCGTGTAAAGAAATAGGTGTCGTCGTTGTCGTTGAGATAGAGAGCCAGTCCCTTGCCCAGTTGGTTCAAGTTTGAAATCGCCGTGGTCTTCTTTGCGGCTCCTTTGGCTTGCGCGAAGACGGGAAAGAGGATGGCGGCGAGGATCGCGATGATAGCGATGACGACGAGAAGTTCGATAAGGGTAAATGCGTGTTTCATTGGGTTTGCTGAAAGCGGTCATAGCGCCTCTTTGGAGGGCGCGTTGAACAAAGGGCTTTTAGCAAACGGGAGGGGCGCGGCCACACTGAGTGATCGCCGGGGCGGAACAGAACGGCTGCTCGATCGGCGGGGCTCGCGACTGGATGGGGGCGAATACCTGAGGGATGAAGCTGAAGCATTGCGCCTCAACTACGTCGTGTTCAACGTGAGCCGCATCGAGGACAACATCTTTTGAAACCGCCTGAATCTCGCGGGTTGCAATCGCAAGTTGCTCCTGGCTGAGTGCTGCCTGCTCGATGAAACGTCGCCTGCCGGGAGAGGCATGGGAGCACTGGGCGCAGTCAACCTCAGAATGCTCATGGGGCATCACAGACGCGGCAAGCGACCCAGCCGCGCCTATCGCGACCAGAACCAACGCCAACCATCGAACAAAAATGCGCACCATAACGGGCTCGTGATCTATTCTACGCACTTCCCTACCAGGATATTCCACACCATGGCCACGCACCCCCGTCAGCCAAGATGGTGGGAGCTGCCAGGAACGGTAATTGTCCATCAGGATCAACCATCGGTTGAACATGTAGGCTTGATGAGTAGGTCTGCCGCGAATCTACTAGGCGTCAAAAACGCCTCACCTCGTCGGTGACGTTGGCATCCTGGGGCCACCCGGGAAGGCCACGTTTCAGCTCATTCGGAGTCTCTGACCCTTTACGCCGGTGAGGGGGCTCCGGTAGTCACCGTCCCTGCCACTCATGCTCCCATGGATGAACAACTCATTCCCAGGGATGATGTAACGTGGTTGCTTGCTTTGCCGGGTTGAAGAGTACGTTGGGGGAGCTGGTGCGTGTCAAACTTAGAGACAGAGATCGACGATTTCGAGGCTTCTGCTGGTGGTTCAAGCCAGCCCGAAGCCCCAAAGGACTCGGCAAGTAATCGGGTAAGCCAAAGTCGAATGAACACGAGTTCTCTTGAGGCAACAAAGGATTAATGCTAAACGCGGAGCAATCACCAGACGATGTGCCAGTTCTTGCTGACGACATCGTAAACACGCTGCGCGAGCCGCTTCTGGTTCTCGACGACCATTTGCGCATCAAGAGCGCCAGCCCTGCCTTCTACCGGGTGTTCCAGGTCAAGCACGAGGAAACGATCGGCCGGCTCATTTACGAACTCGGCGACGGACAGTGGAACATCCCCGGCCTCCGAAATCTCCTCAACGAGCTTCTCCCCGGCAACAGGGAGGGCGGATCGTTTGAAGATTATGAGGTCGAGCACGAGTTCCCCGGCCTCGGCCTGCGCACGATGTTGCTCAACGCCCGGCGTCTTCCTCCGATCGGTCAAAGGAAGCTGATCCTGCTGGCCATCGAGGACGTCACCGAGCGACGGAAGAAGGAGCGCAAGCTGGCCGAATGGGCGCGGCTTCTGGACCTAAGCAACGACGTCATCATCGTCCGCGATGTGCGCAACCGCATCACCTATTGGAACCACGGGGCCGAGGAAATCTTCGGTTGGACTAGCGACCAAGCGGTCGGACAGGACCTCCACACCCTGTTAAAAACCGAGTTTGAAGCTCCCTTTGATCAACTCATCGCCAAGCTCCGCCACGAACATCGCCTCCTCGGCGAGGTCGTCCAGATCGCCCAGGACGGCCGCCGCGTCAACCTCCTTTGCCGCTGGTCGCTGGATCATGATGCCCAAGGGAATCCGGGCGCGATATTAACCACCGCCACAGACATCACCGAGCGACGGCAGTCCCAGGAGAAATTGCGCGCAGCCCACGACTCCTTCCGCCACCTCGTGGAACTCTCGCCCTTTGGGATCTATTCGGTGGACGCGGACTTCCGACTCGTGCAGGTGAGCGCTGGCGCGCAGAAGGTGTTTGAAAATGTCCGACCGCTCCTCGGCCGCGATTTTGCCGAAGTCCTCCGCATCGTCTGGCCGGAGCCCTTTGCCAGCGAGGCCATCGCGATCTTCCGCCGGGTGCTAGAAAGCGGCGAGCCCTACCATGCGCCGAGCACGGTGGAGAAGCGGCAGGACATCGCCGCCGTCGAATCCTACGACTGGAAGGTCGAGCGCCTCACCCTTCCGGACGGACGGCCCGGCGCGGTGTGTCACTTCTTCGATCTCACCGTGCAGAAGGAGCCCGAGGCATTGCGCGCGGGTGAACGATGCGTTGCTGCTTTCCTCGTTGCGGCAGCGCGAGGAGAGCGAGGAGCGCATACGACTGGCCACGGAGGCGACGGCGGCGGGGATTTGGGAATGGAACGTCCTCACCAACGCGATTCGCTGGGATACGCAGATGTTCCGACTCTACGGCATCCCGCCCACAGCGGATGGCTTGGTGCAATACAGCGACTGGCGCGAGGCGGTGCTGCCGGAGGATTTGCCGGAAAATGAGCGCATTCTGCAAGAAACCGTGCAGCGAGCCGGTAGCAGTCGCCGGACATTTCGCATTCGTCGCCGGAGCGATGGAGAGAGCCGCCATATCGAAGCCGTGGAAACCGTCCGCACCAACGCGAAGGACGAGGTCGAGTGGGTGGTCGGGACGAATTTGGACGTGACAGACCGCGTACGAACCGAAGCTGAAATCCGTCGTAACGAAGAACTCGTCCGAACGAACACAGACATCACCGAGCAACGGCAATTGGAGAAATCGCGCTCCACCCTCGCGGCCATCGTCGAGTCGTCGGAGGATGCGATCATCAGCAAAGACCTCGACGGCGTCATCACCAGTTGGAATCGCGGCGCGGAACGGCTCTACGGCTACACCGCAGAGGAAGCGATTGGCCAGCCCATCACGATGTTGATTCCCACCGATCTGAAAAATGAAGAGTCGGTCATTCTGGAGCGCATCCGCCAGGGAGAGACCATCGCCCATTATGAAACGGTTCGCTGCAGGAAAGACCGCACGCCGGTGGAGGTCTCGCTCACCATTTCTCCCATCAAAGACACGGGGGGAAAAATTATTGGCGCATCGAAAATTGTCCGCGACATCACCGAGCGGAAGGAGGCCGAGGACGCGCTCCGTGTAAGCCAGCAGTTCACCCGCAGTGTCCTGGAAAATCTCTATGCCTTCGTCGGCGTGATGTCGACGGACGGGACCTTGACCTACGCGAACCGCGCGCCAGTGGAGGCGGGCGGCATCCTGGCCGGCGATGTGATCGGGAAGAAGTTCTGGGACTGCTACTGGTGGAGCTATTCCCCGGAGATCCAGGCGCAATTGCGGGACGCGTGCGAGCGTGCCGCCACCGGCGAGGCCGTCCGCTACGACGTGCCCGTGCGCATGGCGGGCGACTCGCGGGTGTGGATCGATTTCCAGGTCGCGCCGCTGCGCGATACGGAAGGGCGCATCACGCATCTCATTCCAACGGCGATGGACATCGCTTTGCGCCACGCTGCCGAGCAAAAATTGCGCGAGAGCGAAGCTCGGTTCCGGCAAGTCACCAACACCATGCCGCAGATCGTCTGGACGGCGCGCCCGGACGGTTACATCGACTACTACAATGAGCGCTGGTATGAATTCACTGGCTTCCCGCGCGACGAGTTCGGCTCGTCCAGTTGGGAGCCGCTACTACACCCGGACGACGTGCAGCGCTGCATCGAGACTTACTTCGGCTGCATCCGCTCGGGGCAGCCTTACCAAATCGAATATCGCTTCAAGGACCGCGCGACCGGTGCCTGGCGCTGGTTCATTGGCCGTGCGCTGCCGGTGCGCGACGAGCGTGGCGAAATCACCCGCTGGTTCGGCACTTGCACGGACATCGACGACCAACGACAAATGGTGAACGACCTCAAGGAAGTGCAAGGGCAATTGACGGAACTTGCAGCGGACCTTGAGTTGCGCGTTCAGCAACGCACCGCGGACCTCTTGTTTGCAAACGAGCAGCTTCAGGGCTTCACCTATTCGGTTGCTCACGACCTTCGGCAGCAGATTCGGGGGATCAGCACGAACTCGACGATCCTCCTTCAGGATGCGGGCAATGTCATCCCGCAGGCCAACCAGGACAATCTGAAGAGTTTGGTCCGCTCCTCCAAGCAACTCGCCCGTTTGGTGGACGACCTGCTGGGCTATGCGCGGCTCGCCAAGCACGAACCCCGTCTCGAGCCGATCGACCTCAGCGCGATGGCCCGAGAAGTGAGCCTTTACCTCGCCGAGCGCGATCATTGCAGCCCCCAGACCCGCTTTGAAATCGCGCCTGGGCTCGTGAGCAAAGGCGATGCGACAATGATGCGGATCGCGCTGGATAACCTGATGGACAACGCCTGCAAATACTCATCGCGTACGCCCACCCCTTTTGTGGAGGTTGGCGAGGATGCGCAAGGCTTCTTTGTGAGAGACAACGGCATCGGGATCGACATGACCTACGCCCACAAGCTCTTCCAGCCATTCGAGCGACTGCTCAGAGACCCCGACTACTCCGGCACGGGCATTGGCCTGGCGAACGTCAAGCGGATCATCGAGAAGCACGGCGGACGGGTCTGGGTGGAAAGCGTGATGAACCAGGGGTCGACGTTCTACTTCACCCTCCCCGTCCCCGAGCCGAGCTAGCTTGGTGAACCGTGGGCTCCTATAATTTTGGATGCCTCGCCGGAGGGGGCTTCGGCGGACTCCAAACATCTGTTCCCCCTCACCCGGAGCACGAACCATCTCCGACCTCTCCCGCGAGGGGAGAGGTATACGAAAAATCACCTCGGGGAACCCTCTCCCCTCGCGGGAGAGGGCAGGGTGAGGGGGCTTCCGTGAAACTCAAGCTTCTGTTCCCCCTCACCCGGAGCACGAACCATCTCCGACCTCTCCCGCGAGGGGAGAGGTATACGAAAAATCACCTCGGGGAACCCTCTCCCCTCGCG
>JBBQWO010000059.1:0-9448 GCA_038210535.1 Fimbriimonadales bacterium | reverse complement strand
CAAGCTTCTGTTCCCCCTCACCCGGAGCACGAACCATCTCCGACCTCTCCCGCGAGGGGAGAGGTATACGAAATATCACCTCGGGGAACCCTCTCCCCTCGCGGGAGGGGGCAGGGTGAGGGGGCTCCGGTAGTCAACGTCCCTTCCAAAAACCCGCGCGGAAAAGAGGACTAAGGCCGAATCACCTTCACGGCATTGCTCCCCCGCTCATTCCCCGTCGTCAGCACCACGTACACCTTGAACCAGGAGGTGGAGCCGGCGGTGGGGAGGCCGTGGTCGGTGGATTCGGGACTCGAAAGGCCGTTCCGCGACTTTCGCTGACTGGTGAAGGTGAGTCTGACATGGGCGAACGCTGCTCAATCGATTTAGACGGTGGGTGAGGCAAACACGGTAAGCGCGGCGATCGTAATCGAGAAGACCGGTCCCCGCGAATGTTTGAGCTTGATTCGCTATGGTAATGGATATAGTGTTGAGGGGGATCCAACGTTAAATGGAGATAGTTTGGCTGCTAATAATTGTGACGAGTATTTGGGTTGGCATTGATGCTGGCAATCTCGGTGTGAATAAATCGAATATCCCGCCGAGCCCCGCTAAGTCCTTCAGTGTTGCCTCGCCGTCGTCCGCGACTGAATGGTTTTTTGCCTGCTTGCTAATTTGGGCAGTGGCATTTCCTTGGTACTTGGTTAAGCGATCTGGGTATGTCCGACTCAAGGAGCAACGCGAATCGACTGGATTACATGCTGTCAATAGGTGGGCTCCCCCTGTCCAAATGGACTTTGCCAAAACGAGTGAGTCCGCGACGGAAGGAACGAGACGGGTTCTCAACCCCAGCGCTCTCCCATCGGATATGTTGATGCCCGAAATAGATCTTGCGAAGGCTAAGTGGGAGTGCAACTGTGGAAACATTAACCGGTCTGGCACCACAATTTGTCCCAAGTGCGAAGCGAGGTTTGACCTTTGAATGTCCTATTGAGTTTCGATGCCTCACCTGAACAAGCTGCGCCGAAAGCTCCGGCTAACCAACCGCTCGCTAGCGCGACTCGGCTGAGGCTTGCGGACTCCCATCATCGTGACGGCTGCCCCTCAGTTGCCTGTTAGTGCGATTTGGTTAAGGCTCCCTCCGGGTCCCGCGTGAACAATCAACGCTCATTCCCGATTTGAACCTAAGGCCGGACCTCGGGTCCGGCTGGTAGCTCGGAACGCGCCTCGCGCAAGGCAGCCCTGAACTCCGGCTGGGGCGCGGCGGCGAGGAGGCGGTCGATGTGGGAGCGTATTCGGTCGAGCACCGGGTCTTGGGGAGCGCCGTTCGGGGCGTAGAGCCCATACGCCGCTCTCACCATGTCCTCGTAGGTGTAGACCGGCGCGATCACACGCACATCGCCCTCCTTATCGAGCCGGTAGCGTGAAGGGAGGTGGCGAGGGATCAGCAGATGAAGCCCGGCAGACACTCGGTCCACGCACATCGTGGCGGTAAAGGGATCGTTCACGCCGGGCGAAACCGCGCGGATGCCGATCTCCACGAGTTGCAGGACGGCGTGCTCGGCGTCTTGGGTAGCAGTTCTCTGTTCTCCAAAGGCGAAAGAGCCCCCCAGAACTTTAGCGACGTGATCGTCACAACCGGGCCAGACCTCGACAACCGCCTCGTTAACGATGATGTAGTCCCCGGGTCTTGCAAGGAGCTTAACCGTCAAGCGATGTTTGACTGCGGCTTCGAAAATCGTGTCGCTTGCAATCGCTTGCAGATACCCGCTGTCCTCGGCGTGAATGATGTGCGGGTCCCCAGAAGGCAGCGGACGCTCTGCTCCTCCCTCGCTGGGGTCTACCGGGCCGGCGTTTTCGGGAAAGATCCGCTTGATCGTCTCGTCCAGATCTTTTCCCACCAGGCGAATGAGGTGCGACACCTGAATCGATTGGGCAGCATGGTGGATGTAGTAGATGAGCACTCCCACGCTAACGATCGCTAGGACCACGGCGACAGTGACCGAAATCTCCGGCACGAACAGCGTATAGTCGGAACCACGAACGGTGCGTAGGATTAGCAAACAGTAAATGAACGTGGAGGTGAATGTTCCCAGTACGAACTGATTGCCGCGGTCGCTCATGAAATTTCGCATCAGGCGCGGCCCAAATTGGGCGGACGCCAGGGTAAGCGCGGCGATCGTAATCGAGAAGACCGTCCCCGCGACCGTGATGATGGAGCCTGCGATCGTGGACAGGACTTGACGAGCACCCTCGGGCCCGCCTGTGTAGATCCACCGCAACCCATGGCGCGTCTCCTCCGCCACCCGACGGTCCAAGGTGAGCATGCCGAAGGACAGCAATGTGGCTCCGATGGCCATGAGCGAGGGCACGAACCAGTAGCTGGTCTTCAGCTTGCCCACCAGAGCCATGAGTCGGAGCTTCAATTCAACGTGACCAGGATCCGGTGATCTGTACCGGGGTGCCGATGTCCACCCACTGGTAAAAGAACTTTGCCGGGTTCGAACCGTCGGTTGACACCCGAATGCATCCGTGCGAGGCAGGCGTCTCCGGCACCGCCGCATACCCATGAATAAAGATGTTTCCGACCACCTGCACCGAATAGGGCATTGGCGCGTCGTCGTAAAGGCTCGACCGATGCATCAGGGCCTTGTAAGGTCCCGCAGTGAACTTGCCGTTCGGGGTGCGATACCCCTCTCGACCCGAGCTAATAGGAGTCTCCATGAGCACACGTTTTCCCTGCATGGCCCGCAACACTTGGCCCCTCTTGTCCACGCGCACCTGCTTTGCACCGAGGAGCACGTTGACGGATTTTCCGCCGCGATTCACGGCTGCATGGCCCTGTTCGGCATCCCAGCTCACCTCGAATCCCCAGTTTGTCAGGGTGCGCAGAGGGATCAAGCGCGTCCCGTCAGGCAAGCTTGGGCCATCTTCGTTCAGCTTACTATCGCCGAAGGTAATGCGCCCCTTGTTATAAGCGACAGGGATTCCGAAGGCGTCACCGATTTCGCGAATCGGGGCGAGCACCTTTCCGGGGCTGGACGCGAAGGTGATGCCTTCCAACGTGGCAGCCGGTTGTCCGACTGCCGCCGCTGACGCCACCACGAGCGCCGCGAGAGACGCCCCGAACTTCAAGGACTCACCTTCGCGCTATCGATCGTCGCGGTGCGGGTAGCCGGGTCCCACTTGACGTTCACCCCGAGGCTCTCGCCCACGAATCGCAAAGGCACCATCACCCGACCGTTAGCGATCATAGCCGGATAATCCAACACCACTCGACGATTGCCGAAGTCATACGCGAAAGACTCCCCGACCAGCAGGGTCATTGTCTGGCTCTCGCGCGTGGCGACCACCTTCTTGACGGTGGGATCATATTGTAAATAGGCACCGAGTCGCTCGAAGATCGGCCTCATGGCCACCTGCACGCGATTGCGGCGAATGTGCGCGGGAGCCATAAACGATTCTCCGTTCACGACGACTCGGACATTGTTCGAGGAGTTTTGCACCTGAACGAGAGTCAGCAAGAAAATGCAGGGAATCATGAAGGCTTCACTCCATAGGCGTCGATTGGCGTTCGGGTATTCATAGTGCAAGTTCCTCCGTATAGGTTTTGCTTGGACGCGGGAAAACGCCGTTTTGTTACGCACGAGCTTCTTTTTGTTAGGCGCGGCGAAGCGCTACGCGCAGTCGATCCGAAGGATCATCGGCCTTTCTGCAGCAGTTGCGCCTGTCCTTGGGGCGCTTGAGGCGGCGCGGGCGGCCGAAGGGGACACCGACGCCCTGGCACGGCTTCGGGAAAAAGTGAGAGAGATCGCCCCAAACGAGTGAGTGACTTCGCCTTAAAGGAGAAATGAGTTTGATCGATCGCTACGGACCATGGGCTGTTGTTACGGGCGCGTCTGAAGGGATCGGGCGGGCATTTGCGGTCGAACTCGCCAAGAAAGGTTTTAGACTCGCGATCGTGGCGAGGCGCGAATCCGTGTTGGAGGAAGTCGCCCAGGAGTTGAGGCGACTCTCAGCACCGGAGGTCGCGATTATTTCCGCTGACCTTGCAACGAGTCAAGGCATCCAAGCGGTGATCGATCGGACGAAGGATATTGACGTCGGACTCTTCGTTTCCGCGGCGGGCTACGGATCGTCCGGTTTGTTTTCTGAGATGGACATTGCGAGCGAACTGGACATGGTGGACGTCAACTGCCGCGCAACGGTCGAACTGACTCATGCGCTGGGCAACCGCATGCTCGCGCGGGGCAAGGGCGGAATCGTTCTCGTGTCCTCTCTGCTGGCATGGCAAGGCGTGTCCAAGGCGGCGACCTACGCGGCGACCAAGGCGTTCGTCCAGTCCTTCGCGGAAGGGCTCCGGTTCGAGTGGCGAACCCTTGGCGTCGACGTCATCGTGAGCGCCCCCGGTCCCGTGATGTCCTCCTTCGACCGACGGGCCAACATGACGATCCGCAATGGCGAGAAGCCAGAGACCGTGGCCCGCGAGACCTTGTCTGGGCTAGGGCGGCGCACCACGGTGGTTCCAGGCCTGCTTTCCAAGTTCTTGACCTATTCGATTCTCATTGCGCCGAGAACCCTTCGCATTCAAGTCATGAAGCGGATCATGGAAAACCTGACGAATCACGGAAAGGGCGGCGGAGTCTGAGCTGCTCCTGTTTGCCCTTGGCGTATTCGATCGCCTGACTCAGAGCCTCGCGAATGCGTTCGCTTCGTGCCCCGTCAAAAGGCGTTCGTCCGTTCTTGTCCTGATTCTGCGGATTTGCGCCACGGGACAACAGAAAGTGCACCATCGATTCCTGCTGGCAATTGACAGCGCGCCGCAAAGGCGTCTCCCCCTTAGAGTCCTTTGACTCGATATCTGCGCCCGCACCCAGCAGTATGTCGGCAAGAAAGACGTGGCCGCGCCGTGCAGCCATGTGAAGAGGGGTCGATTTCCCAGGTCCACTTTGCCGGTTTACCTCCGCTCCCCACTGGATGAGAAGCTCGACGACGTCTCTTCCCTCAGCTTCTGATCCAGGACCTTCGGAGTTGGCCGCCCGATAGAGGAGCCCGTGGCCCTGGGGCTCTTCGGCGTTCACATTCGCTCCAGAGTCCAAAAGGAGGCTGACTCTCGGGGCATCCCAACGGCAGACCGCCTCCCTGAGGAGGCTGTGGCCCATGGGAGATGGTTGCAGAAGCTGCGGATCTTCATTGATTCTGATGCGCAACTCATCCAAGGGCAGCTGGTAGAGGGGGAGAAATGGATCCGTGAGGGTCTGCGCGGTCTCGATGAAAAACTCGCGCAGGCGAGCCCGAGCAGGTTCGGTAATTCCCACATCGTCGATGGCCGCGAACATATGACATAACCATTTTTCCGCTTCTTCGGTCGAGATCGAGAGGTGCGCGTGCCTGCAGAGCAGACTCTGTTTTCCGCGTTTCGCCGTATAATCGGCGGGACCACCAAGACGTTCGCCCAGAAAGATTGTAAATGACTCGCTGAGGGGAGTCATGTTTTTGGGGAAGATATGGCTCAAGGTCGTGTCTTGCTCAACCCTTTCGTGGAATCGCTTCGAAAGGCATCGACAGGCTTCTAGCCCTCCAACACGTTCATAAAGGGCACTCAGGCTAACCGGACCCGAGATTGATTCAAGCATAGTGCAATTCTATCACAGGTTGGCGCAGCCGCTCAGATCGATACCTTCAAAACATGCTGGAACGATCAGGATGGTCATTCTGATGAGCAAAACGCTGTCTCGCGCAGTCGGTGGAACATTTATGGTCAGTTTCTCGTTCGGCGAGGTCATAGGATGTATGACGTCTCGCAGTTCCAAAGCCGATCCGAGTCCTAACATGACTCGAACTTCGCAACATCGGTGTACAGCCCCCGTTTGCACTCCTGATCTCGAGTCGGTGATAGCTCCCGCCGAGACAGGTTCCTGCTTTGTTGCCCTAAGCAAATTCACGATTGCGAACGCCATGGCACCGGATGTGAAGACGGCGTTTAGGAATCGGCCGCACAAAGTCGATTTGGTGGACGGATTTCTTCGACTGGAGGTGATCAGTCCGGTTGACGAACCGAACGAAATCTGGCTCATTACCTTTTGGCGTGATGAGGCCACTTTCGACTCCTGGCACGGCAGCCACCTATACCACGAATCTCACGAGGGAATTCCGAAGGGTCTGAAGCTTGTTCCCAAGAGTGCGGGAATCCGTCGATTTGAAGGAGTAGCGAATTGAGGCTTCCCTCATGATGGCAAGCGCTTCGCTCGTGGGCGGAAAGTTGGATGCGACGCGCGCCGACTTGGCGGCGGCCATCACGAACGAACATTACCGCCGCGATCCAGAGCTCTTAACACGATATGGGGAGCGTGGTCGCCAAAAGTGCCTGGAGGACGCTACCTTCCACCTTCGATACCTGGCTGAGACCCTGACCACGGGGCAACCGCAGTTGTTTCGTGACTATGTCGGCTGGGTCAAGATCATGCTGGCCGGACGTGGGATTTCTGCTCACGACTTGAAGGAAAATCTCCTCGTTCTGATCCACGCGCTAAGGCAAAACCTCACGGCAGCCGATGCCGACGAAGCGTGCGGACTCGTTTACGATGCGATTGACGATCTCCCAGAAATGGATACAACTTTGCCCAGTTTTATGGAGGCAAGTGAGCCGCTGGAACCTTTGGCGCGTACCTACTTGGCGGCGCTTTTGGCGATGGAGAGGCATAAGGCTAGCTGCCTGATCATGGATGCGGTCGCCTCGGGAACGTCTATCGAAGACCTATACATCCACGTATTTGCTCGGTCCCAGCATGAGATCGGGCGACTCTGGCAGATCAACCAGATCACGGTTGCGCAGGAGCACTACTGCACGGCGGCTACGCAAATGATCATGTCCCAGCTTTACCCACAGATTTTTGCCGGTCCGCGGATCGGACGACGGTTCGTTGGATTTGGCGTTGGAGGGGATCTTCACGAAATAGGTATCCGCATTGTGGCGGACTTCTTCGAATTGGCCGGCTGGGACACCCTCTATCTGGGGGCAAATGTTCCGCAAAGGGATGTGATTCTCACGCTCGAGGACAGGCGACCTGATGTGGTCGGCATCTCCGTAACCATCACCGCAAACATTAGCTCCGCCGTTCAAGTCATCGAAGCGATACGCGCAACCCCAAGCTGTGCTGGCGTCAAAATCATCGTGGGTGGCGCTCCATTCAGCATAATTCCCGGGCTGTGGAGAGACGTGGGCGCAGATGGGACGTGCCTTCATGCCAAGGGCGTCGTGGAAGTGGCAAATCGGCTGTTACAGAAAACAGAGGGCATCTAGCATGCCCACTTCTCGTGGCGCAGCAATCACGTGCAACCGCGACGGAGTTGTCGCAAGCATCGCGCATGACCAGCTCGATATTGCCTCCATCACGGTAGTGGGTGCCCAGTTCGTAGATATGGTCGATCCGACGAACAGGGATAAGGCTCAGCTCTTCTTTGCTGCCATTCGCGACGAGGGTGCCGCGTTCGACTGGGAGTTGAATATGACCTTAGGCGGTGGAACCGTGCTCACTCACTGCATGGGATGTCGTGATGGAGACATGGTATGGGTTGCAATTGCCGAAACCGAAAGGGCTGCATCACGAATTCTCGAAGAAATGAGTCTGATGCAAAACGAGCAATCGGACAGTTTGCGGGCAGCAGTTAAAGAGGCCAGCATGAGATTGCGACCCGCTCCCGGCTTGCAATTCGATGAACTGACCCGGCTCTATAACGACTCGGGGCTCATGCAACGCGAGCTAGCACAGCGGAATGCCGAGTTAGAGGCTCTTCGAGAACGTCTCGAAGCCCAGCAAGAACAACTCACAGTGGCCAACGTGAAACTTGAGCAGTTGGCAACGTCCGACGGTCTGACCGGTATCGCGAACCGTCGCTCGTTCGAACGCCGACTGGAGGAAGAATGCGCTCGGACCCAACGAACCGGCAGCCAGTTCTCACTCATTATTCTGGACGTCGACCACTTCAAGAGCTTCAATGACACCTATGGCCATCAGGCAGGAGATGAGATCCTGAAGATTATGGGGCGCATATTGTCTTCAAATTCCAGGGACGTCGACCTTGCTGCTCGCTTTGGTGGCGAGGAGTTTTGCGTGATCCTTATTGCGTGCGATGAGAGTTGCGCTTTAGGGGTGGCCGAATTGCTTCGCAAGGGGGTGGAAAACGAGCCTTGGGCGTACGCCGGTGTCACCGCCAGTTTTGGCGTATCCTCCTCTGAATCTCATTCGGCGAACCCAGCTGAAATGATCCGCGAAGCAGATCAGGCCATGTATTTCTCAAAACATCACGGCCGCAACCAAGTGACGCACTTTCTCGATATGGGAAGCAAGAAAGCTTAACCGAGAGGCGACATCACTCCAAGGCTTCGAAGAGGAGCATAGAGGAAACGGATATCTCGATGTGGCTGCATGGCTTCGTTCGGGTGTCAACGTTCCGCCAGGGGTGGAGGTGGTAGAGTCGGGCATGGTCGCTGGTGTCCTTGCCCTGTGTTTGGCGTCGGCGAGTGGCTGGCCCGCGATGCCCCGTTTGGATTCCCCCGATGGGCGGTTGCGCGTTGAGACCGACGTCCCGAACTGGTCGGTGAGATACGACGGCCGCAGCCTCTTCAATGGTAATCAGCTCGGTCTCATCCTGAAGGGCGAAGGCAATCTGCTGAGCGGGGCCAAAGTCATCAAGACGGCTAACAGAAAGTCCGACCAGAAGATCAAGGTGCTCTTTGGCCGGGCCAGCGAGGCACGCGACCGTTTCAACGAGCTGCGCTTGAATCTCGAAAGCAGCCAAGGCCGGCGGTTCGATGTCGTTTTCCGCTGCTATGAGGACGCGGTTGCCGTCCGCTACGAAGTTTCCAAGCTGAAGAACGAGGCCAAGATTGTCCTGCAAGACGAAAGGACGACCTTCAAGCCCGTCGGCGATCCGACCGCCTACGTCCAATACCTCAAGAGCTACAAGACCAGCCACGAGCACGCTGTCGACGTCGTCCCGTTCAGCAAGGTCAAGGCCGACAACCTCCTCGATACTCCCCTCACCCTGCAGTTTCCCACCGTCACGGCCGCCATCACCGAGGCCGCCTTACGACGCTATGCAGGCATGGGCCTCCGCAAAACTGGCGACGACCTCGTCAGCGACCTCACGCCCCGCGCCGATGGATCCAAAGTCGTGGTCGAGGGCAAGCTGCTCACCCCCTGGCGCGTGATCCTGATCGGCGACAAGCCCGGCAAGCTCCTAGGAAGCTGTTGACCAAGACTGCGATGCTTGCCTGACATCGGTTTCGGTCGAATCATAGCGTGTTTGGGGCCTGTTGGAGTGCTGGAGCTTCGCCCTTTAGAGGTGCGGATTGGCCCGCAGGGCCAGTTTTGCGAGCCAGAGGCTTCGGCGAAGGGCCTTTTGGCTCTTCTTGCCGGCTTTTAGGCAGCTCGTGACATCCGCCTCAGGTTGTAGGCGATGCAGT
>JBBQWO010000058.1:0-10128 GCA_038210535.1 Fimbriimonadales bacterium | reverse complement strand
AAAGCCAGTCGCAAGTACGAGTGACGCTTCTGCCACTCTCGCTCGCTCAGATTGGTCGGGTTCTTGAGCCAAAGCCACCTGGTGCCGGCCAGCGATCTCATCTTCTTACCCTCGGCCCTGCGGGTCTCATCGACGGCTTTCGTAAGCATCGCCACGAGGTGGAACTTGTCGAGCGTCACCAATGCATCCGGGAATGCTGCTTTGATGCCAGACAGGAACGCAGGGCTCATGTCGCACACGAACTGAATACCCTCTACGCATGCTCCTTTAGATTCAAGGAAGGCTCTGAAGTTGGCAAGAGTCACCCCCGAGCGGCCCTCGCAGCCAAAGAGTACACGCTTGGCATCAAGGTCCACGAACACAGTGATGTAGTCGTGACCGCGCCTTGCTGCCGTCTCGTCGACCCCGATGCGCCGGGGCTGGCCGATGTCCTGGGCCTCCCACGCAGAGCGCACGTGGTGACGGAGCAAACGCCAAAGCCTCGTGTCCGTAACACCCAATTCGCGCGCCGCCGCAAGCACCGGCATCTGGCGCATCAAAGCAAGCGCGTGACACTCGAAGTCCATCGTAAAGCCGCTCCCGGGACGGCCCCAGGGAACCTCCACCATCGTCACGCTCCCATCCTCCATCTGCACCCGAGGAACCCGCGCATGAACGAAGCACGGGTACTTGAAGAAGTTCAAATGACGCCACGTCTTCTCCAGAGTGTCGTGCACAGGACAGCCCCCGAAACGAGAGCCGCGCTCGAAGTCCACCTTCACATGAACCTCGCCCTCGCTAAACTCCAGATCCACGATCTTCCAAGGAGATACGATGCCAAGACCAATGGCGAAAAGCTCAGACTCACTCACGCACGAAGACTATCCCAACCCACACGATTCAGCGAAGAGCCGCTGTTTGCAAGCGGTTAGGGACTCTTTCGCACCAGGCGAAGTTTTGACCTAGAGCGAAGCGTTAGCAGGGTGAGGGCCAAGGGGTCCTGGAGTGATGACAACATCGACCAGAATCTCATGGCACCCCTTCGTCAACCTACCTCCTGCGGCAAGGCATTTGGGGCGGCGAGCGATTCCTATTCCTCCATCGCAATGGCCGTTTCGAGCTTTACGACAAGAATAGGCACCCTCTTCCAGTAGAGGACCGGGCCGAGCGAAACCAGGAACTGCTCGCACTTGTAAATCGCATCTGGGATAAGGGCACGCGGGCACAAGGAGTGAACGTCGAGTTACCAACTCGGGATTGTTTCAACTGCGCACCGTTTTTGCCTAAGTCAATCGTCGTTACAAGTAAGATCCCTTGCGGGCCGAACCGAGCCCGCCGCAACGGCAAACTGATTCATCAAGTAGCAACGGAGGTTCTTTCAAAACGAATCGGCTGGGGCCAGTCTGGGCCGCGAAAAATGACAGCGTCTAGCCTGTTAGGCAACAATCCAGGCAAGCGGAACTAGCTTTTCCTCGCCACGCCATTCCTCCACCTCGTGCACCAACGGGATATCACCCCATACATTCCGGGACGCGTGGTCCAACACAATTATTTGCAGGCCTTCTTTCGCATCCTCGACGACCCTCGCCATCGTGGAAAAGGCCTTTCGGACAGCTTCGACATCCTCATCCTTCAGTTGCTCGTCGAGCGGATCATCCGGACGAGGAACCAGTCGTTGCGGGAAATAGACCTGACTCGGCTGGTCCAATATCAAAAAGTTGGGAACGGGACTGCTGGCAAGTCCGAGGAAGAATTGGTGGAGCGCCAACAGAGTTGCGAGGTGATAGGAAAGCCAGTTTGAGCCACTGCCAATTTCAGGCAAGATGTCGTCTCGGTCGGGCCGGCTCACCTTGATCGTGAGGTCGTTGATTTGCAGCGAAATTGGAGCATTGGGAAACTCGGAATTGAGATCGCTGATTAGGCGGCCAGCCAAAAGATTCACCTGGTCCAATGCTCGGCGTTTGCGTTCTTCAAGGTTCTCCCTTCGGAGTTCGGCGGCTAAGGAGGCCTCTCGCTGCGACAAGGCATTGGTCTCCGCGCGCAATTCACCGTCTTCGCCTAGCCGTTCTTGGAGCTTGAGAGCGTTCTCAACGTTGCCAAGGAATCGTTCCATGGCACGGGCACGATACTGGAGCGCCTGGCTTCGTTCTGAACGCATCTGCAGGGCACGCTGCCGCACCTGAATTCCGCGTAGTTGCTCAGTCTTCGCCTCGACTTCGGTGGAAACTCGTAACTGCTCCCTATCAAATGCAGCCGATACTGCATCGCCCGTGCCCGCTGCATCTTCAAGCGCGCGCGTCGCTGTGACAAGGGTTTCAAGAACTTCGTTCACAGAATGCATTTCATTGCCGCACATTGGACATGGGTTCTCTTGGTCGGCGTGCGCGAGCAACCAACTGGATATCCCAAGGCGCTCACGTTGGAGTTGCCGAGAATCACTGTTCGCGACTAAAGCTGTCTGGACCCTCTGCATCTCTGCCAAGCGTCGGCGAAGAGACGTTAACCGAGTCGAAACCTCGCTCTCCTCAGTTTCTAGGTCCGCGAGTTCACGTAACGCCTCACTGATCGTAGTGGACGTTACCGCTGGCTCCACTTGCTGTTGGCCCGTGATTGACGCCAGCATGGCAAGGCCCTGATCTCGGGTTAGAACCTGACCGAAGGGGATCGAGATCAGGCCAAGCTCGCGGGCTTCGCTGAGCCTTGCCTGGAGATCTGCGTCCCATTGGGCAGAAACGGATTCTGCCGTAGCAAGCTCTCTTTGAAGGCGCTTGAGAGAGCTTCGGATTCTCGCAAGCTCATGTTGCTTCGCTAGGAGATCCGCAGTTATTGCGCCAAGGACGTATGGAAATATATTCCGAAGCTTCTCCCTGTGCTCGTACGTGCTGGTTTTGTAAAACAGAACGTCAGGGTTCGCGACCACGTTTTGGGGCTGAAACAAGAAGGCAGCGAGGTCTCGGAAGCTAGGTCTCCCTTCGAAGCCACTTGCGTCCCCTCCTGCACTAGTTTCAAGTCTGGTCAGACCCGCCTGCTCATCCAAGAGTCTCTTTACGGCTTCGGCTGTGGTGTTTTTCGTTGGACGGTCAGGTAACGCCCCCATGCGCTCAGCCTGAATCATCATCATGTCTTCAGTCGATCTTTGGGCACCGGGCTCTCTGCGAGCTAACAACATCTGTCCACCAGTCGTTGCCACGATAATTCCAAACCAATCGCAGGCATTCCTGATCGTATCGACAGGAATGGAGCATGTTCCGGACCCGAGACAATAGTCGATAATCGGAATTACTGCTGACTTCCCGGTTCTGGATGCCCCGCTGATGACATTGACTTTACCGGGCCGGAAGCAAACTCTCCGGGGTTCAAATCCGGGACGCCTAGACCACAAAACGATTTCGAGGATCTGCAGATACATAGCTAGAATCTCACCTTCAATGCGGTGCTGACCTCATGTAGAGATAGCTCTGCACACCACCGGCCGATCTTCTCGGCGTCAGTGGCGAGTTTCCGGACTTCAGGAGATAGCGCCGCTCTCGCCGGGGTTGTTGAGAGGGCTGTGACGCGGCCATGCCGGTCAAGGGACACAAGACTCTTTGCTACCGCAATCCCCAGCGAGGATGTGGTCAATGCTCTAAGTCGTTGAGCACGATTCTGCAAGGCGATCAGGACGTCTTGCCGCGGATTCTTGTTCTCTGAAAACTTAGAAATGGCCGCACGCAGGCCGGACCCAGCCAGTGTGCTACGCACGGCAAGTTGACTTTCTTCGTGAAGAAGGAACGGCAAGACCAAATACGCCAGGGTAATTGGGGCGGCTTCATTGGTCTGATGGGCCTCCCTGTATGCGCAGGCGAACCTCCATATGAGTAGCGCGCCTAGGGCTGGATTCTGAACGTTTCTTACTTCCCTCGCTAAGATCGTCAATTCGAATCTCCTTGGCGACCGGATAAGAGTTCGACGTAATTAGGATGCCAGCCAACCGCCGAGCTGTTCGCGAGGCTGTGGAAACAGCCCGGTAGAAAATGAGAGGGGGCTTGCATTCCCTGAACAGGTGCCTGAAATCTCATACATTCAAGATAGAGGAGCTTTCCGCGTTCGGACTGTTCGGCGTTTTTGGCAAGTATCTCATGGCGGTCGCGTTCGTTTCGCCAGGTTCGCATCAGCATCTCATCCAACTCGTTAAAGGACGCTTCGTCAACGTCGCCTGTCCGGGCCCAGGTGGTCCTATCATTGCTTGCTCGTAAATAGTCGTTCACGGCTGAAAGAAGCTGATCATAGTTGAGCTTGAGGAACTGCAATTGGCGGATGTAGTCGGGCTCGCTATTAACTGCACCTTCCAAAGCCGCTCGGGGCAACGATTGGGACGCGGCGATGAGAATCAATTGCCTGTCCAGGCGATGGCAAAAGGAAGTGTAGGCGGTCAGAAACTCCGATTGAGCAATGACGGCCGGTTCTTCTTTTGCAAGAAGGTCGTCCACCCGACGCTTCACCCATCCGCACATATGGTCGGCGATGTCCCTAGCAAGCGACTGCGTGACAGGATGTCCTCGGATAATCTGCTCCACATCCGCTTGCGGATTCCCTGAGCCACAAGCAAGCGAAAGCTTTTCAACTAAGACTGGCAGTTTGTCGGTCGTAAAAACAACGTCCGTGTATTTCTTGAGGTCGGCGGGAAGTGCATCGGACGCTTTGCCGAAAAGCTCCTCGGTGGCTGCTGCAATCGCCGATTTGGCGGAATTGAGATCTGTGGCCGCTGAAAAGGTGTCGATGATCTGTCCGGACACTTTACGGGACACGTAAATTTCGAAAGCAGTAACTGTTGGATCGATTGAGCCCGCAGAAATCTGACGACACCAAATTGCCAATGTTTTCCATAGGGGGATCGCACGGTCGGACACTGGGTTAGAACTCAGAGCGCTCTTGGTCTGTACAAGTTTGGCAGTCCCGTCACCAGACTCCTCTGCGACATCGTCCAGAACCTCAACACTACACATAGCTCCTTCCGACGCGGAGAGCAGCATCGCGGTCAACCGCGTGTACTGTAGCCCGTAGCCGAGCATTTGTCCCGGGGCAGTGGCTGCTGTTGTCGCAGGGGAAGAAGCTTTAGGCACAATGACCTCGGAAATTTACTGCTTGCAAATCGTCGATACCGAAGCTGAGAAGCATGCACAACTCAGGAGCAACAGCCCGGCGCGCCGGGGGATGGGTTGCGCGGTATGGAGCACCCAAGCAATTGTCTTGGATCTTCTCGTGCTCCCTACCGCCCTTTTTTCGTGCCGCGTTCTGATTCGCCGTTCGTATGACCCAATTGTGACAGCTTCCGACTCGCTGTGCTTTCTTTGCGCCAAAGATACGTGCCCTAAGCCGCCGGCCGAATCTGGGAGCGTGGAACGGTGGGCACCGGGGTGAGAGGTGCCCGCTAGCAGCTGTCAATGCGAAGCGGGACCATTTGCCCAATGTAGCGAAGTGGAATGGGCTGCCGTCAGGTGCGCCTGGCGACCGGGCTCACCATTTTCCTCCGCCACTTCCTTGTAGGCATTCCGATCTCCAATGCCTGACGGGCCACGATCCGCTTTAGGCGCTGGTTCTCTAACTGCAACGCCGGCAACTCAGCGAGCTCGCTGCCGCTCATGCTGGCATACTTCTCGCGCCAGCGATTGATGGTCTGGCCGACGATTCCATAGGCCCGAGCAACGGAGGCGATGCTCGCGCCAGAGTCGATTTCCTCCAATACGGCGAGCATCTGGTCCTCCGTGTAGCGTTTGCCTTTGCCATGCATGTGATTCTGGTCTGCTCCCCGAAAACTTGACGGCGATGAGTTAGTCCTGCCGATTGTTTCGCAGGAGAACATCTTGAGGAAGAAGTTGTTCACGAACGAGCAGATCGTTGCTGCACTGCGGCAAGCCCAAGGGGCGTTCCCGGGCAGGTCATCGGACCGTCACCATTGCTGGTCGGGGAGTCAACACCGAACAGAGTTCGAAATTGACTACCGCAAAGCGTACCCGGAACGTTCTGATACCATCTTAGACCAGAGTTCAATTTACTTTTGATCAATATCCACAGGTTCGAGTCCATCACCACCGTGAATTCGGGTTCGAGCGGTAAATCTCAACGGGCTGGTAGTATCCAGGACCAAGTACAATCAATGGCCTGGGTGAGCCGTGCTTCGTACAGAGTTCGGCAAATTGATGAGCGTTTTGCCTGGTGAACTGGCCTGACGCTGGAAGGCGTGCGATGACATTCAACGAAAAGTTTACGGCATCGCAACACCGGGCACACGACCAGGCAATTGCCACTAAGATCCTCAAGGAGCTGTCTGAGTTGCGTGCTAACGCAGACGCTTCGCCTGTCGCCTCAAGTATTCAGGGGCAAACACGTTTGCGTATCAGCATAGGGCGGCTCAGAGAGATCCATGTTCCCTCGCCACCAATTCCCCTACAGCGCCGGTTCGCTGCCCATTTGAATGCGATCTACCGTGCAAAAGCCGTACACCTATCCACTCTAGCGAAGGCCGATGCTCTCTTCGCAACGCTGCAAGATCATTGCTTCCGGGGTAGTCGTTGAATCAATCTGAGGACGAGGTGCTTAAGCCTTGGATTAGCTTGGCAGAAGTGTGGCTAGCTTTCCGCAAGGCGAAGAAGGAGGCGTATTACTCGAACACCGCAGCCTACGGCCTGAAGTTTGTAAACTTTGAAAAAGATCTAGTTACGAATCTTGAGAAGCTACATAAGATGCTTCTCGATGAAGAACATTCTTGGGCAGAGAATCCGGACTATCTTGGTGGCGCCTCTCGTGTTCCCAAATCCTTAGAGCCGTTCTCCGATGGGACATCTGAACCTCACTTTAGGGAGAGTGATCCCCTAGCAGAGTGGAAACGAACGCATAGCAAGCGTAAGAAAGCAACTGCCACAGTTCGACTTGTCATAACTGCCTCAGTCGAATATCTTGTGATTTCTACCATATGGGCTCTAAAGGTCGGAGATCTATATGAGAGGAATCTGATCACGCCAGGTGTTTACGCCAACCGCTTACGACGACGGTATCGCGCGGGCAAAGCCGATGATCAGGTCGAGATAGGTCCGGTGAATTGGGACTCCCATTCCCTCTACCAGTCCTTTCATTATCAGTATGGTCGCTGGAGGCGTGATGGGTTGAGATCGAGCAGAAGCGACTTGGATGCTGGGCATCGGGTGGTAGGGATTGCACTTGATATTTCAAGTTTCTATGACTCGATCGACGCCGAGTTTCTTCTTTCTAAGGCTTTCTTGAAGAGGATGAACGTAATTCTGAGTCCACTGGAACGCCGATTCACTGAAGCGCTGATCCGGTCGTTTCGCACTTGGTGTTCAGAGGCCGGCCGCGAGTGCGGCATACCGATTGGCCTGCCTTCTTCCGGTCTTATCGCGAACCTCCTGATGGGTCCCTTCGATGAGGCAGTCCAACAGCAGTTGGAGCCGTCATTCTATGGGCGCTTTGTCGATGACATTTACCTATCGTTGAAAGCACCTAAGGGCTTCCGCGACGGGAACTCACTGCTTAGATGGCTAGTGCGCCGCATTCCATGGCTGTCAATGAGCGGTGAAGAACTGCGCGTCAGCCTCCCATACGCCAAAGCTTCGAGGATCAAGCTGGGCTCAAAGAAGCAGCGTGTCTTCATGCTTGAGGGCCAAGCGGGAAGAGATGTTATTACTGCTATTGAAGAGCACATGAGGACCCAGGCAAGCGCCCACAGAATGCTGCCAACGCTTCCTGAGTCAGACACGGAGCTAAAGGATCGCGCTCTTCTCTTGAACCGTGATTCTGGCCTTGCGACCGCGGTCTTCAGAGAGGCAGATTTCGTGACTCTGAGAAAGGCTGGGCTGTCTGAGGAACTCAGCAAGATGGAGAGAATCTCAGAGGTTTTGCCTCGTGAGGAGTGGGCCGATGTTCGGGAGACATTTTACGACTTAGCTGGCCGACATCTTTTAGCCCCAAATGGATTCTTTGAGTTCTATACCTTTCTCCCACGCGTAGTGGGATTGATGGCCACAAACGGTGATTGGGAGCAACTTAGCTTAGCGCTCCAGCAGATGGTCCGACTTAGGCGGACCTTAGAAACCACCACAGACCTTGGGCGCGACAATCTACGCCAGATCTTCGCGAATCTTGCGAAACGGGTGGAACTTGCAGCTTTGAAGTGTTGCATGGATCTCGACGGGGATGAGATTGAAAGAGCCACTAAGGCTATTCGACAGATTCGGCGCGTGGGGGATATCGACGTGAGAGGCATAACAGCGCGCTTGGTGCGCCAGTATGGAGAGATGCTCTTCTTTTGCGACTGGAGCCGGCAGCCTTTTCATGTGAGGTTCCTCAATGGACCGGCACGCCGTGGACGTCGCCTAGCCCTGCCTAGTTCGATTGAAGGGCCGCTGAGGGTCTTGGACATTCGCGGAGCGCTTTCTACTATGGGTGTATCGGCGCTCACTGAAAGAACGTGGCGTGGCATTTTATTCCCCACTCGTGCCATGCCGCTGAGTGAGCTGACTTCGAGGCTGAGTTGGATGAGGATCGTAGGCTATGGGCGGCATAGTCAGGACTACGTGGACCGTCGGCAATTCGCCCGGTGGATACTAGCCCTTCGCGGTGTGAGGCTCAACCGGTGGGTCACACCGCGTCCTATTCTGAAATCCGGCGCGGGCGCTGTCGGCGTAGCTGTAGGGAGCGGAGCTGAGCGGCCAATCCGAATTGCGGTAACGAACCTACTAACTGAAGTTGCGGAATGGAATGGGGCCGCGCAGCGATCACCGCTCCTAAATAGAGATCGGTTTAACCGTCTTACTCGACTCATAAACCATGTGCTCACACATGAGCCACGACCTGATGTGCTTGTAATGCCAGAGCTTTCCTTGCCGAGGTCATTGGTTAGGTCCTTTGTAGAACGCTTGGGGAGAAGCGGAATAGGCTTGATCGCCGGCTTGGAGTATGGCTGGCCTCCTGGTAATGGAGTGGGCCTTCTAAACCAGGCGATTGTCACAGTCGATCTCGGCAGCGGATACGGCCAGCTTCAGCTGATCCAGACAAAAAATGCACCCGCATGGGAGGAGGCTCTGCTTTTGGATCGCATGTATGGCGAGCGGCTTCTTTCAGCTCCTGAGGCTAGACCGGAGATACCCGTGTATCGTTCACGCGGGCTCTACTTCGGGGTGCTAATCTGCAGTGATCTTACAAATCCAAGATTCAGATCACACTTTCAGGGCCTTGTTGATGGGTTATATGTGCTGGAATGGAATCAAGATATCAACTCTTTTAACAGCCTAGTAGAAGCTTCAGCTCTTGACATACACTCCTTCATTATTCAGGCTAACAATAGATTATATGGTGATGGTCGGATTCGCGGGCCAATGAAGCAGCCATTTGCCCGCGATGTAATCCAGCTCAAAGGTGGCGTTCACGACTACTTCGTCGTTGGAGAAATTGAACCGACCGCCTTGCGGAAATTTCAATCTGCAGACAAACCTGATCTGGGCAAGAAGGCGACATTCAAACCCTATCCTATTGGATTTAAGATTGCACCGTGGAGAAAGGTGAAGGTATGAGCCAATTTGCCTTCCTTGTAGCCGAGTTCCATGAAGCCTACGATTCCGCCCATCGGGCGGAAGCTTTGGCGAATTCCGATCCTCGCGCCTCCTGCTTCTACGCGAGGCGAGCACTGGAACTCGGCGTCGCGTGGGCATATGAGAACGATGCGACGCTCCAATTGCCCTATCAGACGATGAGTGCATCTCAAATTGAGTTTGTGAGCATGATCGTCGACTATCTGACTGAACATGGCGTGATGGAGCCAAAGATGCTGTACGAAAGCCCATTCACGGACGTAAACCCACTGGGTCCCGAGGGCTTGTTTGAGACTGCCTGGATCGATCGGCTTTTTGAGACCTTGCAGACAATTCGCACTCGGGCCACTGTGCTGACTAGCTGAGGGGTGGCAATTCCACGCCACGAAGATGCTGGTCAATCTCGTGCAGGGAGATACTTTCTGGCTCTTCGCTATTCATAGTGGAACGCCTTGAAGTTTGCCATTCAGCAGGTAGCTCATAGCGATGAGGTTTTGTGGGTCTTTGTAGCCTCTGGCTTTGTTCTTGGTTGCTTGGAGAACGCTATGGAGTCCTTCGAGGAGTC
>JBBQWO010000057.1:0-11591 GCA_038210535.1 Fimbriimonadales bacterium | reverse complement strand
TTCACCGAGCTTGAGAGCGTGTTTGCCTACGTTCTTGGCTTCTCGAACCACGAGGGTCGAGCCGGTGGGGGAGAAGGTGTGATTGCCTGAGGGGCCAGACAAATGGGCTTCCTTGGTCCACGGGAGTGAGAAAGGTTGGCCGGGCCTGACCGTGAGAGCTTGGGATGAGGTTCCTCCGGCGACGAAGTCTAGAGCGTTGGCGAGCAGGATCGGGAACCCCACCTGCAGGGGAAAGTCGGAATTGAGCGGCTCGAACGTAACGAGGATTTGGCGCTTGTCGGGGCGTTCGGAAGAGATGATCAATGGGCCCGCACTGGTTTCTGCCTGGACCTTGCCAGTGGCGGCTGGTTTGACTTTGATCTGCTTGTCGATGAACACTCCCTCGAAATCGACACCCCGCAGGAGGTTGGACGGCTCGGCAGAGAGAAACTGGGGCTTTGAGGCTGAGCCGGTCGCCACGGCGGGTGACGCTGGGCCAGGACTGCCGAAAGCGATGACCCCGCGGGCTTTCACCGCCTGCTCTTCGATCCCGTCGAAGACGACGACATCGTAGGTTCCTGCTCCGATCCCCGCCAACTCTTGAACCGGAAGCTCGGTTGCACGGTCGAGGGTAACTCGAGGGTCGAGGGAGAGGGCTTTTTCGAGAAATGGGTTGCCTTTGGTAACGAGCAAAACCCTGAGGGACGCACCTGGATCGTTGATACTGACTGCGTAGTTATCGCTCTTCAGCATGTCGTTGGCGGTGAGTTTGGCTTCGAATACTTTGGCTCCGGCCGGGGCTGCGATCGTGCGCCCCCATTGGCCGTCGGGAGCGATCCCGGGAACCTCTGCGGAATCGATGACCTCGCCATCTGCATAGAGCGTCAAACTGCCGTCGATCGGTTTCTTGCTATGGTTTTTGATGCCGCAAAAGAGCTGACGACCCCCGGCGGTCTCGGCGGTTCCTAGCGCACTGATGCTGAGGTTGTCGTCCTGATCGCCAATCGACCTGTACAGGAGCGCGGCTTTCCCTCTCGTAAAGTTGGTGATACTCTCAAAAACGCCGTCGCTAAGGAGGACGATCCTTGCGCCTTCTTGAGCACCCACGAGCGCAGCAGCCAGTCTCAGCGCATCCCCCACCTCACCCTCGGCGTCGGTCGGCTTCAGCGCATCCAATAGGCGGACCTGTTTGGCTTGATCGTTGCCAAGCGGAAAGACGACTTTCGGGCTGGCGCCCGCTTCGATGAGGGCGAGGCGGTCACCGGCTCGCGAGCTTTGAATGGCTTCCCTGGCCAACTTCTTCGCTTCTTCGAAGCGACTAGGAGCGATGTCGGTAGCGGACATGCTGGCACTGGAGTCGAGCACAAGCACGGTCACCTCGCCGGTGAGGCCCTTCTGCTGAGTCTGCGGACGAGCCATCGCGAAGCTTATGAGGCTGAGAGCCAGGAGTTGGAGGAAGAGGAGCCAGTTGGCTCGCAGCTTCTGAAAAAGCGCATTCGCCCGGATTTCTTCAACTCGTGCGGGCCAAAGAAACGTGGCGGGGACCCGAACGTCACGTCGGCGCATCTTGAGAAGATAGAGCAGGATAACGATGCCGCCAAGAGGCAGGAGCCATGCGAGCGCCGCCCCGTTTTGAAAGCTCATGCGAGCCATCCTTGCCGCTTCAGCACGTCCTTGAGCACCTTCTCCATTGGATTGCTACCTACGATCAGTTCGTAACGGCCGCCGGAGCGCCTTACGGCGTCCGCGAGTGCGGCGTTGTGGGCCTGGAGCCGCTTTCGATATTCCTTTAGCACCATGCCGTTTGCGGTGATCTCGATGGGCTGGCCGCCTTCGCCGTCAAGGAGCCTCAGGTCGCCTTCGAGGTCGGGATCCATTTCCACTTCGCTGAGGATTTGGAGGAGCCAGACTTCGTGGCCCCTGCCACCTAGGGCTCTGATTGCGTTCGGGGCTTCAGGGTCGAGGCCGTCGCTGAGGATGAGCACGATTCCGGCTCTTGCGCTGGAGGCTGCGAAAGCTCTGAGTGCCTGGCTTAGTGCTTCTTTTGTTTGCTCGGGTGGTTTTAGGTTTTCGGCCCAGGTCGCGAGTCTTGGGTAGCCGACTCTTCCTCTTAGGGGTCTTGGGGTTTGTTGCCTTAGGCCGAGGGCTCTTGGGAAGACGGCGTCTCCGCCGTTAAGGGCTACGTAGGCGATGGCGGCGCCGAGCTGCTTCGCGGTGTCGAGCTTCGGGGGTTCGCCGAATTCCATGCTGGGGCTGACGTCGAGCAAGAGATGGAGGGCGAGGTCTTCCTCGTCCTGGTAGGTGCGCATGACCGGGGTGTCGAGGCGGGCGAGGACGTTCCAATCGAGGTGGCGCAGGTCGTCGCCTTCTGTGTACTCGCGGTAGTCGGCGAACTCGATGCTGATGCCTTTTTTCTTCGTCAGGCGCTCGCCTCGGACGCGGCCTTGGAAAGCTTTCCTTGGGTTTAAGCGCAGGCCATCTAAGAGACGGAACTCGCGGGGGGCGAGGATCAGGTTCATACGCCCTCCGGCCCCTCCCCTTGCCGGGATGGTTCGTGCCCGGGAGGGGGAGGTTGGGTGGGGGTCGTGTCTTCTGGGTTACTGGGCAGCGAGAGGCCAGGAGGGGGTTCTGGATCGTCGGCTACGGAGTCAGCAAGGGAATACGCAACCCCCACCCAACCTCCCCCTCCCCCGCACGAACCATCGGGGCAAGGGGAGGAGCCCGGAGGTCCGCCCCCGCCGGAGCGGCAAGCGGAGCGACGCTGGTTCTGCTGCTCGGCTTGTGTACAGGTTGTCGGCTGGCCATCCGGAACCCCCACCTGTCCTCCCCCTCCCGCCGGAGCGGCAAGGGGAGGAACCCGGAATTTCAAACCGCAATCGGGTCCCTGTCCCTGGAATCGACCCACAACTGGATCTCGTTTAGCACCTTGTCGGGCGTCATGCCGTCGGCTTCGGCTTCGAAGTTCAGCAGGATGCGGTGCCTTAAGGTTGCCTTCATGGCTTTCTTTAGGTCGTCCTTCGAGACGTTGAAGCGGCCAGCTAGGAGTGCGTAGACCTTGCCGGCTGTGATCAGGGTTTGGGCGCCTCGGGGGGAGGAGCCGTAGCGGCAGTAGCGTTCGGCGATGGGGCTGGCGCCTTCGCCTTCGGGGTGGGTGGCTACGATTAGGGAGAGGCCGTAGTCGAGGACGGTTTTGGCTACGGGGACTTCTCGCACGAGGGCTCGCATCTTGATGAGGTCGTCTTGGTTGGCGACCTGCTTCGGCTCTTGCTCGAGGGTGCCGGTGGTTCTTAGGACGACTTCCATGAGGTCGGCTTTGGTGGGGTAGGGGACGATTAGTTTGAAGAAGAAGCGGTCGAGCTGGGCTTCGGGGAGGGGGTAGGTGCCTTCTTGCTCGATTGGGTTCTGGGTCGCCATCACGAGGAAGGGCTCGGGGAGCTGGTAGCGTTTGCCGCCGACGGTGACGCCGCGCTCCTGCATCGCTTCGAGCATGGCGGACTGGGTTTTGGGGGTGGCGCGGTTGATTTCGTCCGCGAGGACGATGTTGGCGAAGATGGGGCCCTTGCGGAATTCGAAGGCTCTTGCTTCGGTTAGGACGTTGGTGCCGGTGACGTCGGCGGGCATCATGTCGGGGGTGAATTGGAGCCTTGAGAAGTCTAGGGCTAGGGCTTGGGCCAAGGACTTCACGAGAAGGGTTTTGCCTAGGCCCGGCATGCCTTCTAGCAGGACGTGACCGCTTGACGCGAGGCCGACGAGGACGCCCTCGACTACTTCTTCTTGGCCAACGATGGCCTTTTTGACTTCGTTGCGGACACCTTCGAAGGTGTCTCTGAACCAGGTGGCTTCGCCTGAACCGGATGAATGGGGTGAGTCGGACATGGGATGATTGGGGGATGAGTGGGGTGAATGGGGTGAGTGGGGATTGGGGATTATTTCAGTGTCCACTGGTCGGCGTGGTCTATGAATCCGATGATTGTCGCGATGAGTGCTTCATATTCGTCCCACAGTCGTTGACCTACGTCTGCATCCATATACCCACACGATTGTGCAAACTCGATCCACGTTTGGGTCTCGGCGGCCTCGGCTTCAGCGTCGCTTAGCTTTGCAATAAAAGCGGCTCGGTACCTCCGCTTCCGCCAGCCTTCGGCAACATTGGCGCATACCGAGCGTGAAGAACGCCTTATCTGAGAGGTGAGGCTGAACCTCTCGTCCTGGGGCAAAGCTTTGGAGAAATCGAAGATTTCTTCGGCAAGGGCAAATGCACGAACGTACACTTTCAGCTCACGATGCGATCGAGGCCGCCCGTTGTAGACGGCTCGTTCTTCACCCACAAAGAGCAAATCCTCTCCCATCACCCCCGTCACCTCATTCACCCCATTCACCCCCCTCATCCCCTATTCAGGCTCTCGAAATACTCCTTAACTCGCTTCTCGTGCTCCTTCGGGATCTCTTTTCGATTTAGGGCTGATTCGGCCTTCTTTCGGTAGCTGGGCAGAACCTTTACGTACGGAACCGAGCTTCGGGTGCCTACGTTGGTGGGTGCCTTGATCTCGATGTAGCTTTCCTCTCCGGCGTTCTCACGTTTTTGACCTTGAATCATCGTGGCTTGGGTTTTGCCTTTGCCTTCCTGCTCCTTGTCCAGCTTGTTGATCACTCCGGTGTCGCCGGACCACACATCAGAGGTTGCGGCGCCCGAGCCGGGTATTGGGAGTTTTAAACCCTGCAGACCGCAGAGTCCGGCACCCCTTCACGTGCCTCCGGATTCCTTCATCGCATCGAGCATGGCTTGCAGATATTCCTGCATCGCCTTGTCGTCCTTGAGCTCTTTGGCGAGTTCTTCGAGTTCCTTCTGAAGCGCTTCCCGCTCTTCCTTGCTCATCTTCGGCTGGCCGGTTTGAGCTGCCTGCTGGTTGCTTTCGGCAAGCTTCTGGGCCATCTCTTGGAGCTTCTTGTAGAGGGGGTGCTCCATCATCTTCTGGAACACCTCTTGGGCCTCTTTCGAAAGCTTGAGGGCCTCCATGTCATCCTCGGCCTGCTTCTTGTCTGCCTCGGCCTGAGATTTCTGCTTCTGCAACTCCTTTAGCTGCTGTTCAAGCTCCTTACGCTCCTGAGCCGAGAGGTTCGGATCCTGGAGCTTTTGCTCGAGTGCCTTTATTTGCGACTGAAGAGCGTTGAGCTTGCTTTGCAGGCTTTCCATCTTGGATTGCAGCTCTTGCATGGCGGCTTCACGTTGCTGATCGCTCATCTTCATCAGGCTCGGATCGGCGTTCTGGGTCATGCCGACTTTTTCCATCGCCTGCTTCCGCAGCTTGTCGAGCGCACTGTCGGCTTTCTCCAGCGAGAGGTCGGTGTTCTTGATGGACTCCATCATGAGCTTCTCGGCCTGTTTAGCCAGCTCATCCGCGCGTTGCAGGGCTTCCTCTTTGGTCAGGCGGCCTTTATCTAGGTCCCTTTTCAGCTTGAACAATTCCTGCGCGAGCTTCTTCTCCTCTTCGCTCATCTGCTTTTAGGCTTCGGGGTCGTCGAGGTTCTCTTTGATGATCCTCTCGACCTTCGCGCCTTCACGCTTGAGGTCTTCTAGCTGCTTCTTTTGCGCGTCGTTCAGGAGGAGCGGTGTGTTGCCCAGGAGGAAAATGGCGGCGGCGATCGAGGCAAGCGCGACTCCGCCTCCCTGCCACCGACCCATCTTAAACGGAAATATTGAAGCTGGCTTCAGGCGATCGAGGTGCTCGGAGGCGTCGCTAAGCAGGGGCTGGTCAAACATGTCCGAGCCGGCGGCATGCTCTCGGGCGGTCGAGAGCCGCTCCTTAAGAGCCGCGCGGCGGTCGATGCTTTCGGCCAATGCATGCACGGGCACCTTTAGGAAGAAGCCTACGGCCGCCCCCACGAACGCACAAATGCCCACGAGAATGCTTAGCCACGTCCATTCGGTGTAGAAGATCGCGAACCAATCGAGGGCTGACCAGATCATGCCGAGCACGCCACCGACGCAGAGGCCAACCGCAAGGCCACGCCAAGCCCGAACCATCCGCACCCGTTTTTCGAAGCGTTTAAGCCGTCGCGTAAGTTCTTCCATCTGCAGTCCTCATGGTAGCCATTTTCTTTTGCATACGTTCTCAGCGAGGATCGCTATCCCCCAGCTTCCGATTAGAAGCACCGCTCCATACAGCAGCGCCTGGAAGGATCGGTCGACGTCCACCCATAGCGGGCGGAGGATGTAATAGTCCCAAACCCATTCATTCGCGCGCCAGTTCGACTGGCTCGATTGGATGGACGAGAGAAAGGGCACCGGCAGGATCGCGATGACTAGGAACGAGGCGAACTGCAGGGTCCTGGCGGAGCGAAGCCCGAGCAGGAAAGCGGAGGTCATGCGGCCAAGCGACCAAAAGAAGCTCCAGAAGCCCAGTGCAAAGACGACGTAGCTCAAGTAAGCCGGGCTGATTGCGCCGCCGCCGCCAAGTTGCTCACCGGCGTAAAGGGCGGTTGCAGCTCCTAGGACGATCAGCCAGAGGAAGGGCAAGGCACCTGCCGGTGTGCCATTCAAAGTCTTTTTCACTTTGGCGATGCCATTGGGCCAGAAGCGGCTTTCGCCATCCATTCCATAGCATGTGAGCAAGGGGAGAATGATGAAGAGGGGCCCAATGACCATGAACAACATGCGTCCGAGATTAGAACCCGAATCGACGGATCCCGCGCTCGTCGCGGTGGTCGTCACCGTGGACGCGCCTGCGTAGCCGAAGTAAAGGGCTACCGCCATGAGATAGAGCAGTGCGTGGACGCGGAGACTGGCGACATCTTTGCTGCTACCGAAGGGAGCGAGAATCGCTCCTGCCGCGAGGATGAACAGTTTGGAAACAGCCAGCGCGAAGAGCGTCACGAGGATCCAGTTGGGAACTTCCATCGAGAGGATGCGGGTGAACGTGTCCGCGGCGCTCGTGACGGTGAACGGGCTGAGCGCTGTTGTGAACGGCATCTCTCGCCCCCCGCCACTCATGAAGCTTAATCCCATTCCGGTGATCGAGGTGACGATGAGATAGACAATCGCAATGGCGTAGCTCCAGATGATGGCGCTGACAGGCTTAGGGGCCAGCGTGGACATCAGCAGGGCTGCGGACGTGAGCATGAGGGCGTGCATCGAGAGCAGCACATATGCGACGAGGACATCCGACCAAGAAGAGCCGCCAAGGACGACGCAGGTGGCGGTGACGGGCAGCGCGAGGACCAGCAGCATCCAGGTGTAACGGTAGCTGGCGATCATCTTGCCGACGAGGAAGTATTTCGGCAGAACGGGTGCCGAAAAAACCAAATCAAGGGATTTACGTTGCCGCTCCATAACCACCGTGGTGGCCGTTAGCGCGGGGGCTACGAGCACGACGGTAGAGCCGAGAATCCACATGACCACGCTGTAGAATCCGCTGAGGCGGTCCTGGGCTTCCACGACACTGACCTGCTCTAGACCTGCGGTGTCCGCGTAGACAAACATGCCGACCAGGATGAGGATGCCCAGGTACAGGGCAAACAAAAGAACTGACCGACCGCCGCGCAACTGAACGCGGAAGTCGCGCTGAGCAGTGGCGTTGTTAAAGTACGTTGCAAAGGTTTCTTGGGTCCAAGTAGCGGCCTTCATGGTGACACCTTTGGGGGTGATTGGGGTGACGGGGGTGAGGAGGCTCGGGTGCTTTGAAGTAGGGCATTCATCCCATTCACCCCCATCCCCGTCACTGCACCGCTCCCGTTGTCAACTTCAAGAACACGTCCTCTAGGTCGGCGTGCTCTTCGCGGAAGCCGATGACTTTGAAGCCTCGGTTCACGAGCAGGGTGAGGAGTTCGGATTGTTGCTCGTGGTCGCCATTGAAGTCCATGCGAAGCTCGCCGTCGCCGGCGACCTCCACTGAGAGAACGTTGGGGAGGTCGGTGAGGACTCGGGCGGCTTCTGCGTGGTTGGAGATCAACTTCGCGGAGAGCACTCGGTTGGGCTGCATACCTTCGACGATCTTGTTGACGGGACCGAAGGCGAGGAGTTGTCCCTTTTCGATGATCCCGACGGTGTTGCAGAAGTCGGCGAGCTCGGGGAGGATGTGCGAGGACACGATGACGATCTTGCCCATTCGACCCAGCTCGGCAATCAACTCTTTGAGTTCAGCGCGGGCCCTCGGGTCCAAGCCGGAGGCAGGCTCATCCAAGAGGAGCATGGCGGGGTCGTGCACGAGACATCGGGCGAGGCAGAGGCGCTGTTGCATGCCGCGAGAGAGGGACTGCACGAATGACTGCTTCTTTACTGTGAGATCGGTGAGTTCCAGAACGTTGTCGATCACGTCCGCTCGCTGCTTGGTGGGCACCTGGTAGATCGCGGCGAAGAAATCGAGATACTCCCAGACCTTGACGTCGTCGTAAAGGCCGAAGAAGTCGGGCATGTAGCCGATCATTCGTCGAACATCCATCGGGTCCTTTCGAATGTCCGCGTTGTTCAGGCTCGCTGTCCCGGAGGTTGGTTCCAGAAGGGTCGAAAGCATGCGAATCGTCGTGGTTTTGCCGGCTCCATTCGAGCCGATAAAGCCAAAGATGTCTCCTGGCTGCAGGTTAAAGGAGACTCCTTCTACTGCGACCAGCGGGCCGTACTCTTTGCGGAGGTTTTTGACTTCAAGCATCTTTGTTTGCCGGGAGGAATTTCACGTCGTTTTCAGCGAAGTGCAAGGTGCGAGCGGTCCACACGAGGAAGATTGCGGAGGAGATCACATACGCGAAGATCTGGGGCCAGCCCCATGAGAAGTCGTGCATGCCCCCGATGTATTCTCCGGAACCGCTTACGGACGTTGTCGCGAGATGAGTGAGAACGAAGAATGGATGGAAAAAGTTGGTGAGGCTTACGAGAATGGAATCCTGCAAGACGGCGACGGCGAGAAGGGGCACGATGAGCAAAAAGATCGCGAGGGTCGCCAGCACGGTGCCCAGGGCCATGAAGCCGCGCTTCGTGCGGGCGCTGAAGAAAAGCGTGACCGTGGCGATCGAGGTGACGAAGGTGGCAGAAACTATTTCGGCGAGCATCAGATCGTGCCAGTTGGTGGTTTGATACTCAAAGGCGCTGACGAGAATGGGAAAGAGGAAGAGGCCGAAGCCTACGCCGATGGCGGCCATAGCGCCAATGAATTTGCCGACGACGATCTGATCCTGGGTAATCGGCGCGGCGAGGAGCAGGTCCCAAGTGCGCTTCTCACGTTCTCCGGCGATCGCTCCGTAGAGAATGCTCGGGGTCGCAAAGACAAAGACGAAGGTCTGCGCGATGACGAGCATGATCGGGGGTAGGGAGCCCCGGGCGCTGAATACGAGCATGACGATGCCGATGTAACAGACCACGGCTAGCCCGAGGACCACTCCGTTGAGTGCATTGCTGCCGCTGAACGAAAGGAAGCGGCGTCGGAATCGCGCGATTTCGATGAGCATCGGGTTCTTGGTGACCAGTTCTTGCCACATCAGCTTGTTCACTGTGCCGCCTCCTTTGTGATGAAGGCGTAGCGCACGTCTGTGCGAGCCACGACTTCTTTGCCTATTTGGGGGCCGGGCCGAATGCCTTCTAGCTTGCCGGTCAGCGCGAGCGTTTTCGAAATCATGATGCCGGCGAACGACGGGCCCACATCCCATGCCTCGGGGGTGTCTTTGCCGATGGTGAGGCGTTGCTTTTGACCCGAGGCGAGAGAGCCCTTCAACGGATAGGCTTTCTTCCCCACGAAGAGCGAGCCTTGGCTGAGCGTGTATGGGCCGCGATTGTGTATCTCGAAGACCTTGCCGCGTTGAACGTGGCGAATTTGGAACCACTCGGCCGCCCCCGGTTCGCGCTGCCGAAAGTTGATTTCGCGGAAGGTCAGGTTGTTCGCTCTTAGGGCGGGCACGTGAATTTCGCCGTCGTCGATCGGGTTGAGTTCCAGGGTCGATCTCTCGCCCCTGCCTCCATAGCCTCCGTAGTAGCCGTGGTCGTCTTCTTCTGCCACTCCAACACTGTCCACGTCCTCAAGTTTGAGGTCGTAGCTCCCTGCCCTGGGGATGAACACTTGAGACGAACCGATGAAGATTCCCTCGGACATGCCTTCTTGGGCGACAAGCAAACCCTGCGTCGCCGAGGACATTTGAGCCGAGTACAAATCTTGTGCCCTTGCGAATAGCAGCCCCGCGAAACCCAGACTCAGAATCGGCGCGGTAAACCATGCCAACTCTCCGCGATTGAGCTTCTTCAGCACCAGGAAGTTTAGAGGAATCACGGCAAGGAAGTAGAGGCCGAGCACCAAGAAAATTTGATTCGTCGGAGGAAGCTTGGTGCTGAACGGGTCTGTTCTGGGTGTCGAGGGAGCGGGAGCGCCGGGGATGCCGGAGGGCGTGACGCTGGCGAACAGCGTCCCTTGAGTCTCGCGAGCAAAGGCGTCGATAAACATTCGCCTGCCGTTCAGCTCCGCGGGCCTCACGATCTTGAAGAGTGCGGTACGTCTTCCCTCCCACTTATTCAGAGGCTGTTCGAGCAGGTTGAACGCCATGTAGATCACTCTTCCCATGCCGATCTGTCGTTCCGCCACGAGCAAGTTTTTGCCGTCGTAAGTCGTGTTCGAGACTGGCAGGGGCTCTCCGGTGGTAAGGGTCATCGCGGGGGTTTGACGCTCGCCCATTTTGCCGAGAACCTGAGAGCTCTCGATATTGACGGTGCGGAAATCGCGGGCAGGGAGGGCGACTTTCCAGCGGCTGTCGTTGAGAATCGGGGCGGAGGCCCCGCCTAAGAACACCAAGGTGCCGCCGGAGATTGTCCAAAGTTTCAACGCCTCGATTTCACGATCTGTGAGCCGTTCTGATCCCGACCCCAGCACGACCGCGCCGATTCCGGTGTACCCAACCGGCCGGTCGGGGCCTTGGCCGGGACGGCAATAGGCATCCTGCACGGTGATGGCATTGTTTGGGCTGCCGCTCGCTTTACTTCGGACGAACGCGAGTTCACCTGGCGTGTCGCTGAACATGAGCATGACCTGCTGGCTCGGCTGCCACTTCGCTTCGGAACGGAGAGTCTGATGAATGCGGCCGGCGGAGGACAGCAGCGTTAAGCTGACTTCGCCGTAATCGGTTTGTGGATAGGTGACCAGGCGCTTACGGCCCCCCTGAGGAACTTCGATCGGGTAGTCGGTACGAAAACCCTGGCTCGTCACGCGCAGCACGCCTCGAACATCGGGGCCGTTGTTCTCGAGTTCCACGGAGACTGGGATGTTCCCGGACCCAGGAGAAAAACCTTCGATCGTCTGCTGCACGCTCATGTTGAGTTGCGCACCAGCGAAGCTCGCTAGGGGAAGGAGGGCAAATATGGCTAGGTGGTGTCGGCTCATGCGCCCGGCTCTTTGTTCAAAAGACGTTCTTACGAGGCCACTTCGTTGTGGCCAGTACACAGAATTGCTGCTGTGCGTTCCAGTATAGGGGAAAGAATTTCGGGAGAGGGTCGGAAAAAAGGCTCCTCGCTGTTTGGAGTGGATGGCGTAGTCTTTGATGCGTGACAGAGAGTGATGTTTTCGCGGTTGCTTTGCACCTTTCGTTTCCTTGGCGTATCAGTGGCATCGAGTTGAAGGAGGAGACGTTGCACCTCTATATTG
>JBBQWO010000056.1:0-11901 GCA_038210535.1 Fimbriimonadales bacterium | reverse complement strand
CAGCGCGTGGGCCAAGTGGCAGAGCATCGACTCCTTTCCGTAGCCCTTGCGAATCAGCCGGGCGTCGGGGTCGGTCGAACTCTCGTGAGTCTGGTTGCTGCGCCGGGTGCCTTTGAAGTTCGGCCGATCGTCATCTGCGCCGTCTTTGGCCTTAAAGCTCTTATGAGACGCCCAAGCCATGATGAGTGTGCCGTCCACCACCAGCCGGTCGCTTGAGAGGAGCCTTCTGGACTGCGCGATGCGAACCACTTCCCCCAGCAGAGCCTCTGCCGCGCCTGAGCCAAAGAACCGTTCGCGGTTCTTGGGAAGTGTCGAGTGGTCGAACACTTTGTCGTCCCAGTCAAGGCCGACGAACCAGCGAAAGCCGGCGTTCATCGTGATCTGCTCGCAAAGCGCGCGCTCGCTCTTTAGGCTGTAAAGAGCCAGAGCAGCCAGGCGCGAAGCAGCACCGGCGAAGGAACGCTCACATTGCCCGTCGTGCCATAACTCGTCTCGAACGCCGACGCCAGCCGATCGTAAGCCGCATCGAAATCTGAGCGGATCTTGCGAAGCGGATGATCTCCCGGAAGCAACTCCTCAAGCGGAGTCGTTCCAAACAAAGCCTTCTGATCCTTCTCGTGTCCTTGCACAAGGAAAAGACGTTACAGACTAAGAAGATAAGGCGAGTTCGTCAACAGCTTCCTAGTGCATCTCTTTGTCGCCGTAAAGGATTTGCACGTAGGAGATCTGGCCGTTGTGATAGTTGTAATTCCACCGCGGATAATCCATCATCTCCATCATCGTAAAGTCCCGGCCCCCGTCGTACGGCAGCCACTTAGTCTCCGACAGTCGCTCGTCGGGGAACTGGCGTATGAAGGCTAGAAGCTTTTCCAAGCGTGGTTTGCACTCCGTATGGCACTGCTCCACGGACATCCACTGGTCCATCACTTTCTGCTGCTCTGCCATCCCGGCTTCGCTCCAATCCGGCTGCGTCTCGCCTGAAATGATGTCGTAAGCCCAATCCGGTGTCTTTGCCAACTCGCGGCACTGGTCGAGGACGGAGCGTCCTAAGCCAAGAGGCTTCCAATCGACCTTGTCTTGGGGAACGGACCGAGCATTCTTAAAAGCCTCGTCCGCCGAACTCTGAATCGCATCACAAATGTAGTCTTGAAATCGCATCATTTCCTCCAACCCCTTAGTAGAAGTCCGTCCACTATTATCCGCGAAAAATCCAAATTTGCAACAGGTAGCCCACTTTTTCCTCTCACTTCTTAACAAATCGTTCCGAGGTATAATCACGCCTGATTTGCCGCATAGCTCAGTTGGTAGAGCAGCTGACTGTTAATCAGCTGGTCCTAGGTTCGAGTCCTAGTGCGGCAGCCAAGTTTTGAACTGTCCATTCCGGACGCATGGGTGACAGTTTGTTCCGGACACATATGTTACACCTTGATGGCTCCGAAGGGGTTTTCCAAGGGTTGGAACTTTTTTTCAGGGTCTATGTAGCCAAGCCCCTAGTCCATGAAGGACACGAGCCAGGTGTTCTCTCCACCTCTCGAAGGCCAAACCTCTGGCCGGAGAAGACTTGTGAGGTTGACCTTCTTGCGGTGGAGGCAGACTCGGCCACACGAAGTGACCACCACGTTCTGGTCATAGAACGGGTACTCGAGTGCACATGGCGGACACGCAGCGATTTGAAAGTGGTCCCGACCTCAGCGACAGCAACTCCTTGTTGAACTCGTCCAATCGAAAAGGGTGCCGACAACAAGTGGCTGGAACCTGTTACATGCAAATAGGAACGCTACGTGCTAGCGGCATTGTCAACCGCCCCACACCCGTGGGGATGAACCGCAGGTTGGGAGTTACAGCGGCTATGGCATCGCAACCGCCCCACACCCGTGGGGAGGAACCGGTGACGAATCCGTAGATATCTTGCTCAGTTCAGCGGAGACAAGGCTCGGGCGGCGGTCCCGAGTGTTATCCTTCGCTGTACCAAGGCTGCTTACTTGCAAGTCCATGAGAACCCGAAGCCGGTACGATCCATTGCTCTCGCCCTATCTAGAAGCGGCCTCCGACTGAAGAAGGAACGTGAGCAGGAAGAACGCGATAGTTGAGCCAAAGAAGCGCCCGCTGCAGATTAACTTGCAGCGGGCGCTATCGTCTCGGACTTCTGGTTAACCCTTTTTGTGAGGGGAATCGGGGAAGCCCGTATTGCCCTTGGGAACGCTGAACGCGAATCCACTCGTGTACATCTTCTGCTCGTCATTGAGGCTCATTTTCATGAATGCCATGGCGGTGGCAGCATAGAAGTCTCTCGCTTGTTGCACTGACCGCTTGCCCATCGCGACATCGTTCGCCAGATTGACGGCGAGGAAGTTCATCTCTTCCTTGTCGCAGCGAGCGCTGATCTCGCCCGGAGTCCGGTCGATGACGATGCTGCCGTCGTAGTGCGCCACGTCATTGAACTTGTTTGCCGGAACTTTGTAGTCGATGCCTTGCCGAAGCAGGTCGACGTGCTCCATTGGGAAGTGGTGAGGAATCTCCTCGTTCGTGAGAATCGTGAATTTCCAGGGTCCGTTATTGAACCAAACCATCCGGGTTGGAGTGGCCTCGTTCGGTGCGCCATACTTCTCCACCATCTTCATCGCGACTTCTTTAGGCTTTGGCAGATAGTGATTCAGAAGCCCCTCAACGGCTGCTTTCTCCACCCGAGAGGACGTCACGATGCGGGCTGGCGCAGAGCCAGAGGTCTGTTGCTGCGAGATGGCGATGGCGCAAACGCCGAGCACCACCGATGTCGCAAGTACTGTCTTATTCATTTTTGTCTCTCTTCGGGGGCAGCACTCCGCTGGCTAGTCCCGGTAAATAGACCAGGCTAGAGTGCTCGAAGTTCCGCTTCGGGTTGTGTGTCGATAGACCTTCTGTGAGGCTGCGGGACTCAGGAGTCCGAGGCTTTTGTGAGGTCGATGGTGGTTAAAGTGGCCTCGGTGTTCATCCAGAGCTGGTTGAACTTCTTCACCGCTTGCATAGGTCGACACGTTCAGAGATCTCGTCCCTGAGCTTGTCGAAGAAGCTCTCTTCGGTTAGCGAATTAGTGAGCCGAGCGCTAGAAAGTGCGGCCCTTCAGTTGTAAGCACCCTCAGGAGATGGCCCGTCGCCGTAGCGGCTGAGTGGCATAAAAGATGGCGTGAAAGCAGATCCGAAGAACCAGGTTCCCCTAGGCGTCGAGCAAGTTGTGCTGGTGTTTGCAGATGGATCGCTGTGCCCTGTCGCCTGGCAGGAACTCCTGCGCGCCATTCGCGTCTTCCGGTTCGCCTGGGTGTACCATGATTCTCAGAGCGAGTTGGTAAGGGAGCTTGCATGAACAAGATCATCTTCTCTACGGGCATCGAGAACAGCTATCCGAAGGTCAACGGACGCCGGCGCGATCAAATGCAGGAGACGCGTCATTACGAGAATTGGCGCCTAGACTTCCAGTTGATCAAGGAACTCGGGATTAACTACGTGCGCTACGGCGGCCCGTACTACCGGATGCATACGGCTCCGCACAGTTACGACTGGAGTTGGACAGACGAGGTGCTTCCCGTTGTTCGTGATATGGGGATCACAGTGATCGCCGACCTCTGCCACTTCGGAATTCCCGATTGGGCCGGCGATTACCAGAACACCGACTGGCCGCTCCTTTTCGTCGACTTCGCCGAGGCGTTCGCCCGCCGCTACCCGTGGATTCGCTTCTACACCCCCGTCAACGAGATTCATGTCTGCGCGCAGTTCAGCGGGAAGCTCGGGCTCTGGAATGAGCAGAAGAAGAGCGACCGGGCTTTTGTGCAGGCGCTCATCACGCAGTGCCGAGCGAGCCTGCTCTCGATGGAGCGAATCCTTCAGGTACGCCCGGATGCCATTTTCATTCAGAGCGAAGCCGCCGAAGCGTTCGTTGAGGAGCACCCGGAGACGGCGGAAGCGACGGCATTTCAGAACCAGATGCGGTTCTTCACGTTCGACTTTCTGTACGGCAACCCCGTCCACCCGGACGTGCTCCTCTATCTTTTCGACAACGGTGAGTCGCCCGAGAACTACCGTGGCGCACAAGAGTACGGTCGGCGGATCGGCCCCCACTGCGTGATGGGAATCGACTACTACAAGACGAACGAGCGCTCGATTCAACCTAATGGTGAGCAACACATCGTCGGCCCGTGCTTTGGCTGGCACACCATCGCCCGTCAATACTACGATCGCTATCGAAAGCCGATGATGCTTACCGAGACAAACCTCAGCGATCCTGAGGAGGCGCCAAGGTGGATGTGGAATATCTGGCACAACGTCGATCTGCTGAGACAGGAGGGTGTGCCGGTAATCGGTTACACGTGGTACAGCCTGCAGAACCAGATCGACTGGGATATTCAGCTCCGCGAGTTCCGCGGCTGCGAGAATCCAAACGGACTCTTCGATCTGGACCGGAATCCGATGCCCGCAGCGGCCGCTTATAAGAGACTGATCGAACTTCACGGAGGCGATCCGTTGCTGCGAGATTTTCCGATCGGCTCGCTGGAACCTTCAACGTGCGTGCCGAACCCAAGAGAGTGAACTATGAAGCAATTTGATGCAGTAATCATCGGTGCCGGACAGGGCGGCGTTCCGTTGGGCAAGGAGCTTGCGACGAGCGGCAAGCGCACAGCTCTGGTTGAGCAACTCTTCGTAGGCGGCTCGTGCGTAAACTTCGGATGCACGCCGACGAAGACGTTGTATAGCTCCGCGCGTGTGGCATACCTCGCCCGGCGGGCGGCCGAGTTCGGAATCCAGCTGAGCGGCCAGCACACCCAAATGGCTGACGTCCAGCGTCGGGTGGCGCAGGTAGTGGAAGAGTTCCGAACGAGCTCCGAAGAAAGCCTTCAGAGCACAAAGAGACTCGAGCTGATCCGCGGCCATGCGAGATTCACGTCGCCACGTTCGCTCGACGTGGAAGGCTACGGCGCGATTGGAGCTGAGCAGTGCTTCATCGACGTCGGGACGCGGGCGCGAATCCCCGATCTTGCCGGACTCGACAGTGTGAGTTGGCTCGACAACGCCCGTGTCCTCGAGCTTCGCGAGTTGCCCGAGCGCCTCGTTGTGCTTGGAGGCGGCTACATTGGGCTCGAGTTCGCTCAGATGTTTCGGCGGCTGGGATCCGAGGTCGCAGTGATCGAGTCGGGAGAACGCCTCCTGCTGAATGAGGACGAGGATGTTCAACAAGCGGTGGAAGACATGCTTCTCGAAGATGGCATCCAGTTGCACCTCGGACAACGGGCGGCAAGCGTGGAACCTACCGCTACGGTGATGCTGGAATCGGGGCAGAAAGTGGCGGGATCGCACCTACTCTTGTCGGTGGGGCGCACTCCCAACACGGACGATCTCGGGTTAGAGACGGCGGGAATCGAGAGGGACGGCAAGGGTTACATCAAGGTCGATGGAAGGCTCGAGACATCCGCGCCCGGCGTCTTCGCATTCGGTGACTGCAAAGGGGGACCGGCATTCACCCATATCTCGTATGACGATTACCGCATTCTGCGGGATAATCTGCTCCGAGGCGGCGATCGCAGCACCGGGGATAGGCCAATCCCTTACGTGATGTATCTGGACCCTCAGCTTGGGCGCGTCGGCCCGACGGAAAGAGAACTTCGGGAGAATGGGACCCGCTTCAAGAGCGTGCGGCTCGAGGCCGATCGGATCGCGCGGGCCTCAGAAATGAGCGAAACCAGGGGCTTTATCAAGGCCGCCATCGATCCGGAGTCGGGTCACTTGCTCAGTGCCACCTGCTTCTGCGTCGAGGGAGGCGAGATCCTCGGCATGCTGCAAATCGCGATGATGGCCAAGATGGACTGCCGCCGGCTACAAGACGCCGTTCTCTCGCATCCAACCTTGTCGGAGTCCCTCAATACCTTGTTCAGCCAAATTTAAGGAACGACTTCGACGCCGTTCCAGAATGCCACTCGGCCACGAATCTCGTCCGCCGCCGGTTTTGGATCGGCGTAATACCAAGCTGCGTCGTGGTTTACCTGTCCATCCACGACCACGTCGTAGTAGGAGGCGACGCCCTTCCACCAGCACCTCGTTTCCTTGTCGCTCGGTTGGAAGAACTCCAACTTGAGGGCACTCTTCGGGAAGTAGTGATTGCCCTCAAGCTCGATCGTCTCGTCGCTCTCCGCGATCACCGTTTCGTTCCAAATCGCCTTCATTTCGCCTTCTCCAACTCGTTTCGCCCCTAGGACGGGGTGCGGCCCAGTTCGGCTGCGAACGCGCCGGGACGCTGGGCCACCAGGACCCAATCCTCGTTGGTGGCGGGAGGATCGATCCAGTCCGTTAGCGAAGGCACCGTTCCACCCGTCGATGCGGTGCCGTGGCGAGGGTCGTACCACCAAAGCTCCACCGTATCGCCCAGATGCGAGAGATCGTACTTTGCCGGGGAACCGACGGGAAGATACACAAAGATGTAGTCCTTGCCCCTGGCAGCGGTCGGCCGGGTGATCTCGGCGCCTTCGTCGGGCACAGGGGTCCATCTGACCCTCGGCTGCAAGTTCGAGTCGGCATAGACGTTCACATCGAGCTCCCTTACCACGCCCGAAACCGGTTCCAATTCGTCGAACGGTCGGCTCTCGATCAGCGTACGCAGGTGCCTCATCTGGTTGGCTCCGGGCAGATGCAGGGCGCGCCTCCAGTCCATGTTTGCACCCACGAACTGCCCGTCGCCGAGCTTGTGCATCATCCAAATTTCGTTACATCCGTAGGTGTGGCCGCAGGCACCCCCTAGGGCTGCTCGCCACGCACGCCTCCGGGCGTCGGCGGCCGTGAAACGAGTACCGGTCGGGTTCCAGCCCCCGCCCATGATCGGTATGTTTTCGTAGCACGGTTCACCGTCGAGAACTGGGCGCGTCGGTTCCTTCGCCCGGTCCTGGGCGATCAGCGCCGAGGTGTCGAGTTCCGGACTGCTGTGGCCGGTCTGCCACATATGGAAGTCCAGCCACTCTTCGTCGTGCACGAACTCGGAGCTGGAGTGACGGCCGGGCGGGTGGAAACTCATGAGGTGTCGACCGCCATCGCCCTCCTTGAGACCGTACGCCATTTCACGGATCGTCTCGAGAAACGGAAGTCGGCTTGTGCTCCGGTCGCCGCCGAGGATCCAAATCACGTCGGCGTCTCGGTACCGCTCCCCGATAAAGCGGCCGTAGGCGCGAGCGTTCTCGGGCGTAAAGATCTGCGGCCCTTCGCCGGGCGAGTTCAATACTTTATCGCCCCAGGTGGGAAGGAGCGCCGCAACCATGCCCAGCTTGTTCATTCGATCCACCACGTGGTCGACATGCGCGAAGTAGGCCTCGTTGGGTCGCGCTGGGTCGAGATCATGGAAAGGCACTTCTCCTTCTGGGGTCGGTGCCCTAAGGCCGTCTCGTTCACCGAGGATCACCGTTTGCACTGCCGTGAACCCCTGGCTCGCTCGGGCAGTGAGGTAGTGCTCCGTGTCCTCCTTACCAAGTCGGTGCAGCAGTTCCCAAGCCGTATCGGCTAGGTAGAAGAACGGCATGCCGTCCTCACGTTGTATATATCGCCGGTTTTGGGACACGACCAAACGGGAACTTGCCATCTGCCCTAGGCTACCCCCCGCCACATTCCCTTCCGCAATCACGGCTCGGCCGGTGGCTTTCTTCGACCAACCGCATGGGAGCCCGGCTAGGTAGCCTGCGCCCTGTGACAACACCGCTCTCGGTCTACAGCACTTGGGGACTCCACGACGAACTGGGAGACGATGTCCACCTGACGGAGGAGCTGGCAACGGGCGCCCTTGCGCGGCTGGAGCAATGGAAGGAGTCCAGCGACCTCTCATTCGACGTCTTCCACCTTGACTGTTTCTGGTTCGACCGCAATCGTGGCTACGACTTTTTCGACCCTGCAGGGTGGCCCGACGGGCCGGATCGGTTCTTCGACCGAGTCAAGAGAGCGGGTATGGTGCCCGGGCTGTGGTACAGCACAAATGGATCTTGGCTGGACCCGGTGGAGTGGCGCGACAGCAAGAGCGCGAACAACTGGGACTTCAGCCTCATCGACGGTCCGTATGCGCCACTTTTTGAAGAGTCGATCCTGAGGGCCGCGCGAGAGTGGGGCGTGCGGTTTTTCAAGTTCGACTTTGCAGCCTTCGCGACGACGGTGGCGGGCGTGGAGCGGCCCAATGAGGAGGCTTATTCACTTGGGCTTGGCAGGTTTCGGCAGATCCTAAGGAGGCTCAAGAAGGAGTACCCAGACGCTCACGTCATCACCCACTGTGGCTTCTCGAGGCAGGACATGGAGCCTCCTTTGTGTTCCGGGCGCAGACCAGGCACCGATCTCGGGTTGCTAGAGGTAGTCGATGCAGTATTCACAGGCGACCCAAGACCGGGGGAGATTCCCCAGACGAGCCTGACTCGGTCCATTGACCTCCTGCAGGACCGGCAAGTCTGGCTCCTCCACCAAGAGGGGTTTCCGCTCCATCGAATCGAAGACCACGGCGTCTTCGCTGCGAGCACCAACACGGCGCAATACCGCAAACGGCAGGGCTTCACGCGGAGCCACATCGGCCAACTCGCCCGTGGCGCAAGGCGCGACCTGTTCTACGGAGACCCGTCGCTTCTCTCGGAGCTTGACGTGCGTCAGATGGCCCAGGCTCGCGATCTCTACTTCGAAGCGTTCCAGTCCGGACTAGAGACTCATGTCATTGCCGATGGGGAGCCGGGGACGGTGCCTATGCACGCCTATCTCACCGGTGGCGGCAGCTGCGGCTACCTGTGGGCGGTGAACTCGACCTTGACTGCCCAGCAGCAGACGTTCACCGTCGTGAACTTGGGCGAGGCGAGCGTTCTCTTTACCGACGCCAGCGCTGAACCAGCCGTGCAGGTACAGCGCGACCTGCTGACGCTCGAACTCCCGCCCGAAAGCGCGGTCCTGATCGGCCTCGGCGATTACGCTGGGACGGGCCTATTGCTCGCACCGGACCCCGAAGATCGAACTCCTTTCCACTCTCGCCTGCTCTCGCTAACGTGGCGACCCACTCCCGAAGGGCTTATGGCCGAACTGCCTCCTGTCCTCGTGGCGGACGAGATCGTGGTGCTCATCCAAGTCACCGATGCGCACAACGAGCGGCTTCCCGGCCTGGCCACGCAGATAGGGCAGCAGAATGATCGCAATCGGAAGCACGACACCATCCTCCTGCACGACATGATCCCCATTGAGATGGTAGACGCGGACGGAAAGCCGATGAAGCCTCGGTGGCGTTTACCGGACGTGCCCGTCTATGCCGGGATGAGTTGGCTAGCCGTGTCGTTCGACGCCGCTCCCGGTGCGCGCGTGAACGTGGCGAACCGTACGGAGCCCCGCCGCCGCATCGTCGCGACTGCGCTTGCCGTCGATCGCTGATCGAGCGGGGCTCCTCCCGGCCAATAGGCCCTCGTTACTACCTCTTCGATTGAGGTGCTACCTGCCGTTGCGGCTGGTGTACAGAATCACCGACGTCGGGCTGTAGTGGATGTAAAGCCCGACATTACGGAATCTTTGAACGAGCGCGCCCTGCCGGAGGCCCTTGAACTGCCCATTGATCTCGCCCGCGTTGACGATCGTAAAGCGCTGTCCTTCAGCGAGATTGGCGTTCTGAAGATACGTGCCCTCGATCTCGAGGACCGTGCCGGGGTTGATCGTCATCCTCTCGGCAGTCAGGTGAGCATAACGGCCACGGCTGCCCTCTCCGGCCGCTGCGGGAGTGGCGCCGTCGATCTGAACGCTGAACGTCGACTTCAGGACAATGTCCCGCTTGGTCTTCGGGGTGGGATTCAGCTTGAGGCCAAACGCATAGTAGCCGAAGCCTCCGAGATCCGATGAGGCGTTGGTTCCTCGGTGGACGAGCTGCCCATAGCAAATCTCATTGCGAGTCTCCCACTCGATGCCGGGCATCGTTTCGACGATGCTGTTACTGGAGATAATCAGATCTTCGAATTTTACTTCGTAGCCTGTGGGTGACTGGGCGGGGTCGACGAGCACGCGATTTCCCGACGGAATCATCACGCTGTCACCGGGTGAGGGAATTCGTCCGGCGCTCCAGTTACCGGCGTTAAACCAGTTGCCATCTCGGCCAGTGTAGACGAGCCGCTCGGAAGGTACGGCCGTTATGGCTGTGGCCATGGTGGTCACGGCGATCAGGGTGGTTGCAAAGTTCATTTCATACTCCTTAGTGCGCCGCCCTCTCCAGCAGCAACTTCACGGAGTATATTCCAAGAACCATTGCGTTTTGGAATAAGGATTTCGCGATTAGGTATTTCGACTTATGTTCGCCAATCAAGTCCCGCTCCTCACTCTGAGCTACGAACAGGCCAAATGTTTGGCGTCGGGGGTCCGCACTGACGTCTTCTGGACGTTCTCCGGGACAGAGCCAATCTCAGTGCGTGAGGTGGCGCACCGGCTTGGAAAGTCAGCCCAAACAATTCATTACCACGTCGCCGAACTGCTAAAGCAGGACCTACTCGTCCCCGCCATGGAGCGTCAGGTGCACTCGCGGATTGAGGTCCTATATGTGCGCAAAGGCCTAAAGATCTTCAGCCAGACGACTGGGGCTTCGCGTGAGTATAATGCCCTCCGGATCAAGAGCTTCCGCCTGACGATGACGACTCTCATCCGCGAGACGGAGTACTTCTTCAAGGCCGTGGAGGAGGATCAGTCTCGGTTCGACCACTCCACGTTTCTGCGCAAGACGGTCCGAATGACGCCGGAACAGGCGGTTCGCTTCCGGGAGCGGATGATGGCCGTGCTCGACGAGATCAGCGCTGAGCAGGTCGCTGAGGGTGGCACCCGTACAGACGTCGTCCTGTACGCTCGCCCTACGGTTGACCAAAGCCGGGCCTGGCTCGGCGAACTCGACGAGGAGACCGATGAGGGGGAAGACCTGTCCTCATGAGTCCCTCCCCGACTACTTCCTCTTCGGCGCAGACAACACGCCGTAAATCGCGGCGGCAGGCGCTAGGGTCTGGTGAATGGTGAACTCGGCGTTCAGCACGCCATATCGGCTGTTGAACCACCGCTCGTTGCCCGGCCACTTATCGATGAGCGGGTACAGGCTCTTGTTGGCCCACTCATAATCCCAGGGGCCGTTGCCCCAGCCCTTGTCCGAGCGCCACGGTCCGTATGGGATGAGGCCCGGTTGCAGGGTTGGGCGGCCGTTGTACCAGGCGTCGATGTGAAACACGTTTTCGACCGATCGCGGGTGGATGCCGGTAATCCAGACGATATTCTGCGAGTTACCCCCCAGGAAGTAGTCGCACGTCGTGTACAGTGCGGCCCGGTACCGCTCCCTCCGATCTGGGAAGAGCTTCGCTGCTACGGCAGTTTCCACGACCCATGGCGTGGTTTGATGGCCGACCAGCATCGGGAAGGACCAGTTACCGCTCCAGCGGAGCGCACGGCGATCGAGGGACTCCAGCCCCATATCGGCAGTCGCGCGCACTCGCTCCAGCACAGTCTTGCGCAGGTCCGGATTTTGCGGCGCGGCATCGCCGAGGGCGTACACATGGGCCCCGTACATAGTATCACCAGCCCATGCCGGATCGCCAAGCGTTGCGAAGGTCGTCCTGAAATCCTCCTCGTACACCTTCTCACTGGTCAGGCGGAACAGACTTGCCGCGGCATAGAGGCGGCGCGTTCGCAACTCTTGAGTTGACTGATCCTTCGCCAAAGTGTTTGCTTTGGCCCACCGATAGCTTTCGACGGCTTCCTTGGCCCAGTCGACACCCTCGGGATCGAGTTTGCCGATGCGCTTGAGGGTTTGCGCAAGCTGCGCTGCGGTGCCGGCGTAACCATAGGTCGAGACCGGATCTTCGCCGCTGGCGACCCACTGCCGAGGATCCTGGTAGGACGGGGTGCCGTCGGGTTCTCCACCATAGA
>JBBQWO010000055.1:0-12874 GCA_038210535.1 Fimbriimonadales bacterium | reverse complement strand
GACTCCTCGAAGGACTCCATAGCGTTCTCCAAGCAACCAAGAACAAAGCCAGAGGCTACAAAGACCCACAAAACCTCATCGCTATGAGCTACCTGCTGCATGGCAAACTTCAAGGCGTTCCACTATGAATAGCGAAGAGCCCAAAATGAGGGCGGTGCACGGATAACGTCGCTTTCTGTCGCACTATGGTGGACCAATAAGTTATTCTGGTAGAGTACCATGCCTAACCCAGCAATAGTTAAAGCTTTCCACAAGGGGGGCGCGATTGACGAAGACGTCCTCGCCGTCCTGGGATGGACCGAGCCCGGCATGAGCGAAACTGAAGTGCTTCATGTGACAGAAGGGGCACGCGCTCGAAAGCTATACATCTCACGGCAGCCTGCGGCGTTTGTCGTTTCGGGCGAGGCAGCTTTATCTCATGAGAATTTGCGCAATGCGGCAAGCTATTGCTATCACGCCGAGCTTGAATGGGGTCTCGCCTTATCCGCTGGTCGTGCGATGCTTTTCAACGCTTTTTGGGTCAAGGGTGATAGCTGGTATGCCCTGCCCGAGTTCTCTGTTGAAAATATAGAAGAAAGCAGCCGCCTAATTGAGCTTTTCTCTCCTAAGGAGCTGGTTCGGGGATCACTCACGGATGAGGCTTTTGCGAAGTGGAGGCCAGACCGTATCCTTCAGCCCGTTGACGAGGACTTAGTCGACCGCCTGGACTATTGGCGGACGGAAACGCTCCGGCACGTTAAGGTAGTGGAGGAGCAGACAATGACCTTCAATACCTATATGCACAAATGTTCCTTCTTCGATCAATTGAAGACCGACGACTCCGAGAACTGCCACCCTTATTCTCTGTTGCAACAGAAAACGGGCTGGACAAACCGCTCCTTGATCGTATCTATAGGGATGCGGCTGAACAAATACAAGCGAGATTGTTCTCTCGGCGTGCATACGAGAGAATTCCAGAACATGTAATTCTTGGAATCATAAGGGATCTCTACAGTCCCCCGAATGGTAGTGGAATTGGCCTCAAATACGACTTCTCTTGGCTGGAAGCTGACGTCCTTGGTCATGCCTAATGAGAAGTATCTATCTACAGTGTTGGTTGAGGCGTCCAAGCCAAATCAACCAGGTCTTTTCGAGTCTCCGCTCCGTGAAATCGAAGCTGTCAGCAAACGAAAGGCCGCCGGCGTCTTTTACACACCTCCGGAAATCTGTAGATTTCTGGTCGAAAAAGCTCTGGACGAATATGGCGAGACGAGGACGACTTCGTCCCGGTGGTCGCTGATATAGCATGCGGTTCAGGTTCATTCCTGGATGCTGCACTTGATTCGATCTTGCGCAGGTTAAAACAACGTGATCCGGCCCGAAACTGGGCCAACGAGATTATTGACCGGCGCGCCATTCGGGGCATGGATATAGACGAAATGGCGGTTATCAAGACGCAAAATCGACTTTGGTTGAGACTCGCAAGTGAACCTCAGTCTTTGCCATTGCATGATCTGGACGCAGCAATAGTTTGTGGTGACTCACTGGCAAGTACAGCCAAAGACCAGATCGGCAATGATATTGACGTGCTCGTAGGTAATCCACCGTTCCTCGCCGTGGGCCGGGTTGAGTCTCGTACGCTTTTAGCAGAAAGGTTTGACAGCGCCAAGGGCCGATTCGACTACTCTAGCCTCTTTCTTGAGCAAGGTCTCAAACTACTGAAGCAGGACGGTGCATTTGGCGTTGTAATGCCCAATCGACTATTAAACAATCGGGACGCGCAGCCAATTCGGCAGCTGCTGACAAGATCCGCCCACATCTTGACGATTGTTGACTTTGGAAGCACTGAAGTATTCAAGGGCGTAAGCGCCTACATTGCGCTAATCGTCGGGAAAGCAACGCCTCCTCCTGAAGCAGCTGCAACCACAATTATCGATATAAAGGAGGTGCCCCAGCATTTTCCTGAGGTTGTCCTCGCGGAGCTAACAGCCGGTAATAACCTCAATGTAGGAGATGCAAGAGTGTTTGAGACTCTACTCCCGCGGTCGGGTGATCCTTGGCTTTTACTCTCCCCTGAAGGGGCAAATGCTCGCATCCGATTGGCGGAACATGAGCCATTAGATTCGTATGCTCTGGTTGTGCAAGGCATTAAAACGGGAGCCAATGACATTTTTGTGGTGAAAGTAATCCGCGAATCCGCATCAGGTATTTGGGAGGTTGTCAATGGACTCGGAAGAAACTCTTTTGTGGACAGCGAGCTGCTACGTCCAGTCGTGTCTGGATCGGAAATCAAACCATACCTGGAGGTTCAACCGAATACTTACCTTGTTTATCCGTACCGACGAGGTCGGAGACTTTCAGAAACTGAACTAAAAGCAGATTATCCCGCAACTTGGAGCTACCTCTCTGCATATCAGAGTTTGCTGGAAGCACGGACTAGCCTAACTGCGGGACTTCGATGGTATGAGCTCATACGATCACGAGAAGAGGATTGGCTGACACGTCCCAAATTACTGATGCGAGATTTGGCACCGAGAGTGTCAATGGCTCTTAATTCGGCCGGCGGAATTTTCCTTATAGGCGGAACTGCAGTTGTGCCCGAAGACGGTGTTCAACTCGAAAGTTTGATGCTCTACCTGAACAGCGCAGTTTCAAACTGGTACCTCTCAACAAGCGCTTCTCCTTTTCAAAACAGCTACTATAGGTTTGACGCTGGTCAGTTAAGCAAAGTGCCTGTTCCCGTTTCGGTTGCTCTAGATCCCATGTTTAGGGATGAGATCGTCGAGGCACGAAGGCGAGATTTAGACGAGGGAAGTGGTGATGGTGAACTAAGCAGAGTCGACGAGTTGTTGATTAATCTGCTTGGACTACCTGCTGGAGCTCTGATCTGATGCCGGAATATATAGCTGAAAAGCACTCCTGCTGGGTCTTCCACCATAGCAGGTTGATAGACACCAATGTTCTGGTGGCGTACTTCGATCCTTCTGATAAGCACCATGAATCCGCAAAAAACTTTATTGACTATTTAGCACTTGAGCTCCAGGTTCCACTTGTGCCAGTCAGTGTCGTGGTGGAAGCATGGGGGGTCTGCCCTGAAAAGGAGCGGCATAAGATGATAGAGTGGCTAGCACAACCTGGGAACATTGAGATATTGCCCGAAGATTCAGATGTCTACGCAATCGCAACAACAACGGCTACGAAATATGACACCGATATAGTAGATGCGCTTCTCATTCATCATGCTAAGGCAGTTACCTCACAATGTTCACTTCCTTCTCCCTTGCCTATAGCAACCTTCGATAACAGAAATTGGCACATTTGGGAACATATGCGAGATTCGTTGGTTTACTGGAACCCGGCATCAAACGGACCTTACTTCTAGAGGCCTGTGGGTCTGAGCCAATTCCTACCGGAACTCTTCGAAGAAGCGCTGGTCTACGTCGTATACCGTCCTGGGCTGCACACCCAGTTGGAGACGTTCCATTAGCTCTACCAACCGCTTGCCGTTGACGAGTTCGATGGGTGGGGTGCCGTCTCGGACGGCTTCCTTTTCGGCTTCGGTGGAGAAGGAGCCGGTGGTGATGATGATGCCTTTGTCGGTACGGCCGGTCATTGCGCCTCGGAAGTCGCGGATAGCGCTGGAGCCGACGCTACTTGGTAGCGTTTGCACTAGAAGAGCACTCGGAAGCTGACCAGCTCATTCACCTGGAGGATGCCGTGGCCATCAATTCCGCCGTCGCCGCTTTGGCCGGTGACGTGGACTTCGCTGAAGCCGGCCTCGCGGAGGAGGCGTTGGCATAGCTTTTCGAAGCCTTTTGGCGCGAGGGCGAGGATTGTTTCTAGGAGAGTTGGCTCTTCGTGGGTTTGTTCTTCTTCTTCGTCTGGGGCGGATGGAACGGATGGTGAACCGGGGAATGCATAGACTTCGCGGAGCTTCCGGGATGCTTGGAGGTCTAGGTGACTTTTCTCGCCTTCGGCGGTGAGGCTCCAGACGCCTCTGACTGATGGATCGAGGAGGCCGAAGCGCTTGAGGAAGTCGCGTGCCCAGGCGATCTCGTTTTCGACTGCGTTGTCGCCGGACTTGAGGGTGCGGTTACGGTCTACTTCGGAGAGCTGGACGCGCTCGAGGATCCAGGTTTTGACTTCCTTCGGGGTGGCGGAGCCGCCGAGGGCGCGAAGCGCATCGAGGATCGGGCCGTAGAAGCGGATGTAGCGGTCTGATTGCGGTTTTGGCATTCGTCAGGTGGGTTATACCGATTTGATCGGTGGCGTTTGGTGCAGTGCCTGGGCGAGATTTGAGCCAGGGCCTGATTTGGGCTGCGGCCTCTCCCCGGGTGGGACGGGTGGGACGTTTGATTGATGTTGCTATTGGACGAGCGGGACAGTCGCGTAGACCGGGATCGGGACGGACCTGCGGGCTTCTGGATGATGCGGGAGGCTCCTGTTGGCGGGAGGCTCATGCCCGGGGACGATCATCCCGGGGCTATGGGAGGGGTGTCCTCTGGGTTCTCAGCTTGAACCTGCTGTGGCACGAGCGGGACGCTCGTGCAGACCGGGACCGGGACGGTCCCGCCACGTGGCGGGTGACAGAATGCACCGAGTTGGCTTAGGTGATCCAGCCCTGTTGGTGCAATCTTCGCCACGCGATTCGGAGGTGTGGGGGTTGCATTATTTTTTTCTTGCGGGGGTTCCATGCTTGGACCAGCTTGATTGCCTCGTCTTCGGTGGCGGCGCCTTCTTGGGTCGCTACCCAGTGGACGGTTGCCAGCAGTTCGAGGCCGTAGGGGGTTTCGAAACCTTCGATTAGGTTTTGGACTCGCTCCACGCGGCTGGTCAGCTCATCGTGCTGGGTTGATTCGGCGATGAATTGGTCGGCTTCTTCGAGGGCTCCTTCTTTCAGGCGAACGGGCTCTAGGCGATTCCGGGGGCGACTTCGACGGGTTTGTCCTTGCGCCCGGAGGTGATTGGAGGCCGATCTGCTTGTAGGGGAGTCCGCGATCGGCCATTTCTTGGCCGCACCACATCCCGCCCTGTTCTATGATGCCTGCCAGGTTGTCAAAAGTGGACAATCCGGAAGATTCGACAGGGCTGAGGGACGGATGAGGCCATGGGGTGAGTTGTCAGTGTATCAGGCGCTCTGCGTCCTTCAGGCTGGACTCCTATCTACGGTTCGGTTGCCTGTAGGACCAGGGCGACGGCGTGCTCGAGCGGCGTTGATTGGCCGTCGTGCAGGGCGGAGTCGAAGGCGGAATCGTTCCCCAGCGCGCGTCGAGCCGAAGCTACTTGCTGGTTGAGACGTGCGAGTTCGTTTGGAGGAAGGGGGGCTCCGATCTCCATGCGGAGCGTCTCGGCGGCACCCCATAGACGGGCGGCAGTGATGGGACTTGCAGTCGATGCGCTGCCTTCCAGAGCAATAGCAATTCCCCGCCGGTCGCCAAGCGCCCACCGGATCGTCAGACTCTCGGCCCAGAGGGCTTGGCCCGCTTCTAAGTCGCCGCGTTCTCGCGCCAGGTTGCCCAAAGAGAAGGAGACTTTCATTCGGGGGTGCCCTTAACTATGACCCTAGAAACCGCGCTTCATTCGGGCACCTGCGCTAGATGCTAAACATTTGAGCGGCTATGCTTTCATCAGTTCTTGTACGACTTGGCCATGAACATCGGTGAGGCGGAAGTCTCGGCCTTGGAGGGGGAAGGTTAAGCGTTTGTGGTCCACTCCCATGAGCCAGAGGATCGTTGCTTGCAGGTCATGGACGTGCACGGCACCGTCGGTGAAGGTGTCCTTTGTAGGCTGGATCGCGTTCCCGTCCTTGTCGGCGATGTTGTAACCGTAATCGTCGGTGCGGCCATAAGTTGTGCCCGAATTGGAACCACCGCCCGCCATGAAGACGGTGAAACATCGGGGGTGATGGTCTCGGCCGAAGGAGTTGGGGTCGTTGGAGCCTTGGGAATAGCTGGTCCGGCCGAACTCGCCGCCCCATACGATGAGGGTGTCTTCGAGCATGCCGAGACGCTTAAGGTCCTTGATGAGCGCAGTTGTAGGCTGGTCGGTGTCTTTGCATTGGGTCGTGATCCCGCCCTTCAGGCCACCGTGTTGATCCCATCCCTGGTGATAGAGTTGGATGAATCGGACGCCCTTCTGAGCCAGCCGCCTTGCCAGCAAGCAGTTCGCGGCAAAGGTTCCTGGTCGGCGTGAGTCCGCGCCGTAGAGATCGAAGACCTCGTCCGATTCCTTGCTGATGTCCATGATCTCGGGAACGCTGGTCTGCATCCGGTATGCCATTTCGTATTGGGCGACGCGGCTCTCGATTTCGGGGTCAAGTTCTTGTTCGTACTGGTGGCGGTTCAGCTCGCTGAGGCGGTCGAGCATCGCCCGTCGGCCCGAACCGCACAGCCCGTCCGGGTTGGAGAGATAGAGCACGGGTTCCTTGCCCGAGCGGAAGCGGACGCCCTGGTGGCGCGAATCCAAAAATCCACTTCCCCAAAGCCGTGCGTAGAGAGGTTGATCCCCTTTCCCGACACTTGCGAGAACCACGAACGAGGGGAGATCCTGGTTCATCGAGGCCAAGCCGTACGACAACCATGAACCGAACGATGGGCGGCCCGCAATTTGGCTTCCCGTTTGGAAGAACGTGATGGCCGGATCATGGTTGATCGCCTCGGTAAACACCGACTTCACGAAACAAAGGTCGTCGGCCACTCCCGAAAGGTGCGGAAACAGTTCGCTCATCCACGCGCCGCTGTCTCCGTGCTGGGCAAACTTGAATGGCGAACCCGCCAGTTGGATGAGGCCCTGATTCGCACTCATGACGGTCAGCCGCTGACCATTGCGAACCGACTCGGGCAGGGCCTCTCCGTGGAGCTTGTTGAGGAGCGGTTTGTAGTCGAAGAGATCTTGCTGAGCGGGTCCTCCGGCTTGGAAGAGGTAGATGATTCGTTTGGCTTTTGCCGGATGGTGGTAGGTCCCGGCAGTTTGTTGCCCTTCGCCAAGCGCCCAAGAAGGAATCATGGATGCTAGGGCAAGGGAGCCCAAGCCTTTGGCCGTGTTACCGAAGAATTCTCGGCGCGTGAGCCCGAGCACACGATTCATCGGGTCGGTTGGATCGAAATTGGACATTGTTAGCGCTTCCAGATCACCGCGTCTGAATTGAGGATCGTTTGCATCACCAGGGTCATCGCCGCGAGATCTACCGGGTCGATCGAGGCATCGGATGTGCTCTCTCCGACGGAGATTAACTTCTTTGCCTGATCTGGTACGGCTTGGAATTGGGCTCGCTGCTCCTTTAGGGATTCGAGCAAGATCTTGAGTTCGGTCTTGTCCGGTTCTCGGGCGGAGAGTTTGAGAAAGGCCACTTTCAGACGTTGCTCATCGGATAGCGGAAGTTTCAAAACGTATTCCCCTAGACGCCGGGCCGCCTCCACAAACTGCACATCGTTGAGCAGGACGAGGGCTTGAAGCGGCGTGTTGGTCGTAGGCCGACGAATGGTACACGCTTCTCGGGACGTGGCATCGAACATCATCATGCTCGGTACGGGCGTGGTGCGTTTCCACGTAGAGTATAGGCTCCGTCGATAAAGATCCGCCCCTTTACTTTGGACAAATGCCGGACTCATCCCGTTGAATTCTTGCCAGATTCCCGCGGGTTGGTAGGGATTGACCGGTGGTCCGCCCATCTTGTCGGCGAGTAATCCCGAGGCAGCAAGGGCGGTATCGCGAACCATTTCCGCCGCGAGGCGCTGGCTGGGTCCACGGGAAAGCCACACGTTAGTAGGATCGATCGCCATTCCCTTTGCGGAGCGGGTCGAGTCCTGCCGATACGTCGAGGAAAGGACGATTCTCTGGATTATTGCCTTCACGTCCCATCCTGAGTCGACAAAATTGCGAGCCAAGTAGTCGAGAAGATCGGGGTGAGTCGGACGGCTCCCTTGCACTCCAAAGTTTTCGCTGGACTCCACGAGACCGGTGCCAAAAAGCATTTGCCAGATGCGATTAACCGCAACCCGAGAGGTAAGCGGGTGGTTCGGTTGAACCGTCCAGCGAGCCAGGGCGAGACGATTGTTTGGGCCCTTGCTTCGTAAACTGGGGAGGGCCTTTGGAACCCCACGCGTCACCTCATTTGCTTTGCTTCGCGGAGCATCATAGGCACCGCGCGCCAGCAAATGAGCCGGAACGGGCGGTTTCGCCTCTTCCATAACCGACACCTCATTAACCCCTTCTTCGGCGTTCGTAAGGTCGGTTTGCGATTTTCGCACTGCGTCTCGACCTTGCTTCGCCGCCGTATCGAAAGCACTGCTGTATGTCTCAGCAAGCGCTTTGTTCGGAGAGGCGAGGGCATCCGCGAGGGAGTGGCCATCGAAGAGTTGGGCAACTTCCAGATCACTCAACGCCCGGTTGGCGCAGGCAATATCGTCAATCATTCCTCCCTTAAAGCCTAGGTCACGGAACCGTTGTCCAAACGCCCAATCTCCTCCGCTCGCCGCATGGTCTCCGTATGCGCTGATCTTCTTCCAAAGCTTGTCGACGATCATATCCGTTGGCACTGGAGATCCATTGCGGTAGATCTTCAAGCCAGATGCCTTGCTGCTTCCATCCCAAGACCAAGCGACATGCTGCCACTGCTGTTTCGCGAGCGGGCTTCGGGTGCGGATCGCGACCGCATTTCCCGGCCAGTGCCGCATCACGCGGGCGGTCAAATATCCGTCTTCGAGGATCAAGTCAAATCCGCAGAACCCGACGTCCGTCCCTCCGGTTCGATGTTGCAACACGATCGGTGCCGGAGTCGCCCGCGGATCGTTGAGCCAAAACGACCAGGTAAAGGCATCGTAGCGCTCCTTCCCGGGCATTCCTCGAACCACGACGCCGTTATCACCGTTGAGGAGCGCGGCCTTACCCTTTAGTCCGGGGCGCAATTCCACCTGATCGAGCCTCGCGGCGGTCACGCCACCGGCGATCTCGTTCTTGAATTTGTCCCCTACAAGCTCGTCCAACGAGAAGCGGCCCACCAACCCCGGGATCGTAACATCGGGCTTTGTTTCAAGCCACTTGGAGTAACCATTTTTGGCATCCGTCGCTTGCTTCAGTGCAGCCTTTGCCCGGGCATCTTCTAGCCTTAGCACCTTGAGGCGGATCTGCTGTTCCGGACTGGGTAGCAATAGGGAAGGAGTCGGTACGATCTCCGAGCTCAGAAGCAATCCAAATTCGTTGATGTTGTTGAAGTAGGCAAATAGCTGATAATATTCTCGCTGGGTCAGCGGATCAAATTTATGGTCGTGGCACCGAGCGCATCCAACTGTGAGGCCCAATACGGCAGTGCCATACGTCTCGACGCGATCGGAAGCATAGGTCGTCTTGAACTCAAGCGGAATGGATCCGCCTTCGTTTGATTGCCGGTGAAGTCGGTTGAACGCAGTTGCCAAGACCTGGTCTCGAGTCGCATTTGGCAAGAGGTCACCCGCGATCTGCTCGGTTAGGAACTCGTCGTAGGGCAGGTTCCGATTGAAGGCCGATACCACCCAGTCGCGATAGGGCCACGTCGGGCTGATAAGGTCAGACTGGTAGCCGTAACTATCGGAGTACCGGGCCGCATCGAGCCAATCAACTGCCATCCGCTCGCCAAAATGTGGGCTGGCAAGGAGTCGATTGACCACGTGCTCAAAAGCCTTTGGGCCTGCATCCTTGAGAAACGCCTTGATCTCGAATTCCGTTGGCGGGAGGCCCGTTAAGTCAAGGGTTACTCTTCGCAGCCATCGTGAACGACTTGCTGGCTTGCTTGGCGAAAGGCCGACGCGTTTCATTGAGGCCAAAACGAACTGGTCGATTTCGTCCTGGACCCAAGTTTCCTTATTCGAGGGAACCGGGACCCGCGCGGGCAACGGCTCTAGCGACCACAGCGTGTTATAGACTGCCCCCTCGGCAATCCAACGGGAAATGAGCTTTATTTCGCCCTTTGAGAGGGTTTTGCCACTCCCCTCTGGGGGCATGGGGCTATCGTGGCTCGTGATGCGCTTTACCAAAAGACTGTCAGCAGGCTTTTTGGGAACGATTGCAAAGCGTCCTCCACGGCTTGCAAACGCACCTTCTGACGTATCGAGACGGAGATTGGCCATGCGGCTCTCCGAGTCGGGACCGTGACACTTGAAGCATTTGTCGCTGAGGATCGGGAGCACTTCACGGGAAAAGTTGACAGGCGTTTCGGTTTTCGGCGCCCCGATCTTCTGCGGCACCACCAACCCAACTCCCACGCACCCCAGACTGAGGGCGAGGAGGATTAGGTTAGTGGCACCTCGCAGCGGCTTCATGATTTAGTTTGCCTTCGGCGTGAGGATCAGCCGACGCACGTTCATGACTGCGTATTTGGGTTTGGAACTCATCCACAGTTGCGAGCACCAAGAGTTGGAACGACTATTGGCTGCGGTGGGCTTGCCGTCCAAAACCCCCCAGTGGATAAACATCCCAAACCGAGCCTCGCGCCACCAGTTCATGCGAGTATCTCGATGTGCTTTGGTTTCGCCGGCCCGCGGATCGGCCGACTGCGTTTGCTGGGCGCAGACCCCGACGCTCATAACTGCCGCAAGGGCTAAAACCAGTGATTTGATGAGCATGTGTGAACGATACTGTAACACGCATTCCATTCGGTTGAACACGCCCCAGGATTCGCTAGCCGACCTCAATCTTTTTGTCCGGCCCTCATCCAATCCAATTGATGCTCATAAGCCCTCTCCAATGGAAGAGGGCTTTGGCGCATCGTCGCCATCAAGGGTCAGGACCTTGATGTCTCGCAGGCGCTTCGATGCGGTGGCCATGAACGCCTGCGCACTATTCCTTCGCTGTCAGCCCGAGCAGCTTTGCCTTGTTTCACCCCTCGTATTGTCCGAGGATCCTCCGCGAGAATTCCCCAGGGGATTGCATGGCTAGTTTGCGGACGTCGTCCGCCAGTTGCGCCAGGTACGTCTTCAATCGATTGATACTGAGTTCGGTCCAGCTATCGACATTACTAGAGCCAATGTGGGCATCTAGCTTCACTAGATAATCGTCAATCGACTTTGCAAGGCTTCTTAGCCGCGCTGCCTTCTCAGCATCAGAGCTGTCGGATACCCATATCTGCTTTGCATACATCTCAAACACCCTAATCGGATTTTCTTTCGTGGCCGTCTTGGCCTTTACCTTCCGATTTGTGGGAGCGTTGTCTGTGGTCGTTTCTGGCTTTTCGATAATGTTCAAGTGATTAACCTCCGGGTTCGTTCATGGAGCCAGACCGATAGGGCTCGCTCAGATGGTCCGTGATTTCTTGTCACGACGCACACTGCGTCGAGCAAGCTTCCGCCGTTAAGGAACGGATGCATTTGAAGGTCTCCAAGCCGGGTACGCCAATCCGCGGGGCGCGTAATCAAAGCCAAGGCGTCCACGTCGCTGTAAACACTTCCTGGCTCGATCACGCGCCTCGAGGCTCAAGTTGGCAAGCCGATGGGCTGCATGGAGAAATCGCGTTGCCTTGTCGCTTTCGCCTTCGGACAGATGCCAAAGCCCCAGGCGAAAAAGCAGGGCACAGCTGGCCTCAGTTGATTGAGCGATTTTTAAGAGGCGGCGCGCCCGTCTGACAGGCCCTTCTACCGCGTTCGCTATTACGTCGAGCTCGTTAAGAACTCTAAATACGGTTACCAAAACTCGCACCTCCAGGGTGATCCCAGAAGGGGTTAGCTCGCCGATCCGAAGCCAACCATATCCTCTAATGACGTCTACGAGGTTAGCTGACGGGCTAGAGCATTAGAGTGCTCTGCGCATAAATGCGCTACGCCCCATTCGGATGGGTCCCCCGTTCCGGCAAAAGCCGGATTCGACACGTGTATGTATTGTACCCGATGGTGACAGAGGCTCTGCGCTGAGGGGCGTGGCGTCCCGCTCCACTCGAATGCTTGGCGACGCGATACCATCAGCAAAGATGATGTAGGCTCTCCACATGCGACTTGGTCGAGGGAGCCTTTCCGACACGCTTAGCGCCTGGGACACGTGCAGATACAGCCATTTTTCAGCCCTGGGGGGATCTTCGATCATGAAGAGCAGCACGAAAGGCCAAGACCGTGGGGAAGCTACCCATTGACAACATCCTTTCTCTCCACGCTTTTCGCAGCCCTGCTCATCCCGCTTATCGTGGGCATCGCCATCAGTCGCTTGGTGCTGAAAAGGCTCGCGATTCGCCTAGCTACGTTTGAGCGGAGATCGGTTGAGTCGACGGTTTTCAACGCGCTCATCTTGCCTACGATTCTTCTCTCCCTCATCACAGGGATCTACTTGGCCTCGCTCGTCACAAGAGCCAGCGATATCAGAAGCCTTGCGACTTTCAAATGGGGAGCGCTAGATTTGTGGCTCAAGGCACTTGCCACGGTTGTCACGTTCTTCGTCGCCTATCGGGTCTTGATCTACGGCGTGAGGGTTGCCACGACCAACGCAGCTCCGGGAAGTGGCGTCCTGATTCGCAAGATCTTGACCGCTATTTTCACGGTAATTGCCTTCGTTACGGTCCTCAACCAATTCAGCGTCGACATCGGACCGGTGCTTGCCTCGCTTGGCGTGGCGGGTCTGGCAGTGGCGCTGGCGCTGCAAGACACACTGGGGAACTACTTTTCGGGCATCAGCCTGGCCGTCGACAAGACCATCCGCCCCGGCGACTATATTCGTCTGGAGGGAGGGCTTGAGGGATACGTGCAAACCATTGGCTGGCGAACTACCCGCATAACGCCGATGGGCGAAACCACCGTGCTTGTGCCGAACAGCAAGCTCGCGAACTCGACTCTCACGAACACGTTTTATCCCGATGCAGCCCTTCGTGTTTATGTCGAAGGGGGCGTCTCCTCCGCGTCCAATTTGGAGCAGGTTGAGGAGGTTACGTTGGGCGTGGCCC
>JBBQWO010000054.1:0-13945 GCA_038210535.1 Fimbriimonadales bacterium | reverse complement strand
GCTGTTCGTGAAGCCCTTTCCAGCGGACAAAGATGTCGTAGGGCGGTTCGCCTAACCGGATCAGCTCAAGTTTGCGCTGCAATTCTTGAGCGGCCACGAGCCTTCCGTCTGCCGTCGTATCGCCTGAATCTGACGCCGCTTTCTGCCTCTCAATCCACTCACCCAAATACACATGGGCGAGCCGCTCCATGTTCTTGCGGTCGAGCTTATGATAGTTCACGAAGGCGTGGAAGGCGTCTTTGCGCCCGTCCCAGATGTGCCAGAGGAACGGGCGTTGGTGAAACAGCTTGCAATGCGATTCGAAGAACTTGTCGCGCAGCCAGTCTTCCAGGCTCATGCCTGGGCAGCCGGCGCGGGCGAGGAGGCGGGGGAGGGTGGTCTCGTCCCAGACGCGGGGTTCGGTGACTTCGGGCGCGCCTTTGGGACGCGCGGGGGCGGGGGATTCGTAGGCGGCTTGCAGCAGGGCGCGCAGGCGGTTGGCGAGGCCTTCTTGGTTCACCAGCGGGCTGAGGGTGACGATGCCGTCGAGGTCCACATGTTCACCCTCGCCCCTCCGGGGGAGAGGGTCGGAGATGGTTTGGGCTGCGGGGTGAGGGGGCTGGTCGGGCCAGGCGTAGCCGAGGAGGCGGGCCATGGCCACGTGGAGGGGCTGGGTGCTGCTGGGGATGTCGCCGCGGAAGAGCCACTGGGTGGGGTCGTCGCTGTGCGGCTCGGGCAGCCCGTCCGGATACCGCTCGTCCGCCACCCGCTGCCAGTGGTCGAGGTCGAAGGGGACTTTGACGAGGGTAGCGTTGGTGACGTTGAGCTTCTGGTCGATGGCGCGGACGGCCTTGTTGAACTCGGGCGAGCTGCAGAAGCACCAAATCGCGGGCAGATGCGCGGGGTCTTTGGGCAGGACAACCGCCGTGTTGGTGTCGAACGGCGCGCCCACTGACATTGCAGCCGGCAACGAACGCATCTGAGAAACCGCAACTCCCGGCTTGCCCCAAGTATCTGTACCACGGATGTAGACGCCAGACTTGTTCTGAAGCTCACGGCGCTCCTGAAAGTCGCCAATGTCCAGGAGTTCATCCTCTTCGACCTCGGAGACTTTCTCGTTCATGGCTTTGAACCACAAAATCGCTTCCAGACCGCCATAAGCAGCAGTTGCATCCACCGTGCTCTGCAGATAGCGCCACCCATCACTCATTTGAGGTAGCTCCCAATAAGCTCGGCGGAACCGCGGGTCATCTCCGCTTGTGATTCCTTTGTACGAATGGGCAGTCTGAAGGAGTAAACCGGTATTTGCATTCTCCCCCAACACAATTTTGGCGTCCGGATTCTCCAACTGCGCCAACTGATTGAGCAACATCGCCTGCGTCATCCTCGTATTCCTCCCCGTCGAACCCAACACGCCCCGCGTCGGCCCCAAGATGAGCCCCGTCGAGACTCGCCGCGAATCTTCTTGCCTTCGCCATTCCGTCCGGACCAAAACGAGCCATTGGGACTCGCCAACTGCGCCAACTGATTGAGCAACATCGCGCGCGTCATCGCTCCAGCTCCTGCTTCAGGTCATCCGGACTTAGCCTCTCTGGAAATGATGCCGAGGCATGGATATGGCAGGTCTTGAATGGCGTCGCGAGTTCGTCCAGGTAAACAGTTCCGAGCCAATGAGAAGGTCCGTTTGCAGTTAGCATTGCGTCGGCGACGTGCTTTGGGCTGAGATCTCCCGGTTTTCCTCTTCGGTGATAGGCAAGGATGAATGGAATAGGATTGCCCTTGCCATCCACATGACGACCTTTCTCGGTGGCGTGATTCTCGATCAAGCTCTTGGCAAACTCAACCGAGGAGTCACGAAAACGAATCCACGTATGTGTAGGATCACCCCCGGCGGGTAACAACGTGACCCTAATCTGGAGATCTCCCGCGCCTGTAGGATCGTTCGGGTCACCCGGTAGCGGACAATCTAAGTTGATGCTAACCACATTGTTCTTCATTGTTTGCAGGCCGGCCTCAAATTGATTGATAATTTCGGCCCATCGAGGGCCTAGGCGTCGAAGATCCAGCGATCCGTTTATCGAAAGCTCAAGTTCGGGCAAAGAAATCCCTTTGCTCTTCGCCCAGGTCTCCAATTTGGGTTCCAATCGCTCAAGAATAACGCCTGATGCGGCTGTGGTGGCTGTCTTGATGTCACCCCCGAAGGCGAAACCAGCAATCGAAAGGTGGGCATCAAACGGAGCATTCGTTTTGGTGGTCGCTTGCGGCGGAAAGGCGGTACCGATTAACAATCCGGCTTTATTCCACTCTGCGAGCACACTGATCTCAGATACGCCCTTGTCCATTTCCCGCCATGTCTGCTTCTTCTGAAATAAAGACCTCCCGGCGTCAGAAAGATCAAAGTGGTTGCTGAGGAGATTGCCGATTCGATGATCGAGAACGTCGATTCCCCACACCTTAGGGTCGTTCTGTAAAATCTGTTGGATGGCTGTACCTGAGAGGTCTGGGTTTTTGAGCTGTGCCCAGAGTTGGTTGAACTTATCAAAGTCGGGAAGAAAGGGGTTTGGCGTGTTCATATTGAATCCTCTGTGGATGGGGTGCAGGCAAAGTTCCGCACCGATGATCTAATAGAGGAGAACTTGAACTTCAAACCCACTACGCATCCTCCAAGTCAACTTGAAGTCTTCCCTTTACCGCAGCAAAAGCATCGAGCACTTCTTCGAACGATGGGAATTGGTTGTAGCAAAGGATTTCGCATTCAGCCTGGTAATCGATTTCAAGCTTCTTTTTGAGATCGTCGTCCGGAAACAAAGCGGGACTCTCGTTCAGGTTCATCTGGGCGGGTAGAAGCTGGTTCGGGAAATAGGCCGAAGTGAGGCGGCGATAATCAGCGGCGATCTCTCCATATTCCGCGCCGCTCAGCATCGCTTGAACCTCTGGAAGGGGTAGGATCTGGGAAACATCGTAGTAGTGACGGGCATATTTGCCGAGCGGACTTGCTTCGACCAACATGCCACGAGCGACCTTGTCGTGGAGGGCGAAAAGCTTCTCAACGAAGGTGCGGCGATAGTGGAGCACGGTCAATTTGAACGAGTCCATGTCGTCGGAAATGTGCCCAACTCCGCGATCTTCCAGAAAAGCTGCGAGCAAGGATCGTATTTCTCGGACCTCGGTCGGGAATATCCCGCTTTGAATTCCCGCCTCCAAGATGACCGTGTTTTCGATGGGCGTGTCGAGAATGACGGATTGATATTCGAATACGGTCGCACGGGCAATCCCCTTGATCGGGTGTGGTTGCTCCAGCCTAGCGGACAGTGCTGGGCATCTATCGACGGCACTTGCAACCGCCTTGAGAAGGGTGTTCCTAGCCTTTTCTCCTCGGTCTTCAGGATTCACATAGAGGTCAATGTCTTCGGAGAATCGGTGGATGAGGTCCCACCCTTTTGAAAGGCTCGTGCCGCCTTTGAAAATGACCTGGTCACCAAATCCCAATGCAATCGCGCGAAGGGCTTCGGTGACGTGGTAGTCCTTTTCAACAAACGCGGGGTCAGGAATTTTGTGGAACCTGGCGGCTTCGTCCACCAGGTTTTCAAAGTCCGGGCGCAAATAGAGGGCACTCACTTTGCCAACCACTCCTTTGCGTTTGGAAGGGTTGTAAACAGACCAAAATCAAACCTGGAAAGGCGATTGAGTGAGTCACGAAGCGGTGTCCAAAGTCTCTCTGGCAAGCCCGCCCACTGCATCAGCGCGCCAAGCATCGCGCGAACTCGGGGCGGCTCGGTGAGAGCGACGGAGACAAGCGACTTGCATCGATCATGGCTTCCACTCTCGGCAAGCAGGACTACCCTTAATCGGTCAAAGGTTGCGCTTGGCCCGTATTCGCCGTGAGTTCCCCTGTCACGGAGAAATTCCAAAAGGGCGGCATCTTTCTGATCAAGAGACTCACCCGTTTTTGGGGCTCGGAGCTTCACGCGAGCGGCCTCGGCTCCTTTGGGCACTGCCGAAGTAAATGCGACCAGCTGCGGCCTGGCGGGAAGCTGGGTGCTGAGTCCCAAGAGGTTGGCGGCGGATGCTCCAGTGGGGCGGCTCTTGCCCTTCAAGGCATTGAGGGCAACGCTCATTTCAGACGGCTTGCTTGGGCCAAGCAACGTCTCTCGCGGGGCATAGTAGAGTCCCTTACCTACTCGGGTGAGAACTCCCCGGTCGGCAAGGCGGGCAAGGGCCTTTGCGGCGGCGGTAGGAGTTGTCCCCTTGAGGTCTTCCGGTCTGAGCAAGGAACCTGGAGACAACTGAACCTGACGCAACGCCAACTGAGTGGCGCTATGTTTCCAGGTTCTGGGCTTCCCACTCCTTGTCGTCGCTGTCGGACTGCTCATATTCTCAATTATGCCACGTTTGGGCGTATCTGTCCCGTGCTTCTCGGTAAAAAACTAGACGAATACCGTCCGGGAAACGTTCCTTCCCTAAGCTTCAATCGGGCTAGCCTCCTGTTCAAGACCCGCTTCCCGTAGGAATAGCGCTTTGTCAGCGGCTCCCTTTGGCCCCGACGCATCGAGTCCAAAGAATGAGTCTTCCGGCGTGGGCCTCCGGTTGGCAAAGATGAGATTTGCGGCCTGTATTACCTCTCCGCTGATGGTCTCAAATGCTCTAGGTCCGAACCGAACGACGGCAAGCCAACGCTGCTCTTTGAGAAGCTTGATTCGGAGCTTCTTGTCCGTTCCAAGGAAGAGCCAATTCTGGGGACTAACCAGGGCATATTCCCCTTTGGGCATGGCGAAAGCTCTGAGACGTTCGATAAAACAGGTTGCAAGATCCTTCTTGGCTTCGGGGTGGTTTTCCTTGCAGAACTCCTGCAGCTCTTCGCCCGCCTTCGAGACATTGAGGAAAGGCGGATTAGTGACGGCGAACCAATATCGGTCACTGAGCATCTGCGCTGCTTTGGCCACTCCCTGTGCTCGAACGCCCGCAAAATATGCCTCGCGGTTCTCCTCGGCGGTGACGGCCTGTCGAAGAAGCGGCTCTAAATCTTCCCAGTTCAGGCTGGAAGCGAGATCGAGCTGCTGTTGCCGTTCGACCTCGTGCATGCCCTCCAACGTGAACTGCCTCGCATCCCTCTCGCCCTTGACATTGAACGCTTTTGGTGGATGGATGAGGCTTCCCAGATCGCTTGCATTTGAGAACGTGCCGTAAAGCAGACTCATCCCAGCCCGTAGAATTTGGTTATCTTCGGCGAGTCTCTCCCATGTGGAGCGCGTTCCTTTGAGAGGCAGACCAGAACACGCAATTTGAATCTCGGGCAACGGTCGGAACCCACCATGTCGCCATGCGGCGAAAGCCACGTTGAAGGCGGCAATCTGAGTGCATCGAGGATCTAATTCAAGCCCATGAATATTGTTGGCTATCGTCGCGTCCCCCGCTTGAGCTAGGGTCATTCCCTGCTCCCCGTACATGCCTTGGAAGAGAAGGAACGCTTCGACTAGGAAGTGCCCGCTCCCACAACATGGATCGAGGAACGTAACTTCCTCCAGCTTTTCTGGGAATCCAGCGAAGTCATGCGGGATATCCGTTTTGAAATACTCCCATTGACGATTCAGCGAAGATTCCGGCATGTGGTGAACCCACCACGCTCCGAGAGTGTTCTCAAGCAGAAACCGGACCATGTAATGCTCGGTGAAGAGTTGAGTCACCGCGCTGATGTCGCTTCCTTCAACTGCTTCTTCGGCCTTGTTGACTTGCTCCTTTCGCTCTTTCTGCCAGAATTGATAAGTCCAACCAAGGCTGTCGTCCGCTTTGAACACGACTTCCGGAAGGGACTTGACCAGGCTCTCTAGAGCCAGTCGACCGGAGATTTTTAGGATATGCCTTCCGCCGTCACACGGTCGTTGATGCGGCGATGCGGGAAAAGACTGGCTCTAGGATGCCAAGAGCGGACCTAAATGTTGTACTAAGTGTGCTAACTCCTATGCCGTCGCTAGACGAGCAGCGGAAGATCGTTGCAGGAATTGACACGCGGCGAGGGGTAATCCTTCAACTGCGACGGTCACTAATTCGGCAACTAGAAGACATCGGAGAGCTTAAAGATAAAATCATTCACGAGATATTTACACCTGAGAAGCATTCGCTTGTCCCGCTCGGGCAGGTGCTATTGCAGCAGACTCGCGGCATCGGTACCGATTGGGCAAACTATCCGGTCTATGGCGCGACTAGACGCGGACTGGCGCTTGCCAAGGAGAAAGTAGGCAAGCACGGAGAACGATACAAGCCGATCCACCCGAGCACCGTCTTCTATAACCCAATGCGCATTTTGCTTGGATCCATTGCCATGTTGCCGGACTCGGGGCAACAAGGTATCACGAGCCCGGACTACGTGGTCGTTATTTCCGATCGCGATAAGCTTGACGCGCTAGCTTTTTATGAGTGGTTTCGAGGCCCATACGGGAGGCGCATGATCCTGGATCTCGCGAGAGGGGCAGTCCGTGAGCGCATTCTGTTCCCTCGGCTAGCGAAGGGAACCATCCCGCTTCCAAAAATTGCTGAACAGCGCACAGCGGCTCAAGTTCTCATTCAGGCGAATCACATAGCTTCCTGGATTGAAATGCAACTGCTCGACATCGAGACCCTCGATCAGGCTGTCCTCTGCGAGGCATTTGAATAATGGCTCGGGTGTCGAAGTCAAAACCCGCCCAGACTCTTGCGCAGATTGTGGATCAAGCAGCAGACCTGATCCGAACGGAGCGAAAAGGGGCCCTGGAGTACGTGCCGGAATTAGCTTGGATGCTCTTCCTTCGCGTCACTGACGCTCAAGAGCGCGAGCGGGAGGAGGAATCGCTCGTTACGGGCCAACAGTTCTTACCAACCATTCCCCCGCCTTATCGTTGGCGGGATTGGGTGGAGCTTGGGTCATCGAAGCGGGAGGAGATTGCTGGCACGGGCAGCCTTGAAGGAGACGTGCTGCGCTTCGTCAACAACGGACTGTTCCCCGGCCTCATGGGATTCTCGGAGCAAGATAACCACACGAGAAGACAGTTGGTGGTCTCTGAAATCTTCCGGCTCATCGGCAGGACCCAGATCCGGACAGAGAAGACACTGCTCGACGCTTTGGGCGTCATAAGCCGCCTCGACATCGAGCAGACCGACGATTTTCACCTCTCCGAGGCGTATGAATCGCTTCTTCTCAAATTGGGTGAGAAAAACTCGGATGGCGGTCAATTCTTCACGCCGCGCGACGTTATCCGCGCCATTGTGCAAATCGTTGACCCAAATCCAGGGGATGCGGTCTATGACCCGTGTGCTGGGACGGGAGGCTTTCTGGGTATCGCCTACGAGCATATGCTGGAAAAAGCGGGATCTGACCCGGAGACCGTCCGAGTTTTGAAAGAGGAAACTTTCTTTGGACGAGAGATGGAAGACCGCGCTATCCCGATGGGTCTGGCCAACCTGGTGCTGCACGGCATCGACGGCCCACACCTGTGGCATGGGAACACCTTGACCAACCAAAAGTCCTCAATGAGCCCACTATGGAATCCCGCGCCGGAGCTGTTCGACGTGATCCTCACCAATCCACCGTTCGGCGGCAAGGAGACCGCACTGGCGCAGAGCCGCTATGCCTACAAAACCAAGGCGTCCCAGATTCTCTTCTTGCAAGAAATCATGAGCTCATTGTGACCCGGTGGCCGTTGCGGCATGGTCATCGATGATGGAGCGCTTTCGGAAACTACGACCGGTGCCTTCATCAGCGCGAAGCGCAAGCTCTTGACGGAGTTCAATTTGTGGGGCATCGTATCCTTGCCACCTGGCGTCTTTTCATGCGCTGGCGCAAGCGTCAAGACAGACCTCCTCTTCTTTGAGGGCATGGGGAACACGGAGCGCATTTGGTATTACGACCTGAGCGACCTTAAGATAGGCAAGAAGAACCCCCTCACCCTTGCTCGAATGGAAGGGCTGCTCGATGCGGTGTCAACCCGTGCGGTAACCGATCAAAGCTGGTTCGTGACGATGGAGGAGATCGTGAGCCGTGGTTACGACCTCAAGGCGGTGAATCCCAATCGAACCGTAGAGGTAGACCCACGCACGTCGAGCGAGATTCTCGCTGAAATCGAGTCGCGGCACATCGAAATCACCGCCGCTTTCGATCGCTTGCGCGGCCTCATTAAGTTGCCGTAGCTCGGGTTCGTTCGCACCGGGCGGGTGACATTACTTCGCCTTACCGCAACGCTGTGGGCATTCCACACGCACATGCCCGGGGGCGATCATCCCGGGTCTACCGCATTCCACATGCCCTTGCCCGGGGGCGATCATCCCGGGTCTACAGTGCTAAATCGTGTACCGTGCTTGTCCGCATGTTAGGCCATGATGCCTGGCACGAGGTTTCCGAATACGTCTGTCAGGCGGAATTCGCGGCCCTGATAGCGGTAGGTGAGCTGCGTGTGATCGATGCCTAGGGTGTGGAGCATGGTGGCGTGCAAGTCATGGACGCTGACCGGGTTTTCGAGAATGTTGTAGGAGAAATCGTCGGTGGTTCCGTAGGTGGTGCCCTTCTTCACGCCCGCCCCGGCCATCCAAATGGAGAAGCATCTGGGATGATGATCGCGCCCGTAGTCGGTCATCGAGAGCTGGCCCTGGGAGTACACGGTTCGGCCAAACTCACCGCCCCACACGATGAGCGTGTCGTCGAGCATTCCGCGCTGTTTTAGGTCGGTGATCAAGGCGGCCGACGGCTGATCGATGTCTTGGGCTTGGAGCTTGATGGCTCTCGGAAGGTCGAAGTGCTGATCCCAACCCATGTGGAAGAGTTGGACAAACCGCACCCCTCGTTCGGCCAGCCGGCGCGACAGGAGGCAGTTGTACGCAAATGAGCCAGGGCGCTTCACTTCCGGCCCGTACATTTCGAGGATGTTTGACGGCTCTTTGCTGATGTCGAGCAGGCCGGGAACCGACATTTGCATTCGGAAGGCGAGCTCGTACTGGGAAATCCGCGTGTCGATCTCTGGGTCGCCCGAGATCGTTTTCTTGATTTTATTCAGACCCATCAGGTCGTCGAGCATGTCGCGCCGAGTCCCACGATCGATCCCGTGCGGATCGGACAGGAACAGCACGGGGTCGCCGGTGTTTCTGAATTTCACCCCCTGGTGTTGAGTGGGCACGAACCCAGATCCCCATAGGCGATCATAGAGCGGCTGGTCATCCTTTCTCCCCGATCCGATCGAGGTCAAGACGACATAAGCCGGCAAATCGTTGCTCATCGTGCCGAGGCCATAGCTCAGCCACGAGCCCATGCTCGGGCGGCCTGCGAGTTGGTTGCCGGTCTGGAAAAACGTGACGGCGGGATCGTGGTTGATGGCGTCCGTGAACATGGTGCGGATCAAGCAAAGCTCGTCCGCGACGGAGCCCAGGTGAGGCAGCAATTCACTTAGCTGCATGCCGCTCTGCCCGTGGGTGTTGAATTTGTAGACACTGGGGGCGACGGGAAACGTTTTCTGGCCGCTTGTCATGCCCGTAAGTCGTTGGCCCATGCGGATGCTGCTTGGCAAATCCTCGCCGCGCTGCTTTTCCAGGTTCGGCTTTGGATCGAAGAGCTCCATTTGGCTGGGAGCTCCCGATTGAAAGAGGTAGATCACTCGCTTCGCCTTCGGGGCAAAATGAGGGACTCCGGGAAGGCCTCCAAAGCGCTTCGCCTCGGGCATGGCGGCGAAGCCTTCTCCGGAGAGAATTCCGGCAAGGGCGGCGAGCCCCACCCCTGACCCCTTGAGGAAGGTGCGCCGGTTGAAGGCGTCTTGCAAGTTGAGTTTTGGGTCCATGCTTACTCCTTCGTGACCGATTCGTCGAGGTTCATGAGCGTGCTTGCCATGACGGTGTATGCCGCCAGTTCGGCTGGTTTCAGAGTCTCGTCCAGCGGCGCTCGGCCAATGTAGATCAGTTGATACGCGGCCTTCTTATCGCTACGGAACTTGGCCACTCGCTTGGCCAAACCCTGAGTCAGGATCGCTGCTTCTTTGGGGCTTGGCTTTCTCGAAAGCACGATCTTGAAGGCGTACTCGATCCGGCTACTTGGCGTCTTTCCGCCCTTTCGCAAAATCCGCTGAGCGAGCACTCTTGCGGCCTCGACGTACGTTTCGTCGTTCAACAGGGCGAGTGCCTGCAGGGGGGTGTCTGTTCGCGCTCTCCGTACCCGGCAAGTCTCCCTACTCGGAACGTCGAAGAGGGTCATGTTGGGGGGTGCTGCCGTTCGCTTCCAGATCGTATACAGGCTGCGGCGGTACAACCCGTCGCCCTCGTCAGGCTTGTAATTTCGCAAGTTGCCGTAGACGTTCAGTTCGTCCCACACGCCGGCCGGTTGATAGGGTCGAACCGAACGGCCGCCGATTTTCTCGACAAGCAGGTTGGCCTGAAATAGCGCCTGATCCCGGATGACTTCGCCCGGCAGGCGAAAGCGAGCGCCTCGCGCAAGGTAGCGGTTTTGTGGATCAACGGCCTCTAGCGCGGGGGTTATCTTGGAGCTCTGCTGGTAGGTTGCGCTCATCGCGATCTCCTTCATCAGCCCCTTCATGTCCCATTTGAGGCGAACGAATTCGGTGGCGAGCCAATCCAGCAATTCCGGATGGGAAGGAAATTCGGACTGGGTTCCGAAATCTTCCGTCGTGGCCACGATGCCCGTGCCAAAAAAGCGCTCCCACAGGCGGTTGGCCGTCACGCGAGCGGTTAGCGGGTTTTTGTCGCTCACTATCCACTTGGCAAGCCCCAATCGATTGTTCGGCTCGCCCTTTGGGATGGGGGGCAGGGCCTTGGGAGTGGTGGCGGGAGCGACCTCGCCCGGGTGATCATACTGGCCGCGCATCAGGACTCGGGCTTCGCGTGGCTTCTTCATTTCTTCCATGACCATCACGGTTGGAATCTGCTTCTGTACGGCTTGGAGTTCGGCGGTTGACTGAGAAAGGCTTTTGCTCAGGTCCCGGTAACTTGGGTCGTTCTCTTTGCTCCACAGCGTCGCCAGTTGGCCTTGCTGCTCTGGGGTGCGCCGCTCCAAAGGAATGCTCAGGAGCGCTCTGGCGGGATGAATACTCGAAAGCGCGGCGACTTCCTTCGGCTCTAAAATCCTCTCGTAGAGAGCCACATCATCGACTTCACCCGCAAAGTCGTCCGATCCGGTTCGTTGTCCCACTTTCGCAGTCGCCGCCGTCCGAATCGACCCCGAAAGTTGGTTGACCTCCACATCGGTCGGCACCAACTTTCCATTGATGTAGAGCTTGATCCCGGCTGGTTTGGCGGACCCATCGTAGCTCACTGCGACATGGGACCACTCTTTCAGCGGCAAGACCTGCTTCGAAACAACCTTCAATGCGTTGGACGGCCATGAGTCGATGAGGTGCACCATCGGACGACCTCCGACCAGATAGAAGTCCCAACCGCGGTAGTTCTTCGAAGTGTCCATCCTGGACAGCGGGGCACCCTGCATTCCATTTTCTGGTTTCACCCATAAGGCATAGCTAAAAGCGTGGCCCGCTTCAAAATCGCCCACCGAACCAAGGTCGATGGCGTTGCCCTTGCTGGTGTGAACGGAGCCGGTTGAGCGTCCAAAGTCAAACTTCGGCTCGCCGATTTTCTTGAAGCCTTGACCACCTTCGGAAAACTTGAAACGAGCTTGAAGCCCCTTGGCAAGGGACTCTTTGGCCGGTTCCTCGCCCAGGTGCCAAGCATTGACTTTCGATGTATTTGAGGCCGCTAGGGTTGAGAGCCGATCCTTACCGGCTTTCGTCAGCGCGAGGAGCCGAATGCGCTGCTTGGACTGCTCGGGGGTCGGTGCGTCGATGAATGGTGGATGGTTGACCGCCCGCTCTTCACCCGTGCCGGACTCCGGCACGTTGTTGAAGTAAGCGAATAGTCCGTAGAATTCCTTTTGTGAAATGGGGTCGTATTTGTGGTCGTGACAGCGGGCGCATCCGGTCGTAAGGCCAAGAAACACCGCTGAAGTGGTCTCGACGCGGTCGATCACGTTCTCCACGCGCCACTCTTCTGCAATCACGCCGCCTTCGGTGTTGATGCGGTGGTTACGGTTGAATCCGGTTGCGACAATCTGATCTTGCGTCGGCTTTGGCAGCATGTCTCCAGCCAACTGCTCGATCGTAAATTGGTCGAAAGGCTTGTTTGCATTGAAGGCCTCGATCACCCAATCGCGCCATCGCCACTGAAATCGTTCGAAGTCGGCTTGATAGCCGTTACTGTCGGCATAACGCGCGTAGTCGAGCCAATCCATGGCCATCCGCTCGCCAAATCGCTGGGATGCGAGCAGGCGGTCGACCACCTTCTCATAAGCCTTGGGGCTCTTGTCCGCCAGAAAGGCATCTAACTTTTCGAGCGATGGCGGTAATCCGGTCAAGTCCAGCGACACCCTCCGCAAAAGGGTCGCCCGGTCTGCCGGTGCAGAGGGACGCATTCCTTTGCGCTCGAGTGCCTGAAGAATGAAGTGGTCGATCGCGTTCTTGGGCCACGATGCAAGCTTGACCGCGGGCGGTACGGATCGAACGGGTGGCACGAAAGCCCAGTGCTGCTTGTACTCCGCGCCTTCCGCAATCCACTGGCGCAGGAGCGCTTTGTCTTCCGAGCTAAGAATCTTGTTCGACTCGGGGGGCGGCATGCGCATGTAATCTTCGGGAGCATGAATGCGCTTGACCATTTCGCTGAGGTCGGGCTTTCCGGGCACAATGGCTGCCTTGCCATTCCCAAGGGCAGCGATCGCCCCTTCCTTTGTGTCGAGATGGAGTCCGCCTTGTACGGCGTTTCGATCCGCGCCGTGGCATTTGAGGCAGTTGTTGGCGAGAATCGGCCGAATGTCTCGATTGAAGTCAATCTTCTGCGGGGGCTTCGCCTGAACCGGCGGCCCCACCGAAGAGACGACGCCGAACGCCAGGGAACCCAGCCCCCCGGCCAACATCAACACGCTAAAAGAGAAGGAGACTTTCATTCGGGGGCCTCCTTTACTATAACCCTAGAACGCGTGAGCCGGAACTCCCATTAATCATCATCATCGTCCCCCCCTACAGGATGTGACGTGATGATCAAGCGTTTTCTGGCTCTTCCGCGGATCGGTATCGCATGTTGCGGCGGACGGCGGACACTGTTTCCAGCCTTGACGACGCGCTCCTCTCTTGTTTCTTCGTGGGCGCAACGGCGAAGGTGCCGCCAGTGGCCATGGCTCGGGCGAGAGCGTTCGCCATGACGGACTTGCCGGTTTTGGGGGCGGAGGCGAGACGACGAAGCCGTTGATGGGCAGTATTCCGGGGAGCATCCACTGGGGTTCGGTGGGGCAGTCGATTTCGGCGTGATGGCGTAGCACACTTATGTAGGTTTCTGGATGGAATTTCGTCAACTAGGAACGTGTTGACCAACTCCTTGAAACGATTATGCAATTAGAATTCTTGCCTCCAGAATGGCCGCAGAGCGCTTGTTAATGGGTAACAGGTCAATTTCTACCCGCCGATTTTCTACTGTTTCGGGAATCTTCGCGTTGGTCAACACGTTCCTAGGTTGGAGGAAAGTTGGTGGAGTATTGATGTGTTGGTTTGTTGGCGTGGGATCGGAGGGAGCTTTGCGGTTGCTCTGCGTTCCTTTGCATCGGCTTTGCATCGGCTTTGCATCGGCTTTGGTTTTGGTCTCAGATCACGTTTGAGCCGATGCCTCCAGAGCCTCAACCGAATCGCGCTAGTGAGTTGTATGCAGGCGAAGGCTTATGAGCGCGAGCTCGATTGGCATAGTACCGAAGACGGTTTTAATACTATTTGAGCGGGGGATCTGAGAGGGGGAGGTCGCGAGTTTCCAAAATGCGGCTCCTCGCTGTTTGGAGTGGATGGCGTAGTCTTTGATGCGTGACAGAGAGTGATGTTTTCGCGGTTGCTTTGCACCTTTCGTTTCCTTGGCGTATCAGCGGCATCGAGTTGAAGGATGAGACGTTGCACCTCTATATTGACTTCGAGAG
>JBBQWO010000053.1:0-14172 GCA_038210535.1 Fimbriimonadales bacterium | reverse complement strand
TACGGCACCCTACCCCAAAAGGAAGCGCTCTACTGCTCGCCCGGCAAAGAGGCCGTGCCGAGCTACGGCTTCTCGAGCGGCTACGTGGACCACAAGGGGATCCGGTACTACATGTGCTGCGGCGGCTGCGAGAAGCCGTGGGCCAAAGAGCCAGAAAAGCACGCAGAGAACTCGAAGACGTATGTGAAGGCGCCAGGGATTGCGACCGAGCAGCCGAAGGCCAAGAAAGACGGGCAATAAGCTCAGCGATCTGTATTGCGACTCTCGGGGGTCTCGCCATCGGCGAGGCCCCCCGATTGCGAGTAGGGGCACGTTTCGCGGACGAACGGTGTTAGCACTGGTAGAAACTGATCGCAATCGATCCGGGATAACCATCAATGAAATTCACCTTCAAGACAGTCGCCATGGCGGCGCTCGCCCTGCCCCTTACGCTCGCAATCGCGGGATTCCAAGGCGGCCCAGAAGGCCAGAGTTGCTGCCAGGGCATGACGGCCATGCAGTCGCACGAGCAGATGGGCCACGGTTCAATGAAGAAGGTGCCGCAAAAGGCGGTTGCCGGTCAAATGATGACGGTTACCGTCAACAACGGCGGCTACAGCCCCTCGACCATAAACGTGAAGAAGGGGAAGCCGGTGCACCTGATGTTCAAGCTAGGAGCGAACCCGGGCTGCGGAGATACGGTCGTTTTGAAAGATTATAAGATCTCGAAGAAGCTCGCCAAGGGAAAGTCCAGAATGGTGATGTTCACACCGAACAAGGCCGGAACCATCAACTTCACCTGCGGAATGGGCATGTACAAAGGCAAGATCGTCGTCAAGTAGAACGCTCGTAGACGGCAACGAAGAGAGCCCCAGTAGGCGGGGCTCTCTTCGCTTCGCTCGATCTGGCGCTATGCGTTAGCTAGTTGCCTGCGCGCTTCTGCGGCATTCCTCCGCGCATCGGCGACATGACTCCGCGCAGCGACGACAGTGGTCCATGTGGGCGGCGTGCTTTTCGCACTCGGCCGCGCATCGGTCACAGACCTCTGCGCAAGCGGCACAGCGCTCGCTCGAACCACCTTGCATGGTGCTCACGCACTCATTGCACGCTTGCTCGCATTCTTGGCATAGTCGGGCGCACTCTTCCATGCCCGACATACCCTCACACGCATCCGCGCATGCGCGACAGTCGGCAGCGCATTGGGTGCACGTTTCGATGCACTGGTTCAATTCTTGGGTAGGCATTGTCTCTCTCCTTGTGGCTGGGTATCTCCGACAGGTGACGCCAGATCCTGCCTATGGCCGCACAATCGCGGCGAAGACGCGAAATCGATGTGTCTGAATCGGCTCTCGCCGCCCAGAATCAGAACCACATCCTTAGGCCGGCGATAAATCTCAAGCGACTTGTGTCCTCGCCTTTGCCGCGAGCTAGTCCGGCGGTCTCGCCGAAGAGCCACCGGACGGAGACGCCGATGTAGGGGGCGAACTCCCTGCGAATCTCGTACCGGAGGCGCAGGCTGAGATCGAGGTCGTTCAGACCTGCCCCACTTCCAAATCGTCTGTCCGAGTTGAGAGCCGCGTTCACCTCGACTCTGGGCTGGAGGATCAGGCGTTGAGTCTGATACCAGTCTCTGGTGAATGTTCCGTTGAAATAGAGTTGGCCGCTTTGGCTGAGGAACACGAACGCCTCTGTCTCAAACATGTATGGGGCCAGCCCTTGCAGTCCTGCTCCGATCGAAACTCGGCCCCGAGTACCGCCTCCCCACTGGCCTTCGAATCGGAGGCCGGTCAGGAAATCATAAAAAGGCCGGATGAGGCGGCCGTAATGAATCTCGAGGTCTCCCTCGCCTTCACCACCCGACTGAAATCCGTGTTCACCTTCTGTCTTGAACCACACTCGCCGATAGTCGCCGCCGCGCCAACTCGTCACGTCCCAGGCGAACGCACCACCGCCCCCACTCGGAAGATATTCGAGGCGTTCGAAGAGTGTGAAGCTGAAGGTCTCGTTATCGATGACGGGCTTCGGCCAGCCTTGCTTGTTCACCGGCGGCAGAGGCTCGGGTGGTGGGAGTTTGAACTCGATTGCCTTGGGCGTTTGCCCTGCTGGAGGGGGATCACCATGCCCCTGGTGCTGCTGCTGGCCTGGTGGCGTAACCTGCGTGGGCGGTTTTGTTGGCCCTGGCACTGTTCCTTCGTGTCCTTCATGGCCGGGCTGTACTGGTGGACTCTGTGCAGGCTTGTTCGTAGGAGCGCCATGTCCCTGATGCTCCTGCGGCTGGGGAGCAAGCTTCTTCACGGGAACTTTGCTTTCCGTCGGCTTAGGCGAGGCTGTTCCATGGCCTTGGTGCTGACCCGGGGCTTGCGCAGGTGCAGTCTTTATGACCGTTTTCTGCTGAACGGGACGCTTCTTAGATCCCATCTTGGTGGCAGCTTGCTTTTTCACCAGTTGTCTTGCGGCCTTCTTCTTCACCACCGGCTTAGCAGCAGGCTTTTTGACCGCAGGCGTGGTGGGAGGCATAGTATGTCCTTCGTGCTGTGCGAGGGCTGCGATAGAAACGAACAAGAGTAAGGCGCTGATGAGGAACTTCACTTTGCGTCCTCCGCCGTGACTTCAAATACCCTGAACATGCCCATCTCCATGTGGAAGAGCATGTGGCAGTGGTAAGCCCACGGCCCGATGGCATCGGCTGTGACCAAGACGGACATTCTCTCCGCCGGCTTGACGATGACGGTGTGCTTTCGGGGCTGGTTCGCTCCGTGGCCGTTTTCCAGGACCATCCACATGCCGTGCAGATGCATGGGGTGCTCCATCATCGTGTCGTTCACCATGATGAGCCTGATCCGCTCTCCGTACTTGAGGGGTATCGGAGTTGGATCTTCGGAGAACTTCTTGCCGTTGATCGACCACATAAATCGCTCCATGCTGCCGGTAAGGTGCAACTCGATTTCACGGGTGGGCGCCCGTTGGTCGAGGAAGGGTTCGACGTTCATGATGTCGGTGTACACGAGCACCTTGTGGCTGGCGCCCTCCAGCCCAGTGCCCGGCTCGCCAAGGCGATTCTTCACCATCATTGGGACCATTGAGTTGCCAGCGCCATGAGTATCCGGTCCGTGTGCTAATGGAGCGAGGCCCGCGGCTGCTCCCATCCCGGGCATTCCTTCGTGTCCTTGGGGAGGAGTGGTTGTCTTGGCCGGTTTCATCGAACTCATGTCGTGCCCTTGCATCCCGCCCCCCGGTTTTGCGGCTGGAGGAGCCTTGGCGCCGCCCATATCATGCCCCGGCATGCCGCCCATGCCCGCCATGTCGTGCTCCATTCCCATGTCGGCCATCGTGCGCAGCGGACGCGGGCGTTTTTCTGGGATCGGCCCCGACATCCCTTCTCGGGGCGCCAAGGTGCCCCGCACCGAATCGCTCCGATCCATAGCTTCAGCGAAAACGGTATAGGCCTTGTCTTCCGTCGGCTGAACGATGACGTCGTAAGTTTCGCCAGGGGCGAATCGAAACTCTTCGGCCTCAACAGGATGGATGTTCTGGCCATCGGCCTGGACAACGCTCATTTTCAGCCCAGGTATCTGCACATCGAAAATGGACATCGCCGAGCCGTTGATGAAGCGCAGCCGAACCTTCTCTCCAGGCTTGAAGATGCCAGTCCGATTGGAGGACGAGGGAAGGCCGTTCATAAGGTAGGTGTAAGCAGCACCTGTCACATCCAGGATGTCGCTCGGATCCATGCGCATCCTTGCCCACATGCTCAGCATCTCCGGGTTAAGCGCCTTGGCGCCGGTAACTCTCTGGTAGTTAAAGTAGCCGGCGTTCTGCTTGAGCTTTCGGATGATGTCCATGGGATGCATGAACGTCCAGTCGCTCAACATCACCACGTACTCACGATCGACACCCAAGGGATCGGTGCCTGTCGGGTCGATAATCAGTGGGCCGTAAACGCCCATCTGCTCCTGCCCACCGGAGTGGCTGTGATACCAGTAGGTGCCGTACTGCTTGAAGGGGATCCTGTATTCGAAGGTTTCGCCTGGCTTAATTCCTCCGAAAGTGACGCCGGGTACACCGTCCATCGGATTTGGCAGCAAAATGCCGTGCCAGTGGATCGATGTGTCTTCATCAAGCCCATTTGTCACGCGAATGATGCCTTCTTGCCCCTCCTTAAAACGCAGCAGCGGCCCGGGAATAGAGCCGTTAATCATGACTGCGTGGCCCGTCTTACCGTTTACGGGGAAGTCGTGATAGCCGATCGTGAGATCGTAGGCCCTCGCCGCAGTAGGGGCGGCCGAAGTGCCCGGCGCGGCACCACCGGTGTGCCCACCGCGCCCCTGCGACCACGCATATGCCGGCGCAAATCGTTCGAGTAGCCCGACCAGTCCTGCAGTTCCCGCTGCCCTCAGCAGAACACGTCGAGAAAGTTCTCCCTTATCGTTCATATTTGATTCCACTTCGAATCTCGAATAACTTCATGCTCCAGAGTTCAGACTGCATCGAGAGTTCCCACATCAGGAATGGCATGAAGTTCAAGGGAGCTGTTATGCAAAGGCTTCTATGCTTGCCTTACGTTGGGTCTCGGTCGAATTCATAGCGTAATTGATGCTCAACCGAATCGCGCCAGGGAATAGTTGTCAGCCCGAGTTTTTGAAGCGCGAGCTCAGTTGAGGCAGTGAAAATCACTCGACCGCCTTCTGGATGTCGGGCTTCATTTCTTCCGTCACCACGGCTTCTCTTGCGGGTAGGACTTGGTCGCCCCGATTGCCATTCTTCTCAATATCCTGGATAAGCAACTTCATCATGGCAATCTCTTTCACTTGAGCTTTGATAATGTCATCGGCCAGTTTGCGTACTCGAGGATCGCTGATGCTAGCGTTACGCGCGTTATTGATCGCAATCGAGTGATGGGGAATCATCGATTTCATAAAAGCTACATCGCCGATCAACAGCTGGCTACGGTTCACGGCCAGGAGCGCGACCGCGCCGAGGGCACCGGCTGCGAGGACCGCAAACTTGGCCGTTTTGCCTTGATACATCGACCACATGAATCCCAGCATCACGCAAGTCATTACGCAGCCCATCACTAGCGACGCAACGAACCTATTGATGCTGAAGAGGGCATGATCGGCCTCGTAAACGAGTTGGTACATCAAGAAAAACATGATGACCGTCGAGGTTACGATCATAGCCGCAAAGCGACCCCAGGTTGACTTCATCTCTTTCTTTTCCATTGTCTGTGGCTCCGACTGCGTTGGCAGGTTAGGACGTCAAGCCACCCGAGGGATCGACCGGTCGGATAGATGCGGCATTTCTAACGACTCGCCCATAAGAATCCGGGTTCCCTCTGGAGAGTGTTGGTGACCGGCAGTTGGCTTGGACTCGCTCTTGGCGGGCGCCGGAGGTTCACCGCCATGCCCTCCATGACCACGGTGCATAAAAAGGTGCAGTAGCGGACACAACAAGAGGATGCCATAGGGCAAGGCGCTAAAGAAGTGGGCCCTGTGTTCGGTGATCAGGAAAAACAGGAGCGCCGCCGCAAGCAGGATGGCGCAGACCCCTGGCCAAGACGTCCAGAATGGTCTTCGAGGGGATGAATCGTGAATGTTTGTTTTCATATTTGAGCCAACTGAGTTACGGCAGGTCCCTGGTTCACAAAGCGCCGTTCTGCGTGCTTGAGCAGCACTGCATTGACTGCGACGAAAATCGATGAGACCGACATGAGAAGAGCGCTAACCTCTGGGCGGAGCGACCAGCCGAGGCTTGAGTAGAACACGCCGGCGGCAACGGGAATCGCGGCCAGGTTGTAGACACTCGCCCAGACGAGGTTCTGCTTCATTTTCTGCACGGTGGCCTTGCTGAGGATGATTGCGTTCACTGCGTCGAGGGGATCTGAGCGCATCAAGACGATGTCGGCGGCTTCGATGGCAACGTCCGTGCCCGCACCGATTGCGATTCCAATATCGGCCTGTGCTAGAGCAGGAGCGTCGTTGATTCCGTCGCCGACCATGGCGACGAACTTGCCTTCCGCCTGGAGTTTCTTGACATGCTCCGCCTTTTGGGCCGGCAAGACTTCGGAGAAGACGCGCTTGATGCCAATCTCGCCGGCTACCGCCTCCCCCGTCGCCTTGTTGTCGCCAGTCATCAGCACAACCTCGATGCCAAGGTCGTTCATCTCCTTCACAAAATGCGCCGAATTTGGCTTTATTGGATCGGCAGCGGCGAGGATTCCTGCGAACTTGCCATCGATGGCGACATACATGAGCGTTCGGGCCTTTCCGAGGAGGTCTTTCTCCGCCTCTTCGATTCCTTCCAAGCCGGCTTTTTGATCATCGAGGAGCTTCCTGCGACCGATCAAAACGGACTTGCCCGCAACTGTTGCCTTGAGCCCGAGCCCCACAATGTTTTCAAAGTCGCTCACCTCCACCCCCTCAAGCTTTCTTTCCTTGGCGGCGTCGATGATGGAGAGGGCGAGGGGATGGCTGGAACTGCCCTCGGCAGAGGCCGCCAACCGGACCAGTTCCGCTTCATCTTGAGCGGGGGCGACCCTAATATCGGTGATCTTCGGCTTGCCTTCGGTGAGGGTTCCCGTCTTGTCGACGATGATCGCATTGATCTTGGCGGTCTGCTCTAACGTGATGGCGTCCTTGATGAGCACACTGTGCTTCGCTCCGAGCCCGATACCGACGGCGACAGCGGTCGGAGTGGCAAGTCCAAGGGCATCCGGGCAGGCGATCACGACGGCGGAAATTGCAAACGTGAGGGCAACCGCGAACGGAACTCCCGCACCAAATTTCCACGAAAGAAACGTGGCCAAGCCCGCTCCTGCAGCGATAACGACGAGGTATGCCGCAGCCTTGTCGGCAATACGTTGCCCTGGGGCCTTCGAGTTTTGGGCTGTCTCGACCAGCTTAGTGATCTGCGCCAGCACCGTATCCAACCCAACCTTGGTGGCTTTGAACGTGAGCACGCCGGATGTGTTCACCGAGCCGCCGACGACGGGATCTCCTTGCCCCTTCTCGACTGGCAGGCTCTCGCCCGTGACGAGGGACTCGTCGACGGCCGAATTACCCTTCAGAACCTCGCCATCGACTGGAATCTTCTCGCCAGGTTTGACGATGATCGTGTCGCCTACTATCACGTCGCCTGTGGCAACCTCCTGCTCCTTCCCATCGCGAACAACCAGCGCCATGGGCGGGACCAGGTTGAAGAGTACGCGTAGGGCATCAGAGGTGCCTCGACGCGACTTCATCTCCATCCAGTGCCCGAACAACACGAATGTGACGAGCATGGCCGAGGCCGCATAAAAGACCATTCCCTCGGGCATCAGGCTCAGGTAGACGCTGGCCAAATATGCCGCCAAGACGCCCAAAGCAATGAGCACTGACATGTCTAGCTTGCGATTGCGCAGGGCTGAATAGCTTCCGGCGACGAACATCCATCCGCAGTAGAACACCACGGGCGTCGTCAGCAGAAAGAGGACGAGGCGCTGCGGGTTGCCGGATAGCGGCATGGGCAGCCCTGGAATCTCACCGGATAGCCATGCAATGGGGATGGTCAGCGCGAGCGCAATCCAGAAGCGATTGCGGATGTCCTTTTCCATCGAGGCGGCCATGTTTGGATCGGACATCCCCCCATGGTGCTCATGGCCCGTCTTGCGTTCAACTGCAGTGGGCGCTCCTCCGTGGCCAGCGTGCTCATGATGATCGTGCTTCATCGCGTCCATTTTGATTTGTCTTCCCTAATTCGTCGATGGATTCGGACCATGCCCCAAGTGTGAAGCAACCCACCCGCGATAAGCGCCCACGAGGCGATGGAGAGGAAGATCTTGGGCAGGTAGATGCCGATCGCTGCGGCAACGAGGCAGGCACCGATCAGCGAGGCTAACCACTCCCCGTAGGTTGCCTTTTGCATCGCGTTCACTGCATCCTCCAAATGGCGTAGACGAAGAGTCCGCCAATGATGATCAGGCACGACCAAAACAGGCAATCGTAGAGACGTGTGCGTTTTCGCTTCGGATTTGAGCCGTGGTAAGGGTTGGACATCACGCATCCTCCCACTGACCATTGCAAAGGTCACAGCCGCACACGATTCCAATGAGTTTTCCGGCGAAATCCTGCACGACAAGCTCTTGAACACGCCGAGCGCGCATCACGAGGATGGCACTCTCAACCTCTCGATCGTCGCAGATGCGAACGGGATCGGGGCTCATGATGTCAGACACAGGCGTCAGAGCAGGGTCTAGGAGCTTTGCCACCACTTTTTGAGAGATGTCTCGATTCGCCAGGACGCCGACCAAGTGGCCGTTTTCAATGACGAGAGCAGCGGGGATGGCAGCGGCGGCCATGCGTCCGGCCGCGCGCTGAACCGTCTCGCTCGCTTCAATCCTTAGCGGATCAGCGCGCATGATTTGCCGTAACTTCATTGCCACCACTTTCATGTGTCGTTCCCGTGCGCTTGGCGCGGGCTCTGAATCAAGCATGGCCTTGCCTGATCCAGGTTGCAAGTCGTCTCTTCGGTGTAGTCCGAAGGGACGGCATGATCGCGGCCCGGTGTGGAGACATACTTGCGGGTACGTGAGCAAGCAAATCCCTTTGATATTGGGCATCGCCGGAGGCTCCGGTTGCGGGAAGACCTACCTCGCCCGCACCCTCGCCGAAAGCGTCGGTCGAGAGCATGTGGAGGTTCTGAGCATGGACCAGTATTTCCGCTCCAACCAAGGCGACCGGCGCCCCGCCGACATCAACTTCGACCACCCCGCCCACCTCGATTTCGAGCTCATGGTCGAGCACCTCAAAGCGCTGCACAAGGGCAATTCCATCAATGCGCCCCTCTACGACTTCCGCGAGATGAGCCGTCAAAAGCACGTGATAGCCATCGAACCCAAGCCGATCCTGATCGTCGAGGGCTTGTTCGTGCTAGCCAAGCCGATGGTCGAGCTCTTCGATGTAACTTGCTTCCTCGATGTGGACGACGACCAGCGGCTGCTCGGGAGGATCCTGCGCGACGTGCCCGAGCGCGGCTCGACCATCGAAGAAATCGTGGATCGGTACCAGCGGTTCGTCCGGCCGAGCTATCAGGTCTTCGTCGCGCCGACGAAGCAAAACGCCGACATCGTCGTGGATTTCACGTTTCGTCGCATCCTGTTCACCAAGCTCCTCGGCCTGCTCCTCGCCGAGTCCATGCGGAAAGGTTTCGACCTCAAGGCATTCGTGCTCGAGATGAGGGCCGAGTGCCACCATCTGGGCTTCACGCCGATCGGCGACGAAATGCCGGTGTCGATCGATATCTTAAAGCTCGCCAAGGCATATCCCGAGTCGCTTTCAGCCGAGCCGACCATGCAAATGTCGGAGCTTGGCGAAGGAATCAAGAAATGAGTCAAGAAACAGAACGAGTGACGATTCACCTCCAGCGCGTCCTCTACATGGGCTGCGTTCATAACATCGAAACAGCTTTGAAGATGCTGGAGGGCGTCAAGGCCGTCCAGGTTCACCAAGAGGAGCAAACGGTAGACGTGCTCTTCGAGCCCCCCGCAACTCCGGTTGAGATGCGGGAGCAGCTCCTCCTGGGCGGCTATCTTGCCGAACCCGATCCGAAGCGAGGCTCCGTCAGCTGAGACGCTGTAGAGTGCCATGACTCGATTGCTTCTGATCGGCCTTGCTGGCACCTCAGGCGGAAAGCTATACCTTTCCCGCTGGTCGCTTCAGCAAGCTAGAAATGCTGCGGTGCTGATGAGCGTGGGCTGGTATTTGCCTACGGTTCCCGGCTCTCCATCACGCGCACGACGGCGGAGGCTAGGTTCATAGCCACAACAGGATTGCGTCAGGTAGAGGCTCAAAAGCGCCTGCAGCAGCACGGGGCAAACGTCCTGCCCGAGGCCCGCGGCGTTTCTGTGCTGTCTAGGCTCTTAAGTCAGTTTGCGAGCCCGATCATCTGGTTGCTTCTCTTCGCGCTCGTCTTCGATGTAGGAATTTGGATCTGGGAGGGTGGCAGCGGGTTTCCCTTCGAAGCGGTTGCCATCGCGGCGATTCTCATCCTTAACGCTGGCCTTGGCGTGTATCAGGAGTATCGGGCCGACGCCGCTCTGAGCAAGCTGAAAGATTTGGCACCACCGTTGGTTTGGGTGTATCGCGATGGGGTTCTCGTTCATCTCCCTGCGAGCGATCTGGTTCCGGACGATCTGGTTCGAGCTGAAGCGGGCGACCGAATCCCTGCTGACGGAACCCTGATAGATGCTTCAAATGTGATGCTCGATGAATCCATGCTAACTGGCGAATCGATGCCCGTGGAGAAGGACTCCGGAATGGAAGTCTTGAGCGGCACGCAGTTAGTACGCGGGCGCGCGTTCGTCGCGGTCACTCGGACCGGGCCCGCCAGTGCGCTCGGCAAGCTCGCGTCGTCGTTGCAAGACATAAAGCTTGATGAAACGCCGCTTGAAAAAAAGCTCAACCGCTTTGGCCACCTCGTCGCCAGGTGGATTCTTGTGCTTGCCCTCGTGCTTCTCGTGGCGGGCGTTGCCGTCGAAGGGATTGACTCATTCAACCGGGTCCTCCTCTTCGCGGTCGCACTTGCCGTCGCCGCGGTTCCTGAGGGCATGCCCGCCGTCCTTACGCTGACCCTTGCTCGAGGGATCGAGCGGATGGCAGCCCGCAAGGCGGTGGTCCGGCGAATGAGCGCGGTCGAAGCCCTTGGGTCCGTTACCGTAATCGCCACCGACAAGACGGGGACGCTGACCGAGAACCGGATGTTCGTGCGCGATTTGATTTCGGACGTTCCGGACGAAGCGCTCGCTGCGATGATGCTCGCTAGCGACGCCGATCCGGCTGGCCAAGCAGGGGATCCACTTGAGCTTGCCCTCTACGCTTACGCCAGAGAGCGTGGGCAGAATCCGGCCGCATTCCGGGAATCGAATCGTCGCCTAGACATTTTGCCATTTGACAGCGCCCTGAAATTCATGCGTGTGACCTGCGAGCGAGATGGGCGACCGATGCATTTTCTGAAGGGAGCGCCAGAAGTCTTGCTGGAGCGTTCCACCCTGCAAGCGTCTGAACGAGACCGATGGCAGCATGCGATCGACGAGCCGGCATCGACCGGGCACCGGTTACTTGCTTTAGCATCCAGCGAGAACGATCCGGATCAGCATCTCACGTTCCTCGGCATCGTTTTGTTATGGGACCCGCCCCGCCCCGAAGTTCCCGAAGCCATCCGCAAGGCGCGGGCGGCAGGGGTTCGCGTCTTGATGGTCACCGGCGATCATCCGGCTACCGCACTTGCAGTCGCCCAATCCATCGGGCTACCCACTAGCGGCGTCGTTACTGGGGCCGATCTGAAATCGCTCAACGCACTTCCCTCGGAGGTGAACGTCTTTGCAAGATTCCTCCCCGAGGACAAATTGCGCCTCGTCGACTTGCTCAAGGCTCAGGGCGAGATCATCGCCATGACCGGCGACGGCGTAAACGATGCCCCCGCCCTCAAGCGTGCCGACGTAGGAATCGCGATGGGGCAGCGCGGCAGCGACGTCACTCGGGAAGTGGCCGATGTTGTGCTCCTGGATGACAACTTCGCGACCATCGTCGCGGCGATCGAGCAAGGTCGAGGCATTTACGCGAATATCCAAAAGTTTATCCGGTTCCTTTTCTCGACGAATTTGGCCGAGGTAATCATCGTCGTGGGCGGTGCACTTGGCTCGGTTGTGTTCAATCTTCGTGATGGCGCCGGTGCTCTGCTTCTTCCCTTGACCGCGGTGCAACTTTTGTGGATCAACCTGGTCACGGATGGCCCCGTTGCCCTCGCGTTGGGGTTGGATAAGAATCCTGACGTGATGAGCGACCCGCCCCGCAATCCCAGCACGCCGCTGCTCGATGCGCCCACGGCCCGGTTCATTGTCATAACGGGCATCGCCAAAGCATCGATCGCGCTCGGACTTCTGGTGCTTCTCCCGATACTCTCATTTGGCCCAGACATCGTTCGCTCATCGCTGTTCCACTATGTCGTCTTCGCTCAACTTGCATTCTCCTATCCATCTCGGGGAGTCATGCACTCGCAATTCCACAACTGGGCGCTGGCAGGTGCGGTCGTTTTTGGCATGGGCCTCCAAGTTGTCGTCGCCACCGTCCCCGCCCTGCGCACGATTCTGGGCATTGAAGCGATACCCATCCAAGCCGCCGCGGTTGTCCTGGGTGCGGTCGTCTTCACCTGGATTGCGGCCGAACTGTACACCCGCATGCGCTGGGCGCAAAGTCCCTCCTGAAATCTTTGTGTTGTTCACGAGGACCGCAGTCTTTGTAGACCGTGAACTCCTGAGCCTTGGAGTCATAGAGCGAGCGCTCATTCACTCTATGCGAGACCGTGCCCGCGTCGGTTGCCGCCTCGGCGATCTCAAATGGGGAAAGGCCAACGGTCGCCCCGTGCGTGGCAATTGGCCCAAGCCGGATTCTGCTAGTCTCCTGAGTCATAAGTAAAGTTCGTAAGTGTAGTATACTTGGCTATGGCAAGAACGGGACGGCCTACGGTTGCGATCACTCTGACGACGGAAGAAATCGAAGTCTTGAATCGCCTGTCTCGGCGAGTTCGCTCAAATCACAGCCTTGCGATTAGGGCTCGTATCGTCCTTCGTCTGGGCGAGGGGAAAAACAATAAGGAGGTTGCCAGGCTTGTCGGGGTATGCGAACACACGGTGAGCCTGTGGCGCTCTCGTTTCATCGAACGTAGGATCGAGGGTCTTTCGGATGAGCCGCGCCCTGGTGCCCCACGCAAGATCGGAGACGATGCGGTAGAAGAGGTGGTGCGTTTGGCTCTAGAGAGCAAGCCCGAGGGCGAGACTCATTGGAGTACGCGTTCAATGGCTAAGAAGGTCGGCATGACTCAAACCGCCGTCAGCCGAATCTGGCGCGCGTTTGGACTCCAGCCTCACCGTACAAAGGGTTTCATCTTTTCAAACGACCCTCAACTGGTGGAAAAGGTGCGAGACATCGTCGGCCTTTACATGTCCCCGCCCACGAACGCGCTCGTTTTGTGCGTGGATGAGAAGAGTCAGATCCAAGCTCTCCAGCGAAGCCAGCCAGTTATCCCGATGCAGATCGGCCAGGCCGAACTCCAAACTCACGACTACGCGCGTCATGGAACCACCACGCTGTTCGCCGCGCTCAATCACGCAACCGGTAACGTGATCGGAAAATGCTATCCCAGACACCGATCGAGTGAGTTCGTCAAGTTCCTAGATGTCGTCGAGGCAAACGTGCCAAAGGATCTCGACATCCATCTTGTGCTCGACAACTATGCGACTCACAAGACCGACGCGGTTAAGAAGTGGCTCCTCAAGAGACCGCGATATCACCTTCATTTCACGCCGACTCACGCCTCCTGGCTCAATTTGGTCGAGCGATGGTTCGCTCTCCTGACCCAAAAGGCGGTGAAACGAGCGTCTCACACGAGCGTGTCCAAACTTGAGGGCGACATCCGAAGCTTTATCGAGGCCCACAACACCGATCCCAAGCCGTTCAAGTGGCACAAGCCCGCCGACGAGATATTGGCATCCATCGCAAGATTCGCCACTCGAACTCTCGAACTTGCCGAAACCCCATCGGACTTATGAAGGAATTCACTGACTCAGGAGACTAGCTTTATTCTACATAATATCTTGCCGATTCCTGCTTTGCGGCGGTCATCCCCACGGACGTTTCCGCCATACCACCAGGGGTAACCTGGTGGTATGGCCTATCCGAGCAACTTGGCTCATCCCAAGATCGGCATTGCCGAGCCCAAACCTGATCCAGCCCACGTTCCGAGTCTCGCGTCGAAAACAGCGGCACTATTTGAACGTAGCCTTCGACGTTGGGAGGACGATGGCGGGTCGGATTTGCCGCACCTTGAACCCGGAACCTCAGGGGTTCCTTACCAAACAATAACGAGGCAATCCCGACGCAGATGACTTGGCTGTACACCCGGTCACCCGACTCTGACTGCGTACTCCGTACGATAGCTTCCTCGAAATCCTAAGTCGGTAATCCCTGGGAACGATGGCGTAGACTCGTTCCAGGATGAGCCTACAGATTCTGTGTTCGGCGCAGCGGCGGCAGCGAAGCGCGGCATTACCACCTGCAACGTCCCGACGTACGGTTCCAATACCGTTGCGGAGCACACGTTCGCGCTCATTCTCGCCCTTTCCCGAAAGATCCACACGGCTCACCTTCGATGTTTACAAGG
>JBBQWO010000052.1:0-14213 GCA_038210535.1 Fimbriimonadales bacterium | reverse complement strand
GGCCGAACTGCTGGACAAGGACTTCGGCGTCAGCGCCGATATCTGGTCATGCCCCAGCTTCAACGAGCTGCGCCGCGACGGCTTCGATGCCGAGCGCTGGAACCGCATGCGCCCGGAAGCGAAGACCCCGCGCAAGGCGTATGTCACTGAACTACTGGAAGGGCGCCAGGGCCCGGTGGTTGCGGCCACCGACTACGTGCGCGCGTTCGCCGACCAGATCCGCGCGTTCGTGCCGGGGCATTACACGGTGCTGGGGACGGACGGGTTCGGTAGGTCTGATACGCGGGCGAATTTGAGGCGCTTCTTTGAAGTCGACCGGCACTACATCGCGCATGCGGCGATCGCGGCGCTGGCCAAGGACGGGAAGATGTCGGGGAAGGACGTGGCGCGGGCGATCAAGCAGTACAAGATCGATGTGGAGAAGGTTAATCCGGTGGGGGTGTGAAGAATCAACCTCCCTCCCCCCCAAAACAGCCGCCCAAGAGTTCACGCAGCGCGCGGCGCCACTTACGCTTTGCGAGCTTATTCTGCGGCGGAGGGGGGCTTGATATCGGGTTCATCAACGCCGGCTTCGAACCGGTGGCAGCTTTCGATATTTCAGAATTCGCCATTGACCATTACAGGTCAAACATCGGCACGCATGCCGAAGTAAGAGATCTTTCAAGAAGTCTTACAACAACTGCAGAGTGCGATGTGGTCGTGGCCGGATCACCTTGCCAAGGGTTCTCGACCATCGGGAAGCGCAATCATAGTGACCCCCGCAACGAGCTCTTGTCCATGGCAGTACTGCGCGCCATTGCCTTAGAGCCGAGAGTGATTGTTCTTGAAAACGTGCTGGGGCTTATGGCTGGAGCGCACAGGTCTTATTTGGATGATGCTTTGCGAACTCTCGAAAAAGCAAAGTATCGACCCACTATGCACTTGGTAGATGCGCGAGAAGCTGGCTTGCCTCAAGCTCGCCGGCGCCTTGTCATCATTGGCGTCAAGAGCAGATTTGATCAATCAGCTGCTTTCGAAAGCACAGCAATGGCTTCTCTTTCGAGCGTCATCTCGGGCGCAGACAAGGCATCCAACCACAGCCCTGTTGCGCTAACGGACCGCGATCTGAATATTGCGATGCACGTGGGCGAGGGGAAAAAACTCTGCGATGTTCGCGGCGGGAGCGCTTCTGTACACACGTGGCAAATACCCACGGTGTTTGGAGAGACATCTACGAGCGAGAGAGAGGTCCTCGAATGCATCATGAAGCTGCGGCGGCAAAACAGGGTGAGGAACTTTGGCGATGCTGATCCGGTAAGTATCGTCGCCGTCGGGAAGCACTTAGGTCGTGGAGTTGCTCGCTCAGTACAGGGTCTTGTAAAGAAGGGCTACGTTCGCGAGGTTGATGGACGGGTCGACCTAAAGCACACGTTTAATGGGAAGTACAGACGCGCTTGCGGTAGTGCTTTCAGCTCTACCGTAGACACGAAGTTTGGAAATCCCAAGTATTTTTTACATCCCACAGAGCAACGCGGATTCACTGTAAGGGAGGCTGCACGGATACAGGGCTTCCCAGATAGCTATACGTTCCGCGGCAGCACAGCGGAGCAATACAAGCTAATCGGCAACGCGGTGCCTCCACCAATGGCCAAGATGATTGCTGAAATGATTCGGAAAGGGCTCAGTGGCTGAGATGGGATCGATCATTGAGTCGTGGGAGCGGGAAGAAAGACCGCATGCAACCCGATTGAGGGCGTTGTATGAATTCCTGTCGAAACATCTCTTTGACCAGTACGAACCCAGCAAGAGAATTTCAACTAGCGCAAGCTACCAATTTTTGGCCAAGTTGGAAGCTTGGCTAGGCTGCTTCTCTAACGACCAGGATCGATGGAACGCTTTTAGATCGCTTGAGTACTTTTTCTTTGTAGGAAAAGATGAGTTCGAGGAACTCTACAGGTGTTCTTGCGATCACGTCCTGCTGCCCTGGTTGGCGGATCTTGCAAAGATTGACATCTTCAGTGATCGCGCGGACGAGCTCTTATGGCGCGAATTAGCGCGAACATGGGTTTGCCCTGTTACAGACAGTCTAAGAATTAACTCTTATCTTCATGTAACGGGCATACCAGGGCTTAGCTATAGGCCCGATTGGCGCAGTCTCAGTGAGCTAGCAGACCCTAGAAAGATCGCCAATCTGGTAAGCAGATCGGGTATTAAGCGACTTGTCTTAGTCGAAGATTTCGTGGGCAGCGGGCGGCAGTTCGGGAAAGCACTTAGCTTCGCAGCCCGCAACTTTAGCGGAGACATCTTGGCAATGCCCTTGGTCATATGTGCGCCTGGCGACCACAAGCTCAGGCAGATCGTAAAAGAGTTTCCTCGAAAGAATATTCAGTACTTCCCGCAAGTGGTTCTGCCCGAATATTGTTTGGTGCAAAGAACACCCCATCCTGATGAGCCAAAGCTGTTCGAAGACCTTAGGAGGAGCCTGTTCAACGGCTACATCTCTTTGGGCTCACCGAACATCGATGGCAAGGAGCTTGGCTTTGGCGAAGTCGGCTCTTTGCTCTGTATGTTTAGCAACTGCCCCAACAACACTCCGCCGATATACCACTACCCCTTCCGAAACTGGAAGGCCATTTTTCCCAGAGCCGGTAGAAAGTAACTATGAATCGCTTTGAGAATCCATTTAATGACCTCTGGATCACAGAGCGACTGGATTCGGCTGGATTCGTCAAGATGTTCAGCCCGATTGTCGCGCAGCAATCGGAGGGACTGTTCTCCACCGGGAACGTGGTTGTCAAGGGTAGACAGGGAAGCGGAAAGAGCATGCTGCTTGGCCTGCTAGCTACGCGCACCCGCATCGCATACGCCCGCGCAGGAGAAGACTATCCTGCCCCGGCGGGTATCGCCCCATTTATTGCGGCTGGCACGAATCTCATAAGGGACAATGCACAAATTGTGTCGACGAGAATCAATGAGCAGCCAGAAGATCGGCGCAGAGAGTGGGTCGCAGCCACCTTTGCGGACTATCTTAACTACCTTCTTATAGAGGACCTTCTAGAGAATGTGATACACCTCGCTCTAGAACAGCAGCGGGATTCCGTACTGAGCGAGGAGATCTCCATCAGCTGGACTGAGAGCTCACAAAGACTGCTCTTAAATGAGATTAAGAAATCTGACGTCTGGAATGGTTACTTCTCTGACTGTCACTCACTCTCCGATCTAGTTGCCAAGGTAAGCCTAAGGCTGGTCTTGTACCGTAAGTATTTCAATTTCAACGTAGACGAGCTCGATCTAGATGTTGCCAATAGCCGTACTCCGATTGCAGAGCCGGTTGCGGTCATCGCAGAGAGTCTTCGTCGTGCTGGAGTATGTAAACCCGAAACCCTGATCTATCTTCGAATAGATCAGCATGAAGAGCTTCATGCGCTGGAATCGAGAACAGGAAATGCCGGCATATTCAGGCAAGTAATCAACAGAGCACTAGCGACCAGAGATAGCCGAGTGTCTTATCGGATCGGGACCCGCCATTACGCATGGTCAGACGAGTTAAGCATATGGGGAAGCGGTGCCCCTCTCGAACATATGCGGGATTACGCGACAATCGATATCGATGAGATCTTTCAAAGACACGAAAACTCTTCGAGATTGCTGTTTCCCGTATTCGCGGAAGACGTTTTGAGAAGAAGGCTTAGGGCATACGGCTTCGAGAACGCGGACACAAAGAGCCTGATCACACATGTTTTTGGCAAATCGATGCGCCCCGCTGAGCGCGCAAAGATTTATGCAAACAATAACAAATGGGTAAAGCTCAAGTCACAGTATAGAAGTGCTTCGTGGAATTCGGTTTTGAGTGATCTTTGGGAAACTGATCCGCTATCCGCCAAGCTAGGGGATGCTTGGTTACGGCAGAAGGCTCAGCAGGACAGCGGCGTACATCTTGGAGATGCAAGCAGCTACGGCTTTCCTTGGCTGAGCGACGATAAGCAGTACTGGAGAAAAGAGAGAAACGAGGTGGCGTTGATGCAGATCGCCGGTAGCGCGAACCAGTCCATGATCTGGAGCGGCGATAGGCACTTGGTGGATCTGGCCGGGTGGAACATCTTGGCCTTCATGTCGATCTGCCAAAAGATATGGGGAGCGTGGTTAAGGAAAGCTTCGGATATGTCCGTTCCTCGGGCTGCGCCATCTATACCGGTGGACTGTCAAGTCATCGGAGTGCTTGAGGCGAGTCGAGATTGGCTGGAAAAAATCCGAGAAGGCGCGAATGGAGAGCACCGACGACGGCTCATATACGCGTTAGGGACGTGGTTTTCCCGCTCTCTTCGAAAGGACAAGGCCATTTCCTATCCAGGGCACAATGGCATTTCACTTCTTCGAGTCGAGTTTCTCGATTCTAGCAGTGAGATCTGTGGCCTCTTGAGAGATTGTCGTGACCACGGCGATCTGATCGAAAGTCCACATACGACGAAGAGTGCAGATGGGAAGCCCCGCATCAAATGGCACCTAAACCCTATTCTTTGCCCTTTCTTCCGAATCCCGCACATCCGCACTAAAGAACCAATTTATACAACCATCAGCGAACTCGAGAGTGTTTACAGCGAGGACGAAGGAAGGAAGCGATTCCTCCGCGAACCTGAGGTGTGCGTTGACGACCCTCAGCAGAGTCTTTTCAATTGAGCTCCTTACGGGTTGATCCGTGGGGGCAAATTGAGTGGCTTCTTCCGAGAATCGGCGATAAGAACTGGTCGATCGTGCTGTGTGCAGGCTCTGAGGAACGATGTTCAGCCATGCCCCTATGGGCCTCAGCCAAAAAAATGGCTTGGAAGAATAATATCCTGCTTCGCATAGATGACGCACCAAGCAAGCATAGCGCCGAAGTGGAACATCTCACCGATATCAGGGAGGCCGACATACGACGACTGTTGCCTGTCGATGGCTATCATCGCGCTGATCTCATGTGTGGAGTATCCGAGTGGAGCAAAGCAGTCGCGCCAGTCGTGCATGATGGCTCTGTAATACTTGACATCACGTCGCTTCCCAAGCGCGTCTTCATGTTCTTGCTCAAGGCATTTCTCGATAATGCACAAGTTAGGGATTTAGTTCTTACTTACGCAAGACCAGCGGCATATCCAGAAGGTTTGCTCGCGGAAGAGGGTCTGACGCCTGCGTTCTTGCCTGGGTATGCAAGAGAGGACGATCATACGAGCGAGTCCACGCTCGTTGTAGGCGTTGGATACGTAGCTTTCAACTTAGAAGAACTGCTTGAGCAGCGACATGGAAAGGTAATCAAGTTTCTAATGCCATTTCCGCCAGGCTCTCCTGCAACTAGGAGGAACTGGCGCCTGCTGAAGAGCTTGCACCCTGCTTCTAACCTAGAGACGGTAATTAGAAGGATTAATGGCCTTGATACCTTCGAAGCGTACCGCTGGATATGTTCAACGGGGTTGATGACGTCGGGCTCTTTCGACATGGTACCTCTAGGCCCAAAACCGCATGCAGTCGCAATGGCGCTCGCACATCGCGCTCTGGGGGCGAGAGCGCAAGTTACGTATGCTCAGCCAACGGTTTATCGTCCTGATTATTCAGAGGGAATTGCCAAGACTGCAACTGGAAGCTTGGATATCTCGGCGTATTGCCTTCGGCGAGAAGGAGTGGATCTTTTCTGTCAGCAGTAGCGCTTGCAGAACAAGTGGGAGCCCCTTGCGCTACAAGGAGCTAAGTGTTTCGAACAGTGCATCTACAGTTTCTTGTCCCGGCACGAGAATCGCGCGCGCGAAGTTACCCGGGCCTTCTGCATGACATCGGTTGGCGGAATATACAAAATTGCGATCTGCAGAAATCGCGATGTTAGCTTCGGCAAGATGTACTGATATTTGAGCATCTCCGGGAGTTCCATTGGTTACTCGCCGCCATGATTGGAGAAACTCAAATGCTGCCCGAAGCCAGAGCCGAGTTAGCCGACTAGGCAGCGCATCGCATAGGAAAAATGTGTTGAGAGAGTCAGCGTCATGGAACATGAGCTTCATATCCACTGTGCCGTCGAGCCACTCGCTGTACGGGTTCGCGTACTCGCTCAAGTTTGAGCGCATGTGATAAAGCGTCGGAACCCGCCAGTACTCGACCAAGGAGCTTTCCCCTATGGTTTGGAAGGGGGTAGCTGTGTACACGTGGCTTAAAGGGGTTTGTTCTCCTTGTGCCGGACGTGCGCTGACTTGCTTTCTGATTCCGTGTGCTTCCGCACGAGCGAGTTCCAGCTCACGCAATTCAGTCATCAGCATGACAGGCGATGCAATTTGCACGTCTTTTTTCAATCTGTTCCAAAACCCAATCTTCTTGGACGTCCAGTCCTTCTTCAGTCGCCGGAATTCTCGCAAATCTCTTCTTTTACGAAGCCAGTGTGGACGAAGCCGTTCGATTTCTCTTATCAGCTCTTGGGACTCAGAATATGGCTCCGGCATGCACCTGCGCCAACTCTCCTTTGCTAATAGATGGAGCACACGGGAGCGGGTGCTGCTGTGCGGGATCCGCTTGCACTCGTCGACAATTGCAGGGGCGACTAGAACTGCTAAGTCGAAACGGCGAGCGTATTTCATGAGGGTCCGCCCGGAATTCGCGTCTGCAAGGGCGCGCCAAACGTTGGTATCAAGAAGCACCTTCACTTCACAGCCCTTTGTGTTGAGGTTCAAAGGAGACGAAAACAGGGGTCAGAGTCCACTTTCTCTAGTGCCTAGCAGGGCTCGCGTGGCAGCTGGACCCAGCCGTTCTCTACACGCCGAAATCTTCTGCCTTGTATGCAGCGCTCTCCATCTGCCAAGGGTCGCGCGCGGGCACGCGATTGAGCGCTCGTTGCCGCAGGGTACTGCGGATGAAGCGCAGCCGCGGCCGCTGCTTCGGCTTGGCGGGTAATAGACTTCTGTTGCTGTGATGTCTGCGCCTGGAGTGCGCGAAGCTCGCGCTTCAAGACGTAGTTCGAATAGGCCCCAACGACGATACTGTGAGCCATGAGAGCGATAAAGACGCCCAAGGCAATCTGCCACCAGAGGTCGCGGTTCGGCTCGGGCGGCCGGTATCTGTATTCCACGTCGCCTCCTGATTCCTAGGGAGCGTTAGCGTATCCGGAAAGGGTCAAGTTCGCCTCACTCCGCGCGCTGACAACTAGGACACCAGGTCAGCGAGCCCCAGCGACTTTAGGTACTGGTAGGTCGGATCGTAAAACTCGGCCGCTCGCGTCGGGTCGGCAGCGCTGTCCTCTGGCACGACAACGACCATCCCCTGGCGGGCGCGCGTTAGCAGGACGCGGTAGGCGTTCTCTAGATACCGCTGCCGCTCGTGCTTGCGGACGCGACTCCAGCGCGTGCCACGGAACTGGTGATGCGACCATCCAAAACAGGGGTCAGAGTGCACTTTCCCTAGTGCCTAGCAGGGCTCGCGTGGCAGCTGAACCCAGCCGTTCTCTACACGCTGAAATCGTCTGGCTTGTACGCAGCGCTCCCCACTTGCCCACGGACGCGCGCGAAGGGCCTCAAACGAATCCATTCTCCACGGCGCGATCCCAAGCTTCCTCAAGCTTGGTCAGCCGAAACCCCTTAAACCCAAATGTGGCAGCGATGGCCGCGCGGTCCACGAGGTCAGTCTCGGCTGGCGTCAGCACATCGGAAGCCTTGTTCCACTCCCTCAACCGCTTCCAGGAGCCATCCTTCCAGAGCGACTGGGCTTTCACCGGCCATCCTTTGCCCTTGGGTTTGCGCCCCTCAGGCCCGGAGGCGAGTGAGCCGAGGAACTGAGCGGACAACGCGACGTCGCTGTTTACTACGCGGATCCAGCACGCCTCTTTCTTGACCCATTCGGTTACAAGTCGGTTGCGCACCTGCTCTTCTGGGATCTCTTGCAGAAGGGGTAGTACTTCGGACGCAATCAGCATGGCCTCTTCGACAAAGACCGCCGAGGGACTCTGGGATTTCCAGATTGTCTCGTAATCCAGCTGGAGGCCAGATTGCTTCATGCGCTCGCTCATGATCGCCAAGGTGTAGCTTGAAAGTGGTCGAACGATCGACCCCGGATACCAGGCCTGCTTGGGGATGAGCCCATCCACTGAGCGTGTCAGGATCGCCCGACACACGAGGTGCTTGAAGTATTCGGCATCGAACACTTCCGGATCGGCGTCCCATGCGGGAGATATGATCTTGCCGAACGCCGCGATGTTCTTTTGACCGCCTGAGCTCACTACATGGGGCTGTCCCCCGAAGGTCACCTCGTATCGAGCAACATCGGTTTTGGTCAATACTTGGCGCTTGGGGTGCAACATCTGCCATGTCTTGGCAGCAAGCCCGTTCTTGCGCTTTATCTCAACCTTGTAGCTCCCAAGCGTCCGCTCGAAGTACCAGTAGCCGCTGATCTCTCCCACCTTCACTGGAGGCGCAACCGTCTGACGCGAGAGCGCCTCCAAACGTTTGAAGTACGGGTGCCCTGCAAATAGGTCGGATGCCGAAACCGCGTTCTGAGCGTTGGCGTACCGCGCGATATCGCGCACAGAATCATCGAACAAGGCATCGTCCGGCAACTGCGACAGCTTCATCTGGACAAAGACCTTCGAGAGGTCAATGCCTGCCTTGCGTGCCCAATAGAGGGAAGCAGTAGTCTGACCCCCATTCACTACCTGGAAGCCTGTTGCCGACGTAATTACGCTCTGTCCGTCCTCGTCGAGTTCCATCTCTAGATCGGAGACGGTTGTAGTGAGGCCATTGTTGAACGCAAAGAACATGGCCGGCGCGTTTCGAAGGGTTTCACGAATGCCTTTGTTGACCTTTCTACCCTCTCCCAGAAACGCGCGCACATTCTGTTCGAGGATGCGCCCACCGAAGCGATCGTACAGGTCCGCAAGCACGGTTCCTGGCATGACGCACATGTAAGACCGGTAGCGTGACGCCGCGTCCAACCCTGCTGATAGCGCAGGTATGCCCCTTCCGTGCTGGCCCAGGAAGTCGATCTTGATTTCTTCCCTGCCCTTGGCAGAAGCTTCCATGCGCGCCAGGCGGCCGATATCCCACAGCTGTAGCTCAACCTCTTGGGTTCCGATGGAGGGCTGCGGGATCTTGCCCAGTTGGGCGCTCAACGGGCGGTCGGAGACCAGATATATGTAGGCTTTGGTCATCTCCTCGGAAGCAAACGAGAATACCTCCCGGGCCAGGGCGTGCGCATCATGGCTCTCATCCCACAGCTCGGATACACGGCCATGGATACTGCCTTCCAGAAAGCGGTAGCCCGACTGAACCAGCTTCTTGACCTCATCTGTAAGCAGGGGTTCGGGCTCCGCTGCGCCTGAAAACTCGCAGATAATCAGATTTAGCACGCCGTCGCTCGGCGAGAAGCTGTATGCGTCGACCTGCACGGGCCAGCCGGGCCGAAGATCCTTGCGCCCGAGACAGATGTGATACTCGGTGAACTCTTCTCCCGCTTCCAGGATTTCGCACGCGCGGTCGATGAAGCAGGTGCGCGAGTAGTCTCCCCCGGCAGTTCTCTCGGCATCGATCTCGTTGAGCAAACCGTCCCTAAACTGCTTCGCTTCCTCGTCCATTCGCTGTCCGTCAATCCCTGTTCGTCGGATGAATTGCTTGATGTGGTTCGCACTCGAACGGGACGAGGCTCGAGAGATCCAGCACATAGGTTGCTTGCTGAATTCTCTGGTCGATGCCTGATCTGACTATTCGAGGGAATTCCTCTTTCACCTCAAACGCCCGGATTCCTGCCACCTTGTATTTGGCATCATAGGAGGGAAACTTGGAATAGCCGCGGCACGACAGTGCCAGCTCCGCAATGTCCTCGGCCTCAGCGCCGGCTTCAACAGCCGCCAGCAGGAGCTCGGTTGCCATGTCATCCAAGCTCACGGCGGTCGCTTCCTCAGAAGGGCTTAGTTCTACTACTACGAGGAACAGGGGCAGATGCCCGGCCTCCAGCTGCTCCAGCGAAGAGATCGAGACGTGAGGCCGTGATCCCGCTAGTCGCGTCTTGACCTCCACAATGCTCGATGGAAGCGCAAAATCCTGAGGATGATCTTGTGGCGCCACCCAGGACCGCAGGGCTGCCAGCACGCCAGCGCCTTGCATGACCTGTTGCAGGATCCACAGCTCGCCCATCAGCCCCCGAACTTCGTGAGGCGCAAGTTCTCCGGGACGGCCTCTGCTGAGCAACGACTGCCAGTGCGCGAGACGGCGAAAGACTCGTGCTGTGGCCACGCCGACATCTCCTACGGAAGAGAAGTCGATGATGTCTTGGCAAAGCGTCTGAAATACGTCGCGATCGTTTGCGTTCTGGAGGAAGAGTGAAAGCCTTGCGCTCTCACCCTGGTCCTCCTCCACCCGGATCACTATTCCCTTGGGCTTGGGGAAGGACTTGGGTACCGAACGAGCATCAATCGTGCGAAAGACCAAGCCGGGTGCATTGTCTGCACTTAGGGCCCAATAGACGCTCGATGGATGATCAGCTTCCACCCGTCGGCCCAGCACATGCGCTGGATCTGGCGAGAGCGCGTGCCAGGGGTCATCAGCCTTCTTCAACATCGTCGTCCTCATCCCCGTCTGCATCTACCTGACCAAAGAGCTGGTTATAGGCGACAAGGTTGGCGGTATAGGCAACGGTCTGCTCCTTCTGGCCCGGCGCGAGCTTCGGAAAACTGATGCCATAGGCGGCATGCACCTGTCCGCTTATAGCCTCATCTGCGCCCTTGCCCTTGATCCTCAGGAAATGGAGCATCAGCAAGGGTCGCGAACGCTCGTGTCGATAGAAGCGATCCGCAATGGTCGGCCCAACATCCTGGGAACTCTCTTCACGACCTAGTCTGTGTGCCTCCTCGGCAGCTGCCAACTGATCTGCCGAAAGCCCCACCTTCTCTTGGCCGCGAGAGGCGACGCGGCGCTTGTTGCCCGAAATCTGCAAGGCATTTCGTCGAAGCGTTACCTTGCGGGACTGCAGTCCGACCGGTAGACCAGCAATACTCCTTGTGTCATCAGCTGAAGCGGTCGAGCTTGATACCAGAACGACGTCCCACTCCGGAAACCCGCGCTTGCGAATGTATTCGGAAAGAGGTTCGGGCTGCATTTCAATATTGCCTGGATGAATCTCAAAGGCCGAAATGAACTCCAGGATGGGGTCGACGCCTATGCCTTGGAACAGATGGCTTGGGAGTTGGCCTCTTGAAACCACAGGCTTGGGCGCTCGCGCTGAGATCAACGTCCCCACCAATGCTTTCATGCGATCGACGTTGAACTGGCGGGGCTCCTCGGCGGCAAAGACCACCGAAGACTCGACCAGGCTATCCGCCAAGCCGACCTCTCTCACAATCTGGCTTGCCGTGCGCATCTTGTTGCGTGCTGTAACCAGCAGCGTCCCGGGATGGGAACGCACAGCCAAACCAAAGTCTTGCGGAGTCAGGCCTGCCGCTTCCATCTGACGGATCCTGTCGCGCAGTTCTTCCGTGGCCTCAGCTATGAACGAATACCACTCAAACGCCTCGGGCTTGATGAAGAGTCGGCACAGGTCCCCGAAGCCGTCTCGGAAGCCGAACCACCTGCCCATCTGGAGCAAGGTGTCATACATCTGCGTATTTCGCAGGAAATAGCTGATCGTCAACCCTTCTAGCGTGAAACCTCGCGACAGCGAGTTTCCGCCTACTGCGATCACACTTAGCCCAGTTTCCGCATGTGCGCGGTAGTCGAGAGTCCCCGAATTCTTGCTGGCATTGATTTCCACCACTGACATTCCGGCAGCTGCGGCGTGAAGCGCTCGCTGAATGTCTACCCATTGCTCCGCTCCGTCCGCGTAGTGCCGCAGCCAAGTTTCGTGTAGCGACTGCATCAGGGGATCTCGTAATGCAGACTCGACCGACGTAGCGTATCGGTTCTCCACGGAATCCTTCAGCCGTTGAAGTTGGGCACCAATCAGCCGCGCGACCTTCCCTTGCACCCCAGTAAACCGTGATACGTTCACCAGCATCGAGTGATGCTTCGTCCCTTGTCCACGTAGGATACGGATGGCTTTGGAGAGCACGAAGCAGTCGATCGCTTGCGCCAGGCTCCAATGTATCTCCTCAATCTCAAGATCGATCTTGTGCGAACTCGGCAGCCACTCCTCGGTATCCTCAAGCTCTACGGTTAGGTGTGGGTGATCTTCATCATCCAGGAAGAACTCACGCGCGCCTACATAGTTGGAAGGAGCATCAAGCCCAACGATGAAGTCCCTGGGAAATAGATCATCGCCCAAGGCCTCACTTGACGTCTCTGGATCAATGAAAATATTGGCGAAGGGAGTCGCGGTGTAGCCGATGTAGGTATTTCGAGTAGATAGGCTCAACAGGGCGCGAATGAGACGGTTGATCGTGTTCGGCCGCTCGGGGTCATTGGAAATGTTCACCGACGCATTGTCAGCTTCATCGTCGATGACCAGCATTGGCATTGCCAAACGGCCGCCCGTGGCCGTGGTTCCGCTCAACCACTCGATCAGGTTTCTGAGAATAGAGGGATTCTTCTTGATGACGAAGATCGCGGGCTGGGACAGGTTATGAATTGGAATTCCGAGCCCATCGGCGCGGTTTCTCGCAAAGTCCAGCGCTCTGCTGGTGTAGGCGACCGCCGTGAAAGAAGGGTTTAGTTCCCCCACCCCAAGGAATGTGGCGTTCGCCTGTCGGCTAAGCACTTGATCGCTGTCCCTGCCAACGAACCCTTGATCAATCCGCTCCTGGGTCTGGGAACGAAGATTGCTGTGGATGCCTGCTATCAGAATGATCAGTTTGTAACCGGCGTCCGCTGCCTTGTTGATGACGCCCACATAGTTCGCCGTCTTTCCACTTTGGACGTGCCCCACCACCAAGCCGCGCCTGGACCATTCTCCTTCCACTTCAGGATCACCAGCCAGATCGAGCACTTCATCGCTAACCTCGTGAAGTGTGTTGACCACGTTGGATCCAAAGCCCTGCTGGATCATCAGATCCCGGTAGCGTCGCCAATAGCGGAAATCGATCTGGTGAGCTTTAGACCGTAACCAAGGCTTGTGGCCTTGGGAAATGCTGTGTGCCCTGCCGAGGGAAACTGAGAATTCCTTCTCCAGCTGCTTGGCGACGGCCTTGATGCCGACCTCGTCGACCGGCTCCGACAGCATGGGCAGTGTGGACAGGCTCCTGACCAAGGCCTCGACCTGTTCCGGTGTCGATGGCGGCCGCACTGCCATTCCTGTGCGTGCCAATGCAAGCAGTTCACTTTGACTCACGGGCTGCTTCCTTCGAAGTTGATCACGGCGTCTCTATACGGCGCAGTTCCAGCAGTGCCTGGCGTGCCTCAGGTTTGCCAGCGAACATATGCGTCTGGAGGATGGCTTCAGCCATCGATGCTGAAATGCTGTCAGATCCTGGATGTATCGCTTCGACATACGCCGCGATGAGCTCCTTGAGTTGACCCGACTCAAGGTCACTCTGGCCAATGCCGTGTGGGTTGCTTCCCACGTCGGAGAACAGGCTTTCCACGGGCAGCGTTGCGGCGATCGCCAGCAACAGGGGTCCCAAGTGAACAGGCTCCCCTTTGGCAGCTTCAATGCGTACTACGAGGGGGTGCTCGGGGTTGATCTCGTAGCGAACCCGGTCGCGCTCGACTACGCGCTGCCACAGTGGCATGCCCCCTCCACTGGCCTGGCGGGTTCCTCTATAGGTATACGGTCGGCGCGCGCTCTCGGTCATCCGCTCGACCAATGGACGCAATCTAGCCCTGAACGCGGCTGGTGGTCGAACTCGCGACTTGCGCACGTCCACGCTCCAATCCGCGTCCAGCGAAGTAGGCACATCCACCCGCACTCTAAGGAGCTTGGTCAGCTCTGCACGCCGGGCCAAACCCAACCAGGTGCCTCCCGCGATAAGTCGGCGAGCCCGGTAGACATAGAGCCCTTGAGTCTCGACCAGGCTGGAATCCATCTCCAGAGACTTGAGCTGGGCATTGGTCAAGCGCTGGTGGTGCGGCAGCGTAAAGGCCTGCACAACGACCTCGCCGCTGTCCATTCGAAGTACCTCGATCTCCTGCGGGTCCGACTGCGGGCTCATGAGGCGAGCGAAAGGGTCCAGTGCGGCAAGGGGAGCGCCATTGACGGAGATAGCAACTTTGCTGGTGCCGTCGCCCGGCTCCGGAGCGATGAAGCGATGGAAAGTAAGTGCGAGATGTGGCCTCGCAGTAGCAAACATGGCGTTGAGCGCCTCGAAA
>JBBQWO010000051.1:0-15207 GCA_038210535.1 Fimbriimonadales bacterium | reverse complement strand
GGGGGAGGCGAAGAGGAACCGGATGCCGTTGTAGTCCGAATACTCCTTAATCGCCTTGTCGTGCTTCAGACGATTGCCTGCAACGGGGTCAAACAGGAAAGCCCCGGACGCCTTGCCCTTCAAGCGCAGAGCTACGTACTTCGCTGGCTCCTTCTCGAACTTCTCTTTGCAGCCGCCGCAGCAGTACCAGTAGCGGACGCCGTTGTAATCGCTGAATTCGCCCGTGTGGTTCGCTTCACAGGCTCCCATAACCGGACAGACAAGCGCGTCGCCGTGGAGGCTGGCGATGCCGATAGTGACCGAGGCAAGAAGGGTGAGCAGCATAATAATTGACTCCTACGTTCGATTATGCAAGATCAGCGCTGGGGGCATCGGCAAGGCCATTCCAAGAGCCGTTGTCGACTTGGCCGTTGCCATCTTTATCATAAAAGCGACGCCGGCGTATAGATCCCGCATGACTGTCGCACCAAGCGGTGGTTGCGCGGCCGACTGCCCATTCGGCGGGGATGCTGCGACAACCTGTCGGACCGCTGCCGCACTCGATCTGTCGCCTCATTGATCGCCACGAGAGGCAAGGCTCTTTCCTGTGGAATGTTGCGCTGGGCTATCTAGGTTATCGCAAGATCGCGCGTAACCGACGCGACGAAACGGCGGAAACCAGTTGCGGCCTATCCCGCTCCGCGACCGCTCAATCGCAGCGACCTCAAGGCACCCGTTAACGAGATCGACAGAGCGGTTTTCAAAATCACGTCGCGTTGAAATAAGAGATGATCCCTGCAACAATTGGGCTACGGCGCTTCGCCAAACGAGCACTCGTCATCAACTTATCCATCAACTTATCTGCCAGCGCACTATGAGAGGGACGACTTTTCGAAGGGCAGGTTAGCTCGCATTCCGTCGCCGGATGGTGGCGGTGCCTGTGTCTAGGGAGCGGAGTCCTAGATGTCCCTTATCTTAGAACAACTTCTATAGCAACAGCATGTTCCTGGCGCGACTTATTGCACCGAAGGGATGTCGCCGCGATGGCAACTGTAGCCTGGACTGGTTTCTATTCCGTTCTACCAAACACTGAAGTCGATCATGTGGCAGGCCGAGCGCCGAGTAGAAGAGGGCCTCTACATCAGCTTCCAAGTAACCCGGAAGCGGTAGGTCCGCCGACTCGCAGTCGAACAGGAAGAGAGTTGGCCCTTGACTCTGGGTTGGCGAAGCGTATGAAGGGGGCAGCACAAGCAACCTGTTTTTGAAAGCTGTTGAAGCGCTTTGAACCAGGGCAAGCAGGACCAACCAGGGCTCGGACAGTATGGTTTCGGGGAACTCTTCGCGCATTATCGTGAATTCCCAGAGGGCAAGCGATTGACCGGGGGCCGCCGCTTTGTGGTGACTCACAAAATAGAGTAGCCGGCGCAGCTTTAGCCTCTCGGACGCGAATATTTTCTGAATCTCGGCGATAGCAACAACCTCATCATCAGTGAGGCCCAGCAGTTCCAGATGTTTAGGAGGAGTCCGGTCGCAGAGTAGTTGAGCCACCACTCTAATCCCGCCCAAAAACCTGACGTGGTCTTGGATGCCGAAGGCTGCCCTGTGCAGTTCCAAGAGGTTGATGCATTCAGCTAAATTGACGGCGTTGCTACAACTGAGACCAGTGAGTAGCGCTCCCAGATCACCTCTTGCTACTACCTGTCTCGGGCTAGACATGCGATGTGATCCCCCTTTGGCACGTTCCTGGATTTTGAATCTCGTTGCCGAATGAGGCCCTTGACAGCGGCTGCGGTGTCTAGACATTCTCGAACTTGTTGACATAGCCCGAGCATTGGATGCGAGCCCAGGTGAACTGCTCAGTGATCTGCTCGCGAGGTAGCTTTTTGGTCTAGTTCCATAGGTGCTGCACTCAACGATTCCCTCGGAAACAACCCAGCCGCAACAAGTGCACGCCTGATCGCAAGGGATGCGGTCACTCCCTCCGCTTCGCATTTGCTGTGCAGAAGCTCTCGCTCCTCCTGTGAGACCCGGACGCGCATGATGACCTCACGGTCACCGGTTTTTAGCCCATGCAGCCGCCCTTTCCGAATTGGATTAGAATTTCTTGTCAATTGCTTCACACCGGGATGATACCACAAGTGAACCGATTATCGGTTCACTCCATCCGGCTATTGTCTTAGGACCTGCCATGCCTGCAAAGTCCATCGAACGTGAAGAGTATCAGCGCTTGATAGAGTGCCTCTGCGCGGAGCGCACTTCACGAGGAATCTCGCAGCGGGACTTGAGCAAGCGATTGTCGATGCCGGTGACCTATATCGGAAAGGTCGAGAAGGGCATCAGGCGGATCGATGTGATTGAGCTCGCCGAGCTATGCAGTGCGCTAGGCATAGAGTTCGAAAATTTTCTCCGAGTGGCCGTTCCGCATGCCTTCGCCGGAACAGATTCCGCCCATAAAGACAACTGACTTGTAGCTAGCACTCGGTCCGAACCGCGATGGCAAGGACTAAGTATGGAAACTTCCATCAATACAGCACCGGAGCGCTTCTTGCTCCTCTTTCAGTTACTGGCTCAGATTCCGTATGTCGCACCAGGGCAGGTGGAGTTGTGTTCTGTTGCCGTGATGTCTGGTACGGCCACTGTATCGCGAGCATCCAATGGCGAGGTTTGCAATGATTGACAATCTTGCCCAACTACTGGCGACTTCCGCCCTGCGAGCGGCGAGTTCTTCCCCAACAAGTGGTATGGCGGCTACTGCACATGTTAGCGCCACAGGTTCAATCGTTCGCAATGAAGTAACAGTTTATACATAAGTGTATAATTACTCTGTGGATGTAAAGCGAACTGATTCGGAGGTGAAATGATGAGCTCAGCGAGAACCTCTTCCCCATCTGGAGGACCCTTGCGCGTGATGATCTACTCGCGCGTCTCAACCGATGACCAAGCAGAAGCAGGTATCTCCATCCAGGAGCAGCCCGGCCTTGTGAAAGAGCATCTAGACCGCACCTTCGGTCCTGGTCGCTGGCTTCTGGTTGACGAAGTTAAGGATGAGGGCCTTAGCGGTTCGTATGGCCCAACCATTTTCGACCATGTTGATAGCGTTGCCGGCGCCCCAAGACGTGGTCGCAAGTGGCGTCCCAGCCTGGAGCGGGTCTTTCGAGCGATAAAGAACGACGAAATAGACGCGGTGGCCGTTTACACGCTGAGCCGTCTATACAGGGAGCCGCTGGCCCAGTTGAACTTCATCGACCAGATGTTAAAGCCGCGTGGCATGCTCCTGATCAGCGCTAAAGAATCTGTAGACATCTACTCAGCGAGCGGGCGTTTTCAAGCAAACATTCTTGCCGCCGCTGCAGGGTTTCAACGAGAGTCCAGCAATGACAATGTAAAGGACATCATCCGCAGGAGGAAGGAGTCTGGTCTTTGGCACGGGCAATGTCCCTACGGCTGGCGTTTCCCCACGCTCTCAGAGCAAGAGGCTGGCTACCCCAAGACAATCAAGGCGATCCCAGAGCAGCTCGATCACGTAAAGCTAGTGGCGAAACTGTATCTGGAAGGACATAGCGAACAGTCGATTGCCAGGCGTCTTAACGACGAAGGAGTTCCTTTCTTCATGAAGAAGACTGTCAATGGAAGCAGGCAGACGAGCTGGGATTTCCAGAAGGTAAGAATCCTGCTTAGGAATCCCGCCCATGCCGGCATGGTTCAGCTTGGCAACGGTGAACTGATTCGGGGCTACCACTACGAGCAGCGTGCCTTCGATCTGGAAACATATCAGGCTATACAATCCGCAGGGCGAGACCGCCGCCGGCGCTATAGGGGAGTGAGGTCGGAGCGACCGGAGATGCTGCTGAGCGGCATCGCGATGTGCGCATCGTGCGGCGGCAAGCTGATGGTGCGTTATACAGACAATCAACGGTCATACACTTGCCGGGGCCTCAGGAACGAGGCTTTAAGCAGACATGTGAGGGTCGATGCCGACACGCTCGAAAAGGCAGTGCTGCACGAGGTGGAGAAGCTAGCCACTTCACCAGAACTTCTACGGCAAGCTGCGCAGCGGATAGGCGAGCAGGCCGGACATGAGGCAAGAGAGAGCAAGGCGAAGCTCGAAAAGCTCAGGGAGCGCAAAACCGCACTGGACCAGCAGCGATCTAATGCCGTTCGGCAACTTCGCGAGGATGTCTTGAGCGCCGAAGACTATAAGGAGCTTAGAAAACAAATCGAAGCTGAGGAGACGTACGTGGTGGATCAAATCGGTTCACTGGAACAGGCCCTGGCAGGTTCTTACGACTCAGAGCGCCTCGAAAAGCGTGCACTGGCCGCTCTCAAGGACTTCCCACTGCTGTGGTCGAATCTGAAGCCATGTGAACGAGCAGAACTGATGAGGAGCGCCATTGAGGAGCTCGTGATAGGGGACGAGCACGCCTGCGCCCTAATGAAGCTAAAGCTTCACTTGATGCCCGTGGTTTGCCTTCGCCTTCCGCGTTTGGTTGCATCTCGGGAAAGGGAGAAGGCATCGGGCATCGAGGCAATAACCCTTTCAGAGTTAGCTGCCCTCTGGCATCTTCTGGAGGGAAAACGCCCGACAGAGGGAGCCCTAGCAATGGGTATTTCGAAGTCCACGTTCTCAAGTTTCACGTCCCGGGCGGCCCAGCGCCTTGGTGAAGACTCCCCTCTGATCGCTGCGAGAAAGGCTCGGACATTGATCAAGCAGGTGGAGCATCTCTTGCCGCTAAACCACGTGAAGCGCAAGCGCCGGCACAAGAGAAATGACCTGACAGCCTTTGAGCGGGTCGTTCTCGACCGGTCTCGTGTAGGAGGCAGTCATCAGGAAATTGCGGACGCCCTCGGGGCTCCAATTGCGAAAGTGGCCACCGGACTTGTGTCGGCTCAGGCAAAGCTGCTAAAGGAGAACATGTAATGGCGGGAAGAAAGAAAACAACCAAAGCAGTCATGACAACGGCGCGAACTGGCGGTGCGGTGATTTACGCAAGAGTGTCCTCTAGGGAGCAGGAAGAAGAGGACTACTCAATCCCTGCTCAGCTGCGTGCGATTCACGAGTACGCCAAGAAGAAGGGCATCGTCATCTGTGGCGAATTCTTAGAGGCAGAGACCGCGAAGAAACACGGAAGAAAGGAGTTCGACCGGATGCTGAAGGTTATTGCAGAACGTGGCGTCTCAGCAGTGCTTGTCGAAAAGACAGACCGCCTCTATAGGAACTTCTCCGACTTCGTGAAGGTGGACGAGCTCGGGGTCGATCTTCACTTCGTCAAGGAGGGGCAGGTGATCCGTCAAGAGAGCCACTCTTCGGAGAAGCTCATGCACTCCATAAAGGTCTGTCTCGCCAAGAACTACGTCGACAACCTCTCTGAAGAAGTCAAGAAGGGAATGCGCGAGAAGGCGCGTCAGGGCATCTACCCGACCTCTGCACCCTTGGGCTACATGAACGTCGGGCAATCTGGCCGGCGGACAATTGAAGTGGATCCCGAGCGAGGACCAATCATCGCTCGCATATTCGAGGAATATGCGCGTGGTCGCGTTTCGCTGCAGCAGGTGACTCGCATGTCGTGGGAGTGGGGGTTGCGCACGAAGAAGGGCCACAAACCCCAAAAGAGCACCATCGCGGACTTATTAGCCAATCCGCTCTACTATGGCCAGATTAGATGGGCTGGAGAAGTATCCGTAGGAACTCACGAGCCGCTCGTCGCCAAAGCCATCTTTGATAGGGTGCAGGAGATCATGAGCGGTAGGACGTCCCGGGCAGGTTACGGTCATGTCGAGATCGCCTACCGCGGCCTCATCAGATGCTCGCGTTGCGGTGGCCTTCTGGCCGGCGAGATAAAGAAGGGAAAGTACATCTACTATCACTGCATCGGAAGGCGTGACGGATGCGACAGCCCCTACGTGCGGGAAGAGGTGCTGACGGACCAATACGCCACTGTCTTTGCCAGAATGGCCATCCCAGAGGACCTCCTTCTAAATCTCAAGACCGCATTAGGCGAGAGGGCGAAGGGCGAGAAGGCTTTTCATGCGGAGCAAAAGGCACGACTCGAAGCAGAGACAGATCGCCTCCGGAAGAAGCTCGCGAATCTCTATGAAGACAAACTATCTGGCGAAGTGAGTGTGGAAATGTATCGCAACCTTCGGGATCGATATGAGCTAGAAATGGCAGACATCGGCGCGTTGCTGGTTGGAGTGGACAGCACGCGCAGCAACTGGCTGGATGAAGGCACGAGATTGTTAGAACTGGCCTCCTCGGCTGCTGATAGGTTCAAACAGGGTTCTTTCGCACAGCGGCAGCAGATCGTGCAAATAGTCTGTTCGAACTCGGTTTTCGATGGGCAGAATCTGCTCATCGAACCCCGCCCTGAGTTCAAATTGGTGCTGAAAGCACTAGAGGAAGGAGGCGGTGAAGGCCCTGACTCGGGCGAGAATAAGAATTGGTCGGGGCGACACGATTCGAACGTGCGACCTCTTCCACCCCATAGATAGAAATTCAGGTTCTGAGGGGTCATCTTACAGGCTCCCAGGTTCAAAACGATCGCCTTTAATCGCCTTCAGTTGTCTTCATTTTGGCCCATAGGGTTACAAATAGGGGAACGAACTTGGAGCACACGCTGAAGCTTCCGCTCGACGCGGATCAAACATTTGCAAGATAACGATGCGTGACAAACGGCTCTGCATAGTCTTGCAGTGACGGTTGGCCATTGCGCCAATGGAGTCTGGCGCAGGATGCTTCGTGTTCTACGCAATGTTTGTAGAATTCAAGGCCTGCTTCTGTGGGTACAGCTTCCCCCAGTACGATCCCGCTTAGCGCTTTTCCGAATGGAACATCAGCAGGCTCATCATCATCACCAAGATAAAGCCAGCGAAACTCGCGTTCATGGCTCCAGTCCGTCAGCTTCCGGAGATACAGTTCATGCCAGCAGGTCTGGAAATGAGAAAGGATTCGGAACCGGAACTCGTCAGGAGAGGTGACTCCGTTCATGGAAACGCCGAAGGGATCTTCCTCATGAAGTGGCACCCAACCGACGTCCAGGTATTCAACGGGACCCGAAAGAATGCGCCGGCCGAAAGCGGAAATGAATGCAGCGTTCAAATCTTCGCGACGAAACATCAAGCAGACCCCATCATGATGATTTGCATAGTGGTGCCACATTGGCGCAGAAGCATAACCCCGCTTTGATCTTGCCTCCAAGTTCTCGGGGTCGGTGGTTTGGGGTGCATCCATGGAAAAGCAGGCTAGAGCTTAATGCCTGATCTCAGAGCGTTGCTGACACTTCTCTCGAGCGTCTTCCAGTCACTGAGATCCATCGGTGTGCCTCGGTCGACCGACACGACCGGCTCCCAGTTGTTTGCCTCTCGGGGATCGTTTACTAGAATGAGAGGATTGAATCGGAACGAGCCGGCAGGCAAGATATACCTGAGGGCAATCTCCCTAGTTGTGTAGTGGTAGACGAAGGTCTCCTGAGATGGCGGAGGATTTATTAGACTCATTGATTGATTCGGGCAATGCACAAGGGTGATCCGATTTGCTGTTTAAGGTACTGAACTGGCACGGGTGTCAAGTGCTCTTTGGGCACTCCGGCCACGCGAGGTCTCATTCTGCCTTCAACTACGGCTTTCCCAGCCACGGCAGTAGCATAGGACCGTCTCAGGAAGTTAGAGCTTTCACGCAATCCCTCCATTCGGTTGGCACCCACTCCGATCTCTAAGGCCTGAATTGAAAGCGGGCGGGAATGCAAAGGGGCCGTGCCGCCCCTCGGTAGAGTGGAGAGCATGGAATTCCCGAAGTGCCTTACTGCGCCAAATGTTGGCAATACGTTCTGCGGCATTGAGATCTCGCAGGCTTGGCAGGATCTCAGTCTGTGGGAGGAGGTTCTAAACCGCATTCCGGTTCGCTCGATCATTGAGTTAGGAACCTGGCAGGGAGGCATGGCCACGTTCTTAAGCCTCCAGTGCAAAGTGCGGGGCCTCAGTTTCTTGTCCGCTGATAGGGTTGCGGCTTCGGCCGTGGTCACCGATGTGATTGATTTCCTCGGTGGTCGCTTTGTTCAAGCTGATGTCCTGGCCGATTCTATGGAAGTCCAAGTGCTCGGAGACCTCCCGCGTCCAATCCTCGTGTTTTGCGATAACGGAAACAAACCCTTGGAGTTCGCCAGATACATCACAAGCCTCACCGATGGCGATTTCATCGCTGTCCACGACTGGGGAACAGAATTCCTCGAGACTAATATTGTCGGCACGGTCGAGTTCTTCATGAAGGAAGAATGTGAAGCCGTAGACAGCATGACCAGATTCTTTCGAGTCGTCCAGGCTTGATGGATCGCGGTCAGCGCGAGTGCTCGGGGCGACTTGCGGAAGCTTGGATTTCGTGATAGAACAGAAGCATGAAGGGACTTGCTTCCGGGATCTGCGCGCACGACGACCACTACTATCTTGCCCATGCGATAGCGTCGGTCCGTGAAGTGGGTCCAGTCATCTGCTACGTGAGCCGGTTGGCGTGGAATGGCTCGGCAGGTGAATGGGAAAAGACCGCCGAAGTCGCTCAAGCCGCGGGCGCCGAGGTAGTACTCGGAGAATGGGCGGATGAATCTCTTCACCGCCAAACCGCCCTTGCGGATATGCGCTCGCGCGGGTTCAAGTTCTGCCTCATCCCTGATGGGGACGAGATTCTGGAACCCGAACTGGTGCAGAACCTGGTACGGCTAGCCAAGGCGGGCGTTGCGGAGCGCGTGTATGTCCACATGGACACGTATTGGAAGAGTCCCGAATACGTGATTCGGCCTCGGGAGCAGTTGACGCCGCTCATCATGCTGGACCTTCGAGAGGTGGACCACGTCTACATTCGCGAGTACAAGGGCGGTCGGGCACTTACGCTCACACCCGAGCATGGGCTCATGCACCACCTCTCTTATGCAGGGCCCGATAGTAGAGTTCAGCGCAAACTGGACACGTGGGGGCACAGGAGCGAAGTGTTGTCCGATTGGTATAACCGAATCTGGCGCGGATGGGACTTCGATCCACGGATGCGGAACCTCCATCCGACCCATGCCTGGGCCTATGGCTGGACAGAGAGAATCCATGTTCCAGCAATTCTGAAGGACATCCCGACGCCCCCTCGAGAAGAAGTTTCGGTGCCGACTGCTTGGCCGACGGTTTCCATAGTGATTCCGCTACACGGAGGCGAGGATGACATCCGGAGTTGCCTCGAGAGTCTCTCGAGCTCAAGAGATTTGTTCCACGAGCTTATCGTTGTTGACGACGTATCGCCTGATAATGCTGCTATCGAAGCGGCCGCGTTCGAGGGGGTGACACTTCTATCGAACGAGAAGAACTTAGGCTTTGGCGCCACGTGTAATCGTGGTCTGGAGCGAGCGACGGGAGAAGTGGTCATTTTTCTTAACAGCGATACTCTTGTGCCTCGAGCTGGCCTGATCCGATTGGTGGAGTCCCTCACCAGTGGCGGCGGTATCGGAGCGACGGGTCCTCTAACGAACAACTCTGGGCACGGTCAAATCATCGACGTAACTTACACCAGTCGGCACAACGTGGACCTCTTCGCTGAGGACCTGGCGCTAAGCGGTGGGGAAGACCGCGAAGTCGATATGCTGGTTGGCTTCTGCATAGCGGCAAAACGTGCTGTTTTGAGAGAGGTTGGAGGATTCGACGAGAGATTCGGAATCGGACAGTTTGAGGACAACGACCTTTGTTACAGAATGCGGCGCGCCGGCTATAAGCTGCTCCTTGTACAAAGTGCCTTCGTCCACCATGAAGGCAGCAAGAGCTTGAACCGCCGACAGGAACATCCCGCGAAACTGCTCACGAAGAACCACAAAGTCTTCCTCGATAAGTGGCAAGAGGACCTGGAAACAGGCTTCGCCTCCCACCTCAGTGGCTTAGGCCCGGAGCCGATCGAGTTCAGGCCAGAACGAAAGCCGGAACACCTTCGCAAGCAGATGCGAGACCTCGCGAAACGGGCTGATGTCAGCCTCTGCATGATCGTGAAGAATGAGGAGCGCGTGCTCGCCGACTGTTTGAAGTCGGCGCAAGGGGTCTTTCGCCAGATCGTCATCGTGGACACCGGTTCCACCGACCGCACCAAAGAAATCGCAACGGAGTTCGGAGCGGAGGTCTACGACTTCCCTTGGACCGACAGCTTTTCCGAAGCACGAAACGAGTCGCTCCGGCACGCGACGGGCCGGTGGATCTTCTGGATGGACGCGGATGACACGCTGCCAAAAACTACAGCAGAAGCCGTGCTTCGCTCTGTGGTGAATGCCCACCCGGATGTGAACGCTTTTATAGTTCCTGTCCGGTTCACGGACAGCGGACCCTCAGGTGGCACCCAAGTTGATCACGTGAAGCTGTTTCGGAACCTGAAGGGCCTTCACTTCAGGGGCCATATTCACGAGCAGATCCTTCCATCGCTCAGAAAGGCGGGCGGCGCCATCCTCAGAATAGACTCCTTTGTTCTCCACTCAGGATATGACACCAGCGACGAAGGGCAAGCTCGTAAACGTGATCGTGATTGGAAACTGCTCAAGCTCGACCTTGAGGATGACCCACTCAATCCCTTCTACAACTTCAACATGGGCATGACCTGCCATCACTGCGGAATGCACGAGGAAGCCATTCTCTGGCTGCAGAAGTCGATCGACTATGCGGCAGGAGAAGAATCTCACATACGAAAGGCCTACGCCATGATGGGGATCTCGTTGAGGGAACTGGGGCGACTCGATGAGGCTCTGGAAAAGTTCACGGAGGGATTGGAAGCCGTCAACGAAGACCCCGAGTTGCGTTTTCAGTCGGCTCTCGTGCTTAGCGGCCTTGAGCGGTTAGAAGAGGCAATACAGCAGTATCTTGCGATCAATCCAGATACGAGCGGCTTCTTTTCGAGCATCGATATCGCCATTCTCGGGTGCAAGCGATTTCACAACCTGGCGAGCCTTTATGAGAGCACTGGGGAACACAAGGAGGCGCGGGCATGGTATTGGAAGGCCGTCAACGAAGCCGGATTCATTCCTAGCGCAGACCGCTTGGTAGAAATGAGCATCGAACTCGGCCACATTCGTGAGGCGCGTGAGGCACATACGACACTCCTCAACCTAACAGGGCCCGACGAGCGTTGGGTTGAGCTAGGTTGCCGGGTGCACCAAGAAATGGGGGGTGATGCAGAAGACTTCCTACGCGGAACTCTGGAAATGCGACCCTACGCGGTCCCCCTCAAGATGGCAATGGCTCGACTGTTGCTCAACAGCGGGCGAGAATCTGAAGCCCTACCGCATCTGCGTGAACTGGATCGGCTCGACTGCGCGGAAGCAGTTTTCTATCTCGGGGTGATTGCCAACCGTAACAAGGACTTCTTAAGAGCTCTCGAACATATGCGGCGTGCGCACGAGCTGGATCCAGGCTATGAAGAGACGGTTCGGCAGATCGAGATGCTCGAGGAGCTGTTCCGTGAACCTGATGGCGATGAACCGTAGTGCTCTCGCGCGTTTACATACCGTGAGGTTGGAAAGCAAGGCCAATGACGCTCTCCTTGCTCTTTTTTGAGAAATGTGGAAAAGTTTTCGGCACGAATCAATGAGAGTCGCTGTACCATGATTTAAGGATGTTGAGCAGCATTGCCGCTGATCACGTTCAAAGGCCGAGGAATGTTGGCCCGATAGAGGGCGCAACGCACGTCGGATTGAGCGGATCGCCGGGGGATGGCCCTCATGTCCAGATATGGCTCCTCATCGAGGACGGGGCGATTCGGAAGGCGACGTACGATACGCACGGTTGTCCTTCGAGCATCGCAGCCGCGAGCATGGTGTGCCAGGTGGTAATCGGACGTGAGGTGGACAGAGCAAAGCTGCTCACCCAGGAGGACCTCCTGTTAATTCTTGGGGGTCTTCCTGAAGGCAAGGAACGCTTTGCAGGAATGGCCGTGGATGCACTCGTGAAAGCTTTGGAGCAATGAAATGAACCTTCCGTTTGTCGCCGCCGGAGCGGCTCCCAGCACTTGCCCGACTCCAGAACCTGTTCCCGCGACGGGAAGTTACTGCTCGATGCAGCAGGCAGGGCCCATCCCTTCCCCAAACTTCCCGATGTACTACCCTTCGGCTGCGGATCTTGGCGGTGTCGGCATCATGTCCGTCATGGCATGTCCGGCGGTGGCTGTGTGAGTGCCCCATGAGTATTGACCCTGGCTGTTCGGCTTCTCGTTTAGGCATCACGGTGGACCGTGAGCTTGCCCATCCGTATCGCCCTCAGCCGGACCCTGCGACGGGTGAGCTGAAGGTCGACCCGGGGATTCTGCTCAAAGCGCAGAAGATGGATTTGGCGGTGGAGTTCTTCTACGGGAACAAGTTCACCGACGACGGCCCTTATGGCAAGCAGCGATCGGCGAGCGTGGATTCGAAGGTGGTTTCGGATACTTCGGGCGGCCCGAACGTGGAGGTTCGCCGTGGCGACGGCCAGTCGCATTACTACCAGAAGATAGGCGCTTCGGGCGGCATCACCACCTACCAGGCTTACGCCTCGACCTTTTCTCCGAGCACGGTGGTCTTCGACGGGACCGACTTCACGGAGACCCTGCTGGACGGTTCACAGATTGTCTACCGCAACCAAAACAGCGCAGATGCTGGCAAGCACCTCGTTCGCCAGGTGCGCTCAGCCCAGGGCGTGGTGCAGACGTATGCTTATGGCTCGGGGGCGGAGGTCGGCCTTCTCAAGACGGTGGAGGTCCCGGGTTCGCGGGTGGTCTCCTTCCTCTATACGAATTCAACGACGACTTCTCTTTTAGAGACGGTTCAGGACTGGGGCGGGAGGCGATGGACGCTCCAATACGATGCGGACCGGCAGCTCACGACGTTCCAGACTCCCGAGGGCTGCCTCACCAAGTACGGCTACGCCACCGCGCCGAGCGGGAAGAAGCTGCTTCAGACCATCGACGATCCCAGAGGCTACCGGACGAGCTATGCCTATGACTCGAGCGACCGGGTGGCCTCGATGGCTTCGGGGAGCGCGGTTTGGACGTATGCCTACGGCGCGGGAGTTTCGGCGGGGTTCAACGGCTCGCAGATTACGCTTCCGACGGGGGCTCTCGTCACGCACATCATCAACGCCAGCAGCCTAGCGGTCGAGCGCTCGATTATGCCCGAGGGTTACACGGTCACCTACGGCTACGATTCGAATGGCCGCAAGGTGCGCGAGCAGATGCCTTACGGCGACCGGCTCAGCCTGGTTTATGATTCACTTGGGAGGGTCTCAGCTTCCACCGATCCGCTTGGCTACAAAACCACCTACGCCTATGATTCCGCGAGCAATCTGACGACGGTCCAGGATGCGCTGGGGAACTTTTCCACCATGCAGTACGACGCTTCGAGGAACCTGACGACGCAGATTGATGCCCTCGGCCGGACCACGGTGAGGAGCTACGACGCGTTCGGCCTGCTCACCTCGGTGAAGGACCCTCGGGGCCTTTTCACAACGATGGCGTACGATGTTTTCGGGAATCTCACGACGCTCACGAACTCGCGCGGCAACGATACGACCTACGCTTACGACACCTACAACCGCCGCATCTCGGAGACGAACGCCGGCGCCGACACCACGAATTACGGCTACGACGCCGCCGACCACGTCATCTCCATCACGAACCCCATCGGTGGGCAGCGGCGCTTCATCTACGACACGTGCCTCTTGCAGGCGGCGGTGGACGAGCTCGGGAACCGGACGAGCTACACCTACGGAAGGTTTGATACGAGGCTCACCGAGCAGAACGCCCTTGGGTTTGTCACGAGCTACGGCTATGACAACATGGGCTACCAGACCTATGTGCAGGATGCGCTCGGGAACGTCTCGACCACCATCTACAACATCGCCCACCAGAAGGTGGCGGACCAGGACCAGCTCGGCTATCTGACCAGCTACGGCTACGATCCCTCGGGCAGGCCGCTGACGGTCCAGAACCCTCGCGGCTATGTGACGACGAACGTGTACAACGCTCGGGACTTCATCGCGCGCGTCGATGCGCTGGGCCAGACCGTGAGCTTCACCTACGATGCGGTGGGGCGACAGGTGGAGGTGCAGACCCCGCTGGGCTACCGGACATCTACCGTCTATGACAAGGTGGGCCAGGTCGCGGCGCAGGTCGACGCGCTGAGCTATAGAACGAGCTTCGGCTACGATGCGAACGGCAACCGGGTCACGATGATGGACGCGAACGGCTTCGTCACGACGTGGCAGTACCGCACCGATTCCGATCTCCTGTTCTCCACGATTGACCCGCTCGGCAGAAGAACGACCCTTCTCTATAACGCGCTCGATCTGAATACGGCGCGCCAGGATGCCCGCGGAAACCGCATCACGTTCGCCTACGACAACCTCAGCCGCAACACCCGCATCAGCAACGAGCTCGATTTCCGCACCACGTATGTCTACGATGCGGCTAGCCGAAGAACGAACGTGCGGGACGCGGAAGGGCGAAGAATAACCACCACCTACGATGCGCTCGGACAAGCCACGGGAGTTCAGTACACGGGAGGAGCGCGGGTCACCTACGGCTACGACCCGCTCGGCAGAAGAACCACCATGGTGGATTCTGGCGGCACCACTACGTATGCCTATTCCACCAGGAGCGAACTGCTCGGCAAGACCGACCCCGGAAGCCTGGTGCAGCGGTACGCCTACGATTCCGCTGGCAACCGCACCCTTCTCGTCGATCCCAACGGCGGGCTGCACACGTTCACTTACGACTCAGTGAACCGGCCAGCAAGCTACCAGAAGCCCACGAACCAGCTCTACACGCAGCAGTACAACGCCGACAGCTTGCCCACCACGCTCCTCATGGGCCTCGGCACCAGGGAGCTCTGCCAGTACGATCCAGTCGGCAGGCTGACGACCCTCATCCAGCAGAAGTCTGATGCAACGCCGCTCCTCACGGTGGTGGACACCTACGATGCGGGCGGAAGGAAGACCGTCAGCACGAGGGACGGCGTGCCGGCGACCTACACCTACGACAAGGCGAGCAGGCTCCTCGGCCAGACTAAGGCCTCCCAGGTTGCCACCTTCAGCTACGACAATACCGACAACGTTCTGCTTAAGTGGCACCAGGGCCAGTCGCCGAGCTCGATGACTTACGATGTGGCAAACCGGCTCGTGACGGGCATCCAGGGCGCGGCGACCACGACGTACAGCTACGACAACGTCGGGAACCTGACGCAGGAGGCTCTTGGGGCAGGT
>JBBQWO010000050.1:0-16242 GCA_038210535.1 Fimbriimonadales bacterium | reverse complement strand
GATGAGAGAGCTCATCCTCAACTGGTTCGATACCAAGATCTCCAACGGACTCCTCGAAGGACTCCATAGCGTTCTCCAAGCAACCAAGAACAAAGCCAGAGGCTACAAAGACCCACAAAACCTCATCGCCATGAGCTACCTACTCCATGGCAAACTTCAAGGCGTTCCATTATGAATAGCGAAGAGCCCGAAAAACTGCAAAAAATTATCGCAAATACCTAAATCTGTTGTATTATGAATTATGCACAGGTTACCAGCCCTTATTGCGATATTCGCTTTATTGGTGACATGCGGGCTCTTGTTTCTTCGAAAGGATGCCCTCTGGCCGGCATTAAATCAAAGTGTCCTTCACATCGATGTGCAGAATGAGGAGGATCGGACACTAGTCAAGCAATACTCTTACATTACAAATCAGGGTGGGCGTATCCTTCCGGCTAAAACTAACCCGCCCTCAGGATCTCCGCTGCTAATCGCAGGCGTCTCGCAAGAACTGAACATTGCTGGCCACCCGAACATCAGCGCATACCTGGCGCCAGCCTTCTCTGAGCGGCAGAGTGTCTTCCGTGGACTGACTGCTGCATTCTGCGGGCTGTGCCTTGCAGGATTTCTTCTCATAAACTCGAAGGCCTTTGCTCCGTTTGGCCTCATTCTGTCTCTTGCTGGAGCATTTGCTACTATTCCGCTCGGGTTTTCATGCCTTTCTTGCAGTTCGCCTAGCACTGAAAGTTTTATCCCCCTAGGCGCATACCCCCCTTCCTAGGCAGTAGCTTTGTATTTTGGAAGGTCCCTCGTAACCGGCTGTTCTATGTTCCATTAGTTTTTTTCGGGTGCGCGGCCCCTCTTATTCAAGCTGCTCTGCTTCTGGAAACGCCCAAATTCTGCCCCTGGTGCCTAATGCTTGGATTCGCCGCGATTGGAATTGCGCAAGCCTCGTTAGTTTCAATGAAAAGTAATTCACGCGATCAACTCTCAATTCCGCGGCATGCGTTCGCACTTTTGGCCACGCTTCTCTTCGCAGCCTTTGCTCGCGGCGTACTTGTATCCGCGAATGTGATTGAAGGCACGGCAGTCCAGCAAATTGCTTTTTCCCTTGTTGGAAAGGATCTGAGGCAGTACTCCAATCTGGTAGCCGCCGAGGGGCTGTATATGGTCACTTCGCCAACGTGCCCGCCGTGCCTCTCAGCAAAAGCGTTTAACCAAGTTCATGCCTTGCCCGTCACGGAACTGCCAGTGTGTTCAGGCTTCCAGACGGAAGACTGCTTTCGATCGGGTTCTGAATCTGTGCCAACGCCAACCTATTTCCTGGTTGACGCTAAGGGGCAGGTTACATGGGAGTTTGTAGGCGCCCCTTCTTCTGAAATGCAATCCACTTTCCTCGCCTTTGTTCGTGCTTCGGAGAAAGAAAATGATACACACATTCAATCAAAAGAGTAAACGGTTCCTAAACGTGGCACTTATGCTTGCCATGGTCGGAGCAATCACCGGAGTGCCTTATGCAATTCCGGCTATACCCTGCACCGGGAAATCTTCTGAATACTGCGCGTCAGTATCTGGACAAATCTGTGGTCTTTATCCCAACTTCCCCTCGACTCAACGTCGCGTCTGGTATTGCAATGGCAGCACAGTGACGTGGTCGGGCAATTGCTTCCGTTACGACGAGCCTGGTTGTTGTGTCGGAGTTGATCCGACGCCCGCTTGCCCCACACCCGCTTGTCCTTGCGCGTACCCATAGGCTAGGTAGGCGCACTCATAAGGGCAGCTGACACTAAGCTGCCCTGCAAATTGGAACCAGATGAGGAACAAAGCATTTACATTTACCGAAATTTTGGTCGTGCTAGCGATAGTGGCTCTGCTTGCCTCGATCCTGTTTCCGGCCTTGGCCAGAGCAAAGCTCGGCGCGAAGCAGACTCAATCGATATCTAATCTTAAGCAATGTGCCGTGGCCATGGCCTTGTACATGAACGGTGCCGAAATTGCCGATCTGCCCAGTTATGAGACTGCTAAGGGTATATTGTCAGCCGCGCCTACGTGCGACGGCAACGACTACCTGCGAGAGAGCTGCTCCCAGCCCACGAAAGCTCCCTTGATCGGCTCCTATGCCTACATTCGCGGAGTTGACGAGCGTGATGCCCGCTGGACAAGCGAGGAAGAGTGGAAGAGTTTGGTCAGCCAAGAGCTGCCCGATCCGTACCTATTTGTCTCTGTGTACTACGGCGAAAAGCAAGTTGTTCCCTTTGATTTCGACGAACAGAGCCCTTGCCTAAGAGATCTCTCTTGTGGTTTTCCGACGCGGCTGGTCAGGGTGAAAACCGATACGAGCGTTGTCGTTACCAACTATGAGAGTGTGGCCGCCCAAAAGCGCACCGGCAATCATCTTCTCTTTGGTTGGGGAGCCGTGTTCACCGTGCGCTGAGGATGCAATGAAGACACCTGAAACTTTGTCGGAATTTATCGAGGCACTTCCTCGTGGAACTCGGATTGCAATTGGCGTTCTGTTACTACCCATGCTTTGCCTTGTCGTTGTTATGAGCATTCGTGAGTTGGTGACTCAAAACAAAAAGACGTTTCAGGATATCGCGGGCCTTTCCATCGTATATTCACTCTCCATTGCGGGGCCAGTGCTGTGCCAACTCGCGCCGAAGGTCAATATGCTGCACTGGATTCCGATCATCCTGGCTGGTTCCCTTCAGTTTCTATTCATCGCAATGGGCAAACCTGTCGATGAATGGTGGTTGATCGCTACCATCGCCCCTTTCACGGTTGGAACTCCGCTTCTCGCAATGATCGCATACAAGGCTTGGTTCGCACCCCGATTCGGACTCTCCACTGTCCCTGCACAAAGTCAGAGCCTGTGAACATTAGCGCGGCCGCGAGCGTGCTATCTGCGCCTTCGCTTCCATGGGCGGCTTGTACAAAGGGCGCTCGCCGATTGGACGTGGCGTGCTGTGGGAGATTGCGAAATGCGTGTTCGGTGTTGACACTACGAATCGGACCCAGGGACGATCATCCTGGGTCTACATTTCTCTCCGGCGCGCACAATCAAATTGGAAGCCCTTTGTGCCAGTGTTGACACTTTGTGCCAGGACCCAGGGACGATCATCCTGGGTCTAGACGCAAACCGGCAGGCGGCACTACTAAGGCATCAACCGACCTCCAAACTGCTATGCCGGTTTGTCGGCAGTGATGACCTCCGGTTAGATTGTTAGCCGGAGGTCTGCTTTTTTGCGACGTCGGCGATTCGTTAGTGCGAGCATGCCTGCGTTTACCCCGCCGAGGACCAGGAGCTGATACGTAAAGCTTGCCACCATGGGGGACAGGTTGATGTCACTGAACTTTAGAGGACCGTTACGGGAGAGTAGCTCTTGACCTTTCTTGTCGTTTCGAATCTGATCGCGCAACTGAGCGAGATACCCGGCTCCGTTTTCCTTCCACTTGGCTTCCGCGTCAGCAGCGGTGCCGAAAGTCGAGCGGGTGTACCAAGGGACCGAGCCCGACGGGATTGCGAAGGGAAGGAAGGGCAGCGAGAAGGAGTGCTCGTTCTTTACCTTCCGCGGGGCGTCAAAGCCGGCGGTTGTTTGCACGGCCGCGAGATCTCCTTTTTGGGCCCGCTCACCGGTCTTGATGTCGCGGGTCGCCTCCTCGATCTGCCGCTTATAACCGGCCATCGCGGTGTCTTTGTTAACGCCGAAGAAGAAGGATTGAGGGGCTAGGATGAAGGTTAGGGAAGTGGCGATAAAGCAGAAAGCGAGAACGGCTGCCATCGGGGCAACGAGCCACCTTCGGGAGCGCCAGACGGCCCAGACGAAGGCGAGGAGCGATGCGTAGCTTATCCAACTAATTATCCAGTAGTAGTCTGATAATCCTTGAAAGACGGTGGCCCACGGTGCGACTTGTGCGAGTGCGAAGATGCACATGGGCAAGAGCGCAAGTCGCCAAGCAGCCTTACTTTCCACACCCGACTCTCTCCGCACGAGGTCTTCAGCGAGCAAGGCCGAGCTACCGACGCAGCCAATCGCGGTCTTCTCAGCTTCTTCCTCCGAGTAATGCAGCTCTTGGATGGCAGCTTGGCGGCTCATCCAGAGGTGGGATCGCAGTTCGCGCAGAATCTCGTCTCGCCGTTCCGGCTCGACATGCTTTCCGAGCTTTTGATCGAGCTCCTGAAGATACGTCTCGATCAAACTACTCATGGGCTGCCTCAGGCTTTTGCCCAAGCACGGCCGCTACGGCACTTGCAAAGCTCAGCCAGCTCTTAGCTCGTTTCGCAAGCTCAGCCCGTCCGGACTCACTTAGCGAATACACTTTTCGAGGAGGATCGCCTTCTTGCATCTCCCATTCCCCTGCGATCCAGCCGTGCTCCTCGAGGGAGTGTAGGATCGGATAAAGCTGTCCCTCGCCCAGCTTGAGCGTTTCTTCCGACCGCTTCTTGATTTCGCGCGAGATTCCGTAACCGTGCATCGGCCCGTCCGCGAGGACCGCCAATACCAGCGCTCTTGTGTCTGTTCTGTAGCTCATAGGTAGACCTGCTGTGGATAGGTACATCTTATCAGGATGTAAGGTTGCACTGCTACACTTTTGCGTGATTTCACTTCGAGTGGCGGAATTGTGTGACTACGGTAGCTTTTGCGAACTCTGGAACAGTGTTTGGCCGAATGTGGCGAAGGACGTCGATGAGCTGCGGCGGGACGATGCGTTTCCGGTGCATCTTAGGACCACGCGTTGGCTGGCTAGCTTGGACGGCGCAGATGTGGGGTTTGCGGAGGCGTACCGCCCCGCCGGGAGCTACCACGAGGCAAATTGGCTGATCGAAGTGGGGGTCAAACGCGATTTACGAGGGAAGGGTACCGGCACGCAGCTCTTTCGCCAGGCACTTAACTTTGTCGAGCTTGCGGGAATGGAGATTGCTGATACTCGGGTGAGTGGCGAAGACGAGCACTCTCTATTGTTTGCGGGGCGGCGGGGATTTTCAGAAGTCAGCCGAGACTTTGAATCCGTTCTTGATCTTTGCACTTGCGATCGGGAATTTCTCCAAAACCTCGCGGCAGCGGCTCAAGAGTTGGAGATCAAGCCGATTGTCGTGTGCGACTCACCAGAGTTCCGACGGTTACTCCACGAAGCCTTTGAGGAAGTGAGAAAGGACGTTCCGCGTATGGATCCTCCGGTCCCCCTCACCCTCGAGTTCTTTCTGCAGGCCACGCTAGAAGATCCCGCGTTCCTCATGGAAGGATCGCACGTGCTCATGGATGGCGAGCACATTGCCGGCTTCGCCGGACTGTTCCAGGGCGCTACTGAAGGAAGGATCGACACCTGGCTTACGAGTCTACGCCGCCCTTATCGGGGCCGGGGATTGGCCCAAGCTATGAAGGCGAAGACGATCCTTTGGGCCATAGAAAATGGCTACGCGTCTATCCGGACCGACAATAACAGCGCCAACACTTCGATGCTGGCCATAAACGACAAATTTGGCTTCCAAAGATGTGCGGCCATCTTGACCATGCGAAGGGAAGCGTGATCGCAGGGGTCAGTTCGCGTCTACCAAACCAACGGTAACCGAGACGCCATCAATTTGTGCGGATGTCTCTCAACCACTTGGCGTGTAGATCGAGGAAGAGGCGGTTTCGGCCGCCGCCGTGAACTGACTTGCCCTTGAGGGAGGCTTCGACGCTGGGAATGGTGCGGGGGAAGTAGGGATCGACGAGTAGTTCGACATCGGAAACTCCTTCAGGAAAGCCGACGGTGGGATTTTGTGCGGTCTGGAGGTCGGCTACCGCCTGCTCGTCGCTCTTGCCCCAGAAGTTGTCGAGCGCGACGGGCTGGTCGGGCCGGTCGAAGCGCCAGAGCCAATATCGGCTGGGACCTTGCTTGACCTGAACCACCTCACCCAGGGTGCCCTTGACGGACGAGCAGGACCAGATTTCGCTTGATTTTGTGTAGGGTTGCAGCGTTTCAGCGGCCCAGCCGCCCCGAGGATCAGATGGGGGCCAGCTTGTCCAAGGTCGGTAGCCCATGGATTCCTTAAGGTCGCGTCGGTCGGGCATTCGGTCGTCGTAATCGCCCTTGTAGAGTGAGAAGCCGACTCCAATCTGACGCATGTTCGAAATGCAGGCGGACTGCTTTGCGGCTTCCTTTGCTCTGGCAAAAACAGGGAAGAGAATTGCGGCAAGGATGGCGATGATCGCGATGACCACCAGAAGCTCGATGAGGGTAAATGCCTTGCTACTCAATCTATGTGGTTAGACGTCATCTATCGTCCGCTCAACCCGCTTAGAGCGATACCTTTTAAGAAATATCTTTGCGCGAAGAAGAAAATGATGATGGTGGGCAGGATATGAATGACCGAAGCAGCCATGAGCTGTTCGAGGCTGGTTCCAAACGTGTCCTGGAACATCCGGAGTCCGATCGAGACGGTGTACTTTTCGGGCGAGTTTAAGTAGATGAGGGGGCCTTCAAAGTTGTCCCAGTTGCCGATGAACGAGAAGATTGCGACGGTCGCAAGAGCGGGGGTTGAGAGCGGCAGGAGCACCGACCACCAAATGCGGAGGTAGCTGGCACCATCGAGCATCGCGGCCTCGTCGAGCTCTCTGGGAATCGTGAGAAGGAACTGCCTCAGCAGAAAGATATTGAAGGCGCCACCCCCGAGAAATGCGGGCACGATGAGAGGATAAAAGGTGTCGATGGCCCCGAGCTCCCGCCAGATCATAAACACGGGAATCATGGTGACCTGGCCCGGAAGCATCATGGTGGCGAGCATTAGATAGAAGCATGTATTTCGACCTTTGAACCTGAATCTGGAGAAGCCGTAGGCTACGAACGATGCGCTGAAGACGGTTCCGATGGTGTTGAGCACGGTGATGAACAGCGTGTTCGCCACGAATTTTGCGAATGGCAGTGCGGTCCAGGCTTTGTGAAAATTGTCCCAGGCAAAGTCTTTTGGGATTAGGCGGGTGGGATCTTGGGCGATCTCTTCGGGGGTTTTGAGGGCGGTCGAGAGTGTCCAGATAAATGGGATGGTAAAGAGAACAGCTCCGATGAGGAGCGCCAAGAGGACGAGCGCCTTCATCCACGGCGAGCCCTTCATGCCTTTTCACCTTCGTAAAAGACCCACCGCTTCGACATTCGGAACTGGATGGCGGTGAGCGTTATGAGGAGGAGGAAAAGTAGCCATGCAAGAGCTGATGCCTTGCCTAATTTGAAATACTCGAACGCATTTCGGAAGAGATAGAGGGCATAGAAAAGGGTTGCGTTGTTCGGCCCGCCGGCGGTCATGATGTAGGCGCTTGTAAAGACCTGAAATGAGCCGATGACTCCCAGGATGAGATTGAAGAACATCACGGGGGAGAGGAGAGGCAGGGTCACTTGGCGGAACTGCTGCCAAGCGCTTGCCCCGTCCATCCGCGCCGCTTCGTAGTAGGTGTCGGAGATGCCTTGGAGGCCCGCGAGGAAGATCACCATACGTCCGCCGCCGATTCCCCAGAGGCTCATGAGGACAAAGGCGGGTAGCGCCCAATTTTCATCCTGCAGCCATTGCACGGAAGGCAGCCCGAGCCAAGTGAGGCCAATGTTGAGGATGCCGTTGTCAGCGTTGAAAATCCACTGCCAAAGGAGCGCAGCGGCAACCGCGGGGACGAGTGATGGTAGATAAAAGAGGGTGCGAAACACGGGAATGCCTCGAACCTTCTGATTGAGGAGCAAAGCAAGGGCCAGCGAGCCAATGATGCCCAGGGGCACAGAGAAGATCGCGTATTTGATGGTGTTGCTGAGCGATTTCCAGAAGAGAGGATCGTTGACGAGGATGCGGCGGTAATTCTCGGCACCGACGAACTGCATGGAGTGGAGGTCGTATTTGTGAAACGAGAGCCACAGGGAAGTCACCATCGGTCCTGCGGTAAAGATGAGAAAGCCAAGGAGCCAGGGTGCGATAAACACCCACCCCCAGCGAGACTCATGCGAACGAACAGACCGTGCCAACCTCGCGAATTATCGCAGAACTGCCGGTTTCTTGCTTGGATGCGGCCTGCTGCAAGGCAGAATTCATCGGATCTGATGAGTCAGACCTCGTCTATCATCATGAACAGTGCTCTCCCGCAAAGGTTATCAACGCTGGTTTATTGCCGCCACGGTCTACAACGCCGTTTGGGGATGTTGGACAGTTCTCTTGCCGGACGCCTATTTTCGGATGATCGGCATGACCCCGCCGGTGCCTCGAGCGATTTGGCAATGCGTCGGCATGATGGTGCTGGTCTACGCTCTTGGCTATTACATGGTGGCCCGGCAACCTGAGCGGTACGGCGTGTTCATTTGGATCGGGCTGATCGGCAAGGTCTTTGGGCCATTGGGATTCCTTTTCGGGATCGCGACGGGAGAGCTGCCGGCGCGATTTGGATGGATTCTCATCACAAACGATCTGGTGTGGTGGCCTGTCTTCCTCATGTTCGCTCTGAAATATGCCCGCCGACCCTTTGATGCGTTGCCGGAAAGCACGAAGTAACGTCCTTCTCGCGTCTAGAACGTAGAAAACTCAGGGCCGCGTCCGCTACCCTTATTGGAAGGAATGGTTCACAACGTCATCATTATCGGTTCCGGGCCTGCCGGTTACACTGCCGCCCTCTACAACGCTCGCGCCAACCTCAATCCGATCATGTTTGCCGGGCTCCAGCCGGGGGGGCAGCTCATGATTACAACGGACGTTGAGAACTATCCGGGCTTTCCGGATGGCATTTTGGGGCCGGAGCTTATGGATCACTTTCGGAAGCAGGTCGAGCGCCTGGGCACCGTCATTCACGATCAGCAGGTGACAAAGGTGGATCTTAGCGAGCGTCCGTTCAAAGTCTGGGTTGATGAAGAGATGCATCTTGCGAAGAGCCTCATTGTCTCCACCGGCGCGAGCGCCAAGTGGATGGGTTTGCCTTCCGAAGTCACTTTTGGCGGCTATGGCGTCAGCGCCTGTGCGACCTGTGACGGATTCTTTTTTAGGAACAAGGAGGTGCTGGTGGTGGGCGGCGGGGACACCGCGATGGAAGAGGCCAACTATCTGACCAAGATGGCGAGCAAGGTGTATCTGGTCCATCGGCGCAACGAATTCCGCGCGAGCAAGATCATGCAAGATCGTGTGTTGGCCAACCCCAAAGTCGAAGTGATCTGGAATGCGGTGCCTGATGAGATACTTGGCATTACCGAGCCCGTCAAGAAGGTCACTGGCGTTCGCCTGAGGCACACCGAGAACGATTCCAAATGGGACGTCAACGTGGATGGGGTGTTTGTGGCCATTGGGCATAAACCCAATTCCGACCTCTTTAAAGGGATGTTGGACATGGATGATGTCGGATACTTAAAAGTAGAACCAGGCACCACTGAAACAAATATTCCCGGAGTTTTCGCTGCAGGAGACGTGGCGGACCATGTTTATCGGCAGGCAATCACCGCTGCAGGAACCGGCTGTATGGCAGCCATCGATGCGGAGCGATTTCTACAGACACACGAGTAAAGAACCATGCTACTTGCCGCACTTGCGATTACGACTTTGATGTACCAGGGCCCGGTAGAGGGCCAGGATCCTTACGCCGATGTGCCGAAGCGGATGGACACGCTTCTGAATCGGGATGGCTCCGAGCCAAGGCTGTTCGTTCTTCGGCCGGAAGCCCCGATGCCGGTTCCCAAGAAGGGTCCGAAGGTCTTCGGCGAGAACAAGATACCGTTTGAGTTCGACTGGATAACCTGGGGCATGGTGGGGCTAGGATCGAGCGAGCAGAAGGATCTTCGCTTGAGGGTGTACTCGCAGGAGCGGAGACCAGAAAATGACACAGCGCTTTCAGTTGCTCGCATGATGTTGCGACTTTGGGACATGAACTACCAGCGGCTACGCTTAGATCATGCACCTCGCAATCCAGACAACTATCAACTTGTCAATGTTTATGTCACTTGGGGTGGCAAGGCCGGTGGCGAGCAGTTCTTTAGCGCGGATTTTGACGGAAAGAAGCGGGTTAGCGCGAACAACATCTATCTTTACGATTTGGCGAGCTTTACCGATCCGCTGGAAATGGCGCGGGAGGTTGCCCACGAGTACGGGCACGCGACCCTCCCACCTATCGGCATCTATAAGAGCCCTGAAGATTGGGCAAGTGGCTACCTTGGCGAAAAGCTGTATCTGACGTGGATACGGGACCAGTTGGAGAAGAATCTGCTGACTCCCGAAGACTTCATGGGTGTGAAGAAGGAGCAGTTGGACAAATGGGTTGCCGAGAACGTCGACCCCCTCGTTCGCATGACGGCCGCGAAGCCTCCTACCATGGGGAGCCTCTCGGAAAAGTCTGCCACGGGAATGGATGCTTATCTGGGACTCGCTATGTATGCGTCGCAGATTCTGCCCGACAGCGTGTTCGCTCGCTCGCTCAAGCTCACGGGATCCCAGAATGCGCGGGATTTTCCCGGCGCGATCTTCTTGGCCGTGGAAGAAGTGAACGAGGTCCCCATCAAGGTGCCGGATAGCCTAAAGGGCAAGACGATGTGGCTCCCGACGGGCAAAGGCTATGTGCGTGGCGCGAAGATTCTGGCGATTGAGAATGGCTGGACCAAGGTGCAACCAGGCACGGACCAGATCGTCATCAAGACTAAGAAGTAAAAGCGAACTTGCTTCCCCCTCACGGGGGAGCAAGTTTCAAACTACCTGTCGGCCAGCGCTACGTATTCGAGATTGACCGGGCCTTCGTAGATGGCCTTAGGTCGGATCAGCCGATTGTTCTCGAGCTGTTCGATCGCGTGGGCCGAGTAGCCCGCCACCCGTGCAACCACGAAAATGGGCGTGTAGAGATCGATGGGGAAGTCGAGAAGGTAATAGGCGTACGCGGCGGGGAAGTCAACGTTCGGGAAGAGATTCTTCTCTTCGAGCATGACTCTTTCCAGGACGTCGGCAATATCTCCAAATTTCGTGTTGCCTTTGCGCCGTCCGATCTCCTTGGCCACCTTGCTCATGTACATGGCGCGACTGTCGCCCTTCTTGTACTCGCGATGTCCAAAGCCCATGATCTTCTTTTTATTTGTAAGCGCATCGCGAATCCAAGCTTCGGCCTGATCTGCTGATCCGATCTCCAGAATCATGTGCATTGCAGCTTCATTAGCTCCGCCGTGCAGCGGCCCCTTGAGCGTGCTAATTCCGGCGATCACTCCACTGTAGAGGTCGCTCAAGGTGGAGACGCACACTCGGCAAGCAAAGGTGGAGGCGTTGAAGCCGTGCTCCGCGTAAAGGGTTAGTGACGTGTCTAGCACGTGCGCCGTGAAGTCGTCTGCCTTCTCACCACCGAGAATGTAGAGAAAATTGGCGGCGTGTCCAAGGGAAGGATCGGGCGCGACGGGCTCCTTGCCCTGCCCGATGCGATAGCCGTTCGCGACCATTGTGCCTGCCTTGGCGACGATGCGCTCCGCCTTTCGGACATTGGCTTCTCGGTCTGTGGCGGGGGCATCGTAATCCGGGTCAGAACCCGCGACCATCGAAAACGCGGTGCGGATCCAATCCATCGGATGGGCGGCGGCCGGCATGGATCGAAGGGCTTCATAGACTGAGGCAGGCACCTCTCGCTCGGCGGCCAGGCGCTGCTTGTAAGCCTCCAGCTCTTGCACGCTCGGGAGATGGCCGTGGATCAGAAGGAACGACGTTTCTTCGAATGAACCATGCTCCGCTAAGTCGTGGACATCATAGCCACGGTATTGAAGGCTGCTGCGATCGACATCGATCTCGCTGACTCGGCTAATGCCGGCGGGGACCCCTTCGAGGCCAGGGCTGTACGGATACTGCGTGGCGTTTGAACTCATGCGTATTCTCTTCGGACCGGGCGGAGTTTACCCGTGGCTTAGCGCATATGCTTCCATCCGGCTGATGCTCCACAACGGCGTTCCCGGCGGTGGATCAATGCTGATCTCGGCGACGTTCTTTCCTTGCACCACGCTTGCGGGCACCCCGAAGTCGCTGACATGCCATCGGCATTCCCGGTCTTGCTCGGGCTCATACCAGTAGCCGAGGTTCTCACCATCAATGAATACCCGCGCTCTTTGCCGCCCGTGGAACCGGTCGTAAATCCTGCGAAGTAGCAGCCCTTGCGAGTCTGGAGGCAATTCTAAGAACCACGAGGCCCGATTCAGGTGGCTTGCCACTGAGGCGACTCGTTGGGTTCCGTCACGAAAGCAGGAGTCTAGACTCACTAGCTTGCTCATATTTTGCACGCTGAATCTCCGCTCCTTGAGCGAAGTCGAGTCGGCAATCTCGAAGGCGTCGAGGAGGCTGCAGGCCACCGGGCTACTCACGATCTGGGCGGAGCCTGTGCCTTCGATGCCCATCAAGAAGGGCAGGGGCAATGCCTCCGAAGCGTCGCGTGTAGGCTCGTGCCGACCGTCCAAGAGGATGGGTGACTCCGAGTTGATCAGCCAGCCGGAACCTGTATAGGGGAGGGCCAGCGATTGCGGGACCTCACTCGCGAGGTCCCGCACAAAGGGCTGAATCATCTCCACAGACACGAATCCGGGCTCGAGTGCAACGACTGTTAAGCTCGAATTGTAAGTCCACTGGAACCCTTGGGCCACTTCTTCATCTCTTACAACCAGGAGCGGGCAGTTTGTCTTCTCAACCCTAGCGAAACCGTTGCCTTCTATATCGGCCACGACTCGTCTGCCGAAGTGGTCTCTATAGAGGCATTCTTCGCCCGAGAATAGATAGCGTATGGCTTTCTCGGAGGGGGAGAGGGGCGGGTGCATGGTTCAGTTTGGCGTCAAGAAGGATTTGCACGATGAGTGAAGGAATTGACAGCAGGATGCTTAGACTGGAGTCGCAACGAAAGCTGGCGGCCCTAAGTCTGAAACGGTGCCCTCTATGTGGAGCCGTCAACGCGGTCGCGAATGATGAGTGCTTCGTATGCCGATGGCATGGCGAGTTTCAGAGCGATCCGGTTTCAGTGGACGAGGGTCTGGGCCTACTTCTTGAGAACTGTCCGGAACTGGTGGACGCGATGACCCAGCAGCCTCTTCAGCCCCCTACGCTCTGGCAGCGACTCAGAACCTTCTTCAACCGAAGGAGTTCATCCAGCCGCGACCCCTTGCTAGATTTCTGATACCATACCTGTCCGGCTGCGCCCTTCTTAGGATGGTGGAGTTTCGCGCAAAAGCCCCATCTTCATGGTCAACTTAGGGCATCGGCTTGCCGCTCATCGTCGTGGGCGTACTCTTCACGGTCTGCTAAGTGCGACGGGCTGGTGCCTGGCTCCGCCGCTTGTTCAACTTCCACGCCACGATCAACCCCAACAAAGCTGCCAGGGCCAGTAAAGCGAGCCGTCCGATGCTCACGAACGACCCTGCCTTTTGGTTCAGCATAGGATCAAGAAACAGTTCACCCTTGCGGTAGCGGAAGAGCTCCAGCGTCGTCATGTTCCGCACGATCGCGTTTTCGCTCCAACCCTGCCATTGAAGTAGAAGTTCGGCTCTCGGCAGAAGCTTCACGAGTTTGTAATGAAGGGTCTGCACCAGTTCTCCATTTTGGCGACGCACGATTGTGATGTCCTTTGGGAAGTGCATAGCGCCCTTGGAAACCCAGGTGTCAACCGACACTGTCTCTGCATGTTCGGGGCCATAAGAGGAGTATTCTCGAACAGCTAATTGATCTCCAAAGCGTTTGAACTCAAACGTGAGAATTGTAGGACCTTGCCTAACCTCCGCCACGTCCGGCCCAGTCATGCGTGCGCCAGCCAAGGAGAGCAATTCCGTAACAGGCTCACCCATTCGAACTTCGTAGCCGACGCCAAGCGGGTTAACCCAGCCTGGCTTTATCTTAGAGATAGCGCCTTGGGCTCCATCGGAGACCGACCTGAGGTATTCCCCTCCCCCTGTCCAAAGATCCTTGTCATGGCCTCTCGTCCAATCGGGGTCGTTCTCTATTCCGATTATTTCTCGATAGGTAGCCTGAGATCCGAAGGCGAACTTATACACGAGATCCGTGTTGTGATCTCCCCATGTGAAGCGAACCCTCATTCCGCCGTTAAAATTGTCTTTCGGCTCACCAGGGTTGTTCGGAACCCTAAGCTCTTCCCGGTACTTAGCCGCTATGGGAGGCAGTCGTTTGCGACTGGCCGTAAGCTCCTTGATGATCAGGTTTATGTCCTGCTGGGCTGGACATAAACAGCATATCACCAGGCATCCCGCGGCTGCCACCAGTCAGCGCAACTGAACGGAACTGGCCAGGTCAGAGGCAAGCGCCATAGAAATTCCGGGTCCAGCGTTGCAAAGTGCCGGAGCACGAGAATGGTCCGCTGAACTCCTTTGTCTCGCGACAGAGCTTCAAGGTTTGCGAGCATGAGTTCGGCCCCGCTGAGGTGGCCTCACACCTCGTTTGGGTGAAGTACCAATCATACTGACTTGCAGCCCAAGAGTAACCGGACGTCTCGATGCATTGCAAGTCCGTGCAATCCATATTTGCCCTGTGCCAACCCAGCCGTCTGATGTGGAGGTTGGGGCAGTGACGCCACCGAGGCGGGCGCATACTAACACGGCGGTCGCAAACGCAACTCCTAAGGCCTTAATCCGCGACACGTACTCATAATACACCAGCTTAAAGAGAATTACCAACAATTTGTATATTGTTACCAGCCGTGTCGAACTATAAAAGAAGCAAAGCTAGACTGCCGTGCCTGCTTATTTGGGGCCTGCCTGCTGCAAGGCGGCAAGAGTAGCCCGGTGAACTTATGAAGGTAGGCCAGGAACACACCAAGTAAGGGCTTCTGTAGGTCAGGTCTCGGAATGTCGACCACAGGTAAGGTCTGTTTTGTCGCCGACTGTGTTCGGCTAGCTTCTAACAAGAAATTGAGGCTATTCGCACGTTAGAGTGGCGCTTGATCGAAACCACCTTGTTTCAAGAGGAAGTAGCTGGCAACGGCATCAATCCAGCCTCGATCTCTGCCCTCCTGGGTTCAAGGAAAGGCGGCAGAGCCAGGCGCTCGCCCAAGGTCGCTGCATCTTCGTCGGAAGCAAAGCCCGGCCCATCCGTCGCGAGCTCGAACAGAATTCCCCCGGGTTCTCGGAAGTACAGGCTCTTGAAGTAGTAGCGGTTAATCAGCCCCGAGGTTTGGATTCCTACCGCCTCGATTTTCTGCTGCATGGCGAGCAACTCGGTTTCGTCTTCGACTCGGAATGCGACGTGATGGACACCACCGGCTCCCACCCGGCCCATTCTGCGGCTAAGGGAGGTGACCAATCGGACCCTCGCGTAATGCGACTCGTCCCTCATCTCAAAAATGCCGTCGAGCTGTCCCGCTTGTCTGAAGCTGAGCAGTTCGGTGATGACGCGATAGGTGCCTTCCGGGCGGGCGCTTTCAAGGTCAACTCCCATGATTCCGCGGATCGCATGCTCCTCCGGGACAACAGAGGCCCAAGGGGTTGTGATGTTGGGCAGGCCGTCATCCGCCACCAATTCGAGTCGCTGACCTTCGGGATCGCTGAACCATAGGTTCTCTCGCTCAAATTCGTCCTCGCCTCTTGTTGCACCCGTATTGGCGAGTTCTAAGCGCTCCTGCCACCACCCGATGGACGCACCCGGAACTCGGAAGGAGGTCAGGGCAACCGTTGCCCCACCAGAGTTCGCCGGCCCCATAGCGGGCCAATCAAAAAACGTCATGTCCGTGCCGGGCGTGCCGGCCGCGTCGGCATAAAAGAGATGGTAGGCACTCACATCGTCTTGGTTGACGCTGCGCTTAACCAGTCGCAGGCCGAGGACTCCCGTGTAGAACTTCAGGTTCTCGCCAATCTGGGCGGTCACGGCCGTGACATGGTGAATGGTGTGTGCGCTCATGCCCTGAGTTTAGTTCCTAGGCTCTCAAGGCAGCTCTTCGGCAAGGATGAATACCAAGGGAGCGTTCCAGTTGATCGCGTTCTCGTTCAAATCATAGCGTCCCGCCTCGTCCTTCCACTCTCTGGCGGGTTTGACAGTCGCACGATTCGAATTCGGCCCTCCAACGATGAGGCCCGGCCATGGCTGCTCTAGCTTGTCTGCGGCACTCGGTCGATGGTGGGGATTCATGGCCCACTTCGTGCCGACGTGCGTCACGTAGGACGTGTTAAAGGTGGGCTCCTCGTTGTTTGGAGTGGATGGCGTAGTCTTTGATGCGTGACAGAGAGTGATGTTTTCGCGGTTGCTTTGCACCTTTCGTTTCCTTGGCGTATCAGCGGCATCGAGTTGAAGGAGGAGACGTTGCACCTCTATATTGACTTCGAGAG
>JBBQWO010000049.1:0-16416 GCA_038210535.1 Fimbriimonadales bacterium | reverse complement strand
CGTTCCCATACCGAACACGGCAGTCAAGCTCCTCAGCGGCGGAAGTAGTTGGAGAGCGATCTCCCGCAAGATAAGCGCGTTGCCCGGGATTAATTTAAACAAAACAGCCTCACTTCGAAAGAAGTGGGGCTTTTTGATTTGTAACCCTTGCAGAAGCCGTCCTCATGTAAGGCGGTAGGGAAGGGCTCCTTACGAAACAGCATCCCACTTGTCGGGAAAGAAACACCTCTTCCTAATGACTTGCTATTAGCTAAGCTCTGCAGCGGAGGAAAATGGCCCAAAGCGTTCAGCCCGCTACCCGTCATTGACTTCGCGCAAGGGCTTCCCTAAAACAATAATTCCAAAGAATTACCAAGACCGAGCTGCGAATAGGCTGCCAGATTCTCGTCACGCAGTTCCTTAATTCTTCTAAGCTGATCCACAGTCACTTCGATGCCGCACGCCTCGACTTGAGACAAAACGTAAGCGTCCGTAATCGACGGATCGTAACGCTGAGCATCAAGTGCTCCAACAAAATGCTCTGCAAGATATGCCTCGGACGGCAACAGGCGAGCCTTTGCCGAATCCTTCTGTCGCTCAGTAAAGGAGTCGAATGTCAAGCCTGAATTCAGCAACCCCAAAAAGGCTTCCCGCAAGCCAAGAACCGACTCGACGGCGTAGTTCGTAAGTCGTGCGCTACAAAGAACTCACTCGTGGCCTGGCCCAGTGTGCTGCCGTCATCCCGATGATGGTGCAGGTCGCCGTTCTCTCGGCATGACGAGGTTTGGTGAAAGGGATCGTCATTTCCTCACGAGTGTACAGCGCCAAGCCGCGGGGATACCTCCGAATCACTGAGGGAGCAGTCTGGCATCATAGGAGGGTGCGAGCCATCGTTCAAAGAGTTTCCTCGGCCTCCGTCGTCGTGGAGGGCAAAGAAATTGGTAGTTGCGGCCAAGGGCTCCTTCTCCTCGTCGGTGTTCACGTCGATGACGTCGAGGCCGACGCGCGAAAGTTGGCGCAAAAGATCACCCACCTACGAATCTTCAATGATCAGGAGGGCAAGCTGAATCTCTCCATAAAAGAAGCAACCACCGGCGATCACCGGCCGCAAATCCTGGCCGTCTCGAATTTCACGGTCTATGGGGAGACGAAAAAAAGCCGTAGGCCGAGCTTTGCCGAATCGGCACCCTTTGAACGGGCTGGGGAGCTGTTTGACATCTTTGTCACAGCCCTTCAAGGAGAGGGCATTCGCGTAGAGACCGGCGAGTTCGGTGCTCATATGGACGTCTCGCTACTCAACGATGGCCCGGTGACCCTCATTCTAGACGTTCCCTAGCAGAAGTTTCAAGAGCATCAGTTTCCGCTCCTAACGCGCAATAGAAGTAGCTGTAAATCTTTGAATACGGGAAAGCTCGGAGTCTGCCGTCTGGGTCTCCAGTAGAGGCATGCGCGAGGGTGAATAGGCCACCTCGTCGCGAGCTTGATGTGGACGGCTCGTCTCCACCTGGGGCGTACCCGGTCCCAATGCACGCCTACGCTCTCGCACAGGCTGTACGGTCGGGGCCAGGCAAACGGACTCCGCAATCGGTGCTGACCGTGGAACCCGCTGGCGTCCTAAGAGTCACTGGCCGTGAGGGAGAATCGTCGATCACGTGGGATGAAGCGATCGTACGGCAGGAGACTCGTGTCCGAATCGTCAAGGCACGCCGGAGCGCTCCCCCATGAGCCGCGCGAGACGGCCCCCGCCGCCTTAGAGCACTCAGTTCACGGCCACAGAATCATAGGCCACACAAGATCGCAACGGAAAGAGCATGAAGTTCAGCGGTTGATCAACTCGCCACCATTCGTATGGAGCACTGTCTGGTGATGTGCGACGACTCCTCGCAGGCCAGAAACACATAACCAGGAGCAACCTCGTCTGACTGGTCAAAGAGCGAGCTTCATGGTATTCGTCAGACAAATCGACAAAGCACCTGCTGGAAAGATGTCAACAAATATGCCTCTTTTGGTGGGCAGGCCGCTCCAGTTATACTTTTCCCGTTCAAATAGGCTACAAACATGGGGGGAGTGGTGCCCGCGTGCAATTCCCTGATAGCTTCGGCCGATGGAAACAATGATATTCAGCTCACTGTCTCGCACATCATGGCTGAGCGCGTTTGCGATTCTGAGCGCGAGTGCTCTGGCAGCACCGTCGGACCAACGATACCCGTTGAAGTCGGTGGATCTGATCACGGAAATCTACTTCATTGCCAGTCCTCAATTCCGGGGCCTCACTCACCGAGGAGACTGGTTCGAGCTCAAGGCGCGCGCGAACGACAACTGGTCCGCAACCATCACGAGCTATCAGCTGAGAGACCGGAACCTATTAGACGAGACGTATATTCAGTATGAAGATCGTGCTTCGGTGGTGAAAGCGGGGCGCTTGCGAGGCATTTTTGGCTTTGGAAAGTGGTCCGACCTCTTTTACAACGTCATCTCACGAAGTCCGATGGTTCGCATGCTACCGGTGCTCGATCAATACAATCTGCAAACCTTCACCAGCGGCGGCGAGTATCACCTGTATAAAGATGGGTTCGATTTTGGCCTCCAAGTAGGCGACGGCAACCTCAGTGATCGTCAATTCTTGCCCACAAAAACGAATGTCATCCAGGGCCGAGCACAGATGTCTCTGGCGGATTCTCAGGTCGGCTTGAATGTCGCGAAGGTAGATCGTGGCCCACTTAGCGCGGGTGGAGAGGTCTACGGGCTCGACTTTCGCAGGATAGCAAATCGTGTGCAAGTTAGAGCAGAAGTTGTGGGCTCTCGAGGCTCCGGGGTAACCGGCAAGGGCTACTATGCCGACTTTAGCTATAGATTGCCAGGAAACCAACGCACTCAGGTCGGCATACGTCTGGAGGAGTATGCGATGGGAGACACCAGCACGCGCCTTATGACGGCGGGCGTTCGCTTTGTGCCCCTGCCCCAGCTAGCGGTCAACCTCAACTACGGTTGGACTCCGGGTTTCGGCATCTTCGATCGACAGGTTCAAAGCGCCTATACGCCACCTCCTGGATATGGCGGGACCCTGATGGGCTGGTCCTTCCAGACGATGCTTACCTATAGGTTCAAATCATGACCGCCCTCATGCTCGCACTGGTGCTTGGATCGGCTCAAACGAGCACCGTCGACGGGCTGGTCAAGCTGTCGAACGGAAAGAACGCGGGCTTGTCGGCAGTTTGGCTGGAAGGTGCTACGAAGTCAAAACCGTTGGCCAAGGCGGTCGTGGATCAGCGGGATCGCGCCTTTATCCCTCACGTATCGGTGATTACGGTTGGCACGCGCGTGGAATTTCCAAACAACGACACCGTCCTTCACAACGTTTTTGCGGACTATAACGCGAAGGTCTTCGACCTCGGCACGTACGCCCGCGGGGCCATGAAGCCAGCCATCTTTGAAAAGAAGGGTCTAGTCGTTCTGCTTTGCAATATGCATTCCGAGATGGGTGCATTCATCCTCGTCGTGGACACGCCGTACTACGCTGTCGCTGATTCAAAGGGCAAGTTCCAGATCAAAAACGTTCCGGCCGGCAAATACGTGGTTCACGCGTGGCACGAAAGCGGCCAGATTTTTGAGGAAGAGAGGACGATTACGTCAGGAACTTCCCTGGACCTGACTCTCAGTAGGAGGAAACGGTGAAGGGGACTCTGCGTTTTCGAATGCGCCTGCTCATCCTCGCGATCCTCATTTCGGTAGGCGGCAGCAGCATTCTGGCTTTCCAGATGCTCTCGAAGAACGAGTCAGATCGTCAGGTACGTGAGAACGCGCGCGAGACCAGCAACATGCTTACGCGGTACTTCGCCGAGAGCCAAGCTTTCCTACTCGGGCAAATGCACCTGGTTGCCAGCCTTCCTTCAATCAAGAACGCCGCGTACTCGTCGGTAACCGCCGAGGATTCCAACACCGTAGAAGATCGGCTGATTTTCTACACCAAGGAAAGCAAGGTCGAATCCATGGCGTTTCTGGATCTCGACGGCTTGTACTTTGGCAGCTCGGTCAAATGGCCGCGCGAGTTTGGAACTCTCAAGGGGCACCCGGCGGTGGTGAGGGCGAGGGAAGGAAAAGACTGGTCGGGAGTGGTCACCCGGGGCGGTCGGCTAATCATGCTGGTTGCAACCCCCGTGCTTGCGCCGGGCGGCACCGATGTTCTTGGAGTTTTGGTCGGAGCGCGGACCATCTCGGACGAAATAGCCAAGACCCTGCGCTTTGCGGACAGTTCTGAAGTCGCGTTTTTAGAAGGGGAGAGCATCTTGGCCTCCTCAACAAGGTTCGTCTCCGGCTTTTCTGCTCAGCCTGGGCCACAGAGCGTGATGTCCGAGAATCGCGAATTTATGGGTCTGTATGGTAAGTTGCCCGGAACTCAGGCGGACCAACGCCTCGGGTTTGTGGCAATGAGGGATTACGACGGGATGATCGGCCCGTACAGAGACATGTTCGTGCTGTTCCTCGTCATCCTCGGCGCAGCCATAATCGTAGGTCTGGTTATTGGCGACCGATTTGCCAAGGGCCTGGTCAAGCCTCTCGACGATGTGGTTAAGGCTGCGATCGCGATGCGGAAGGGCGAAACGCCGATTGCCTTCGAAATTGGCAATCGCCGCGACGAAGTGTCCGTGCTCCAGATGGTCTTCAACGACATGGTGACCGCGGTTGAAGAAAATCAGAAATTACTCGTCGGAATGATCGACACGGATCCGCTTACCGGACTGCTCAACCACCGGTCGTTCCAAGAACGCATGAGAACCGAGGTCGCAACCGCCAAGGAAGCGGGTTTGCCGCTCGCACTCGTTTTGGTGGACTTAGACAGCTTTCACGACTACAACGCTGCGCACGGCCATGCATCGGGCGATCAGCAGTTGAAGGGTTACGCAAGCCTCATCAGGGCAGCGAGCCCAGGGGTTTCCATTCTCGCCCGCTACTCGGGAGATCAGTTTGCGGTGCTCCTTCCGCGGTATACGGTAGCAGAGGCTGAAGAGGTAGCAAAAACGATCAAGAAGGCGTCCTCGGTCTCCAAAGAGCTGATCGCCACCTCGATCGGCGTTTCGGAGCTTGATCCCAAAGTGCCGAACGACGAGGCGCTCATCCTCTCCACTGAACTCGGTCTCAGTCGCGCCAAGCAATTGGGACGCAATCGGATCAGCCGCTTCGAGAGCGATCTTTCCGCTGAAACCCCCGGCAACAGCCAACTCCTTCAGCAGTATCTCGCCGACGGAAGCCTCGCAACCGTGCAGGCGCTTGCTGCCGCGGTTGACGCGAAAGATCAGTACACGAAGGGCCATTCCGAACGGGTGGCCGATTTCGTCCGAGATCTCGCAGAATTCACCAACTGCTCCCCAGGATTTGTGGAGTTGGTTTACCGAGCGGGAACGCTTCACGATGTCGGAAAGATCGGCGTGCCGGACGCCATTCTTTCGAAGTCCGAAGCTCTCACCGAAGAGGAGCGAAACATAATGGAGACCCACCCCGTGCTGGGCGAGCTGATCGTTGGCAAGGTCCCCCAGCTTGCAGTGTTGTTGCCGGGCGTCCGCAGCCACCACGAGCGCTGGGATGGCAAAGGCTATCCCGACGGGCTCGAGGGTGAGCAGATTCCGATGATGGCTCGCTACCTGGCCGTCGTAGACACCTTCGACGCGATGACCAGTAACCGGCCCTACCGAAAGGCGCTGCCAATTGAGATCGCTCTCGTCGAGATCGAGAAGAACGCCGGAAAGCAGTTCCAGGCGGACATTGCACGATCGTTTGTCAGAATGATCCGAGAGACCGCGGCCCAGCCTGCCTGAACCGATGCGGCTTTCGGTAGGCAGTCGCCGGTCAAGGTATGCTGAGCCTTCGCCCCACAGCTTCAACGGCGCAGCGGAGAAGGGCGGCAGCGAGGAATAAATCGTGGCCAAACAAGCCGAGAAGAAGCTACCGTACTCATCCGCCCAACTCGAGCAGTTCTATCGTGAAATGCTCTACATTCGACACTTCGAAGAGAAGTGTAATGTCGCCTACCGGACCGGCAAAGCCGGGGGTTACATGCACGTCTACATCGGTATGGAGGCCCTTGCCGTCGGATGGCTCGACTCCCTCAACAAGGGGCACGACTACGTCATCACCGCCTACCGCGACCATGCCCACGCGCTACTTCTCGGAACTGATCCAGTCTCCGTAATGGCAGAAATTATGGGTCGCCAGGCAGGCACCTGCCGGGGCAAAGGTGGATCGATGCACATCTATGATCCAGCGAACGGTCTCTATGGCGGGTGGGGCATCGTAGGCGGGCATATCCCATTGGGTGCGGGGCTGGCGTTTGCTTCCAAGTACCGTAATGACGACCGGGTGACGCTCTGCTTCCTCGGCGACGGCGCGGCCAACCAAGGCGTGGTGTTCGAGACGCTGAACATGGTCGGCCTTTGGGACCTCCCCATCATCTTTATCATCGAGAACAACGAGTTCGCCATGGGCACTCGGCTCGAGCATCATGCCGCGGACACCGAGATGTGGAAGCGCGGGCTTCCATTTGGCATCAAGAGTGAGCGAATCGACGCGATGGATGTCGTTCAGGCCAAGCAGGATGCCGAGCGGATCATCAACTACGTTCGCACCGAGCGAAAGCCGTATTTTGTGGAAGCCATGTGCTACCGCTTTGCCGGGCACGGTGCGGCGGACAACGACCGCCAACTCTATCGGACTCGCGAAGAAGAAGCTGAGGCGATGAAGCGCGATCCCCTGGCTCGGATGGAGCGATTTCTCGAAGAGAAAAATATCATGAACCGCGAGAAGATGGAGGCCATCGAGGAAGAAATCCTGACGGAAGTCGAGCGGATTTACGAAGAGGCCGACGCCTCGCCGTTTCCCGAGGCATCGGAAGTCTACGACAACGTCTACGCCGACATGTTCCCCGAAAAGGGCCATTAACGTTCCCGCTCGCAACCTAGAGCAATCAGAGAAGGCGCCTTTCAGGCGGCTTCTCTGCCGGGAACTACTTTGCCATAATGACTTCAGATATACCAGGAGGGCAATGTGGCTCAACTACAGGATCAAGACACCATGAGCGGCTTGACAACGACGCAGGCTCCGTTCATTGAGGCCGCCCAAGCTAAGGGGCAACTCTATATCCATCAGCCGTACGAGCTGTACTCTGAGGCGAACCACGACGCGTGGAAAAAGCTGTTCGCTCGCATGCAGGATCGCTGGCAGAAATATGCGAATCCGCACTTCTTGCGGGGCATTGAATCACTTTGCTTCAACCCGGATCGAGTGCCTCGGCTCGAAGACGTCAACCAGTTCCTCTGCCCGTTGACGGGGTTTTCCGCAAAGCCCGTCAGCGGCTACGTACCGGCATTTATGTTCTTCGATTGTTTGCGCAATCGCGAGTTTCCGACAACCATCACGATCCGTCGATCTGACAAACTCGACTATCTGCCCGAGCCGGATATCTTTCACGACATAGCGGGCCACGTTCCGATGCATACCGACAAGGCGTTTGCGGACGCTCTGGTGCGCTTCGGCGATTGCGCGCACACCGCCTCAGAAATCGTTAAGGACATAAAGGACGAGGACGAGAAGCTGCGAAAGCTGACCAGCATTATCCAAGCCTTCGCGCGATTCTTCTGGTTCACGATCGAATTCGGGCTCATGAAAACTGATGACGGGCTCAAGGTCTACGGAAGCGGCCTGCTCAGTTCGTACGGCGAAATCGAGCACTGCATCGAATCACCCGACGTCCAACGTTTCCCGGTCCAACTCGAGTGGGTGATCAACCAGAGCTTCGAAATTGATAAGTATCAGCCTCTGTTGTTCTATGTCGACAGCTTCGATCATCTCTTCGAGCTCGTTGATACGCTCGAAAAATGGATGCGGGAAGGAAAGCTCAGCAACGTCGCCGCCGGTGAGCCGGGCGTAAACGAAGAGGACCTCAGGAGTTTTCTGGCCTAGAGGTCGGAATTTGCCCCTACCGACACGTCTCATTGCCTGAGTAGAGTTTATGCTTAGGCAGTGAAAGTCGGAGTTATCCGCAATCCCACAAGCGGGGCCGGGAAGTCCTGGATTACCGTGGAAGCTAAGCTTCGTGCAGCCCTGGGTTCCGACCTCTGCCTGGTCGAGCCCACGAAGGATGCGGGCTCGGGCGCAATGCAGGCGGCAAAGATGGCGGCGAATGGGCTGGACCTGATCGTCGCCGCGGGTGGTGATGGGACCCTTTCCGACGTGATGCAGGGAGTGCTTGGATCGAGCGCTGCGCTTGCGGTGCTCCCGATGGGCACCGGCAACGACTTTGCCCGGACTCTCAATCTCTCGAGCGTCGACTCTGCGATTGAAGCCATAAGGGCGGGAAAAGTTAGGGAGATCGATGTAGGTCACTGGCAACAAGGTGCCCGCGAGGGGCACTTTCTGAATGTCGCGGGATGCGGGTTTGACGCCTGCGTAGCAGATCGGGTCAACACTCGAAAGGGACTTCTTCGGGGGCAAGCGGCCTACCTCGCGGCGATCCTCCAGACCCTCCGTAACTATCGCAGCCCAGTGTTGCGCCTGGAAGTAGACGGAGAAGCTATCGAAGGCAGGGCGATGCTTTGTGCCATGGCAAATGCCCGCTCCTACGGGGGAGGAATCCGCGTCGCTCCTCTGGCGGAACTGAGCGACGGACTTTTAGACCTCGTTTTCGTCGGCGAGCTGGGGAGGCTCGAATTTCTCCGCGCCTTCCCGCAAGTTCTTAAAGGCACCCATCTAAGCCACCCGAAGGTCACTTACCGTCCCTTTAAACATCTAACGCTCTCATCGGATCCGCCCTCGCCGATTCTTGTGGACGGAGAGCTTCTTCCTACTGGCGATGTCGAAATTCGTGTGGTGCCGCGGGCGCTCAACATGGTCACTGCCTAGCTGACAACCCCACCTTTGTGACGTCTCCACCAACGCCTCCCAATGAAGAAAAGGACAAACGGAGAAGCCACCAGCGTCACCAGAGCGATGGCGATGGCCACGGTAATCTTCGTGCCGGGTGAGATTTGGTCCCACAGGGGCGGAGTGGTCACCTCGAGCTGCGGCTCATCATCCCACTGGGCCCAAAAGTCCTTGTCCCAATCCGGGTGGTGCCCTTGGTTAAGCCGCTCCATCATGTAGGCTGTGCGATTGTCGTGCCACTTTTCCGCTTGTGCGCGGAGATCGGCATAAATAACCTTGTTCTTGGCCCGAAGATCTTCGCTAGGGGGGTATACGGAACCCTTCTCGGCCATCTTCCGCAAGGTTGTCTTGTGTTGCGTTTCTCCTTCCATCCAGGGGAGTTCGATGAGGGACTTCTTTCCGTCGTTCTCCAACTCCTCCACTCGATCCAATGCGTAATATTTCAGGCTCGCATGCCCCCTTTGTCCTAGGAGAACAGCTAGGGTGGCCCAGATATCCACACTCTCCCAAGCTCCGCCCAGACGGATTAATCCCGAGAGCCCCGTGATCGCGGCATCCGTTTGACCCGATGGAACCAGCTCCTTGTCTCGCAGGTAGACCCAGAAAGGCTCATTTTTGGGCACGCCCTCCATGATCCACCGGATGGCGTAAAGCTGATACTTCTCTCGCCCAAAATGAGCTTCGGGATTGATTTCGATGGACTTCGCAATCTCCGCTTCTGAGAGCTTCAAATCCTCCAAGCGCTTTCGAGGATCCTTTTGCGAAAATGAGCGGTGAGCATGGAAGGTCCCGATATTCGCGAAATAGCGGTACCACCCGTCTTTATCCGCGGGGAGGGGCTTTAGGTGCCGTTTCTTCTCCGAGATAATTTGCAAAGCCTGATCATGATTTCCAAGCCGCTCGGCAGCCACGGCGCTGTTATCGTATTGGCCCAAATGATTGGGCTCTCGCCGAAGCTCTTCAAGCCCATGCTTAAGCCGCATTTCGTAGTAGAGGGGCGGATTTCTTTCAAAGCGGCCTGCCAGCACCGCGACCAAATCATCCTTGCCACGTGCTTCCACGGCGAAGGTGTCATAGTCCCACATGCAGGCGCTAGCGGCTACCGTCAAGCTCGCAACAGAAAGCAAAGCAAGTTGGCGCATCTTGAATTCGTAGACGTGTTGATGCCGCCAATAAATTCCAGCAAGCTGTCTCTTCGCCTCTTCAGGATGATGCCGTACACTCACGCCTAATCCGATAGCTATTCCTGATGACCAACTCTCAACTCCTCGCTCTCTTTCAAGACCTACGTCTCGCAGACGTTCGCGACGGCCTCGACGCACTCGGCTGGCACTACGGGTGCTCGATGTCGGCGAACATCCGTCCGCTCTTTCGCACCAGCGCGATCGGGATTGCACGGACGGTGCGGTATCTGCCGTTTCAAGGCATGATTCCAACGATGACTCCTGAGGAGTATCTGAAATGGTCGGGGCACTACTACGGAAATGTGTGCCCCTACCCTTGGTGCAGCCAAATAGAGGAGGGGGACTTTGCCGTCATCGATGCAAGCGGAGTAGATGCCGGACTCATGGGTTCCGAGAACACGCTCACCTGTTTGCGCCGCGGAGTTCGCGGCTTCGTGACCAACGGCGGAGTGCGAGACACCGATGAGGTAATCCTTCAGCAAGTGCCTTTCTGGTCGGCCATGGTGTCAAAGGCCATGGTTCAGGGCCGTCTCCAGTTCGACGCGGCGGATGTGCCCGTTGCCGTAGGCGGGATCACCGTGATGCCGGGTGACGTAATGGTCGCAGATGGAGACGGAGTCGTCTGCGTGCCACGTCACATTGCATCTGAAGTTGCGAAATTTGCCCACGAGGAAAACGAGAGAGACCGCAAAGCTCGAAGGGCGCATTATGTTGAGCTCGGGCGCGAACCGGACGGCACAGTATCGTGAGCGGAGCCTACCATTGCGCCTAGAGCTTCACCGGCGAGCCCTTCGCATCCCAGGCCCCCAACACCGCCCCGGGTAGGGTCAACGTTTCACCTTCCAAGACAATCTGGGATGTGCTCGATCGGCTGCCCGAGACTGCGATAATGTTTGTGACGGCTCCAGAGCGGCTGTCGAGTACGACCACTGCCTGGGTGGTCTCACCGCTAAATTTTATCGACGTCGGACCACCATATACGCTGTTGACGAAGCGGGCATCCGTCAATGTCGCACCTTCAGGAGCAGAAGCCGTTAAGACCATCTGGGCTCCACTCACAGTTGACGAGGTGGTGCTGATCTTGACGGTTTCGGAGTTGCCCGTGAAGACGACTGCGCTGCCGAAGGTTTGGGCGCCATTGGGCGCGGCCGCGGAGGTGAAAATTGTTCCTTCGGCAACGGAATCCGATTGAAAGTTTATGAGAGCATTCATTGAAGTCCCTCCAATCTCAAGCGGCGCATGGGGTCGCGAAAACAGCGATGCGGAGCCGCCCTGCATGTGAGTGATGCGCCTCATCGCTGCAGTCCCATGCCCCGAGACATAGATCGCATTTGAAGTAGCGGATTGGGACACCAGGAATCGATTCGAACCTCTTGCGCCCGAAACGTAGCCATCCGGAAAGATAAAGCTAAGGATTGGGGTCAATGTGTTGGGTGTTTGCAGCGAGCCCGTGCTGACCGTGCCGCTAGTGGAGTTGCCTGCGTTAAGAACCACTAACTGCTGCAGACCGTTTACTATCGTTACGATGAAACTTTGCATCTTGCCATCCACGGCTGTAGATGAAAGTAGGGTTCCTGACCTACTAAATTGCTTGAGAGAGGGACGGGACTCGTCGGAGACAGCTACCGCGAGTGTATTGAACGCACCAAAGAATGTAATTCCTCCAATAACCTTGTTGCTCTCAAGGGTCTTGATAGTGAGTGTGCTCCGATCGAAAAGTAGTAAGTCTGATCGTTTGAGCGAGGGCGCAGTGCCAATTGTGGAAATCGCGTACGCGAGATAACGGTCGTCTGAGGACACGGCGAAGTGGCTAACGCTTGTTTTAGGAGCAACGAGCTGGGTGAAGCCCGAGCGACCAAAAGCCGGTACCGTCCCGAGTCTAACAGTGTTGCCAACATTCTTCAGCACGTAGATATTCGAGCCGTCTGCTGTCCAAGCTGTCGGCCCCTCAACTACATCTGATTCGACCAGTCCTTCATATCGCTGATCCAAAGAAGCAACCCGGAGATTCACGCGTTCCTCATCCGCGCTTCTTGCGATGTAGGCCACATCGTCCCGCGTGGAAGAATCAGAAAAGGCCATCCACTGGATTCCACTGATGCGGCCGCCCATGCCCACTGCAGTAGCTCCAATGCCCGTAACGATCACGGGCTCCTGCAATGAACCGACCGATCGAACCGAGAACGAGCCCACCTGGGTTGATTGCTCGGGCTGGTTGGCACTGGGGCCCGCGCCTCCCCCTCCGCATCCAGCGGAGAGCATAGTGCCGAGAGCCAGCACGAAAACCAGAAAAGGGATTGATGGAGAGTTCATGTAGTTAGACCTATTTAAGCGGTCCTGTGAAAGAACCAGAAAGCGAATCGAAACTGTACACCTCACCGCCCCCATAGTCTGCGGCAAAGCCCGTCGGGGTGCCGGGCGGGAAAATAAAGCCCTGCACCGAGGCATTAGAAGTCATTTGAGTGCCCGCGGAGAGGGCATTGAGAGGCAACCGCGAAATGATGTCGCCAATTGCGTTTCCAACATACACCTGCCCGTCTTCCTGGTTGAAGCCAATTCCAGTTGCGCCGAATCCGGCTTCGCCTCTACCAATCGTCTCCAGTGTGAGGGGGTTGAGTTCGAAAAGCTGTCCGGCCGCATAGTCGGTTGTATATAAGGTGCCACGGCTAGAGTTATAGTTTCCAGAAGTCAATGCCAAGCCAAGATACCGCTGCTCGAGAAGCACGCCGGTGGGATCTAAGGCCGTAAGCTCTCCCGTGAGCGCGCTACCCACAATGACATTTCCAGTTGGAGGGTGAAGGACGAGGAATCGTGGGCCGCGGGGCACTTGAGCCTCCCACTTCCGTTCCAAAGTATCTAGATTTAGGGCCACAACTTTATGGCCTCCAAAGAGACAAACGTAAATGGTTCGCCGAGCCTCGTCGAGAAGAACGCTTCGAGGCTGCAGCCCCACGTGCACCCTCTCAACTGCCGCAAGGCTCGTGTCAAGCCGCACCAACTCGCCCTTGTCCATAAGCACAACAAAGACGCCGCGTGTGGGTGAAACGGCTGCGCGTACTGGTCCACCCAAGAGGGTGGCCGATTGCTGGACCCGCTGGGAAGTCGTGTCCACTTGAAGCACGCGGTTTTTGCTCTGCGAAGCAAAGATCAGAGTTGCTCCATCAGGGCTAAGTGCCATGCCTCCCGGATCAGAGCCCTGTGCACTAAAAACGCTGTGGACTTCCGGATCGCCGGTTGTGGCTGTGGAAGAGGTCGTGCTCGTGTTGCCCGAGCTCGTCGCAGTCATGGGGTCAGAACCACCCGCGCAGCCGATGACCAGGCCAAGGCACACGAGCACAACACTGTCCTGCAGGCACCGCCTCATTGCTCTAGTATAGAGGTTCCGCGATCATTGCGTCGATCAAAATGAACTACACGAGAGAGGCCAAGAGTTCACTTGTTTCGGCCACTGCATCGTCCAGGGCACTGACCGCGAAATCTACTTCTTCTTCAGTGATTATCAGCGGGGGTTCAAAGCGCATCACTTTGGGATTGTTGAGCGCGTAGGCCACACACACCCCTCGCTTGAGGAGTTGGGCCACGACGAGTTCGCCGACCTCGTCCATCGCAAACTCAACGCCTATCATCAGCCCCCTGCCACGTACTTCCGCAACGACATCCGAATGCTTATTCGCAACGTCTTCGAGCCCTTGCTTCATCCTAATGCCAAGAATTCTCGATCGGTCGACTAAGCCCTCGTCTTGAATGACCCTGATCGTGGCCAAACCCGCTGCGCATGCGAGCGGATTACCCCCGAACGTGCTCGTGTGGGAAAGCGGATTGACGCTGTAAACCTTCTCCCAAATCTCCCGCGTTCCCATGCAGGCGCCAATAGGCATCACCCCGCCACCCAGGGCTTTGGCTAACGTCATCAAATCGGGTCGCACACCCTCGTGATCGCAACCGAACATATGCCCGGTTCGTCCAAATCCGGTTTGGACTTCGTCGAAGATCAAGAGCGCGCCGTTTCGATCACAAGCCTCGCGTAACGCTTTCAGATAACCGTCCGGCGGGATAATGATGCCTCCCTCGCCTTGGATCGGCTCGACGATGAACGCGGCAGTGTTTCGGTCGACTGCGTCTCTGGCAGCTTCGATGTCGCCGAACGGTACGAACTCGACACCAGGAAGGAGGGGCTCGTAGGCCCGCCGATACTTCTCCCGGCCCATAACCGACAGTGCGCCGAGGGTTTTTCCATGAAAGCTGTTGTCCGTGGAGATGAGCTTGCTTCGACCCGTAGAGGCTTTTGCAAATTTGAGCGCCGCCTCGACGGCCTCGGTGCCGCTGTTACAGAAAAACGCGTACTCGATGCCTTCTGGCGTTATCTCCGCAAGGGCCTCCGCTAAGTCGGCCGCTTGGGCCGAGAAGAACGCTTTGGCGCTCAGTCCGATCGTATCGAGCTGAGTCTTCACCGCCTCAACGACCTTCGGATGACGGTGACCTAATGAGAAAGTGCCGTAGCCTCCTAGACAGTCGAGAAATTTACGGCCGTCCTGATCAAAAACATAACACCCTTCACTCTTGGTCTCCACCCCGAATCCCGCGAAAGCCATGAGGCGAGAGAGATAGGGATTCAGGTGTGCGTTGTATTTCTCAACGACGTCGCTAAAGAGAGCATCCGGCTCCATGTTCGGATTATGGTGGATGAACATGTATGAATGGTCGTAACTTTCTCAGACCTTGCCGACAACAGACGGCTCGACAATTCTCGTCCAGTACATCGACGCCGTATCGACGAGGCGGCTGGACTAAGTTAGGCACGGCTCGTTTTGAGAGGGATTCAGATGTGCGTTGAATTTCTCAACGACGTCGCTAAAGAGACTAACAAGGATTTACAATAATCCTTGTTAGTCGCAACTTTTAGCCCTTCAGGGCTTCCGCACCGCCGACGACTTCCAAGATCTCCTTCGTGATCGAAGCCTGCCGCTCTCGGTTGGCTTTGAGAGTCAGCGTTTGAATCATCTTGCCCGCATTGTCTGTCGCAGCAGTCATCGCGGTCATTCGCGAGCCGAATTCGCTGGCGGTTGATTCAAACATCGACTGCATGACGAGCGTTTGGAAGTAGCGCGGCAAAAGGACGTTGAGGAGCTCTGATGCCTCGGGCTCAAATTCAAACCCGCCTCCCGTCGCTGCTCCTTCCGTGGCAGGTGCCTCGATCGGCAGAAGCTGGGTGATTTGAGGCACTTGACGGATGGCCGAAAAGAACTTGGAGTAGCAAACAAACACTGCGTCGACTTCGCCAGATTCGTACATTCTGCGCGTCATGTTCGCAACCTCGATCGCATCCTCCAACCGTGCGCCCGCACTGGGCACCGACATCGAGTGCGTCATGTTGTAGCCGCGCTTCGAAAAGAACTGCGAACCCTTCTTGCCAACCGTGACCATCGTGACCTCGAAGCCTTGCTCCTTGATCCAATCGGCCGCTTTGCGAAGCAGGGAAGTATTGTAAGCGCCGGCAAGACCTCGATCTGAGGTGAGCAAAACCAGGGCGGCTCGCTTCACAGCCCGCTTCTGCATCAAGGGGTGTGAGGGCAACTCACCGCTCGACGCAAGCGACTGCATCACGTCTCGAAGTTTCTCGGAGTAAGGGCGAGCTTCGAGCACTCGATCCGTCGCCTTCTTGAGGCGCGCCGCCGCCACCAGCTTCATCGCTTTCGTGATCTGCTGAATGTTCTTCGCCGCTTTGATGCGTCCGCGGATTTGCTTGAGTGTTGCCATGCTGGGAGAGGTAGAGCCGGTCGGGCACCGCGCATCATTGTACCGCTTGCGCTCCTTTGTGGGGAAGCGGCACCACGATGTTTTTCGTTGATTCCTCCGCCGAAAATCGGCACCTGGAGCGGTGCGACAGGCCATAGCGTGCGAAGCTGCGGCGGACACGCAGGTCTCCTCATGGCGGTCTGAGGCGAGATCGTTTGCTGGTAATCAGCCTTGAGCGTTGCTCGCCGCTTCTCGGATTCTTTGCAATGCGTCAAGAATAGCCTTTCGCACCTCATGTCCCTCCGGCAAGTTTCTCGCGGAAGATTCGAGTGGCTGTAGCAATGCTCGAGCCTCTGCGAAACGGCCTGTGGTCTCGTAAATGCCCGCCAGGTTGTTGGCGCTTGTCAGGGTGTCAGGGTGATCCGGTCCGAGCTCCCGGCGGCTGGTCTCCAAGGTGGAGAGGTAGAGCGGCTCCGCTTCTGCGTAACGGCCTGTGGTCTGGTAAATGCCCGCCAGGCTGTTGGCGCTTGTCAGGGTGGCAGGGTGATCCGGTCCGAGCTCCCGGCGGCGGGTCTCCAAGGTGGAGAGGTAGAGCGGCTCCGCT
>JBBQWO010000048.1:0-18588 GCA_038210535.1 Fimbriimonadales bacterium | reverse complement strand
TTGAAGTTGTAGGGCAGGGACACCAGCGCAAAAAAACCAATGGTCTTAAGCGACAGCCCTTCCACCGTCATCCACGTTTGCAAGCTGCCCTGGCTCAACAAGAACGGCAGCCCAGAGGCGAAGCCTATGGGCGTTAGCCAGCCCACCCGGCGGGACCGAAACACAGAGAAAAAGCCGCTCACGCAGGCCATCTTAGGACCAAACCCCGCAGCCGCCACGTTTTGAGCCGCGACTTTTGGTTGCAACTTCTTGGTGGCTGGCGACGACACCGAGGCAAACCGCTTTACTCGCCTGCGTCGAAACTTCCAGTGTTAGTCTGGGCAATACTTCAGCAGGTCGCCGGGTTGGCAATCCAGGAACGCGCAGATCCTTTCGAGGGTTGCGAAGCGAATGCCCTTGACCTTGCCCGAACGGATCAGGGAGATGTTCTGCTCGGTGATACCGACTTCGCGGGCCAGCTCCCTGGACGTCACCTTGCGCCGCGCGAGCATGATGTCCAGTTCCACAATGATCGCCATGGCCGCTACACGAACTCCCTGTTTTCCTCGGCGATGCGACGCCCCTGTTCCAAGACCCATGCGATCACCAGCAACACCAGTCCGACGAAAATAGCCGTCAATTCAGCATCGCCCGCGGTCACGGACAGGTTGCGTTGCCCAGCGGTATTGCCATAGCTGGTGACGACGCTCATGAGCGCCCCCGCCAGGGGCTTGACCAGGCCACTCGCCAACACCGTCAGGGCGAACCAGCGGAAGTGACGAACGCTGTCGGCCGTGAACAGGTCGAGTCTACGAAAGTCCGCAAACAACTGGGACAGGTGCCACAAACCCAGCATCATCACGCAACCCGGAAGCATCGATACGGCGAACCCAGCCCAGCGAAGCCCCGCGTCCAGGCGGCCCAACTCGAAGGAGACGCCATGGGGCACCAGGTAGAAGGCCGGCTCTCCCGAACGCAGGAAGGCCTCGCTGCCGAAGGCCCAAACGGCCGCGAGCAACGCCGGAATCCCAACAAAGCCCAGCAGACACAGGCCTTTCATGATCCGGCTCAGCCGGGCAATTCGTTGCGGGTACGGGTTGGTCATGGTGAAAACCCTTTCTGTTTACTGTGATACATTGATCATGTACTGTTTTACAGTAAATCGAGGGTTCCCCGCAACGGATTTCGGCAGTAAGGGCTGAAGGGCCGGGAAGAACCTCTCTGGCGGTGACCGGTAGAGGCGTAGTTCGTTCCGGCAGGCCCACGGAAGCACTAGCCTTGATGCGACGGCTCAATGTATAAGCCTTTATACCTATGCGTTTTGTGATACGTCGTTACGTCCTCGCTCTGATTGCCGGTGTGTTTTTTGTCGGCTGCGCCAGCGCCCGAGGGCTGGAATCGGGGTCGGCTGTCTCCACGCTTTCGAGCCCCGTCACCCGGGCGGTCGTTGTGCGACTGCGGAACGGGACAGATGTGCTGGAGGGGCTGTGCGAGGCGATAGAGCGCGAGAAGATCCGCAACGCCATCATCGTGGCTGGGTTCGGTTCAATCACCCGCTACCACGTACACGTGGTGACAAACTCCACCCTGCCGCCGGCCGAGGGCTTTATTGAGAAGGACGAGCCGCAAGACGTGATCAATGTCAGCGGGGCTGTCATCGACGGGCGCCTTCACCCACACATCACGTTCGCCAACGAGACCGTGGCGCGGGGTGGGCACATCGAGCCGGGCACACGCGTGTTTACGTTTTTGTCGGTGACGCTGATGGTCTTGCCCAACAATCACAGCCTCGCACGAATCGACGATTGGAACGGGTGACGAAGGTCTGTTGCGTCCGCCGGGAGATCTACCTGGGGACAAGTTTGATCGCCCAGTCGCCAAAGCCGTGCTGGCTTCGTTCGGGAATGTCACCCAGGGGCAGCGCCCCTTTCGCATCCGCGTGCAGCGTTCGGGGCTTAAGCCACTGTCCTGTGCGGGGATTGAACCACGTTGCCTCAAAGCTGGCACCGGGGGCCAAGCCCGCAACGGTAATGGGCGCACAGCCGTGTTCTAGGTAGGCCATGAGCAAGCTTTGATCACCAGTGGCCAGCAAATGCGCCCAGCGTTCGAGCGACGTTGCGGGCTCGTCTTTCGTTCGGCGCGGCGATAGGCGCTCGGGTTGGGGCTGCAGAAGCTGGAACTTCGCGCCCTCCGACAGCAGAAACGTTCGCAGGTGTTGCATCTGCGCGGCGGAAGTGAAAGCCAGCGATTCCCAGATATAGGGATGCTCGGGATCACGAGCCTCACCCACCGTGTTTCCGCTGTATGCCCCCGAGCCCCAGATGTGCCCGGCCAATCCGCCCGACATCACGCTGCCCCATGCATGCGTTCGCGCGTAATAGTGATCGCGCGCCGAATCTGGCTCGGCGTAGCCCCCTGACACTTTGTTGGGGCCCACCGGCCACGCTGCGTAGTAAGGCTCCTGATTGAGCGCCGGCAAAGCGTTTGGGAGGGCGTAGAGATCAAGCAAGTACTGATAAATTTTGTGATCGCGGGGCGCGTTGCCCACGCCATGAAGAGTGAGCCATGGGGCAGCCGGGCCGTGTCCGTAGTTTGTGAGCGTGGAGCCATCGGCCAGCGCCGTGAAGGGCTGACCAAAAGGCAATGGGCCATGCGTGCGCGAATGTTCCGTAAGCGCTTGGTTGTAGTCGTGCGCATCGAGAGAAAACGGCGGATTGTGCCAGTCGAAATGCACGCCGCTGAAGATGATGTTGAAGGCCCCGTAGCGAGCGGCTACGTACTGCACGTAACGCACGAACGATCGCGGCCAATCGTGGTGCATCTTCCACATGGGCCCGTGATCGCGACGCACGGTTTCGAGGAAGGGCACGAACCCCTCGTCTGATAAGTGCTGCAGCTTCTTGTCGAGGTTGCGAAAATAGGCGGGGTTGATCTGATCGTAATCGGGAACGACGTTTTGCAAATCGGGCACGCGCCCAGGGAACAAGAACGCCCGGTTGCCTTCTTCGTCGTGCATGTCCATGGCGCCCCCCGCGGGCGCCCCGGGTTTTTTCCAGGCTTCGCGCACGCCTTGATCGCCCGCAACGAAGCGGGCGGGGTGATCGTCTTGGGCCCAGCTTGGGAATGCGGCGATCAGCGCGATGCCGTTGTAGCCCTGTTGTTTTCGCCAGGCCACCGCCGCTTCAAAGCTGAAATCGGAACCTGGGCGGACACCGGGCTCTGGTCGCCGCCCCCGAAAGGGATAGCGCCAAGTGCTTGCAGCCCACCACGTGTCTGCTGTTAAAAAGAAGGGCGTGCCATCAGCGTAGGAAAGCGCGTGGCCATCGGCCGTGTTGCGTAGGAAGCCTCGGCGGTTGGGGTTTGCTTGCAGCTCTGGCTGCGCCCAGGCCCGAGCAAGGAACTGCCCTTCGACACCGTGCAAACCAGGCGTGGGGGGAACCGAGAAGCTGCGCCACCGCCAACGTCCTTGGCGCGGTGCCACCACCCGTACGCGGAATGTGTGACCACCATCCCAAAACCCAGGCACGTCAGCTTTGAAGCCATCGCCCTCCAGATGAACCCCCACGGTCACGTCGGTGTAGGGGTTTTGAAAACCCCTTTGGCTCACAAGCGTGATCTCGTGCAACTGCCAGACGCCCACGGTGGGCGGTTCGTGGACATCTTGAGCCGGGGACGCGGGTTCTCGCACTCCGGCGCTGGCGCAGGCGGTCAAAAAGGCAGCGAAGAGGAGTAGCAGACTTGGTCGAACAACTAACCGCATATGCATTTAATCATATACGATATGATGCTTACACGCAGCTGTCGACGGGTTTATGTGGCTCCTTGGGTGCTGCGCCCATGAACGTCATTGTGCCTTTGGACGCGCAAAAGTTCGCGGTGGGCTATGGCTCTGGCGTCTCACTCAACACAGCCGTGGGAGATCCCACGAAGCCGGCATGATTGAATCAACTTCGCGTCCGGCCGCTGCGCGATCCCCCCTCGGCGAACGTCTTGGCACAGGACTTCGCCCTGGCGATCGCCATGTCCGCGAAGCGCCGCAACGCTGCCTCATCCAAACCAGGGCGAACAATCTGGTTCGCGACTTTTGCTGCATGTTTGTCTACGGCGTCGCACATCTCAGCCAGGCGTCGTCGAAGCAAAGGCAGGCCGACGCTTGCCTCGAATGCGAACGCACTCCAATCCTTCGTTTCCATTTCGGCAAGCGTTGCCGCCTTGCCCACTTTCATCGCGAATCTTGGTGAAAGCTCTGGGTAGGCGACGGTTGTAAGAAGATCATAGAGCGGCGCCAAACGCGGACCTTCATCGTCATAAAGAATGGAGAAGTTCTTGCCGTGCGCGTCTGCGTTTCCGGTGATCACATTGAAGATCACCGCATCGAGAAGCTTCAACACATCAACCGCAGGCCGCGTAGCGACGCGACGGAGAAGCGCGAAGCAATCTTTGAGGGTAGGCCCACCCTCGCTGGCGTACTTTGTTTCAGGCGGCACGCCGAGAGCCTGGCAAAAGTCCTCTTGATGAATGCGTTGTACGCGACCATCGTCGCTTACCGCGCGGTCATACCGTGCAACGAGCAAAAACGTTCGATCACGCACAACACGGAGTTCAACGGGCGCAACCTCAAGGCCCACGGCGGCGGCGAGGCGCATGATGAAGCCTTCGTTTTCCGTGGTGGCTGTGAACCGCGCGATCGGAGGTTTGAGAATGTGCGTCGTTGGTTGCCCGGGAGCGGGCAGGGTGACAGCTCCGTCCACAAGGATCACCGGCACTTTCAATTGCGCTCCCGCCAGAGACAACCGCAGCCCGTCCTCGCCGGCCAGAAGGGGGCGTGCCGGCAACATGTCCAGCACGCGGATCAAGCCCGCCTCGTCGAGCGGAGTCGGCCGCTTCCGGATCGCGCGCGCCGTTGCCGCTTCGCCGGCCGGAAGCAGCGTCAATGCACCCGCAACATCACCTCCCAGCCGATCAAGAAGTATAAAGTCGTTCGCACGCGATACGCCAAGTGCCTGTGCAACCGCATCGCGTTGACTTTCTTCAGGCAAAAGCCCGCTGAAAAACGGCCGGCATTCGCGGCGGGAGAAGGGGGCCACCCGCTTCGGCAGCGATGCGGACAAAGGTGGTGCAGCGTCGTCATCGAGCCAATCAGGCGCATAGGCGAAGCCAAGCTCGCCATGCTGGTTCTGCGTCAGTTGACCCACAAGCCTGGTGTCCCACCAAACATCGAGGGCGCGTGTCATGGCTTCGGCGATCCCTTACGCTCGGCTGGCGGCTTGATTTCCAGTGAACATCCAAGCGCCGCCAGAACGGCCAGAGCCTTGCCAAGTTGAACGGTCGGCTTTCCGGCCTCAAGGTCGACGATGAACCGCAGTCCCACACCCGCCGCGCCCGCAAGCTCGTCCTGCCGCAGGCCGGCGGCTTTGCGTGTGGCGCGAACGATCTTGCCTACCTCTCCGGGAGTGCGTGTGCGATTCAGCATATTTACCGAGCGGTAAAAATACCACGTCGCCGGAGCAACTTGGCAGAAACTTTACCGATCGGGAAATAACGCGCACAAGGCGCCCACGTGGCACGAGAATTTTACCGATCGGGAATCCACGGGGGCACTTCCCCGCGTCAGTGCAAAGGACGAAGAAGCGCTGAGACTTTCAGCCGGAGCTGGCCAGCCACAGCACGGACCAGACGTGGCCGTCGGGATCTGTGAAGCCGCAGCCATACCCATAAGGAGCATCCTTGGGCTCACCAAGGAGTTTTGCTCCGGCCGCTTTTGCTTTGGCCGCGAGCTCGTCGACACCGGCTTTGCTGTCCATGGAAACACTCTGGATGACCTCCTGCGCTCGACCAGCGTCGCAGATCCGGCCCGGGATCATGTTCTCGAAGGATTGGGCGGGGAATAGGCACACAATCGCTGACTCCGTCGGGTGAACGGTGATGCCTCCCGCGCCGGGTGGCATGTCTCGCACCGTGAACCCGAGAGCGGTGTAGAAGGCGCGCGCTCGTTCAAGATCGGAGGTGGCAAGAGTGTTCCAAAAGCTATTCACGCCCATGTAAATTCCTTTTTGGTGTCGGTTTGCATGGCGGTACGACGAACCGGCGCAGGTGACCCCTACAACGAGTTGATTTTTGCTGGACCAAGTTCGCGTCCGGCCGCTGCTCGGGCTCCCCCCCTCTAGTGGCTAGGGTATGGAGTTTGACTCAAGACGCTTGGGCTATGTCGGGGCTTCCCTATCCAGCCATTCGCGACGAACTTACGGCGCTTGCGTTTGGTACCACCCTGCCGCATACGATGCGAATGAGGGTGCCTTCGTGCGGAAGGCAGTTGCCGCGGGATATAGAAATGTCGGGGCAACCTTTAGTGTTTAGCACCCAGCACGGAAACGTGGGATGCGTGGCGCACGAGGGAACCACTCGTGCCGTATCGCCTTCTGGCCGGTAAATCCTTTCCTCAACTATGCAATTGTTCCCTCGAACGGAGTCTTCCAACGTGGCGACCATTTCCGGAGACAGACACGTCTCGTTTGACCACAACAAATGATAGATCGATTGTGTAAACGACGGCCATGGATCGTCTTCGACGTCGATGTATTGGCCGTTTTCGCCGAAAGCGTTCGCGAACATGGCGAGCCGATTCTCGGACGACTCTGCTTCAGGGGGGGCTGTGGCTGGGCCTATGACGGTCACCAGTGCCCTTTGCGGAAAGTCGCGACGGTTCGCAAACACGACCCTCGCGCTTTCGCTGACCGACTCAAAACCATCATCGTCCGCATGAGAGACAACTACGATGTGCAGGAATGCGTCCGTCTCGATACCCTCTTGCAGGAAGGAGGCAAGGGCTGAAACGGGGGGCAACGCCGTTCGGTGTGCCGTTGTCCCATCCAGGGCACAATGCAGAAACTGCGACAAACTCAGTGGGTCTGAGGGTTCGCCGCACACCTGGCTGTAGTTCCACAACGCGCGTGGCGCGGGGCAGCCGGCGGATTCAACCTGATTTGTCAGCGCCCCCGCGCGCGCCAAAATAACGGCATGGTGCCCGCGCGACGTCCGAGGCAGCGGGAACGTCGAGGCTAGCTCGAATAGCTTGCGGCGCAGAGCCTCCTGATCCTTCTGCAACGACGATGCATCCAGCACCCAAACGGTGTTGACCCGGACGCCGGAGCGTTCATCTCGGAAGTTTTGGCTTTCGCTGCCGGAAACACCAGGTGTCTGCACCTGAAGTCCGTCGCCACAGGCGCAGGCCCATGCAAGCGCCGAGACCGCCAAACTCTTGGCACATAGGTGAAGATAAAGAAGCGTCTTCATGAGGAAAGCTTCCCAGGTTGCAAGGATTGTACCGCCACCGCTTGCTAATGATTTCGCGATCCCGCGTTTTCGTCAGGCCTTTGCGTCGCCAACGTTGTTGACATCTCTGCCAACCGCTGACGCAGGCCATCCTGAACCAAACCCCACAACCGCCATGTTTTGAGCCTCGACATTTGTTTGCAACTTCTTGCCGGCTGGCGACGATAACGAGGTAAACCGCAACACCTGCCCACGCGGGCTTGCTGCCATGCAACTTGTCATCGCTGAAAAACCGTCCGTGGCCCGCGACATCGCGCGGGTGCTGGGCGTGCGCCCTACGGGGCAAAACGCGTTTTCAAACGCCGAATGGGTGATCACCTGGTGCGTGGGGCATCTGGTGGAATTGGACGAGCCGGCGGCGTACGACAGCCGTTGGAAGGCGTGGCGCATGGAGGCTTTGCCCATGCTGCCCACCACCTTCAAGCTGCGCCCTGCCGCGGGCACCTTGCCGCAGTTCACCGCCGTTGCACTGCGGCCCGTTGTCGCTCTGAGGTCAACTGGTTGGTGGGGCTCAACGCCACGCGCGCGGTGAGGGTGCGCCATCGATCAGGAGGATCGCAAAACCTTTATTCGATAGGCCGAGTGCAAACGCCCACGCTGGCATTGCTGGTGGATAGAGAACACGCGATTCGCCAATTTGTGCCGCAAGACTATTGGGAGGAGCGCACCGAGCTAGAAACGGAAACCGGCGGTGTCTTTCGCGCGCTGTGGACACCGCTCGCGCCGCCTTCGCCCAAGCTCACACGCTTTTGGGAGCCAAGCTGCGGCCAATTTTGTGGTTCAGCGCTACGCCGAACAAGGAACCTCGACGACGCTTTGGGCCCGGTGGTCGAGACGCTAAAGCAGAAAAAAACGCGCGAGCCGCAGCCTTACCTTTTCGACCTCACGTCGCTGCAGCGAACCGCCAACCGGCGCTGGAAGCCCGGTTCAAATAGAAGAGAAATCGCACCATCGACCCACATCGCAGCATAACGTGGTTGTGTTGCTGCTATCCGTTGTGTTAGAGACCTGCCTGGGACGTGTTGGAGCACCCATAAGTTGCGGGTAGCTCGTATTGAATGACTTACAGCCTCTTTAAAAGGTAACGCTGGTGACCAAACGACTTGAACTCCTTCCTTGCCTGGTGCTCCTACTTGTCGTCCTGTCCTCGGGAGAGGCCTTATCCAAGCCACAGGCGAACGAGGAGAGCTCTGAGCCTGCATCTCGTGAACGCAAGCCGCTCCGAACACAAGGCCTACCTCCACTTCCCAAGAGCCGCTTCAGGGACGCTGCTCGCGCCGAGACCAAAAGCGCCGGGTTGCCCAAGCGATACAATCCCCCTGCTGCCGTTGATGACGCGAAAAAGGAGTTGCGGAATCCCCTGCACGTATGTCGAGAAGAACTTGGTCAGCAATGTTCAGAGTTCAAAGGCAGAGGCGGCCGCCGGAAGCCAGGCGCTTTGAAGTGCCTTCAAAGTCACATTCTGCTGCTGGGCAAATCGTGCGGGGCAGCGGTCAAAACATATGTTCGCAAGAGTGTGAGGCGCGCCTGCTCCAAGGAGGTGGGCCAATTCTGTAGTGGTGTTGAAGGCACCGAATGGTCTGGATGCCTTCTCACGAACGAAACCAGTCTTTCAAAGAGCTGTCGGGCTGCCATCGGTGAGACCGACCTCGTTGCCGAGGGAGCCGGGCGATGAAAAAGGTGTTCTATAGAATTGACGTGCGCCCGTGTCTTCTGGCTTTGACTTTCATCAGCGCCTGCGCAGGTGATGTATCCACGGGCGGTGGCGAGCTCGTTGCCAAAGACGATAAGCAAGCAGGGCTCGCTGCTGTGCAGATGTTGAATCAGGCGAATGAGTACCAATCCGTCTCATTGGGAGAGCTGGACAATGAATTCGGATTCGCTGTTTCGACTCGAGGCGATCTTGCCCTCGTCGGTGCGCCGGAGGAATCGAGCCCCAATGGCGCCCCCACAGGAGCTGCGTACGTTTTAAAGAAATCTGAAGCCGGATGGGCACTGGACGGGACTATTTACCCTGCCAACGACGGCACCACCGTGAGACGGTTCGGCGAATCGGTCGCGATTGATGGGGACTCATTCTTCGTAGGTGCTCCGGCGGCCGGCGATTCGGAATCGGGCGCTGCCTACGTCTACAAAAAGGTAGATGGGACCTACTCAGAATTCACCAAGCTGGGAGATGGCTCGGGGAGCTGGCGCATTCAGCGCAACCAGTGGTGGAGATTCGGGCCGATTACAGTTGGGGATCTGCCGTTCACAGCTAGGATCGACGGTGGAGGAGACGCGGACCTTTACACTCGTACGGGCTCCGAGCCCGGTCTGGGTGAGTACGAGTGCCGCCCGTACTCTGGAGGATCCGTGGAGTCCTGCCTCCTCCCCGCCCAGTCGACTCAATATCTAGGCGTAGCCGGATACGCGGATTTTTCGCAATTCGCCTTCTCGATGGACTCTCCATATACGAGCATCGTTGCGGGCGAGTGGATTCAGTTGGGAGCGGTCACCTTACGCCCCGGCCAGCGTCTCGTCGTCCGGACCACGGGAACAGGTGACGCCGATTTGTACGTGAATCGGGACAGCCAACCTACTTTCGGGGCCTACTACTGTCGCCCATGGACGTCGTCTTCAGACGAACTCTGCTCCTCCAGTACGCCCGGGACCCACTTCATCGGCATTCACGGCTACAGCGGGGCCATCTTCTCCTTCGTGATCTCGATTGAGGAGGGACACGACGATGTGGAGGCAGGAACAGAGGAGCGCTTCGGTGCTTCAATCGCCTCCACCGGAGGTCTTCTCGTTGCGGGAGCGCCTCAGGCAGTTAGGCGCGCGGGTCACGTGGTGGCGTTCAGAAACCAAGAGGGCTCGCTCCGCTTGGTGGCCGATACGACTGATCCGTTTGCAGACGCCGGCGGGCACTTTGGCGCTTCAGTTGCAACGAATGGCACGAGCTTTGCCGCGGGTGCACCCCGGCAGGCGGACGACTCGGGACGAGTCTTCCTCTATGAACCGGATGGACATGACGGGTTTGATTTGGCTACTTACTTCCAAGGGCCCTTTTCGGCCGGAAGATTTGGGGAGGCAACGTCGATGGACCAGGACTACCTCGCCGTTGGAGCGCCTCTCGCGCTGTCTGGCTCGGGCATGGCTGGCATAATCAAGAAAGAAAACTCAACCTGGAACTATAAGCAGAACATCGTTTCCGAACCACAAGACTTCGGTTCGAATTTGGGCACGAGCGTGGCGATATCTCGCGGACGAGTGGCCGTCGGCGCGCCGTTTGCCCGTGGCGGAGGCGCTGTCTACTACTTAGCCGACGCCACGCTCCCTAGCTACAATCGACTGCGACAGGTCGGCGTGACAGCCGATGGTGGTTTCGGTACGAGCGTGTCGCTCGACGACAATCTCATTTCGTCTGCGCCTTGGTGTGACAGCAACGGTTGCAAGGGCCAAGTGGGTGGTGGGCAGGGTGGCATCATCGTCGATCCGAACGGGGGACAAGCGTTCTGCGCGGGAAAGGCAGACGGGACACCGTGTGACGACAGAAACGCCTGTACAACCGGCGATAGTTGTCTCGGAGGCCTCTGCAAAGAGGGAGAGCAACTCTCGTGCGACGATGGAAAACCTTGCACGACGGATTATTGCGTAGTTGACCAGGGCTGCTTGTACGTGCCATCCGTGAATACAGGTGGACCGTTCCTTTGCTCCGACGGTGACCAGTGCAATGGTATGGAGTACTGCAGCGCCGCGGGAACGTGTGTGGCCGGGGCTCCGCCTGTCTGTGACGACGGTAACTCGTGTTCCATCGACTCCTGCAGTCCTCTCGTGGGCTGCGTTTCTGGGCCCCCGCCAGGAGGGGCCCAGCAATGTCTGGTAGAGCCAACGACGCCTTGCTTGTTGCCCGACGGCGCAACCGCAGTATTCGGGTACCGCAGCTCTGCGAGCGAAAATGTGCGTATTCCGCGGTCTGCGGGGAGCAATGCCGTCGAACCATCCGCCCTAAATGGCGTTCAGCCCGACTGGTTTAGACCAGGAGAAGTGCAGGCTGCCTTCATTGCGAACGTCGCGTCCGGCTCAGTGACGTGGCACTTCAACGGGGCGACCGCCACGGCTGTGGCAGGGGGTAGTCCAGCTTGTAGCGGCGCGGTCGTTGCTGCAGCGCACGCTAGTCAGCTTCAATCCAACCCAACGTTGCTGTCCTCAAGTGTCGAGAATGCGCAAGATCTTGGCAATGGCTCGAGTGTGGGATCGCTGATAGCCAATGTCGATGTTGTCTCCACGGGACAGGCGACCACAAGCGTGGCGTTCAACGTTCCTTCTGGCCGAAACGGTATGTCACCGGGCCTTGGGTTGCGATATGTCTCGGGAGGGGGAGATGGATGGACGGGAACAGGATGGGACCTTGAGGGCGTTCCACTGATCCACAGATGCGACAAGCTCGTGCCCGTGGATGGCGTGGCAGAGAAGGTTCAATTCAAGGCTGATGATGCCCTTTGCCTCAACGGCGAACGACTCATCAAGGTGGCTCAGAATGGCTCGAACTATGCGGCTGAATTCCGCCTTGAGCGAGACGATTTCACGCGCATCCGAGCCTTCGGGCAGACGGCCTCGGGTTACCAGTGGTTCGAGGCTCGGCGTCCGGGCGGAACCATCAGCCTGTTCGGCTTCCCTACAGGACGATCGTCGTATCCTAACGCAGGTACTTCGGGCGACGTGCTCGCCAAGAGAGCCAAGCCGGGCTTGGTCTACCATACCATTCCGGTCGGGGTAATTGGGACTCGAGAGGTTTGGACTGGGGACTACGCGCCGGTTGATTACTCCGAGGACGTGATCGTCGACTGGCCCGTAACACTGGTCTCTGATCGTTTCAACAACTCCATTAAATACCACTACGCCGCCGATCAAGGGAACGCCTCGAATTCGTACGGATTCGAGCGCGTGCTGAATGAGATTACCTACACTCACCATCCCAATGCGCCGGGGTTGAGAAAGGTGGTCTTCGAGTCCGCCGCCCGCCCAGTCGGTGCCCAACCGATCTACGGCTATGTGGCAGGAGTGAGGTTTGCGCGCAGTAAAGTACTCTCGAAGGTTAAGATGTTCGCTCCCTTCCCGGTGTCGCCTGCGCTCGTTCGGGAGTATCGAGTGGAATACCAGGTGTCTTCCGGAACGGGAGCTGCGCTTATGTACAAGCTCAGTGAGTGCGATCGAAACGGCATCTGCATCCCCCCGACTCACTTCCAATACACTCCCCTCAGTACAACCTTTGCATCGGTAGACACTGCCCTCTCGAAGTCCCAGGTAATTGGCTGCAATTCTAACGGGTCACAGGACTCGGCCTGGTGGAGCGGCCTTTCTGCTGAGGACCTAAACGGTGACGGAAGGGACGATCTCGTCTTCAAGAGGCCCAACAATGGGTGTGATGACGAAAGTGTGGCCGTCCACTTTGCACTCAGCGACGGCAACTCGTTCGGTCCTCCTGTCAAGCTTTCGACCGGCACGGGACTGGGCATGGCGAATCAACCCGTGTTCTCTGATTTTGACGGCGACGGAATGAAGGAGGTCGGCTATCTACGGGGTGGACAGGGGGAAAACATTTTTGAATTCTGCCGAGCGACGTTTGGAAACCCGACCACAGGGAACAGCGTCACGTGCTCGACGAAATTCGCAGCCTTCTCCGGAGTCTTGGGCCCACATTCAGCTGTGGCCATGGCGGCTCCAGCTGACGTTGATGGTGACGGGCTGCAAGACCTCATCTTCACGACGTCACAGGGCATCGCTGTCAGGCGCAACGTCGGCGGAACCTTGGGCCCTGCCGTAGAAATGATGGTGCCTAACCTAAAGGTCTCGCACCAAAACAGCGACGCAGACGACTGGAAGCGGATCGCTGAAGGAGCCTTTCTCGACTTTGACGGTGACCGTCGCGCCGAGTTTCTTCTGGCAGAGGAGCCGTATGCGTACGACGACCCCACACGAGTCTTCGCTTGGCGTCACGGGAGCTCACGTGCAGTAGATCCCCTCGTTGATGCGCCGCCGAATCGAGTTCCAGAGCGACGATGGTATCTGGACGCGAACGGTGACGGACTTCCAGACATCGTTGAGTCAAAGATGAGAGTAGACGACCCTAGCAGACGTTGGACCACACAAAGGTTCCGGCAGAACACTGGCAACGGATTCCTTCCTCCGAAGGAGATCGCTAACAACCTTGCGCTCCTCCCATCGTTCGTGCCCGGAGGTGACGACGGAGTGCGGATTGGTGACTTCAACGTCGATGGTCGGGCCGACATCCTTTTGATGGGCGATGGTACCTGGAACTGGGAGCCTGGACTTGCCTACGACCTCGCGAATTATGCAGGAAGGACAAGCATCCACAATTTGCGATTCGGCCTAGATGGAGCCGTGTCCGTTACCGACACTGGGTTCTCCTTTGGTCTTCCGGTGCACGGTGGCCACTCCGCCGGTGCGTCAGAGGGCGCATGTAACCGCTTGACCTGTACTTCGCGATTCAATTGCATGATTGTAGGGCCGGTGGAGGGCTGCTATTCGAGCGAATCTCCTCCGAAAGCACTTGGTAGGCGTGGGTCCATAGTCCTGGACGTCAATGGCGACGGGATGATGGACTTGCTCCAGATAGACCCCGCTACGCAGAAGCTTGTGCTGAAGATTCGTCAAGGACTCCAGCCCGACTTGCTCCGGCAGGTCGAGTCGGGGCGGGGGGCGAGAACGGCAGTCTTATACCAACCGTTAACGAGCTTTTCGAGATTTCAATCCGGAAGCCGTTCTGGTGTGGCGGGTGCGGCGTCGTGCTCGCCTGATCGAGCGTGCATCAAAGGTGGTGGCGCCTGGGTTGTGGAGAAGATTGCCCACGACAACGGGGACGATGCGCAATATTGGCCGACAGAGTACATTGAGTATAGCGCCGCCTTCTTCGACCGATCAGGGCACCAATTCCTCGGGTTCGAGGAGGTTACAAAGAGAAGTGAGCTGAAAGATGGCTTCTCATTGCGCACCACAGAGTACCACTCCCCTTCGGTGCGGGATGGACGGTATCCATTGCTCGGGGTGCCGAATTCGACGACAACCATCATTTGGAAGGCTAAGGCGGATGGTAGTTACGAGGGAAACGCATCCAGATTCAAGCAGGGCTTCCAAGTTGAAAAGATTCAGACGCCCTACGGAGCGTACTTCCGAACCAATCAGACGTATCAGTCAAGTAAACGTTGGATTGCAAAGCGTCCAACTTCTCCCACTGGCGGGTCTGTGAGTGACACAGCTTACGGAGGGTATGTTCTGTCCTCTTCGGGCACGGACTACTCAAGCTTCTCATCTTTCGGCCAGCCCGGGCTGGTGGAGACGTCTACGGCTGATGCTCAAGGCAACGTCATATCGACTATCAGTCAACGTATTGAAACGCGCACTCCGGAGGATTTGGAAAACTGGGTCCCGGGCTACCCGACGCAGATTCGCACGACCAGTGAGCGCAACGGAAAATCTGCCGAGCGCTTGGTGAACGTGGAACAACAAACCGCCACGGGTTTCATCACAAAGATAACCCATGCTGTGGACGGATCTGTGGACGAGCGCCTTACGATGTCGTATGTGCCTGACCCGGCGGGAACAGGCTTGGTTGTGGAGGCATCGGAGCGCGCGGACGATGGCAGAGTCGCTACGGTGCGCTACGACTACGATAGGCTCGAACGTACGTACGCGACGTCGATAACGAATCAGCTAGGCATGGTGGCCGGGAGGGTCGTGCATCCTGCATTTGATTCCACGATCGCGACAGTCGACCTGAATGGTGTCGTGGTCAAACGAAAGCTAGACACCTTCGGAAGATTGATCCTCCTAGACAACCCGGAAGGCGTTGCAGATGTCTCCATAAGCTTGGGCAAAGAGAACTACCTGCCAAAGATCGTGACCACAGTATCAGGTCAACCTCCTTCAACGCGCTATCTCGACCGGCTCGGCCGAGTGACGCGCGAGACGATGCGACTTGGTGGGACCTCGGACTCCCAGATTCTGACGCGGTACGATCGTTGGGGCCGCGTCGAGTCCGTATCGCAGCCGCTCGTTTATGGGGGGTGGCTGTACCTTCGTCGGTTTGCCTACGATACCTTGGGAAGAATTGTAGACGTCTGGGACGATAAGGCTGGGGGCGGAACACGTCATGTCCGTTCAGTGACCTACAACGACTTCTCGACAACCTACACCGACGCTAGCCTTAGGACGCGCACGGTGACTACAGACGCTGAGGGGGCAGTAATTCAAGTGAGCGAGCCCATCCCAGTCGATGGAGTCGAGCGGCGTTCGCTTGTCAGGTACACCTACGGTCCTTTCGGACTGGTCGACGAGGTTCTGCGACGAGACGATTCTGGACGGGAGTATGCCAAGGTCAAGTACCACTATGACCGACTCGGGCGGGTGAAGCAGACCGATGACTCGGAATTGGGTATCCAGAAGAGCTGGTACACGGCCTTTGGAGATCTGCGGCAGACAGAAGACGCGGCAGGCGATCAAGTCGTTTATCAATTCGATCTGCTCGGGCGGCTGATTCAGAAGACAGCGCCGGAGGGGGTTTCCACGTGGCAGTGGGACACTGCCCCCAATGGCGTGGGAGCTCTCCACTGGACCCAGAGCGCCGATGGCATCAAGGAAACAACGTCCTACGACTCTCTCGGACGACATTCGTCAAGGACGACTCGAATCGGCACGGAAGAGTTTTCTGTGGCGCAAACCTACGACTCTCTTGGACGTCCCTGGGTGACGACCTATCCGAATACACCTGGTTGGGACCGCTTTGCGACTCAGGCAGAATACGATCCCGCTAACGGTCGTCTGAAAGAGATTTTCCGAACTGACGTGGCTCGAAGCAGTGCCGAAAGCACGCTCTGGAAGGCCACGGGATATGATCAGTTCGGCAATGTTACGAGCCAAAACCTTGGCGCGGCTTTGAGCCTTTCTCAGCAATTCGAGCCGGACACCGGGTGGATCAAGTCTACGCATGCGTATCGAGCCGGGAACGGAGAACTCATAGAGGCACGATCGTTTGAGTTCTATGACGACGGTAACCTGAAGCTCCGTCATGATGATCGGGAGGGGACAAGCGAATTGTTTGAGTACGATGCGTTCGACCGCCTCCAGGCCTGGCAGGCGGCGGACTCCTCCGGCACGGCCCGACCGGATCTTTGGAAGGTTAGCTACGATTATGACTTGTTTGGCAACCTGAGGAATCGAAAGGCTTCGGCATTCGGTGAAACGCCCCAAACGATCGAGTATGAGCGCCAGGACGCAACCCATCCGAGCAGGCTGACCAACATCCTTGCGACCCGCGGATCAAGACAGACTTCACAGTCGTACTCGTACAACAGCAATGGCCAGGTACGCCTTCACTCGCGGGTCGGGGAGATCAATTACAACAGCTTTGGCTTGCCGACCCGAATCGGAAATGACTTTAGCTACGAGTACAGTAGTGCCGGAACCAGGGTGGTGAAGAAGGGCCCGTCGGGCGATACGGTGTATGTCGGCGGGATTTACGAACGCCGTACGAACCAGGACGGAATTCAACACGTCCTCTACTTCCATGGTGGCCAGATCACGCGTTCGGAGTCGCCTGGGGGGACTCGAACAGAAACTCCCCGCTTTGTCATCAGCGATCCGAATCACAATGTGACAACCATTGTCGGAGCTGATGGATCCGTGCTGGAGAGAAAGAGAACGGATCCTTTCGGAGCTCCTATCGATTCCGTAGCGAAGCCGTTTGTTTCTTTGTCGCCGCAGGGAGAAGCCAGCCCCGCCGTGAGCACTGGCTTTGGGGGGTACGAAGAGGAAGCGGATCTTGGGTTCGTGAACATGGGGGGGCGAATTTACGACCCGGTGATGGCCCGATTCCTTTCACCCGACCCTGTCGTCAATGATGTTTTCTCGAATCAGGACTGGAATCCCTATAGCTACGCGAGAAACAACCCACAGAAGTACTGGGACCCCACTGGTTTTACCTACATCTCAACGGGGCTAGGCGTCTGGGATCCCGGTGATGGGTCGTGCAAAGCAGGGCCCGGTGCAAATTGCGGTTTCGATGACTCAGCCCCCGGGGGCTTTGTACGCATCGGCTTCGACGGAACGATTGATTGGCAGGTGCCGGATCAGTCAAACGATGTCCACCCTCCTGGATTCGATGATGACGACGAGCCAGGCGGTGGCGACCTGATGATCAAGAAGTCCATGCAGCAGGGAGCAACCGAGAAGGAGGCGGCCGATGATGCCGAGGGCGAGGCGCTGGAGGAAGAGAGGGGTGAGGAGAAACAAGATAGTGCCAAGGCCGAAGATGCATCGAATGATGCTGAGAGTTCGAGTGGCTCCGGGGAAGTGGTTTCCTCTAAGGATTTTGATGGCATGTGGGAGGAACTGGCGAACAGAGATCCACGCTACGGAGCGGCTCTACCCCAGTCAGCCCAGCCGTGGGAGACAGGTTTGCTTGATTGGGTTCCCGTTTTGGGGCCAGCGCGGGCCGCTTTCAGCGACTTCAGCTCCGGACACGCCGTGTGGGGCACCATCAATGTGGCGATGGCCGTCGTAGATTTGGGGAGTTTCGGGGCGGGCGGTGTGCTCAGGAGCGTGGTGACCAACGTCATCAAGACGGGGCTGAAGAACGTCGCCAAGACTGAGGCGCGCTACGTGCTTCAGCAGGAACTCAAGCACACCGCGCGCATTGTAGAAGCTAGCGCTTGCTTTGTTGCTGGAACAGCAATCTCCACAGTCAATGGACCAGTACCTATTGAAGGCGTTCAGCCCGGCGACTGGGTGCTCTCGCGCGATCCCGAGACGGGAGAGCAAGGCTATCGGCAGGTTTTACGTCTGTTCATAACGCCGGATCAGGCTGTCCTGACACTCCGAACTAGGAACGCGTCAGATGTGGAGTCCGCCATGGGTGTGACGGGCGCACATCCATTCTGGGTGGTGAGCAAAGGGTGGACATTCGCCAGGAACCTACAACCCGGGGACTTGGTTGAAACCGCGTCAGATGTCCTTGAAGTGGTCTCGAAATCGGACGCTGGGCGCTCCACAGTCTACAACTTCGAGGTAGACGACTTTCACACATACTTCGTTGGTCAAGACGAGGCGTGGGTCCACAACAACCCATGTGGAGGGGCCACAAGAGGTGCTGCGAACATTGCGGACAAGATCGTTAAAGCTGAACGGGTGGGAAGCGGGCTGAAAGCTGATCCCTTGCACAGGGCGGCAAGCTTCCTGAGCCGAGAGCAGCTTGAAGCTGGGAAGGCCTTCACAATC
>JBBQWO010000047.1:0-19010 GCA_038210535.1 Fimbriimonadales bacterium | reverse complement strand
AAAGGGGCCAGAGAGCTTTCCCCAACCCCAAATCCTCGCCCCGCTCATCCCCGCCAAGTGTATCAGAAAGGGGCCAGAGAGCTTTCCCCAACGCGGCCAAATACGGCGATCCAGGCTGGGACAGTGTATCAGAAAGGGGCCAGAGAGCTTTCCCCAACCATCGAAGAGACTGCCGTCCGATCCGTTTGAGTGTATCAGAAAGGGGCCAGAGAGCTTTCCCCAACGTTCTGAGGCGGGGGAGCAGCCGGGGCTTGAGTGTATCAGAAAGGGGCCAGAGAGCTTTCCCCAACCGAGTCGAGCGTTGAGACAGCGAGGCTCTCAGTGTATCAGAAAGGGGCCAGAGAGCTTTCCCCAACGTCTAATGGGTCGGGACAGAGCATGATGAGAGTGTATCAGAAAGGGGCCAGAGAGCTTTCCCCAACGTAAAAAGGCGAGGGAATTGCAATCCGCAAAGTGTATCAGAAAGGGGCCAGAGAGCTTTCCCCAACGGCTCCAACACCATGTGTTTTCTGCTGGGAAGTGTATCAGAAAGGGGCCAGAGAGCTTTCCCCAACGTAATCGAAGGACGAACGAGATCACGGTCAAAGTGTATCAGAAAGGGGCCAGAGAGCTTTCCCCAACGGCGTAAATGAGTGGGCGGAGTTGGATTCGAGTGTATCAGAAAGGGGCCAGAGAGCTTTCCCCAACTCGAAAATCATCGGGAAGACTCGTAAATCCAGTGTATCAGAAAGGGGCCAGAGAGCTTTCCCCAACTCGAAAATCATCGGGAAACCATCGGGAAACAGTGTATCAGAAAGGGGCCAGAGAGCTTTCCCCAACAACCATCACCACCGCCCATTACGCTCAGATAGTGTATCAGAAAGGGGCCAGAGAGCTTTCCCCAACCGTTACCTTATGCGTCTGGAGTCTGATCGTAGTGTATCAGAAAGGGGCCAGAGAGCTTTCCCCAACGATGCAGTTCGCGGCCAGCCTGGAATACATAGTGTATCAGAAAGGGGCCAGAGAGCTTTCCCCAACCGCTAGGTCGTACGAGATCGACTTAGCTGACAGTGTATCAGAAAGGGGCCAGAGAGCTTTCCCCAACACCTGTGCGGGTGAGGCTCCCTAATTCTTTAGTGTATCAGAAAGGGGCCAGAGAGCTTTCCCCAACAACGATCGTGATGGAAAGCACAGCCGAGTAAGAAGACCTTCTGTCATGTTTTGGTTGCCTCAATGGAACTCGTGCTTCGGTAGAGTCTCCCAAGGCTGGTGGTTGGGATTGGGAGCTAGAGGCACCAGTGGTGGGGGTGCCACGCCTTTCCCGCCGTCTTCCGGAGGGAGTCGTTTCGCCGTAATCATCCAACATAGCGTTAAATGGCAAACATGCAAAGGACGCGCGCAAGAAAATACATAGCTTGGGGCGCTGGACTTTTCGTCCTGTTGATCTTCTGGCTAAGTGCGGCGGTAGTTTGGGATGTTGTGGGCAAATACCGTGCTCTTTCGAATAACGCAAAAACTACGATCGGCAAGCCGGAGGCGGAAGTTTATGCCGTCATGGGCCAACCCAAACATGTGATCGACAAGGTTGGCGCTCGAGGCGAAACCTTGAACGAGCCTTGGAAAAGCATGAACTTTCGCGCGTACCCTGAGCGCACCAATACGAACAAGGTGCTGCTCTACATGAAAGGGTGGACTGCGGTTTACATCTTTGTTGGCGAGGATGGCCGGGTAGAGGCAATAGAGACGGCTGGGACTTAACGTCTCGCTCAGTGAATCGCGGATCTCCCATACGTCTGATTTGCCGAAAGCTTTTTTGATGCCGTTTGGATGTCTCTCCAGTCTGTGGCGCAACGGGGCGGGGGTTTGGCTTGACTTTGGGTGCGATTTGAAATTGGGGTTGATCTAGGTCAAGAACCTCAACATCTCAGCTCACACGGGAGAGGGTTGAATAGAATATGGCGGCACCGATTGCCAACGAGGCGACCCCGATGGGCTTGAGATATTGAAGTGCGGCGGGAACAGATTTTCTGGCAAACTGGTCGTGCCATCGCCACGGAATCAATGAAAGGCCGACGGTCGTGACCAGTAGGAGCCAGCCAAAGGCTGAGAAGATGGCTGAGTATCGCATCTGCGGTGCATGTAAAACAAATGCCCCACCTGCTACGAAGCGAATCGACAACTCCGCATAGTGCTTTGCGGCCGAGTCCGCAAAGCCTAACAGAAAACCCTGGGCTCTAGCGGGGGAGAAGATAGCCGCCATCCCCAGAATCACGAAATAGAGCCCGACCAGTATTACCACGATCGCTTGTGCTGGATAGGGAAGGTTAGGATTCATTTGTCTCCAGCACTCCTGAACCACTTCTCATCCAGGGCTGGCGATGTATCTGGTATGACCCGTTCGATGTTTGCCTTCATGCGATTCCCGTGGTTCCTTTCGATCCGAATGCGCGGGGCGGCCGGGGGTAATCGAAGATCCTCTGCAGTCGTTGGGCCAACTGGCGGGCATAGAACTCTGGACTGCTAGGCATAGTATGCATAGTCACGCCAAGCGATGGTCCAGCCGGTGTTCATACGCTTGAACAGGTAGGTCCCATTGGCACCATGCGGTGTAGGGCCGAAGGCGAACCTTAGCACGGCTGTCTTCCGATCCACCGAGTACCCGGGCAGCATCGCGGAGACCCAGAGCTTGTTTTCACGCATGAGAGTCAGTTCGAGCTTTTCTGAAGGAAGGAACATGATCGAGGGGTCGAGCTTGCCTTTGAGGCTAATCGCTCTCACATTGCGCTCATGGAGCATCTTGCGAAGAGGGAGGGTCACGTCGACGGCTCGGTCACTCAGCTCGCCATTCCACCGGCCGTCACTTTCAAAAGATCCAGCCTCGCGGGTCAACTCGGTGAGGAACACCTTCTTTTTGCCACCGCTCCAGTTGACTTCCTTCTGCTTGCCAATGTCGTCCACTAGCAGGCTGATGAGCACCTTGTCGTCTTCGTTCAGCTCTGCTTTCGGTGCCGCAGTCCGCTTTACCTCTTCCTTCTTCCGCTGCAGAGCGCGTTCCTTGTCCCATTTCGTCACCTCTTTCTCACGAGTCGCACGTAACACGGCGAGCGGCCGACCTTTGCCTCCGGCTTCGCGAAGCGCCTTAATAATTTCGGCATTCGAGTCCAAAAGCGCCATCTCGTAAGCAGTTTGGCCATATATGACTTGGTTTGGGTTAGCGCCATGCTTCAACAGGAGCCTTACGGCTGGTGCGTTATCGGATTGGATGGCCGTTCGCAGCGGAGTACCGATGTTGGGGTCGGCACCTGCGTCGAGGAGCTGTTTGATGTTGCTGATTGGCCCGTAATTGCAGGCATAGGTCAGGGCCGTTTCGCCATAGCCGTTTGTCGTGTTGACCTTCGCCTTCGCCGCGATCAGCATCGCTACAAACGGCTTCGTGCTCCGAGACCCATTCATGAGAGGAGTCCAGCCGTCTTCATTCTTCAAATTCGGATCTGCTCCTTTGCGAAGGAGGAACTTCGCCGCATCCGAGCGCTCCTCCGCGATCGCGAGTATGAGCACCGGCTCGGCCAAGTAAGGCTTGCCGCCGGCGTTACCATCGCTCAGGCTCGGCTTCGTGGTCGCGACCACGCGCGTATTGACATTCGCTCCCGCGGCCACCGCCTTTTCCACGGCGGCAAGCGAGCCGCCCTTGATCGCCTTGATCAGATCGAGCTCAGCCGGAGTGTTCGAGATTTGTCCTGCGGCCAAGAAGAGATAGACAAGCATGTGTCCCATCGACTCCTTTGTACCACCGTGAAGGGGGGCGGGGCGGGAAGAGCAAGTAAGCGAAGCCGAGCTTTCCGCGCATTCAACTTGTTACCGTCAAGCACTCTTGGAGGGGTTTGCAGCGGAGGTGCCGAAGCATGCTTTGGAACCTCAGTTTTTTCGATTATCCCTGGTGAGCTTGGGTGGAACGTTGGTGTTCTTGGTGTCCTTCGGCAGCCTGGAGGACGGCAAGAGCGCTAAGGGGAGGAACAAGGGTGCCAAGGTGGACTCCAGCTTTTCCGATCTCTTGGTGAGTTATTGGTTAGGTGCCGGATCAGCCTTGTGCACCCAGCGATTGAGGACATGCTTTCTGCCGGTCAGCGAGTGACTGTTACACCGAGCGACTGTAGAATCGGATTGGCAAATAGGCTTACCCCGATGATGCCGGCGATGCAGATTACGAACGTGCCGACCATGGCCGCGCTGGCTTTCGTGAATCGCCGTTCGCTCGATGCGTCGTCGGTACAAGCCGCAATCGCAATCGACAAATAGTAGTAGATGCTTATCGCAGAGCTGATCGCCAGCACGATCGCAAGCGGCGTAAGCCCTGCCGAGACCGCGTCGTTGAAGATCATCAGCTTGCCAACGAAGCCAGCAAACGGAGGGATGCCGATGAGCGAAAGCATGCATACAACGAGCGCCGCGGCCGCAATCGGCGAGCGCCTATAGAGTCCGCGCATGTCGTCGATGCTCGTCGGCTCGATGCCGTCCTTAGCCGCAAGAGACACCACCGCAAAGGCTCCGATGGTCATGAACACGTAGCTCAGCAGGTAATAAATCACCGCCCCCGTGCCAACCCGGTCCGGCTGCTCGACATGGGCCAGGATCGCCACCAGGATGTATCCGGCGTGGGCGATCGAGCTGTAGGCGAGGATGCGTTTCACATCACGCTCAGCGAGCGCGACAAGGTTTCCGACCAACATCGTGATCGCCGCTACCATCATCATGGCGGGCATCCACGTGCTGCTGATCGAACCCACAGATTCCAAGACCCTCAAGAGTGCAGCCAACGCGCCGATCTTAGAGGCCGTTGCCATAAACGCGGAGACATTCGTCGGAGCACCCTGATAAACGTCGGGGGTCCATTGGTGAAAAGGGACGAAGCTTGCCTTAAAACCGAGCCCCAGCAACATCAGCGCAAGCCCGAAAAGAATGAGAACCTGCAATTCGGTTCGCTTCTGACTCCAAGCCAGCATGATGTCCGTCAGGTGAAGGCTGCCCGTTCCGCCGTAGACAAACGCGATTCCAAAGAGCAGAAAGCCACTCGCGAACGCTCCCAGCAGGAAGTACTTCATCGCTGCCTCTTCGGAGCGCTGTTCTTGCCTCGAAAGGCCGGCCATCACGTACAGCGAAACGGAAAGAATCTCGAGCCCCAGGAACAGCACCAGCAGGTTGTTGGTAGCCGACATCAACATGGCACCGACTGAAGACCACAGAACGAGTGGATAAAACTCTCCGAAAGCAATCTCTTTGCTGCGAAGATACGGCTCGCTAAAGAGGATGCAAAGGGCAGCGCTCAAGACGATGATCAGCTGCGTTGCAGACCCAAACTTGTCGAGCACGTAAGTGTCGCCAAACGTCTCGAAGCTGGGTCCCCCCAACTGGATGACCAACGCCAGCGCAGCCACGATAAGGCCCGCAAGGCTCACTCCGACGATCAGGTCATTCTTATGCTTGGGCCGGATCATGACGCAGATAAGCGCCAAGATGCCGGTCACAGCGACGATCGCCACCGGCAGAATGGCTTCCCAGTTCACATCAGGCAAGGGGAAATTAAACGGCTGCAAGTGCGTAAGTCTCCAGATAGCTTGTCAAATCGTTGTAAGGGCTGATGAGGCGGATATCGGCTCCCGCACTGGTAGTCGCAAGCGCACCCGAACGCATCCTGCGCACCTCAGCCAAGGCGACACCCGACGACCTCTCGTCCCAGGCAAAGGCATGAGCGGGGAGGTCGCTGACAAAATCGATATAGGCTCCTTCTCCACCGGCGATAAAGAGGAGGTTGAATCGAGTGCCTTGTATTTCCTCCAGCAGCTCCCGGTCGCGTTCCAAGTAGTAGCCTCCGTATTGCATGGGTGAGGTGCAACTAGGATGCGCTCCATGCAGCCGATAGAGGATGCCGTCTGCTCCATTCGTCAAGGCGAGCTGCATACTTTGCCTGGTTCTCTGAGTGAGCTGTTCCAAGAGATCGTTTCCCTTCGCTGGGTCCTGTTCGAGCAGGGCGGTGAGCTGCAAATTCTCCTGCGCGGCAAGGCCAAACGGACTGAGAACTTCGCCGAGCAGAATTCGGCCTTCCCCTTCGGTCTGCTGAACCCTTTCCGGGGCCATGACCAGGGCGTCACTCAACTGATCTGGGGGGCCGGGCCAATAGATCGCCGGTTGCCGATCGATATCCCCCCCACGAGCGGCGGCTACAAGGCGATCTCTGCCGTTCATCGTTTGAGGACCACCGCTTCCATTGGACTCTCCGCCCATGTGGGCTTGCTTGTTCCTTCGTTCAGCGCCATCTGACGCGTGGCTTCCAAACTGGCTTCCATGGGTCGCGTGAATGTGGAAGGAGAAAGCCCACCCCATAGCATCGCGGCCACCAATACGCCGGCGAGCCCAGACTCCCAAGGCTTCAAGTCCTTCAACCGAGCATTAATCGAAGAGGTGATTGGGCCGTAGAAAACCTGCTGGTACATGTACAGCAGGTAAACGGCAGCAAGCACGACGCCGCCGCAAGCCAGCGCGACATACATCGTTCCGAACCCTATCAGGCCGCTGTAACCCGACTTATAGGCTCCGAGCATGGTAAGGAACTCGCCCACAAATCCGCTCAGGCCGGGCAAACCAACACTGGCAAGCATCGAGATCAGGAAGAGCGTTGCAAAGATCGGCATTTGAGCCTTGAGACCGCCGAAGGCCCGGAACTCTGAGGTTCCGCGTCGCTGCAAAAGGAAACCGATCAGCAAAAACAGGGCCGACGCAGTCAGGCCGTGGCTGATCTGCTGAAACGATCCGCCGACCAAACCTAAGTGGTCTAGCGAGAATATCCCTAGTAGCACGAACCCCATATGGGACACCGTGGAATAGGCCAGCATGCGCCGCATATCCGGCTGAACAGCAGCAAGGATCGCCCCATACAGAATGCTGATCACCGCCAATGCCATCAGGATCGGAGCCTGAGCACGGATGACTTCGGGAAAGAGCGGAAGGCAGAACCGAAGCAAACCGTAGCTGCCCATCTTGACCATTGCGCTGGACAAGATCGGCCCCGCTACGGGAGATTCGGCATAGGTGTCGGGAATCCAGGTGTGGAAAGGGAAGCCCGGTGCCTTCACAAGAAACGCGATCGCAAACGACCAGAAGATCAGCGTCTGTGCCTGAACCGCGCCCGCCCAAAGCGATCCGTTCGACACGGCAGACTGGATATCCACAATGCTGAACGACCAGGTTCCGGTGGCCCGCTGATGCAAAAAGGCCAGCGTGACCATTCCTACGAGCATGAAGATAGAGCCCGCGAAGGTGTAGATGAAAAACTTAGCCGCCGCTCGACGCCGACCCTCTCCGCCCCAAAGCGCCACCAAGAAGTACATCGGGACCAGTGAAAGCTCAAAGAAGGTGTAGAAAAGAATCAGATCTAGCGACACGAAGGTGCCGATCATGGCCGTCTCGAGCAGCAAGACCATCGCCAAAAACAGCTTTGCGCGCTGTTCGACATACGAGCTGAATCCGAGCGCGACAATCGTAAGGAGCGCCGTGAGAGGAACCAGCCAAAGCGAGATGCCATCCACTCCCAATCGGTAGTTCACGCCAGCCGACGGGAGCCACGGGACGAACTCCGTTAGCTGAAATTTATAGGTGGTTGGATCGAAGCGCGCAACGATTGCAATGCTCAAAGCCAAAGTCGCCAAAGCGACCCCAATAGCTACGCCTCGCGCCAGCTTTAGATTCTTGTTCGGCATCAAGAGCACGAGCATCGCGCCAACGAGCGGCAACCAGGTGGTCAGCGAAAGGTGGGCGTTCACTTAACCCCTCCAATCGTCGAGATCACGAAGAGGAAATAGCCCACAAAGGCAAGTCCGCCTATCAGCATGACGAGCGCGTACAACCTGACATAGCCCGTTTGAGCCCGCTTGAGCAAGTCTCCGGTCCCGGAAGCGAGCGCTCCCACTCCATTGACAATTCTGTCCAGAAAGTTCTGATCGACGTGCTTCCAAAGCCCTCGGGCAACTTCTCCGCCGCCTTCTATGGCACTGCTGGTGGCCATGGTATCGAATCCGAACTGATTCTGTGCGCTCCTACGCCAGCCTTGCCATTTGCTCTCGTCTAGGCCCTGATTCTTTGGCAGGCCCTTTCGATAGAAATACCAGCCTGCACCCAATCCTGAAAGGGCAGCCGCAATCGAGATCGCCATGAGCGGAATTCCTTCTGGTACATGAGGCACCGTTCCCAGAATGGTGCTGCCGCTTGGATACAGCCAGTGCTCCAAGCGATCCTTGAGAAGAAATCCTGCGGCAAGAGAGAGCACGGCGAGAACGACAAGGGGAATCCACATCGTCGGCGGAACCTCTTTGGGTTCATGCCGCGCCTCGAGATCATGGGGGTGCTCTTCATTCCCTGCGCGATTCAGGGCCTCTTCTTGCGTATAGAAGAATCCATGTGCATCGTCGGCAAGCGCCGGACTCTCTTCGGCAAGTGTATGGCTTTCCTGCCCATGCGGGTGAACACCGGCCGGAATCATCCGCCAGCGCTCTTCCTTTCCGAAGAATGTGAGCGAAGTCAGTCGTGTCATGTAGACCGCCGTTAAGAAAGCCACCCCTAAGCCAACCCAGCCAGCCGCCTGAGCCCACTGCATGCCATTCACCGAGCCGTGCGAGGTTGCGAGTGCGCTGCCAAGGATGGCCTCTTTGCTGAAGAAGCCCGAGGTTCCGGGGAAAGCAGAGATCGCGAGCCAGCCCGCGATCATACAAAGAAACGTAATCGGCATGTACTTGCGCAGGTTGCCGTAGTTCCGCATGTCCTGGTTGTGCGACATCGCGTAAATCACCGCTCCCGCACCCAAGAACAAGAGAGCTTTAAAGAAGGCGTGCGTCGTCACATGGAACATGCCCGCTCCGTAGGCACCCGCACCACAAGCGATGAACATGAAGCCAAGCTGAGAAACGGTCGAATACGCAAGCACGCGCTTGATATCCGTCTGCCCAAAAGCGATGATTGCCGCAAAGGCTGCGGTGAATGCACCGATGACGCACATCACCGCACTCGCCACGGGGGAGGCCTCGAATACATAGTGCAGCCGGTTGACCAGAAATACGCCGGATGTCACCATCGTGGCGGCGTGAATCAGTGCGGATACTGGAGTGGGGCCAGCCATGGCGTCGGGCAACCATAGATAGAGCGGGAACTGGGCGGATTTGCCGGCTGCCCCGATGAACAGCAGCAACGCAATGGTCGTGGCGAGCCCCGGATTCGCCGTGATCGCATTCATCAAGGGACCCTTTAGGGTCTCGTAGCTGAGGAAGTCTCCGAACGGTATGCGATGGCTGTTCTGTGCTAGCACGGCAACCATTAAGAACAAGCCGATGAGGAGGGCCCAGTCGCCAATTCGATTGACGATAAACGCTTTGTTCGCAGCTCGGGCGTTCGGCAGATCCTTGTACCAGAAGCCGATAAGGAGGTACGAACAGAGGCCCACCCCTTCCCAGCCCACAAACAGGAGCAAAAGATTGTTGCCCAGGACCAGCAGAAGCATCGCCGCGACAAACAGGTTCATGTACGTGAAGAACCTACTGAAGTCGCGATCTTCGGCCATATAGGCGGTGGCGTAGATGAAGATTAGCGATCCGACGCCTGTGATGATCAGGGCCATCGTCATGGACAAGGGATCAATCAGGAGTTCAAAAGGGGCTGAGAACGTGCTGACTGAAATCCACGGGAAATAGTCGATGGGGATACTTCTAAGATCCGGCTCCAGCGCGCCCAGCTTGAGGGTCATGCCGACGGCTGCGAAAAACGCGAAAACGACCGGAAGCACGGCCACGAGGGCAGCCATGCGCTTCCCGAGGCTCCTTTCAATCCACTTCCCGAGGAGCGCTTGGATGAGGAAGCCGATCACCGGCAGGATGAGGATGACGATCGCGGGTTGAAATTCGGTGTTCATCAGCCTTTAAGGAGGTTCAATTCGTCCACGTCGATGTTATCGCGCAGCCGGTAGATGGCCATGATAATCCCGAGCCCTACTGCCACTTCGGCCGCGGCTACGGCCATCACGAAAATGACAATCATTTGGCCACCCATGCTGGCCCCTTGCGTGGCCAGATTGTCGCCACGGCCTTCAAAAGCGGGCAGGTATCGAGCAAACGCAAGGAACGTAAGATTCACCGCGTTGAGCATCAATTCGATGCACATAAAGATAACAATCGGATTGCGCCTGATGATGACGCCCACAACCCCCGTTGTAAACATGAAGAGCGCGAGGGCAAGATAACCCGCTAGCGGTACGCCGGTCATTTGCAGCTGCCTCCCTGCGACGACGCCCCTGGATGATGGTGCCGCATTTTCACATCCGCCTCTTTGCCAGCAGGATCGACCCGACAATTCCCACCAGCAGCAGAATGCTCACCGCTTCAAACGGAAACGCATACTGTGTAAAAAGCGTGCGCCCAATGGCTTCGGGCTTGCCAAAATCGTCTCTGGCGATGGGCTCCGTAAACCGAATCATTCCCGGCAAAATTTGAGAGGCAAGCATGGCGAAAAGACCAAATCCAAGGAGAATGCCCACGGGTTTCTTGAGGTCGAACTTCTCTAACGGCCCAGGCACTCCCAGATTCAGAAGCATGATCACGAAGAGGAAGAGCACCATGATCGCTCCGGTATAAACCACCACCTGGGTAACTCCCAACAGCTCCGCGCGAAGGGTGAAGTAGAGCACCGCAAGCAAAAGAAAGTTGGCTACCAGGCAAAGAGCGCTCCTTACCGGATTGTTAAAGGCCACGACCCCCACCGACAAAAGCGCAGCAAGACCCGCGACGCTACCGAAGAGGATGACGTTCGGGGTAATTGCTAAGTCGCCCATCCGCGCCTCCTAGGTGTGGCTTGAATGCTTTTCAAGAGACCGGCACCGCCGCAGAGGTTCCAGCGTCGCCGTCGGGAGCTAGGGCTGGCTCGTTGACTAGGACGACCGTTCGATCCTCGCGCCCCTTTCCAGCTTTCGGTTTTTCGCCCATATGACTGATCGATCGGTAAAGGATCGCAAACAGAACCGCTGCCCCCAGCCATGCCGCCCACCCAAGAAGCACATTTTGAGTGCGGGTAAAGAAGATCCAAGTTGCAACCAAGATCAGGTTCAGCGTGGCCAACGGAAGCAGCGACTTCCATCCCAACGACATCAGTTGGTCGTAACGCAGCCTTGGGAGCGTTGCCCGGAGCCAAACATACGTGCTCAGTATTATCGCGACCTTGCCGACCAAGAAAATCGGCCCGAGCCAAGAGTCTCCGTTGAGAAATGCGGCGGTGGAGCCCTCTTCAAATCGGAGAGGTAGCGCATGATATCCGCCCAGAAACACGGTGCTGAAAATCATGCTCCAGATAATCATCGCCGCGTATTCTCCCATGAAGAACACTGCAAATTTGAAGGAGCTGTACTCCGTGTGATAGCCCGCAATCAGCTCGTTTTCAGCTTCGGGCAAGTCAAACGGTGCGCGGTTGGTCTCGGCAACCATGCAGATAAAGAAGACCAGCGCAGCGATGGCTCCGTAAGGAGTGAAGATGTTCCAGTTGGCGATTATCGTGTCCAGCCCCCAGAACCCTTGTTGCTGAACTTCTACGATCGTCGTGAGCTTTAAGGAGCCTGACGCGGTGACAATGCAAGCGAGAGACATTCCCATCGCAAGCTCGTAGCTGATGAGCTGAGCCGACGCCCGAAGGCCTCCCATCAGCGAATACTTGTTGTTTGCGGCGTAGCCCGCAAGCACGAGGCCGTACACCCCAAGTGAAGAGATCGCCATGATGTAGAGAACCCCGATGTCGATGTCCGCGACCGGCGTGAGCGAGCGGTACGGCCCCCAAGGAATCGTGCCTCCAAGAGTAAACGCAGGAAAGAGAGCCAGCGCAGGTGCTAGAAAATAGATCAGCCGATCGACCGAGCCGGGCGTAATGTCCTCTTTGAACATCAACTTCGCTCCGTCTGCGATAGGCTGAAGTAGCCCGAAAGGTCCGACTCGATTCGGGCCGAAACGATCTTGCATCCAACCTAAAAGCCGACGCTCATACCAAATCATGGCTGGCACGAGCATCAGGGTCGGCAATACGAATAGCAGAACCCGAATCAACGCCTGCCATATGGGGTGCAGGTTAAGGAACCACTCGACCATTTGCCGCTAAGTTTTACCCGTTGAACCTCTTACGATGCGTCCGCTATACTGTTCATTGGCGCATCGGACGCCGCCGGGTCCGCGGAAAGAGGCAAAGCCTCCCGAATCACAGCTTGAACTAGAAACGCAGCCTTTGTGCGGCCCATCGCGGACCTTGGGCGAATTCGCATGGAGGTTACTATGAATCGTCAACTACCCGAGCGCCCCAATCTTGAGCACCTTCGAGATGAGGCCAAATCGCTCTTACTCTCCCTTCGTCAAGGCGATCCGGCCGCTTCGGATCTCTCCCTTCAGCCACCCTACAAGCTCGCTCACGCGCAACTCGCACTGGCTCGCCAATATGGCTTTGACAGTTGGGTGAAGCTCAAAAAGCACGTGGAGGGCGCGTCCACCCGTGTCGCATCGTTCTTCGCGGCCGTCAAAGTCGGAGATCGAGACCAGGCGCAGCGGTTGCTGCGTCAAGATCCTTCTCTCGTCTCCGCGATGGATCCCCAGAGCTTCGACTCTCCTGCTCTGAATCTGGCGGCGACCCGGAACGACCAACCCATGATCGACCTCCTGCTGGATAGCGGGGCGAACGTCGACGCTCGAAGCACCTGGTGGGCGGGCGGCTTTGGCGCCTTGGACTTCGCAAATGCAGTGGTCTCCCGACACCTGCTCACCCGCGGCGCAACCCTCACCGCCCATGCGGCAGCCCGACTCGGCATGGCTGACGAGCTTCGGGAAATTCTTCTCAAGAACCCCGAAGCGGTGCATGAGCGCGGAGGAGATGGCCAGATGCCACTGCATTTCGCGTCAACCCCTGAGATCGTGGACCTCCTTTTGGACGCTGGAGCAGACTTGGAGACGCGCGATATCGACCATGAGGGCACGCCGGCCCAGCACGCTATTCTAAACGAGCCCGTTCTCCAGAGGCTGCTGGAGCGTGGGGCGGCGCAGGATGTGTTCATGGCGGCAAGACGCGGCGACGTCGAGTTGCTCTCATCTATGCTCGATGAAGATCCGGATGCGGTCCGCAGAAGCACCGCCGATCCCGGCAATGCCCAAGTGCCGGTTGCGCCGGGATCTCATATCTACACCTATTCGCTCGGGTTCGTCACGCTGGCGCAGGTTGCCGATCGTTTTGGCCACGAGCAGGTCTACCAACTCCTGTATAGCCGAGCAACCCCTCGCGTCCGGTTGCTCTTCTCGTGCTGGCGCGGTGATCGGGAAATTGTCATTGGCCTTCTTCGCGAGAACTCCGATCTCCGGCGAGAACTCACCCCTGATGACCAAAAGCTATTGCCCCTCGCCGCATGGCAGCGAAACACCGCCGCTGTGAAACTGATGCTCGACATCGGCTTTGATCCGAACGTTCGAGGTGCCGAAGAGTCCACGGCGGTCGATCGCGCTGCCTTTCACGGCTTTGATGACGTCATCGAAGCCATTTTGCCCTTTAGGCCCGACCTAACCGTCGTCAATGTGCACGGCGGCACACCCCTTTCGTGCTGCGTGTACGGGTCGATTCATAGCTGGCGAAAAGATGGCGACTTCCTACGTAGCCTGAAACTTCTGATCGATGCAGGAGCAGCCCTGCCCGATCAACTCGGAGGCTCGTCTGACGTTTGTGAGCTATTGAGAACCTACGGGCTGAACTAAAAGCTTCGCCCCTTGACCCCCTCTCGCGAGTCGAGAGGGGGACTTTTGGGATTAGGCGACGTAGCCTGACTGGTGCTGCGTGAGCATAAAGCTCCGAATCGCTTCGGCGACTGCTTGCGGATGCTCTTCCATGGCAAACCGGCCGCTATCCTCTAGCTGTTTCACGTCGCACAGAGGGAACTCGTGCCATATGCGGTTCAATGCTCTTTCGCCAAACGCATGATCCTTAGTGCCCCAGATGAGTTGCAGGGGGATGTCGTTTAGGGAGCGTCGATTTGACCATAGATCGTCGTACCAAGCGCTTCCATCCACAAGTTGCTTTGCGACTGCCAGGGCTCCATGACGATCCTCGGGTCGAGTGAAGGGGCCGAAATAGCCGTCTTGCACGGTCTCGGTGTATTTTTCGCGGTCACAGAACATCGACTTCACGGCTTTCGGTGCGGCGTTCAATTTGAGATACGCCATCCTTCCGAGGGGGCCCTGCGCGAGCTTTGCGGGCCTTGAAGCCACGGGATCGTTCGAAATGTCCCACATCCAGGTGTTCATAAGCACGATCCGGCTGACCCGGTCGAGGTTGTCCAGCGCATAGCTCAGGCCGACGGGTCCGCCAAAGTCGTGCAGCACGAGCGTCACATCGTGTAAATCAAGATGCTCGATTAAGCTCTTGAGGTTCAAGGAATGAGCGCCCGGTGAATAGCGCCAATTCTCAGGTTTGGAGGAGCGTCCAAAACCGATCATATCGGGAGCTATGCACCGAAAATCCTTCATCAATGTTCGAATAACGCCGCGAAAGCTGAACGACCAAGATGGCCATCCATGCAGAAAAACGATGGGACGGCCTCCGATCGTATCGACGAAGTGCATCTGGCCGCCATCGACGTTCAAATAGTTGGGTTCGAACGGATAAACGCGCTTATCGATCCAGGAGAAGTCGTTCCTCTCTATTACGGTGCTCATGCGGAGTTACCTCTTCATGCAGAGATTCCGCTCTTCGGCAAATAGTTTCGCGCCGGTGGGTCTTAGGGCGCGTAATCGATGCTTATTGCGAGAGTGCTTTACGGTGCGTTCCCAGCGTATCTGGCAGCGGTGGATTTTCCACTCGCTTCGTGTAATGCATAAACCCCCGCTTGGAATTGCTCGATGGCCATTCATAGCCGACGAATTCACGGCCGCTCTTGGTCAGGAACATGAAGATCGGCAACGTCACAGATCCCTGAGTCATCTCCAACGTCACTTCTCGAACGTCTTCGCCTTGCCACTTCACGCGTTCTCCAGCCGCGAAGACTAATTTGACGCCCGGAGGAGGGCTCTTGTAAAACTTGGCCACCCCCGTGTTGACCAAAAAGGATAGGATCGGCCCGCCTGAGACCTCCCACTCCGGGCTAGTGTTATCTGGCGGAGTAAAAGGTCCGGTGGTTTGGGGCAGACCTTTCCAGAAAGACGAAACCATGGCTCCATCGCTGTAATAGTCCGGCGCATAACCTCCTATCGGTCCCGGCCCCAGCTTCTTCTTGTTGGGGGTCGTCACCAGTAGTTCGAAGCGGCCGTCTTTCTTCCACTTGAGATCCTGAATGTACGAACCCGGAAAGAGTCCCGAGGAGTCGTCGTGTATCAGCGTTGCGGAAAAGCTGTTGAGCGTCGCGTATCGGCTCAGGCTGTCGAGAAGCGCCTGCTGCGGCTCGTCGAAGGCCGGCAAAAGGAGGGTCAGAGCGAGGGTGATCATGAGAGTCAGACGGTCGGTGGCGCTGGATCGTTATCTCCCGCGCAATTTCGAGAGCCACCCGCCAGTGGGCTTTGGGGCCGGCGCTTCGGGCAGAGGAGGGAGTTCACGGCCGTCGAGCAGGCACTGCCCGCTTCCTGAGGTCAGCATCTCGAGGTATTCGGGGTCTAGCATCCCCTCTAGGTGCGCGACCGCCCTGGCTAGCATAGGCGTCCGTGGCGGCTTGTGCGAGTCAGAAGACAAAAAGTGGACCCAGCGATTCTTTAGGATGCGTTCCGCGAAGTCCTTCGCCTGGGGGCCATATCTTCCCAGCAGGCTCCCTGCGTTCACCTGAAGGGCCACGCCCTTTTCCATGAAGCGGAGTAAGCGTTCTGGATCGTGCACGATGAACGCCGCTCTCTCGGGATGCGCGAGGATGGGCGTAATTCCTCTGATCTGCACTTCGTAAAGCAGGGAATCGATGTCGTTCGGAAGGGAATTGAGGGGTAGGTCGACCAGCATGTGTTTGCCTTTGCCGCCGACGGTGAGGGGGAGTCCCTCGTCCAGGCCCCTGAGCATGGCAGGGCCGGGATAGACCTCGCCGCCCTGAACAATCTCGGCCTCGAGGCCTTCACTTGCCATCGCCTCCTTGACCAGTGCGATCAGCTCAGGGAGGCGGTCGATACGGTCGTAGTCCACTCGGTCGATAAAGTGCGGCGTGGCAACGAACGTCCCAGTGCCACCTTCAACTTCTGCTCGAATGATGCCGAGCGATTCTTCGATGCTTTGGGCGCCATCATCGATTCCGGGGAGGATGTGACAGTGAATATCGATCATCGGCTGCATCGGTAGATTGTTTTACCCGCGCGTCTTTTAGTGTTTAGAGTCAAATCGCCAACACTCGACGGTATGTTGTCCGTTACAATGGACGCGAGCCCACATTGATGTACCGTTGTATCAACCGTCTCGGAGCATTGCTGCTCGGCCTATGTCTCGTTGTCTCGGCCCTCGCCGCGCCCATTAAACTTCGCTTTACCGTTTGGGACGGCGATGAGTCGCTGAAGATTTTGCGAGAGGTCATCAAGCAGTTCGAGCAAGAAAATCCCGATATTAAGGTCAAGCTCGAGACGATTCCCGACTACGCGACCTACCATCAGAAGATGCTCACGCAATTTGCTGCGGGAGTCGCGCCCGACGTGGCGATGATGGATCCAGGGCATTTTCAGGCGCTCGCAAAACGCAAAGCGCTTCTGCCGCTGAATCAGTTCTATGACAAGACGCCGGGGTTCAGCATTGATGCTTATTACAAAGCGATCGTCGATGCCCACTCCTTCGAAGGAACCTGCTACGTCCTCCCTCGCGATATCGCGCCGATGGGCTTGATCTACTACAACAAGCCGGCTTTCGACGCGGCGGGCATTCCTTATCCGGACGGAACATGGACCTGGGATTTTAAGGAACGTCCCGAGCTGAAGAACAAAGATTTTCTCTGGGTCTGCCGCGAGCTGACGAAGAAGGACGCGAACGGGAAGGTCAATCGGTGGGCCTTTGCCTCCGGTTGGCCCGCCCTCGTCGCCACGACCTTGGCGTACAGCAACGGAGCACGATTCGCTGACAACGACGAGCATCCGACGAAGGTGCTTACTACCGATCCCAAGTTTATCGAGGCTTATCAGCTTGCCTCGGACCTGATGAACAAGCTGAAGTACATGCCGAACTCGACCGATACGGGTTCGCTCAGCCAAACTACGCAGCAGCTCTTCGCCAGCCAAAAAATCGCGATGTACCAGAACGGCATTTGGGAAGTGCCGAATATGCGCAAGACGCTGAAGCCCGGCTCGAAGGAGTTCTTCGAGTGGGACATCACGCTTTTTCCGGGCAACGCGACCCACGGCAAGGCGGCTCCCACCGGAGGCTCGGGCTATTCGATCTTTAGCAGCACCCCCTATCCCGATGCGGCATGGAAGCTGGCGAGCTTCATGGCTGGCCCGGTTGGAATGACCGCCATGGCAAAGGCCGGCATTGCCCAGCCTGCCATAAAAGAACTGGCCCTCAGACCAGGCATCTGGGTTCCGGGTCCCGACAGCCCGAAGGAACAGCGTTACCCCTACCATCGCATTTACACCGACCAAGCGGTGGATAACGTCGTGTTCGGCCCCAACGCCGACTACTGGCCCACCGTCGAGACGCGGATGAACTCTGGCCTCGACCTCCTCTGGAGCGGCCAGAGCACCGCAGAAAAAGCCCTCACCCAGGGTCAGGCACGAGCTCAGGAACGCCTTGAAACGATGCTCAAGGACGAGCATCTGCCGCCCTTCAACTGGACGCTCGGCATCATCGCCGGTCTCCTAATCGTCGCCGCGATCATTGGCTGGGTTTATTGGCCGGAACGGAAATCCCGCTACTCGAACCGGGAAAAGCTCGAGAGCCGGGCGGCCTATAAATTTGCTTCCCCCTGGCTCATCGGGATGGCCCTCTTCACCCTTGGCCCCATGGTGTTTTCGCTCCTCATGAGCTTCTCGGACTGGGACATCATCCAGCCCGCAAAGTGGCGCGGCCTCGGCAACTACAACGAAGCCGGTTTCGTCGACCCGGTCTTCTGGAAGTCCATGTTGGTCACCACGATCTACACGGTTGTCTCGGTACCGATGGGCCTCTTCATGTCGCTGCTCCTCGCGCTCCTTTTAAACCAGAAAGTGAATGGCGTTCCCCTCTTTCGCTCCATGTACTACGTGCCCTCCCTCGCGAGCGCAGTAGCTGCGGCGCTCATTTGGAGACGGGTGTTGAATCCTGAGAACGGACTGATCAACGCCCTCATATACGGCGGCGACAAGGAGTCCTGGCTGGGCAGCATCTTGAGCACATGGGCCGGAACGCCGAACGATCCCGTGAACTGGCTAGGCAACGAGAAGACCGCCTTACCCGGCCTCATTATCATGTCGATCTGGGGCGCGGGAGGTGCAATGGTGATCCTTCTGGCCGGCCTACAAGCCATTCCGCAGTACTACTACGAAGCCGCCACCCTCGACGGGGCGGGGATCTTCGACCGCTTTAAGCGCATCACCATTCCGCTGCTCACTCCGTCCCTGTTCTTCACGCTCATTACCGGCATGATTGGCAGCTTCCAAGTCCTTTCCCCAGCAATCGTCATGACTGATGGAGGCCCGAACGACTCAACCAGATTCTTCGTGTTCAACCTCTTCGACGCCGCCTTCCGGCAGCTAAGAATGGGTTACGCCGCCTCGCTCGCCTGGATCCTGTTCTTTGTGATCCTCGCCGTCACCCTCCTCCAAATGCGCGGCAGCAAGTACGTCTACTACGAAGCGGACGTGAAGAAGTAAGTCACCGCATGACGCGCTAACTCATGAACCTCATCACACTTGGATGGGCTCGTCCTGCTGAGCTTGACGAGCAATCGTTCTGCGCAACGACGGCGCGTTGAAATTACTGCAGGGGTCCGATTACTAGAATCCAAAAAAGCGTTCAGGATGGTTCCTCAAGGTTGCAATGATCTATTTTTGCTATACTCATCG
>JBBQWO010000046.1:0-19045 GCA_038210535.1 Fimbriimonadales bacterium | reverse complement strand
TAGAGCGGCTCCGCTTCTGCGTAACGGCCTGTGGTCTGGTAAATGCCCGCCAGGCTGTTGGCGCTTGTCAGGGTGGCAGGGTGATCCGGTCCGAATATATCTATTGCTCGCTGGTAGGCCGAAGACGCGGCGGTTTCAGCCTCGGCGTACCGACCCATGCGCAGAAGCAACACGACGCGGCGATTCTCTAAGGGAACGACGTCCCTTGCTTCGCCGCCCGTTTTAAGCAACGAAGCGAGTCTCTCACCCACCTCCTCCAACTCATTCAGCCACTGTTTCAGGCTAGTGAGCGAAGGTTGCGTAGGTGACTGCTCGCGCATGGGAACCGCCTCGTCCCCATCCAGCAGGTAGAGCCCAGAAACCACGGAAAAAAAGTCGGGCGCACCGCGCTGAATGGCGCGCACGACATGGGGAGCGGCAACCAGCACCAGGGGACAGGGAACTGCACTTGGCAACGCGTCTCGCGAGGCATTGAGGTTCTGCACAAAGGGGGAGGATGCCCCGGCTTCTCCCTGCGGCAGCCAATTCTCTAGCCCGGTAACTACCACGGTGTTGAAGGTGGATGGCAGACGTTCGGCTAGGGCTTCGCGCAGGTGCTCGATGGGTCGATTAAACTCGATATGTGTGACATTTCCGTCCACTGCTGTCTCGAGCTCGCCCAGGAGCTGCCGACGCTGCTCGCCCGGAGCACAAGTGACGATGAACAGCCGAAAGCCCTGAGCCCTCCGGATGGCTCGACTCAAGCGGCTCACTTCATCGGTTAGGGAGTGGGCTTCTGACTCAGTCGGATGATCCATTTCGGTTAGGGTTACGCAAACTTTCGACGGCCGCCTGGAAGCTTCGGGTTTCCCGCAGAATCGGGTTTACGGCGTACCAGGGAGCATTCTCCTCGGTCTCGGACGCCTCTTGCTCCCCGTTTCGATACTCTAGGATCATGAGCTCGTCGAGCATCCGCTGAACATTGGGGTCTGCCTCGTCGATCTGCTGCAAATCGGACAGCTCCAGCTTGGCAAGGATCGGCCACCAAGCTTCCTCGACCGCGGGCACGAGGGTAGCGATGGTGGGTCGAACGGCACGACGTGCGACTTCGAAGGTGATGGGCAAGTCATCCACGTCGGCAAGGGCTTCCGACATAAACCGGGTGAACATTCGGGGGTGTCCTCCCGAATTTTTAATGAGATAATCGAGGGCGGTTTTCTCGATGACCGTGTCACAGGGGAGAGGATCGGCGCGACGCTTCACGAAGTCGCAAAGAGCATGGTAGCCGTCATCGTATCGTTCATGATCGCGCCGCTCGACCTTGATGACAGGGAGCACGAAGGGTTGGCTGCCGTAGCGCTGGGACAGGCTCATTCCATTCGCGCGGACGAGACTGAGCGGAAGCACCAGGAGCTTGTGCACCTTCAGGTCGGTGAAGGCGAGGGCGCTCTCAAGGAAAAGCCCGCGGTGGCTGGCCAATTTCTCAGTGGAGGCGGCGGAGCGCTCGACGCGGTCTAGCGAGTCAATGAGCACGACGATATCTTGAAAGCCCTTCTCCTTTACTCGAACACGCGCTTCGCTGAGGACGGAGTTCACCTCATCCTGGAAGCGTGCAGGCTCTTGATCGAGCGCTTCACGAACCTGTTTTCGCCTTCCTGGATCTCTCTTGAGGAGGCTGACTTTGGTCTTTGCATCGCCGAGAGATATTTCGGTTTCGTCTACTTGTACGTCGCTGGTGAGAGAACCCCAGAGATCTGCAAAGCGCTTTCGGATGAGCGAGTCTTGGAGGAGAATTTTGAGATCTGAATCTTCTCGAAAGACGTGCCCAACTTCAGCGACGATCGCGAGGAGGATGTCGGCGGTGGTGACGTTGTACACATCCACGTAATCAAGGATGTCAAGCACGATCGGAAAGTAGCGCGCGCCCTTGTTCTTCGAGTCACCTTTTCGGAGACAGTGGGCGAGATGCTTCAGTTCAGTCGATTTGCCGCCGCCGATGTGTCCGGAGAAGAGGAAGTTTAGGTGGCTCTCGCTTAGCCGGAGATGTTTTGTGAATTCGCGTGCGAGTGCGTCACTGCCTCGGACCGATGCGGTATTGACATATTCGCGCTCGGTCGCAGTTTTCAGCGGGTCGAACGCGTTGTAGAGCCGAACGAGATCCGCTTCGGGGGTCATGGGAAGATTGTAGCGCGTGGACGAGGAAAGAACACCCGCACCCTCTCTCTCGGTCTTGGGAAAGAGGGTGCCAAGGGTGCTAGGCCGTCGCGGCTTCTTGAAGGGCCTTCTCAGGGGTCTTGCCGGTGTCGTACTGAGTCAGACCTTTGGGGCCAGACTTGGCAAACTCAGCGGCATACTCCTTAACCGCCTTCGTCAGCGTCCCTTCGACATCCTTTGAAATCGCCTTCGACGACCGAATGCTTTCGATCACGTCTGGATACTTCTGATGCACAAATTGCACCAGTCCGGTCTCGAAAGACTTCACCTGATCATTCGTGATGTCATCCAACACGCCTGTCGAACCCGCAAAGATTCCGACAACCTGATCGATAACGTCCGTCGGGGTCGCGAGGTCCTGCTTTAAAAGCTCAGTCAAACGCTGCCCACGAATGAGCTGCATCTGAGTGGCTCGGTCGAGGTCGGAAGCGAACTGCGAGAAGGCAGCCACGTCGCGATACTGGGCCATCTCGAGCTTCAGCTTTCCAGCAACGCCCTTCATCGCCTTGATCTGAGCGTTTCCGCCAACTCGGCTAACTGAGATGCCGACGTTGATTGCGGGCCTTACGCCAGCGAAGAAGAGGTCAGGCTCAAGATAGATCTGGCCGTCCGTGATCGAAATAACGTTCGTCGGAATATACGCCGAAACGTCTCCCGACTGCGTCTCGATGATCGGCAGCGCCGTCAGCGAACCGCCGCCAAGCTCGTCGTTAAGCTTCGCCGCGCGCTCCAAAAGGCGAGAGTGCAGGTAGAAAACGTCTCCCGGATAGGCTTCGCGGCCTGGCGGACGGCGCAGTAGAAGTGAGAGTGCGCGGTATGCCTGAGCATGCTTGGAGAGGTCGTCATAGATGACGAGGGCGTGCATGCCGTTGTCACGGAAGTATTCGCCGATGGTCGCGCCGGCAAACGGGGCCAGATACTGCATGGCGTTTGAGTCGGCGGCAGATGCAACCACGATCGTCGTGTATTCCATGGCACCGTGCTCTGTGAGCGTCTGAACCACACGAGCCACATTGGCCATCTTCTGGCCGCAGGCCACATAGATGCAGTAGACCGGATCGTTGCCCGGAGTGTGGGTGTACTTCTGGTTGATAATCGTGTCGATGCAGATCGAAGTCTTGCCGGTTTGGCGGTCTCCGATAACGAGCTCGCGTTGTCCGCGGCCGATCGGGATCATCGCATCGATCGCTTTGATTCCCGTCTGAAGCGGCTCCGTTACCGGCTGTCGATCGACGACGCCCGGTGCAGCCTGCTCAATACGCTTCAACTCGGAGGCGGCGATGGGTCCTTTGTTGTCGACCGGTTGGCCGAGAGCGTTGACGACACGGCCCAGGGTCCCTCTTCCGACGGGAATTTCCATGATGCGGCCGGTTTCCTTTACGGGGTCGCCTTCTCGGATAAGGGTGTCGTCTCCCATGAGAACGGCTCCAACGGAATCCTCTTCAAGGTTGAGCGCCAGTCCCATGATGCCATTAGGGAACTCGAGGAGTTCGCCCATCTGGCAGTCTGGCAGTCCATAGACGCGTGCGATGCCGTCTCCAACCTGGAGAACGGTTCCCACGTGCTCGGTCGTCGGTCGTCGGTCGATCGATTCTAACTCTCGACGGAGAATGTCGGTGATTTCTTCTGGTCTGATGCTTGCCATTTGAGCCTATGCCTGCTGCTTCAGGACGTTCACCCGAAGCTGTTCTTTCATGCGTCCGAGTGCGCCTCGGATGCTGCCATCCATAATAAAATTGTCGTAGCGAACACGGATGCCGCCGATAATGTGGGGATCCACCGTGAACTCGGGCTCAATCGTCTGATTGAGCACCTGTCCCAGTCGCGAAACAACTTCCTGCTGCTGCGCTTGGTCGAGTGCAACTGCTGTCGTAACGACTGCGTGTGTAATGTGCGAGTGAGCCCTCCGGAGGATCACGTATTCTTCATAAACCGCAGTAATCTCCGCCTCACGCCGCTTCTCCAGCATAACCTTGAGAAGTTGCATGGTGACCGGAGCCGCTCGCTCGCCAAACACTCGATTCAAGAGACCGAGGCGTTGATCTCGGCTAGCATACGGCGCAACCATGAAATGTCGGAATTCAGGGCTTTGCTTCAGCATTGTCACGATGAGTTCAAGATCATCTTCGACTTGCTTGAGAGTGTTTGCGGTAACTGCGGAACGGAAGAGGGCACCCGCATATCGTCGTGCGACGCGGTGGTCGAGCACTTAGGCGGGCACCTCTACCTTGTCGATGAATTCAGCGACAAGTCGTCGATTCCGCTCGTTGTCCATGTTCTCGCCCAACACTCGCTCGGATGCGAGGAGCGTGAGATCGACGACTTGCATTCTAATTTCAGTGATCGCTTTCTGCTTTTCGGCCTCGATCTCCTGCTGTGCACGAGCCACAAGTTCGTCTGCTCTCTGAGTTGCTTCTGCCATTAGAGAGGCTCGCAAGGTTTGAGCCTCTCGAATTTGGGCCTGAATTTGATCTCGAGCATTCGCTTCGGTCGATACAAGCCTCTGCTCATACTCAGATCGCATGTTCTGCATTTCCTTTCGCAGGCTCTCGGCCTCCGCAAAGGTTGCTTCAAGACTCTGCGTGCGTTCCTGGATCGCATCCTGAAGGGGTGTCAGGAAGAAAAACTTGATGATGGGAAACAGGATCAAGAAGACTCCGATAATGGAGATCGTCTTGCCAATGTCTAGTGGCACACCTTGATGCTCAAGGGTGTTCTCGAACGCAATGTCGACGTTATAGGAAACGTAGGCACCCGCGACCATCAGAATGACTCCGATGATAATGGCGGGAATCGCCGATGACCCGTTTGACTTCTTCTCGATGCTCATTGAATCTTTAGTTGTATAGGTGGGAGCCGCATTGCACGACTCCCACACGGGGCTGGCTTTTTAGGCGGAGAACGAGCTGAGCGGCCGAACGATGGCGCCAGTAGTTCCCGAGTTGGTAGCCGGAGCGGTGTCGTTTCCGACAGCGCCTGGCACGACGAAGACGGTGAGCAGGAAGACGAGCTCAACGAACGCAAGAGCGATCAGCATCGCAACCTGAAGCTTTGCGATAGCTTCCGGCTGTCGAGCCATACCGTGCATTGCGCCATTTCCGATAAGGCCCAGGCCAATGCCTACGCCGAGTGCTGCAAATCCAATTCCGAGTCCTAGCATGTTTTAAGTGTTCTCCTAGATGATGATTGTCTAATTTAATTTTGAAGCAATAAGATGATTAGGTGTGGCTGGGCGACACAGGCTCTGGAGCGTGGTCCGTCATCGCCCCATGGGCGTGATCCTCGTCGTGATGTCCCGTTACAAGCGACAGATACACGCAGGTAAGAAGCGTGAAGATCATTGCCTGAACGACAACCGTGAGGAGCTTGACCGGCAGAAGGAAGGCACCGAGTGGAACATAGATGTCGCGGCCCAGAGCGTTCATGGCCTCCACGGCTTGATGGCCCCCAAAGATATTTCCGTACAACCTTAGGCTGAGCGAAACGTTCTTCATGAGTTCCGAAATGATTTCGATCACGAAGATCATGATCGTAATCGGAATCATGTAGATCGCGAGCTTCGGGCCGGCGAAGTGGCTGAAATGGCCCATCACTCCGTTGGCCTTTATGCCCTCCCACTGCACGTAAAACACAGAGATCAACGCCATCGCGAGGTTGAAGCTCAGGTCGGCGGTTGGGGATGAAGGGAAGAACAAAGCGACTGCATTGCCGACAAAGATGATGAGCCAGAACGTGACGATCATCGGCACGTATTTGCGGCCGTGCGATCCGATGGTGCCGACGCACATGTTCTCGATAAAGAGATACATCTGTTCGAACGCCTGAGTGATGGGGTTGCGGAACACTCGTGAGCCGAGATCCTTCTTAGCGTAAACCATCGCGCCAAAAATGATCGCCAGAGTGAAAATCAGATAGACCCAGAGCCCAAGGAAGGAAAGGCCGTGGCTTGCGCCCTCTTCTGCCGCGAGAAGGCTTGGCATGGTTTCGAATAGGTGGCCCATACGCTTAGAAGGCGAGCTTTAGCTCTGCGCCAAAGCCCACCCGACTAGGCAGGAGTATACCATCGCAAGCCCGATTAAAAAGCAAGCGGGCGCCGGTCCTCCGATACGTTGCGCAAGCACTCCGAAGGCGATGAACAGCGGCAACTTGATTAAAAAGGCAAGAACCGCAAAAGAGGCTCCGATCCTTGGCGGTGAGCCCTGTTCGAAGGCATAACCGAGCAGGCGAACCACCCCCCAAAGCGCAACCGTGTTGAAGCCTGTCGCAAAAACACCTAGAGCTGCGCCCTTGAGCCCCCTTTCGCCTGCGAAGTATTGCGCACCCAGCAACACAAGGCCGGTGAGAATCAAGACGATGCTGGCGAAGCGCAGACTCATAAGCGGCGATTCGTCGTAACGACCGCAAAGGTCACCCCGATGACGGCTCCGAGAAGAGTCAGAACGCCTTTCCAAAGATTGGTGCCGAACTCTCTATCCATCAGATATCCGATCAGTGCGCCCATCATCGGAGTGCCCAAAATTGCGTATGCCACGGTGAGACCGATGCCCGCACCGCGAGCGGCCTCGCTATCCGACTTCTGCCTACGCGCCGCCTGTCGATCTTGCTCCGCTCGCTTACTCTTGGAGTCACCAACCTGTGATTCGAGTTTCCTGAAGCGCTCTTCGAATTCGTCCGTATTCGGCAACTCTATGCGATCTTCGTCGAATTTCTTGTCCAACGCCTGAAAACGAGCTTCAACCTCATCCGGCTCAGCCTCAGCTTCCCTAAGCTCCATCCGCCGCAAATCTTCCTGCGCTTTCCTAAACGGATCTTCGTCTTCAGGCATGAAACAGTATAGGCTTGAGCCCAATCGCGAGTGCGGCGACCCGGCGGGGATCGCTTCGGGTACATCGGAGCGGATGAATGCAATCCTGCTCATTCTGGCGGGGGTCTTTTTGGTGGGTGCCAAGGAAGTCCGAGCCTTCGAGGGCCATGCCGCCCGCGAGATCGCCTCTAAACTGGGAGGCCAGCACAAGTCGGTCAGGGTCCGTAGCAAGATCGGGCCGGAAGCGCTTTTTGGCGAGGTCCACGCCGTCACGATCACCGCCTCCAAGTTCACCACCGAAGGCTTGCCGCTTTTCACCGAGCCCGAGCGCTCACAACGAGGAGTGCTCCGCATGCTCAACCTCGACCTCCAAGACTTCACCCTTGGCGACCTCCACGTGCAAAGCCTGAAGGCATCCATTCCGAACTGCCGCTTCGATCTGGGACTTGCGCTTGGCAAGCGACAAATTCGACTCAGCCGGAGCGGCGTGGGGCCGGGAGAAGTGGTGTTGTCTTCGGGTGATCTCGAAGCATTCATCCCCATCAAGTTTCGCGAGGTGAAGCGCGTCAAGGTGCGGCTTGAGAAAGACAAGGTGTTCGTCGACGGATACGGCGAATTCGTCCTGTTCGACGCGGAATTCAGCATCGTCGCAAGGGTTGAGGCCCAGGGCGGCAACAAGCTTATCCTCTCGCACGCCCGCATCCTCATCGACGGAAAACCGGCCACGCCCGATGCTGCCAAGGCACTGCTCGATACGCTGAACCCGGTGATCGACCTGGACAAGGACCTTCTCCTTGCCGGAGCGATGACGATCGAGAAGATCACAGTGTCCGAAGGGCGGCTCTTGGCTCTGGGAAAGACTACAATTCCGATCAAAATTCGGGAGTAGTTCAACCGAAAGGTTTGTTGCTCTTTTCAACGTGCTGTTCACACCTGTGCAGGCCAACGAAAGTGGCACCGAGTATTCTGTCCCCGCAATGCCGCAAATGGAGCGCCCGGATGTGACGGTTCTGGTGCCCGCACTTAATGAGCAGGATACGATTGCGGAAGTGGTCGACCGGCTCCTAAGGCTCCCCCTTACAACTGAAGTGATCGTCGTCGACGACGGGAGCACTGACCGGACGCCGGAAATCCTGGCCAGCTATGGCGACCGCATTCGCGTTCTGACGAACGTCGCGAGGGGAGGGAAGGGGAGCGCCATCCGCCAAGCCCTCCCATTCGCAACCGGCGAGACGGTGGTCGTTCAAGATGCGGACTTGGAATATGCGCCGGAGGAGTTGCCGCGCCTAATCCAGCCCATCCTCGATGGCAAAACGAATGTCGTCTATGGCACGCGCTTTTCCCAGGGCATGCCTAAGGGAATGGCGCTTCCAAACAAAGTCGTCAACGTGCTCCTCACATGGGCCGTTCGCCTCCTCTTCGGAAAGAAAATTACCGACGAAGCCACCTGCTATAAGGCATTTCGAACTTCCACGCTGAAGCAGATGAACCTGACGTGCCAGCGCTTCGAGTTCTGCCCGGAGGTCACGGCGAAGTCGTATCGGCTTGGCGAGAAGATCATGGAGATTCCAATCACCTACGTGCCGAGAAGTAAAGCGGCGGGCAAGAAAATCCGCTGGACGGATGCTCCAGAGGCTTTTTGGACGCTGTTCAAGCATCGGTTCAAAAAGTTCGGCTAGCGGAGGCTGAGTCCCGCCCTGGCGAGTGTTTGCTCGACAATATTTCCCGGATGGTGGACGATGAGGAATGTTCCGCCAGGAGGGAGAATGGGTTCGTTCGAGCAATGCCGACGCGCCTGATCCGAGGGTTCTACCATCACCTTCGGTATCCCAATGGAATAGCTCGACGTACCGCTTACTGAGGAAAGCTCCTTAACAAGCCTGAGCCGGTCGCTCGTCCGTTCGCCCAAGCTCAACTCTGGGAAGGCACTGATGACAAGCGGAATAGCAGCTGAGCTGTCCACCTGGAAGTAAAAAGCCGTCTGCCGTTCACCTATTGTTCTTAGGCTAGATTCGCAGGGGACAACTTTGCCACCGGCAAGCCCTGGCACCGGGCTGCTGCTCTCGCAAGACGGAGCAAAGGTGATGATGGCCAACAACCCTGCAGAAGCAAAACCTCCCCATAGAAGCGCCCTTTTCATGATCCAATGGTAATGCATCTCGTCTGCAAACAGGCCGGATCAGGCAAAAAAAGGCCCTTATAAGTCTTGTAAGACCTATAAGGGCGTGAGAACCTTAAGCCGGAACGGCTTCTTCTTCGGCCGGCGCTTCTGCGGCAGGTGCCGGGGCGGCGACGGGCGCGGTTGGGTCAAACACTTCTACCATGACGACCGCATCCACCTCTCGGTGAAGATCGATCTCCACTCGCTCAGTGCCGAGCTTCTTGATAGGCTCGACTAGGGCGACCTTCTTTCGATCGACGGCCACGCCGAGCTGCTTTTGAATGGCGTCAACGATATCCTGCGCGGTGATCGCACCGAACAGCTTGCCTTGTCCCTTGCCAACCTGTCCAGGAATCCGAACGGTCTGTCCATTCAACTTCTCTCGAGTACCTTCTGCCTCCGCTTTTTCGCCAGCGGTTTTCGCAACCACGCGTGACGTGCGAACCTCGAGCGCCTTAATCTGCCGCTTGTCGGCGACGATGGCAAGCCCGCGAGGGAAGAGATAGTTGCGCGCGAAGCCGTCGGCTACCGTCACGACCGTTCCGCCTTTGCCGACCTTCGGCACCGTTGTATTCAGAATGACCTTCATGTGATGCAAATCCTAATTTGGGCTACCGTCGAACGCCGATTCCGAAGGTGGCGGTGCTCCTGTCGAAGAGGCGGTCTACACCGATCCAACCCACGATACCGTTTCCGAAGTCGTAGCCCGCACGAAGGTCGGCTCGCAAACGGTTGATGTCCCAGACGTCACCGCGCAGAGTCACCCTTGGCGCAAGCTGATAGTCTACCCCAAGCGCTGGCTTGGCGGCGTAAATGCCATAACGCACTTGCAAGGCCGGAGTCAACCGCTTGCCAAGCTGGAGCGTAAGCCGATTGGAGCCGAACGCATCGTAAATCCCAGCATTAACTGTCCCTTCGGCCATCGGGAAAGACACGCCCAGATCCGTCCGCCAATAGCCCGGATTTTCACTGTGCAAGAGGTCCATCGAGAAGCCAAGATTCGCAAGCGGCCCAGGCCCAGGCTTTCGAGTAAAAAACCCTCCGACCTTTTCTAGAACCCCCTGGAGCTGAGTTTCGATTTCCGTGGCCTTGGTGAAAACGGTACTGGCTTGATCCATCATCGGAACAGCCTTGGCGGTAATTTCCTTGACGTTCTTGCTGATCTCGATGCCATTCTCCGTGATCAGCTTGGTATCCGTGGCGATTCCTTTGCTCGTCTCGGTGATCTGCTCGACGTTTGCCGCCGTCTGCGCGATGGGACCGCGGAGGGCAGGGTCGTTCACCATCTTGTCCATGCTCAGAACCAGCTTGTTCGCATTCTCGCTGATCTTGACCATCTGGGCGACAACCGCCTTGGCGTCCTTCTGAATCTTGCCGTCCTCCAAGAGCTGTGACACCTGATAGGTGACCTGCCTCACGTCTTGCAACGCCAAGCTGGCAGTCTGCAGCGCTCTCGCTACCGAGGCTTGATTCTGCACGAGCATCGTATTGGCGGTCGAGGCGAGCTCGCCGAATTCGCCGATCGTCTTTTCGCTCGTGGCCAAGAGCTTGTCAGCTCGCGCTTTCAGCCCTTCGTCTTCGAGCAGCTTCCTCACGGCGATCATGGTTTTGTTCAGCTCCGCGACCGTCTCCTTGCTGTTCGGCAGAATCTCATCGAGTGCACCGCCTTTTCGGCCGGGCATCGTCGAGCCGGAGACCATCGTGCCGCTGACAACTTCAGGCGGGACAATCTCCAGAGGCGTCTCTCCCAGGCCGATCAGCGGAGTGGCAATCTTGGCATAGCTGCCTTGCGGAATTCGAGTGCCTTCCTGAACTTCAAACGCGACCCGGGCCCTCCGCGGGCCGGCAAGGCTGACAGCGATGACCGTGCCGATCTTGACGCCAGACATTTGAACTTGCGTGGCGGGCGTAATTCCCCCCGCGTCCTCAAATTCAGCAAAATACTTCGCCGTCTTCGGCGCAAACATCGTGCGGCCAAGAGCGGCGTAGGCCCCGAACAGGAGACCCACAAAGATCACAACCAGCAACCCGACCTTAGCGGCGCTCTGCATTCCTCTCTAGTTTAGACCTCTTTGGAAAGGACGGGGGTGAAATTGGAAACGATAGTGTTCTTCTGGTAGCTCATGCCGGTTACGCCAACAAGTCTTTCACAACATGGCCATCGACATCCGTTAAGCGGAAGTCCCGTCCCTGATACCGATAGGTCAGCTTCTTGTGATCGACGCCCAATTGGTTGAGAATTGTGGCGTTGAGGTCGTGGATATGAACGGCGCCCGGAGTGAGCTGCTCGACGGAGGGCTTAATCACATTGCCAACCTTGTCCACGATGTTGTACGAATAATCGTCGGTTTGTCCGTAGACGATGCCGGGTTTGACCCCGCCACCGGCCATCCACATCGTGTAGCAACGAGGATGGTGATCCCGGCCGTAATTCTCTCGCGACAGGGCACCTTGACAGTAGACGGTGCGCCCAAACTCCCCACCCCATACAACCAGGGTCTCGTCCAGTAACCCCGTTCTTTTAAGGTCCTTGATGAGGCCCGCACAGGCCTGATCGACATCCTTGCACTGAGAAGGCAGGTCACCCGTGAGATTGCCGTGCTGATCCCAGCCGCGGTGGAAAATCTGGATATAACGAACGCCGCGCTCTACCAAGCGGCGCGCAAGGAGACAGTTGGCAGCGAAGCTGCCAGGATTCCGAGCTTCGTCTCCGTAAAGGGTGAAGACTTCCTCAGGCTCTTTGCCGATGTCCATCAAGTCGGGGACGCTGGTCTGGAGCTTGTACGCCATCTCATACTGCTGGATGCGCGCGTTGATCTCCGGGTCGCCGAAGTGGTTGAGCTGCATCTCGTTGAGCGAAGAGATGTCGTCCAGCATTCGTCGCCGCGTCTTCCTGTCGACGCCATCCGGATCACGGAGATAGAGCACCGGATCGCCCGCCGATCTCAGCGCCACCCCTTGGTGCTCGCTAGGCAAGAAGCCCGTGCCCCAAAGACGCGAAAAAAGTGCCTGGTCGACTTTGCCTGACGAGACCTTCGAGTGAAGCACGACGTACGTGGGCAGGTTTTCGTTCTCGTTTCCAAGTCCATAGCTCACCCAAGAACCCATGCTCGGACGGCCGGGGAGCTGGCTACCGGTTTGAATGAATGTCACCGCGGGATCGTGATTGATGGCCTCGGTCCACATGGACTTGATGACGCAAAGGTCCTTCACGACCGTTGCCGTATGCGGCAGCAACTCGCTGACCCACACGCCTTCGTCATTGTTGTCGTGCTTGTTGAACTTGTAGCGGGAGGGGGCGACCGGGAAGCGTGTCTGGCCGCTCGTCATCGTTGTAATGCGCTGACCCATACGGATCTCAGGCGGCAGCTCTTCGTCGTATTTCGCCTCCATCTTGGGCTTGTAGTCCCACAGGTCCATTTGGCTCGGCCCGCCGTTCATGAAGAGGTAGATCACGCTCTTCGCTTTCGGTTTGAAGTGAGGAAGACCCGGAAGTCCCTTCGGCAAATCGCCGCCGGACGCTCCTGCGAACGAGGCGAGGCCGCCCACAAGGCTGCCACCAAGGAGCCGGTTCAGCGCGGCTGTTCCGACGCCAAGCGCGGCATTGCCGAACAACTGCCGCCGCGTCATGACTAGTTCTGCTTCTCGGATTGGATCCATGGTGTTTAGTGTTGCGTCAAGAATTCGTCCGTGTTGGTGATGGTATTGCAAAGCAACGTCCACGCTGCATGCTCGTGGAGGGGAATCGATTCGTCGCGCACAGAATCGCCGATCTCGACTAATTCACGCGCCGCTTTAATATCCATGTGATAGCCGTCGCGATACCGCTTCAGCGAGGCCATCAAGACGGCCCTCTCCTGATCGTTTGGCATCCGGCCGAGGGTCAGCATATAAAGCCTGCTCATCCTCTCCGCATCAGAAGTGCTTTCAAAAATCAGCTTCTCCGCCAGCACTCGCGAGGATTCGATGAACATCGGTTCATTCAGCGTCACGAGCGCCTGCATCGGTGTGTTGGTTCGGGAGCGCCGAACAATGCAGGTCTCACGCATCGGCTGGTCAAAGCTCTGCATGACCGGGTGGGGAGCCGTGCGCTTGATGAACATGTAGAGACTTCGCTTGTAAATGCTTGGCCCCCGGTCTCGCACGTAGCGAGCAGTTGTGCTCTCCGAAAACGCGATGGCTTCCCAAAGCCCATCGGGCTGATAAGGCTTGAAGCCCTTGCCTCCCATCTCCCGGTTCAAAAGACCGCTGGCCGCCAAAGAAGCGTCACGGATCACTTCGGCGTCGAGTCTGAAGCGTGGACCGCGTGCCAAGAACCGGTTTTCTGGATCTTTAGTGATCTTTGCCGTGTCCGCCGAGGCTTGCTGCTTGAATGTGGAAGAGGTGACGATGGCGCGGTGCAGCTTCTTGATGCTCCAGCCGTTCTGCCGGAAGGTCACCGCGAGATGGTCCAAAAGCGCTTGATTGACCGGAAACTCGCCCTGGCTTCCAAAATCTTCCGCTGTTTTGACGAGGCCGGTGCCGAAGTGCTGCTGCCAAATTCGGTTGACGAACACCCGGCTGACCAAGGGGTTCCTTTCAGACACGAACCACTTTGCGAGGCCCAGACGGTTCGTCGGGTCTCCTTTGCCCATGCTGCCCAGGGTCATCGGAATTGCGCGCTCGACTTTATCTGCGGGCAGGTCGTATTCGCCACGCTTCAGCAAAAAGGCATCCCGCGGCTTCGCCATCTCTTGAGCCACCAGCGTCATCGGAATCGTGCCTTCAAACGCTCCACGCTCCTGTCGCAATTTTCGATACTCCGTCGCAGCAGGTGCCTCGGGCCCGAGCTCAAGATAAAGTGCAGCGAGATCGTCCGGCTTCTTCTCTTCCGGTTTGCCGTCTCGCCACAGCTTTTGAAAGTTACCGATACGTTCTTTCGACTCGTCGCTGAGCTTGAGTAGGAAACCATCACCGCCACCTGAGTTCACGATCTTGAACAAGACGCGGTTCTCGCCGGCATTGAGGCTCAGCTTGACTGTATCCAAGGGCCCCACGCCGCGAAGCACCTTATTGTCGTGGACAACCTTGTCATTCAGCCAAATCTTGATGCCGTCGTCACTTGCGACGCGAATCAGCAGCTCCTGGCTCTTGGCCGAAGTGATCACGCCTCGCACGTAAGCCGCCGAGTTGAGCTTGCCTTGCACAGGGGTCGCCACTTTGTCGATCACCAGATCGTAAGCCTTCCACTCCACGGGCTCGCCCGCTTTCTCTGGCGCAAACGCCGTGGCATACGCGAGATCGAAGTTTGCGACCGTGTAAACCGGGCTCACTTCCCATTTGCTCGCAGTAACTGGAACGACTTCAGCGGCGTTGAGCCAGGCCAACGCTTCGGAAGCAGTGACCTTGCTTCGCAAGCCTGCAAGATCCGTATCGAATTTCTGAAGACGGCGTTCCTCACCGGGAGTGGACGCACGCAACACCGGAGGCGGCAGGAGAGCGTTACCATCTAGCACCGCGTCTGCGGTGCTGTTGAAGAACGCGAACATCCGGTAGTAATCCTTTTGGGTGATCGGATCATATTTGTGATCGTGACAACGGGCGCACCCGACGGTCATTCCCAAAAAGACCGTGGAAGTTGTATCCACCCGGTCAAACGTATTCTTGGCCAAAAACTCGGCTTCGATCGCGCCGCCCTCGCTCGTGGTCGGATTCATCCGCACATATCCGGTCGCAATCAACTGTTCGGTCGTCGGATTAGGAAGCAGATCACCCGCGAGCTGCCACACGGCAAAGTCGCTGAACGGAAGATCGTTGTTTAGGTTCCGCACGAGCCAGTCTCGGTAGGGATAAATATTGCGCTCGTTGTCCAGGTGGAGTCCGTGAGTGTCGCCGTACCGAATGGCGTCCAGCCAGAATCTCGCCTGATTCTCTCCGTAGCCGGAACTCGCCAGCAATCGGTCCACCAGACGCTCATAGGCACCTGCCGTCTTGTCTGCATCGAACGCAGCGATTTCGGCGGTCGTCGGAGGGAGCCCGGTGAGGGTGAGAGTGGCTCTTCGGATCAAGGTCGCCTTGTCCGCCTCAGGCTCGGGCTTGAGGCCCTCCTTTTCAAAACGCGCCATGACGAACCGATCGATCAGATTGGTTCCCCAGCGGTAATTCGACACGTGCGGCACGACTGGCAGCACGGGCGGCACCAGCGACCAATGCTCCTCGTAAACGGCTCCGTTCGCGATCCACTGTTTGAGAGTGGCAATCTGCTGATCCGTTAGGCGCTTCAGACCGGAGTCCGTAGGCGGCATCAGCATGGCTTCGTCATGTGCCGCAATTCTCTTAAATATCCGCGACTGGTCCGGCTTGCCCGGCCAAATCACCTTGCGCCCATTGCGATCCTTGGTGGCGCTTTCGAACTTGTCTAGGCGCAAATTGCCTGCAACGACCGCAGCGTCCGGGCCGTGGCACTTAAAACAGTTCTCGCTGAGAATTGGCTTAACGTCGCGATTGAAATTGAGAGCCTTGGCCTGCGTAGGCTTCGGTTCGGCAACGGCTTCGGACGAAGTAGCAAGGACTCCGGCAGCGAAGAGGGCAAGGGAAGCAAAAAGGAGCGAAAATTGAGCCTTCATTGGCGGTCCGTGGTGAACTTCATTGTATCACTGCTTTCAAGTGTTAGCAAGCGAAACGCGCAAACATACCTGCCCATGTTGCCTACTCCGCAAGAGTGCGGTTTCGACGCAAGGCTGAATCGATTTCACTTTTTGAGAAGGCAGGAGGTTACGGGATGAATGGGGTGAGTGAGGTGAGTGAGGTGATGGGTGAACTGGGTGACGCTTCCAGTCCCACCGTCCGTCCTTTCACCCCCGTCACCCCATTCATCCCGTCGAGAGACAAAACGCGCCTCTCGTTTTGTCGCTACATCGTCACAACCTCGTCCGCCATGCGCTCGATAAACGCTTTGTCGTGCGACGTAAACAGAATGCTTCCTGGAAACGCTTCCAGAGCTTCTTCCAAAGCTTCCAGCGAGTCGATGTCCAAGTGGTTGGTTGGCTCGTCCAGAAGCAGCACGTTCGCCGAAGAGAGAAGCATCGAGACAAGCTCCACCTTTGTGCGCTCGCCAACGGACAGCACTCCGATCGGCTTGTGAGCCGCGTCTCCATGAATTCGCAGGCAGCCGAGAAGGTTGCGCAACCGAGTCTCCTCGTCCCGATTCTCGGGCCGAAGTGCCTCCAAGATACTCATGTCCAAATCGAGCCGCGAACGCGCCTGCGAAAGGTACAGCGGTTCGGCATCGCTGGACCAACGCACCTCGCCTGACGTCGGCGTATCCTCCCCGAGCAGGATGCGAAATAGCGTTGTCTTGCCCACGCCATTCGGTCCAATCAACGCGAGGCGCTTTCCCGATTCCAGCGTGAGGTTGAACCCGCTAAAGAGCTTTCGATCCCCAAAAGTTTTCGCCAGACCGCGGACCACCAGGGCGTCCGAGCTGCGCAGGGCGCGGCTTTTAAACTCGATCGAGGCGCGAATCTCCTCAAATGGCTTATCAACTTTCTGCTCCGCGAGCTGCTTGACTCGTGATCGAATGGCGCTCGCCCGGCGGTCCAGCTTCGCCTGCTTCCCGCTGTAGAAGGCTTTTGCCTTCGGGTCATAGGTTCGTGTCGTGGGCTTTCGGATCATCGACCGTGCAGTGGCATGTTCATGGTCCACTGCCTTTCGAAGCCGCTTGTCCTCACGCTTCTGCCGCTCATACAGCTCCGCCTGGTTGGCGCGGTGAATCTCTTTCTCACGCAACATGTCTGAGTAGCCGCCGCTGTATTGCTTCAAACCGCTGGGACTTAGCTCCAACACGCGATCTGCGAGCGCATCGATCACCGATCGGTCGTGGCAGACCATCAGCAGGGATGCGTGTGATTCCTTTAGAAAGCGCGTCAGCCACTCGCGACCCGCAAAGTCGAGATTGTTGGTCGGTTCGTCGAGCAGGAGCACGGAAGGCTCGTCCATCTGCAGCTTTGCGAGAGCCGCCCGCATGCGTTCTCCGATGCTGAGGGAGGCATACTCCTGGTCCAACTGCTGGGCGCGGAGTCCCATTCTCGAGATGACGCGCGGGAGCTGCACCTCCTGCTCGGGATCGTCCGCCAAGAACTCGCGGAGCGTTCCTTTGAAGCTGAGATCAACGTCTTGGGGCAAGTAGCCGATACGGCCCTCGACCAACACTTGTCCGTGATCAGGCTGCAGCCGGCCAGCGAGGATTTCCATCAGCTTGGTCTTGCCCGTGCCGTTGCGGCCAAGCAACGCCACGCGCTCCCCCGGCGCAAGGGTTAAGCAAAGATGGTCGAATAGATTCCCAAACTGAGGGTTGGGCGAATACGTAAGAGAAAGAGCTTGTAACAAGAGGCCTCCCGCAAGGTGCAGGGTCGAGGGCGAAGGTTTCGCCGGAGGTCGACTGGGTTAGGCGCTGTCTCTCATAACGTCGCAGCAATGCGACGCACTCATTAAACCACGTTACGACTTTTGGGAATAGACCCTCACGTAGTCGATCTCGTACCGAGCAGGATAAATCGCGTCATCGATCCCCTTTTGCCCACCCCATCCGCCTCCAATCGCGAGATTGAGGATCAGATACTGAGGCGCATCGAATGGCCACACGTCGACATTGTCGCTCTCCTTCTTAAAGGTAAGGATTCGCCGTCCGTCCACAAAGAACTCCATCTGAGCCGGCGTCCATTCGCAGCTATAAACGTGATAGGACGCGAACGGCCGGTCCAAGTCCATCGCGGCACCCTTCCCCGTTCCAATCGAGTGATTGTAAGCCTGTGTGTGAACGTTGGCATGCACCATGTTGGGCTCGTACCCCACGTATTCCATGATGTCGATCTCACCACACTTGGGCCATCCAACTTTGGAAATATTGGTGCCCAGCATCCAAGCCGCCGGCCACGTGCCCCGACCACCCGGAACCTTCGCTCGGACCTCGAATTTTCCGTACGTCCACTCCGCTTTGCCCTGGGTAGTAAGGCTTGCGGACGTGATTTCCTTTCCCTGAAAATTGTCTTTGCGAGCCTCGATGATCAGCTTGCCACTTTCGACCCGGGCGTTCTCTTTACGAGCTTTCGTATAGAACTGCTTCTCCCCGTTTCGAATATAGCCTTCCTCATATCCCCACTTTTTAGAGTCCGCCAAACCGGGCATGTCGAATTCGTCCGACCAAACAAGTTTCCAGTCGGGGGCAGGGGCGAACGCGAAGGCAGCGAGTGCGAAAAGGACGACCATGTCCCATTCTAAACCATTCCGTGAACTACGGAGGCGATCACAAAAACGACGAATATATCACCTCCGAGAACCCTCTCCCCTCGCGGGAGAGGGTGCTTCCGCGAACTCAGAAGCATCCGTCCCCCCTCCCCCGGGAGCACGAACATCTCCGACCTCTCCCGCGAGGGGAGAGGTATTAGAAATGCCACCTCAGGAGAGGGTAGAGTGCCAAAGATGGCCGATCCCGAGACTCTCAAAGAGCGTGCGCGGGACATGCGCACGTCGCCTACGGGGGCTGAGAAGGAGTTTTGGCGCGCGTTGAAGAACCGCGGACTTATAGGTTTCAAGTTTCGCCGACAGGTCGTCATCGGCAACTACATTGTTGACTTTTGCTGTTACCAAACAAAAGTGATCGTCGAGTTTGATGGTTCTGGGCACGAAAACACGCTCGCGTACGATCTCCAACGAAAGGCATGGCTCGAATCTCAAGGCTTTAAAGTGCTCAGGTTCGGTAGCGAGATTGTGCTGTGGTCTGATGCCGAGATTTTGGGTGCGATTGCCGAAGCGTGCAAGCCAGAGGACTATCAAGAATGCCCCCTCACCCAGAGCACAAACATCTCCGACCTCTCCCGCGAGGGGAGAGGTAGTTGAAATGCGCCTCC
>JBBQWO010000045.1:0-19072 GCA_038210535.1 Fimbriimonadales bacterium | reverse complement strand
TTCGAATAGGGAGATAGGCGCGGAGGAGGTTCTTCGAATTCCTTTGGGATCGATGAAGGTCGTCAGTTCTCGGTAAGGCTCGCTCGTCCACCATTCTCCGGCTTCCCGCCAGATCTCAAGAATTTCAGAACCAGCCGGTTGCATCTTTCCATGCCCTCAGTACACGTTGCCTTCGCGACAAATGAATATCACTGCCGAGCTTGATGACTTCTCCTCCGTAGAGCTTCTGAACTTGACCGACGGCGCTTTTCAGAGCGTCCGTCGAGTCGGTTCGGGCAACGTAGAGCTTCTGCTGCTGTCGGTTGGCTCTTCTTAAGTTCGGCAGTTGAATCCGTAGGCTCGCTACGGGTTTCTCTGCTTTGAATAGCATGGCGGCGGCGAAGCGGATAGAGTTCGCACTTTGCATGGGCTTCGCATATTCCCTCTCGATAAGCTCCTCCGGCTCATTCTCATAGCCGATCCACAAACGCATCATCGAACTTTGAAGGTCCCGCGCTTCTAGCTTTTCTGCCAGTTGTCCAGCTATTTCAGAGATCGCCAAGTCAATGGTTTCTGTGGACTCAATGGCGGATTCAAAGTAGATGCGAAAAGCCACGGATGCGTGTGGATACTGCGCTTCCACAGGCTTACCGCTGCGTCCTCTGGCAGCTTGCCAGATAGTGAGGGCTTCCCTTCCGAACTGCATTCGCAAGGTTTCCAAAGGCAGATCGGCCACCTCGCCTGCCGTTCGGTAGCCTAGAAATTTGAGCCTTGTGCGGCTTTCCGGCAGAACGGGCGCGAGCATATCCGTTGGGAGAGTGCTCACAAACAGACGCGGAGCATAGTAGGCGAACTGATGAGGATCGTCGAGATCCAGGGCAGCTCTGGCCAGCCATTTAACTTTTGCGATTCCGAATCTCGCATTCGGCGGGAGTTCGAGGGATTCCAGCACCTTCTCAGGCGAAGGATGACTGCTGAGGTCCAAAAATGCCTCATGCTGATCAATCGGCTCTATCACATCGGTGAAAGGCAAACACTTGTCGAGCCATCTCACCTGAGCCTCTTCGTAATCCTCCGGGTTCCACCCTACGATACGTTTGCCTTCGGGGGCACCCTTGGACAAAAGCGTTTTTGCAAGCCCAAGCGACATTCCGAGCGTGATACCGTGCTTGATGGCCAAGGGAGTAGCATCGAGCACCGCCTTGTTGCGCACGACAATCGCGGGCTCAGCCATGAGGTCGGCGACATAAAAGTGAGAGAGACGAACACAAACTAACATGTAGATTTTTGTCTACTGATTGTATATCATCTCAGCCAGTTCCGCAAGCGTCCCACACCGTGTTTCAAAGAAGACAGCGTAGCCACGGTGTGAAGGAAGGCCATACAACCAATCCCGGAAAATAGCCTTTTCCTTCTTGCGATAAACCTGATTACCCAAACTTAGCCGGAAGTGCTAAAATAAGTGGGAAGCCGTAGACATTCAGAGTCGCGGTGGGCTCATTCTCAAAGAAGAGACCCGAGGGAAACGTAGATCCGCAATGGTGTATCGCCCACTTCGTTACGAGCAGATGATGAGGGCCGCCGAGGCCTATGATGTGCGCGCACGCCGAATGTTCGGCGGCATGGGAATCTATACCGGCGAAAAAATGTTCGCCTTCCTCGTCGGCGAGGAAATAGGTCTCAAGCTTGCGCCTGAAGACGCCGAGCAGGCCATGACCCTGCCTGGCGCGGGACCCATGAAGCCGGATAAGGACGCCGAGCCGATGCGTGAATACGTCAAGATGCCTCGCGACGTTCTCGATAACTACGATACTTTTTTGTATTGGGTTGAGCGCAGCGCGATGTACGTTCGTCAAAAGAAGAGCGGCTCCGCTTAGATCAGTAACGTCGGGTCCACCAGGAACGTTGGACCTACTAGTGGCTGCAGCTAAGCATTCTTCAAAAAACCGAGTCGTGCTCATGGCTATCGTGCTCGTGCTTACAAGCTGCGGCATTCTTGGCGGTGCGGTTTTCTGGGCCGGCAATAATCTCGATTCCAAGGCAAAGAGCCTCCCCTATCACTTGGAAGATGCCAGACGACTGGGATTACCTACCACGTTGGCTGATTTGCAGGTTCAAATCAAGGATCCTGCGGAGGATGCTCTTCCCGACCTCGAAGCTGCCTACGAACTCTGGAACGCGATCCCAAATGAAGAGCGGGGGCGGCTACAGATGCTCAGTCGCAGAGGCATGCGCGGTCTCGCTTCCAAAGAAGACCGCGTCGACCTTTACGCGTTGCTGGACCGCCACGATAATCTCATAAGCCACTTGCACTCCGCGGCTCAAAAGCCTGCCTGCAGCGTCCCAGAAGTCGAAACCTGGCGGCACCGCCGCCTCGCCCGCTTCTGGGGGGTCCTGCGAGAAGCCGTGAGGCTCTTGAATGCCGAGGGAGTAGCCCTTGGCCAGGATCACGACCTGAAAGGTTCTGAAGCGGTCCTGACTGCCAGCGCTCGTCTGGCAGTTCACTTCACCTCGCAGCCCAGTTACTTGCAAATGACTAGGCGAAGCGGTGCAGAGATTGAGCTACAACGGTGCATTGAGCGAGTGGTGTACGCGAATCGCGACAAAGTCGCCGCGATGGGTGATTTCTTGGAGAGGTTCCAGAATCTCGTGGGTCCAATGCCTTCGGCAGCAGACACGATTAGAGGAGAGCCGCCACTGCTGCTCGCTGCCCTTAGCGATTCCAAGCGAACGGGCCTGGAAAACGTGCCTGCAGGAGACTTCTTTGCCAACGTTGGCAAGGCAGGTTCGCTGGAAATTTGGAACCGCTATTTCCGAAAACTGCCCGAAGATCCGGAGGATATCAATGGTGCCGAAAGGGTGCTCATTGCAATGGACAAGGAAGCGGATTCGACCGAGTTTTACGGCCGGTACGTCGACGACTACGACTGGGCGATCCCCTTGCTCCGCGATCAACTTGCGAGACGGCGCCTGGCGATCGCGGCTATTGCCTACCTTCGCACAGGTGAGGTGCAACAGCTTCCAGAGGACCCGCACAGCAGCAAGCCGTTGCTGATCAAGCAGACCGATAAGGAAACCATCCTTTACAGCGTCGGTCGCGACGGCATCGATCACAAGGCGAAAGAACGAGAGTTCGGGCAAAAGGCAAGTCCCGACTACGATTTACTCTTCCGGTTGCCTGTGGTGAAGCCACCTACTCAGACCAACGCGCGCTCCTTACGTCCTCGATAACTGAGCAGATATTGAGTGCCTGAGCCTTTTTCCGGTCGAGTTCAAAAACCATTTCATATTCACCCTCGTCCGGGTGAATCTCACTGGACCGCACGTCTATTCCCTCTGAGTAAAGATGGTCGATGATCGCAGGAAAGCATGCTTTGCTCGTCGTCCTTACATTAAGAACAATCTGGCCGGCGTCAGCTAAAACTTTCTTGGGCAGTTCATCAATGAAAGCTAGGGTGACCAGCACGAGGATCGTTGCCACAATTGCCACGATGGCAAAAGCGCCGCCTGCGGAAACCGCCATGCCAATGGCCGCGGTCGCCCATACGCTTGCGGCGGTGGTGAGACCCTTGACCTCCGCGCCCATCCGCATGATGGTCCCCGCGCCGAGGAATCCGACCCCCGTCACGACCTGAGCGGCCACTCGAGAGGGATCGCCCCCATACGCCCGGCCCACCTCTGAAAAAACCATCGCTCCGAGGGCAACCAGCATGTGTGTACGGATGCCTGCGGGACGCCCGTTGCTTTCACGCTCCAGACCGATGGCCCCGGCGAGGATCACGCCCAAAGTGAGGCGCAAGAGGATGGAGCCGACTTCTGTCCAAGTGGACTGATAGGTGAGCCACTCCACCCTAGCGCCACGCCTCTAAGCCTCGGACGGACCAGTCGTTGCCAAAGAAGCCAGCAGCGAGAATCCCCTTGGTGCCTTCCGAAAGGATGGAAGGGTTCACGACGGTCCAATCTGGGTAGGCAACGCCGCTCACAAACACTGGCAGACGATCCAGGACCCTGCTGCCAACGAGATCCGTGCCCGCGACCACTCCGATCAGCTGGTTGCCTTTACCGCTGGGCCTCAGGAACATCGCACCAAGGTGGGCGCCTTCAACCTCTTTGGTTCCCACCGTCACTCCCCGCCGACTGACCTGTATAGGCGAGTTCCCGAGCAGTTTGCCCCACATGGTGTTCGTGTCGGAGTTACCGTAAAGGATGACGTTTCGGCTGCCTAACTGCATGCTTGCCGCTGCCGAATCGGAAACTACATCCACGGAGCCATTTCCGCGATAGTAAAAGCTCTCGGCATCGAAGCGAGCCTTTGCATAGGCCCATGCACTCTCCTCGGTGGTTCCTTTCGATCCATACACAAAAACCATTCGGTTTTGAAAGGCTTGCTTAAGGGGACCTCCTCTGACAGCATTTTTTTGGCCCCGAATAACCTCAGGTCGAACGCCATGCCAACCATCTTTCCTCCTTTGCAGGGAAAGCGAACTGCCGCTGTATCCCGCGGTCAGAGAGGATGGCCCCAAACGCTGGCCATCTAATTTGATCGTTGCGTGAGGCGGCACCAGGAGGGTGAGAGTGCTGACATTCTCCGTTGAGCCGGTGATCGTGACGCGTGTCCATACCGGTGAAGCTCTTTGGAGGTTGATCGAACTAGGCTTATCAGGCGAGAGTGCCTGTTCGATCGTTGCCCAACCGGATCGGCCCGAGATCGCCGGATTTTGCGTAACAAACTCGATTGAGTTTGGATCGAGGTCGCGTATCCGAGTCTTGAACATGTCGAAGATGCCGGGCCAGTCAACGCATTCGTTGCCCCACCAGTGGCCGGCTCCCGGCTGCTCGTGATAGCGCAGATCGCGATGCCAAGCGCGGAGGCTGGAGCGGCCGGTTCTAGCCTGCCCCACAGGGACATTGTCATCCGCATCGCCGTGCAAGATGTACACACCAAGCTCCTTTAGATTCGCAATCCGGCCCAGCGTATCACTGGGATTCATAGAGGCGCGCATCACTCTCTCGACTGCATTGGGATCACGAGGCTCCCAGCCGCCGCCATAGGACCAGAAAGAGATCCAGCCCGCACTTGGTGCCATCGCGCCAAAGCGGTCGGGATACATGGTCGCCACATGCCAGGTTCCATGCCCACCCATTGAGTGGCCGGTGACAAAGACTCGCTTAGGATCGTGGGGAAAATGTCGCTCTGCCAAGCCCAGCACTTCCAAGGCGTCGAGCCTTCCCCAATCTTCCCAATCAAATCCATAGGGTCGCCTATTCGTGGCGGCAACCACGGTCGCCCAATCTTTTGGAGCATAGGCTTGGGCCTGACCGATTCCTTCAACGCTCGCGCCGTGTAAAGAAAGCACGAGGGCATTGCTCTTCGACGGCTTGAGTGCTGGCGAGACCCCGAAATACTGAACGCTGCCATCGATTCCGCTAATAAATGTGCGCTTATAGTGCTGATTGGGCTCGCGAGCCGTAACATTGACGGTGGCGCTGTCAATCACCTCCCTTCCCCGCATAAGCTTCAACTGAACCGCGCCGCCTTTGGGAATAACTGGGAAATCGAACCGGACCTTGCGAGATGTCAGAGGGCCTATGATCGGGACCGCAATTTCTGCGACTTTTCCTCCTAACTCAGCCGAAATCTCAAGGTCCATTATCGGTCGATCCGTGTTGTTCAGAAGGACCACTGCGCCGAAAAGCGCACCCTTGTCCGTCGAAAGAATATCCGGCAGCGTGAGATCGCTTGTATCAAACTGCTGGTCAGCTCGAGGCTCGGAAAGCTTGGCGGTGACGCGTCCCCTTCCTCCCGAGAAGAGCAGAATGTTTTCTCCTGCTTTGGCCCGAAAGGGTTGTTTTAGGTAGCCGTAACCATAAGGATCGCCGGCTCTCGGCTCGCCGTTAATGTAGACCATTCCATGCCCCGTGGCCTCAAGAACGAGAACGCGGGCTTCGGGAGAACTAACCTTGCTCGCAAGGTATCCGCCGCCAAGCCCTTCAAACCAGCCCTCTGCGCTGGTTTTGGCAACTTTCCAAGCTAATTTTGAGGTTTCGGGTCGCCAAGCCGGATTGGTAATAAACTCAGCGACTACGGCATCTTTAGGCGCGGGATTTCTTCCTCCTTCCGTAACCCTGGCAATCGACATTCCTTCGACGATCTGTATGGGCGGTAGATTTGCCTGTAAGCAGAAGGCAGACAGTAGCGAGAGCATTTTGGAATCATAGCAGGCAAAAAAAGGGCCGCTCGTCACGAGCGGCCCTTTTCTATGAAGCTGGCCTAGGAGGCGGCCGTGATTGTCAAGGTCGTCGTCTTGGTCACACCCTTGTGAGTGACCGAGATTTCAACTGTGGTCGTACCGTTGACCGCTGAGGTCTTAACAGGAACTCTCACACGGCTCTGGCCGGCCGGGATCAGCGCAGTTGCCTGCACCGTCGCTGCTGGGGAGTTCGAGGAGAGCGAAACGGACTCGCCACCCGAAGGCGTGAGTGCGGTGAGGTAGACCATCACGAATCCGGTTGTTCCTCCCACGACCGTTGGCGGATCAGCACTGACCTTCTTCAGCGCTGTGGCCTTAACGGTCACCGTTGCTGCGACGCTGGCTGCACTTGTCTTCGCAGTCAAGTGCACCAAGGTATCCGAAGCAACCGGCATCGTGTTGAGCCGGAAGATCAGCGATGTTGCATCCTTCGGCACAACGACCGTCATACCAGCCAATGCCTCGGAGTCGGACATGATTGTCACAGGCAGTCCCGCATCAGGGGCAGGTCCGCTAAGGGTGATCGTTCCTTCTCCAAATGCGCCACCTTCGATGAAGGACGGCACTACGAAGGAAGTGACCTGAGCAGGATGAACGAAGATCTGCGCTCGTGCCGTGGAGTTATAGGTCGCCCCGACGAACACTTCCACGATCGATCCTACGGGTCGAGTTCCCATGTTAAACGTTCGCTGCGTCGATCCCGCCGGAATGACGATGAAGTCGTCTTTAGGCAAGATTACGTTTGGAGACGTTGTGCTTAGCGAGATGAAAGCACCGCCTGACGGAGCGGGTGCATTCAGGACGACTGTTCCCTGTAAGGAGCTTCCGCCGAGGACGTTGTTCGAACTCACCATGAAGTCCTTCACCCAGCCAGAGAAGATCTGGATGGATGCTGTTGCTCCGCTGGGATCGGCAGTGAGAACCACCGTTCTCGTCGTCGAAACGGTCGTGGTTTGAAGCACGAAGTCCCATTCGTCTTCGCCTGCGGGAACGACCATATTGGTCGGAATGACAACGCCGGATCGGTCAGCACTTAGCTTAACCTTGTAGCCACCGGCGAGAGCTCGCTTGCTGAGTTCAACGTGAAGAACGAAGGTATCGCCGCCTGGAACGCTGGTGGGGCTAATCTCCATCAGAGCTACAAACGGATCCTGCACGAACCTTGAAACAGTAGCCGTTGCGTAACTGTTTCCATCGCCTCGCACTGCATATTCCTTGGAGCCGACATACACGTCGCCGCCACCGTTGACTGCGACTGAGACAGCCTGAGTGCCGGGGTTGGTGGTGCTAAGAGCGAAATTCGTCTTGTACACTAGCGTGCTGATGGGGAGTTCCGGTGCCACCATGAGCAGTACACCCTTGTTCTCAAAGCCACTCCCTTTCTTAATAAACTCGACGCCAGCCGCATAAGCGAAGCCGCCACTATCGATCGCCACTTCATTGATGGAACCCATGGGGCCCACGAAGTTCGCCATGAGGGCCGACGTAGAAGTCGAGAATCCTCTCAAATAGGTGTTCGAGCGAAGGCTAAACGGCGTTACGTTTCCGCCAACGATCACGAATCCGGCACCCGCTGTGATCGTTCTCGGGTTGTACTGACCGGGGCGGTTGAATGAGTCTCGCTGCGTCGTGATCAAGCCTCCGAGGAACTGACCCGACGTGGTCAAGTTAAACACTGTCTCGGACCTTACTTCGTAAGGCGTGCCGTTTCGATTCTCATAGGTGAGAGAGTTGCCGACCAAGTAGAGACCGTTGCCATAAGAGGTCATGGCGATGGGAATGTCTTCGAGCTCGATTGGGTCGTCGTCTCCATTAGGAAGCGTGGCACCAAAGGAGTTTGACCACACGAGGCCCCCGTTTGCGTTTATTGAGACAACCGTCATGTCATCTCGCCGAAGATCGGAGACTGTCTGCATGAGCACGAAGGGTGCAGTTCCGCTGGAGTCGAGCACGAGAGCCTTTGGATCGCTCAAGAGCGGTCCAACGTAGCCGCCGGATGCCGGCTTCTCAAATTTTGTCGACCACTCGACGGCGCCATCTAATCGCACCTTGTCGACGCGCGTATAAGGTCCGTTGGCGGGATCACCCTGCTCGCTGGAGAGTACAAAAGCGTCGCCGGCAGTGTTGCCCCCTGCAGTCACCTTGACGGCGACGGCTCGGTTGCTTGCGTCTTGGATGTTCCAATTCGGATCCTGCCATTTATTGCGGATCAAGGTTTTGGCACCGATCGAGCCGTCAGATCCGAATCTGTAAACCATCAGATCAAAGTCGGGTCGCTGCTTGATTTCCGCAAGTACCACGACGTTGCCGTCGGCATCCAGGGCAATGTCTTTCGCCCAGACCTTTTTATTTCCTGTGGGCATCGCAACCACGCGGTCCCAAAGGTAGCTACCGTCTCGGCGACGCTTGACTACCTGAAAGACGACTCGGCCATCCTTCATGGTCACCGTAGACAGGGAATAAATCGCCTCCGATTGACCTTGCCGGGTGGGCTGGAACAGTGCCGTCTTCAGCAAAGTGTTATTGCCAGAGTCCGGCAAGGTTGTTCGTTGCGACCAGTCACGCGTTAATTGCGCGCTGACCGCCCCCACAAGCAGGGATAGAAGCATAAATACAAAAACTAATCTGCGCATCGCCTTCTACTCTAACACCGTATGAGGCGTAACGCAAGGCGAAATGACAGCAATTCGGCTTCTGAAGCCAACTTAACGTAAAATCTATGTGGTTCAGAGCACACTGCGTCACAAGCTTCTTTTGCACATTAAGGCGTTGAGGGCCACAGACACCGAATGTTGCCGACTTGATTCTTCAGAAAATCCAGTAATCCGTAGATGAGAATGACCACTCCGGTCATCTCCAGGGCCTCTTCGATGGTGGTGAGCAGCACGTAACCCCAGTTGTCCAAGCCGAAGCGAGCAGCGTACGCGCCGCCGAGGAGTTCGAGGCCCAGCGCCCCCCCTATGTAGATCCCCACCGCCAACCCCAGGTGCAAGCGTGACCTCTTAGGCAGATGGAAAAAGAACTTAGCAAAGGCAACGACAAACAGTATCACGAGGGGGATGGCCGCAATCACCCACGCATAGTGGAAGATCCCGCCTGACTTGAAGATGGTTCGCAGCGGCATGATCAATGCCTCATGAATCGCCGAAGCCTCGTCAAAGGCAAGAAACAGGAACAGGAAGGCAAGAATGCCCCAGTGCCCGGCATAGGGTCGGGAAGCCTTCCTTTTGATGGCAGCTACGACGCCCAAGAGAGCGGCCGCTGCGACCAAGAGCAGGGCCGAAAAGAACGTGGGGACGTTGTTCTCGGCATCCAGGTGAAACTTCGGCACGAAACCGCCCGCGTATTCGTATCCCCCTTCCAATCGAAGGGCTTGCCCAACCAGGCTCGCCAGGACTAGCAGCGCAACCAGCACAGCTAGGGTCCGTGCGACTTGGGCTGGGTCGATTCGCAGCTCCGCATCGCTAGGTTCCACGCGATCATGGGAGGGCACCGAGCGATCAGGGGGAGCACCGGGCTCCAAGGTAGCAGCGGATGGGGAAATTTTCATAACGGGACACTCGCGCATTAAGGGACAGTTAACGGGGAGGCGACTGTTCCAAAGATGAAAAAGAATGTCTAGGGAAGTAAGCTTCTCCGGTGGAATTCTCGTCTTAGAGAACCATGGTGAAACAGATGGAGACGGCCAGCCAATTTGACGTAGCAAACATCATGGGCGCACTCTACGGCGATGGAATCGTCGGCCACAAAAGCGCCTTCTCGCGGCAGTGGGCCGAGCAGTTGGGAGAGGATATCGAGGTGCTTTTCGAAGACGCTCTCGCCCGACCCGGCGGAGCCGTCGGACGCGGTCCCAAACGATACTACGTCGAGATTCACCCGGAAAAGATCCGGGGTTTTGTCGAGCTGGCAACTCATCCCTGGGTAGAAGCCGTGTGCTTGGCGGTCTTGGGACCGGCGTATAAGATCGTGGAGATTGGCTTTGATGTGCCCCAGCCGGGAGCGCTCAACCAGCCTTGGCATCGTGACTTCCCTTCGCCCGAAGACACCCTCGCGGGGCGCCGACTGAACTCCCTTGCCTTCAATCTGACGACCGTGGATGTCCAGGAAAATATGGGTCCCTTCGAGATCGCTCCGGGAACTCAGTGGGACCTACCCGACGGCTTCGAGCACGGCATGTTTCCACCGAAAACGAACTATCCGCGATACGAGAGTCGGGCTCAGCGCAAATTGCCGCAGAAGGGCGACATTTCTGCTCGGTCTGCGCTGACGATCCACCGTGGCACTACGAACCACTCAAACAAATCACGGCCTGCATTGGTGCTGGGAGTCGACGCGCCGGGAGCAAACAATGCGGAACGGCACGACCTGCAGTTCACTCATGCCGCTTACGAGACGCTGCCAGAGACGTTGAAGCAGCATCTAACTTGCCGGGTGGTCGACGAACTTCAGCCGATTGTTCAAGCGCATACGATCGAGGGCCTGGTGATGGGTGAGGCTTAGCCTCCAACCTCCCCAAAGTACACTCCCTGCGCCATGCGCGAAAACGAGTTGAATCCTGAGCCGGAACCACTTGAAATTCCTTTCGAGTTGTCACTTCGGCCCAAGCGGCTCGCAGAGTTCATTGGGCAGGAACAGCTTAAGGGAAATCTTGCGATCTTTCTTAAGGCGGCCAGACAGCGGGGTGAACCGATCGATCACGTGCTGCTCTACGGCCCTCCGGGCCTGGGGAAAACGACGCTCGCGCACATCATCGCCAACGAGATGGATGCCACGATCCATGTGACCTCGGGACCCGCAATCGAACGCCCGGGTGATTTGGTCGGCATTCTCACGAACCTCGATCAAGATGCGGTCCTCTTTATCGACGAGATTCACCGGCTCAGCCGAACCGTCGAAGAGATCCTTTATCCCGCCATGGAGGACTCCAAAGTGGACATCCTCATCGGCAAGGGTCCCGCCGCGCGCTCGATTAGGCTGGATGTCCCTCGTTTTACGGTGGTTGGGGCGACTACTCGGCAAGGCCTTCTTACCGGGCCGTTACGCGACCGCTTTGGGATCATTAGCCACTTCCGCTACTACGACGAAGCGGCCCTCTTTGAAATCGTCACCCGCTCCGCGCGCATCCTTGGCTATAACATCGAGCGGTCGGGAGCCGAAGAAATCGCCAAACGCTCCCGAGGCACTCCCCGCATTGCGAACCGCCTCTTGCGCCGTGTGAGGGATTTCGCGCAGGTGGAAGACCTTCCAAGCATCGATCGCCGTATCACCGACAAGGCGTGCGTAGCCCTCGAAATCGACGAGCTCGGCCTCGACCGGGTGGACCGGACCCTTCTGCGCATGATGATCGAGCGCTACCGCGGGGGGCCGGTCGGGTTGGAGACGCTGGCGGCGAGCACGGGAGAGGACTCCACCACGATCGAAGATGTGTACGAGCCCTTTCTTTTGCAGGTGGGAATGCTTCAGCGAACGCCGAGAGGCCGCGTCGCAACCGATCTCGCATACCGGCATTTAGGGCTTCCGACTCCAAAAGCTGACTCAGTGCCCACACAAATTTCGCTCCTAGACGCGTAATTTAGGTTCAAGTTCAGGCAGCCAGGAAAAATAGTTCCCGCGAGGCAACTTTTTTTAACCCAAACTGTGAAAGGCGTTGTATAGTGATAGAGCCTTGGATTCATCATTCGGAGATTTAATATTATGAAAAGAGGATTTACGCTCATTGAGCTCCTCGTCGTTATCGCGATCATCGCGATTCTCGCCGCTATCTTGTTCCCTGTCTTTGCACAGGCAAAGGAAGCCGCGAAAAAGACGTCGGACATTTCGCAGCAGAAGCAACTTGGCACGTCCATGTTCATCTATGTGACGGACACCGACGATCTGTTCCCTCTTCAGGCAGGACAGGACTCCGCAGGCGTATGGGGCTACAACTTCAACAAGTTCGTACCCAGCGACTGGCCAACCGACCAGACCCTTCAGCGCGTGGCGTTCTCACAGAGCTTTGCTCTCAACGCAGCGCAGCCCTATATTAAGAACGACGGCATCCTCGCCAACCCAGGAGCCAGCGGATCTGAGTATCAGGCAGCCACCGCGGTTGCACCAGGCAAGAAGAAGTATCGAACGAACTACGCTTATAACGGGTTCTTGTCCGGATACTCAGTCTCAGCTGTAGCGGAGAACACCAAGCTTCCTCTCTTCACTAACCAGAACGGTAACAAGGCTGGCCTCGGTTGGGGATTTGCTAACCCAGCACTCACTTGCGCAACGCCTAACCAGGCTTGTACATTTGTGCCGTCGGTTAAGGATGCCAACGGCAACGTCACCGCTTGTTCGACCGGAAACGGTTCGACGGGTGCCGTGTACCTCACCTACGACGGAGGCAGCCAATGGACTTACTCGAAGGGTCAGAACTGGACCTTCGCAGACAGCCATGCTAAGTTCCGCCCACTCGGCCGTGCAGTCAACCCTGACTACAAGACGGACCCGAACGCTGGCTATAACACGAATACAGGCACCGCAGGCTCCTACTACTGGGACGGCTGCCACGCTTGGCTCTTCCGCCCAGACTACGAATTCAACAAGTAGACTGGCTTGGACCTAACATCAAACGCCGACCCCTTCATTGAAGGCGTCGGCGTTTGTGGATCAGACGATAACCTTTGGAAATTTTTATGCGAAAACTCACACTCAGTTCATTCTTCATCGTGCTCGCTCTTACGGTCGTCGCAGGTTGCGGCTCCGGCGAAGAAAACGAAAAGCAGCCAGAAGCCATGGCACCTAACTCTGCTGCCCAGCCGGGTGCAGCCAAACCGGGCAACGATGCAGCGCCAGCAGCACCCCTTTAAAAGCATGGGCTCTTTGGTAGCAGCTTCTAGGATGACTCTCCTAGCCCTCGCTTGCTTCAGCCTAGTGTCCTGTGGCCCCAGCGCAGACGAGTTGAAGATGGCAAAGGCACTCGAACGGGTGGGTCAAATTAAGCGACCCGGGTTCGTTCGGTTGGTCAACCTCACCGATGAGGATGCTTCTCTTCTCGATCGCGGTAGGCAAGCCAGCGGCTCTATTGCAGCCGGCGCTCATTCGGGTCTCGTGCCCATCGGCGTTGGATCGCGAGAAGTGGAAGTGCGGGCGGGTGCTCAAAGTACGAAGCTCAATCTCGACCTTGTCACGAACGAAGGAATGACCTTGATTCTTCGTTCGGGTCAACCTCCAATACAGGTGGCCAATGAGCCACGAGCACCTGTCGGAGCCAAGAACGTTCGCGTAGCCTTTATCGACGCGAGCGGTGCAGCTCTAAAAGAGGGCCTGAAGGTTCAGGCGAAAGGGCTAGGCGGGACTGTGACCATCTCCTCTGATGAGGAGCTTGCGACAGTGCCGTCCGGCGCAGTGACCCTTTCCGGCCCGGGCCTACAGACCACGAAGGTGAATGTAATCGATAACCTCGCTTACTCACTCATCGTGCTAAAGGGTTCGAACGGCAAGCTCGTGCCTCATTGGCTTCTTAACACGCCCAATGAGAAGGTCCAGACAGCAGCGAGCCAATAGCTCGCGGTGCAATATCAATGAGGGAGTTCGACCGATGGTCGAACTCCCTTTTTCTTTAAGCAGCTCCTCAACGGGCGGTATCCTTAATCACAGCATATGGACAGCCCTAGCATCTTCATGCCTTCGACAGAAGCGCTCTTCGAACGGCAGGGCGAGAATACGATGGTGGTCAATATGGGGCCGCAGCACCCATCCACCCACGGCGTCCTTCGCGTGATCTGCGAGCTCGAGGGCGAGACCATCATAAACTGCAAGTGCGTGATCGGCTATCTCCACACGGGAATGGAGAAGGAGGCCGAATACCAGCAGTACAACAAGTGCGTGGTCATGACCGACCGCATGGACTACTTGAACGCGAACGGCAACAACCTTGCCCACGCGCTCGCGATCGAGAAACTGCTGGGGTGCGAGATTCCCAAACGCGGCCAATACCTGCGCGTTATCCTCGCCGAACTCAGCCGAATCGCGTCCCATCTCGTCTGGCTGGGAACCCACGGACTCGACATGGGGGCCATGACCCCCTACTTTTATGTCATGCAGCAGCGGGAGTACATCCTCGACATGTTCGAGCTGTTCTCAGGCGTACGCATGATGCCATCTTGGATTCAGCCCGGAGGACTTCGCGGCGATATGCCGGCAGGCTTTGATGAAAAGCTGCGAAAGTTCCTGATCGATTTTCCTAAGGAACTCGATGTCGTCGAAGGGATGCTGGTCGAAAATCCGATCTGGAAGGAACGCACCATCGATGTCGGAGTGCTCTCCGCGGGCCAAGCGCTCGCGCTTGGTGCATCTGGTCCCATCGCGCGGGCCAGCGGAGTTGCTTGGGATTTACGCAAAAGCAATCCATACTGCAGCTATGAGGACTTCGATTTCGGCATTCCGGTCGGCACCAAAGGCGACGTATATGATCGTTTCCTAGTCCGAGTCGCCGAAATGCGAGAGAGCTGCAAGATTCTCCAGCAGGCTCTGGACGGACTGCCGGCTGGCGCTTGGTCAAGTAGTGACCGCAAGATCGTGCCCCCGCCTCGGGAAGAGCTTGACACTTCCATGGAGTCCTTGATCCATCACTTCAAGCTTTTTACCGAAGGCTATCACCCTCCGGTCGGTGAAGTGTACGCAGCCATCGAGGGCCCGAAAGGCGAGCTTGGTTGGACGATCATCAGCGACGGCAGCAACCGCCCCTACCGCTGGCACGAACGCCCCCCGAGCTTTATGAACCTGAAAGCGCTAGAGATTTTAGCGGTCGGCCGTCTCATCGCAGATGTCATCGCGATCATCGGATCGATCGATATTGTGCTTGGCGAAATCGATCGATAAGCAGCTCAGAGGGATCATTCCTGCCATGTTCGTGCACCATTATCCGCAAACCCTTGCGGGATAGCTACAAAGCGGCATAAGCTAGATTCAATGCTGCTTCTATCGCTCATTGCCCTCGCACCGCAGGGCGCCCCCACCGCGTACGATCCGGGTCCAAACCCGCTCTTGATGCGCCATCCAACCGTCAGCCAAAGCCAAATTGTCTTTCAATTCGCCGGCGATCTTTGGCGCGTGCCCCGCGTCGGTGGCGACGCGACCAAGCTCACCAGTTCACCCGGGAACGAGTCTTCGCCGTTCTTTTCGCCAGATGGAACCATGGTGGCCTTCACTGGTCAGTACGACGGCAACACCGATGTCTACACCGTGCCTGCAACAGGTGGAGTGCCGAAGCGGCTCACCTATCACCCCGCCGCGGATAGCGCATTGGGTTGGGCTCCGGACGGAAAGTCCGTCATTTTCACTTCGGGAATGCTCTCAAATACGGCTTCCCCCCGGCTATTCACCGTCGGCAACGGCGGCGGGGTGCCGAAGGCCCTCCCCTTCCCTTCAGGCACGATGGCGTCGTTCTCACCAAACGGGCAGCAGCTCGCGTACGTTGCCGGACATAAGTGGCAGCAGGCGTGGAAGCGCTATCGCGGCGGCCAAGCCTACGCGATCTGGATAGGCAACATGTCGGATTCCAAGGTACATGAGATTCCTCGCAAGGACTGGAACGACGAGCAACCCATGTGGGTGGGCGACAAGGTCTATTACCTCTCTGATCCAAACGGAGTAGTTGGCCTGAGTTGCTACGACGTCAACACCAAAAAAGTTTTCGAAGTTGTCAAGGGCACCGGCTTCGACATCAAGTCGGCAGACGCAGGAGCCGGAGCGATCGTTTTCGAGAAACTGGGCTCGATCAATCTCTATGACCTTGCAACGAAGCAGATTACACGCGTTCCGATCAATGTTCGCGGAGATTTTCCTGAAGTCAGACCCGCATTTAAGGATCTTAGGACCAGCCTTACGAGCGTGAATATCTCGCCCACCGGCCAGCGAGCAGTAGTCGCCGCGCGAGGCTGGATTTTCACCCTCCCCGCCGCCAAGGGTGATGCGCGGCAGATCGTCGAGCAGCAGGGTGTGCATCGGCGCAGCCCCGCTTGGTCGCCCGACGGCAAGACCATTTCGTACTTCACCGACCAGAGCGGTAAACAGCAAGTGGCGCTCTATGATGTGGCAAGCGGTAAAGAAAAGCTGATGGATCTGGGCGATTCGCCCGCCTACTACTACGGCTCCGGCACGGCCTACTGGTCACCCGACTCATCAAAGATCGCCTACACGGACAATCGCAACCAGCTTTGGATTCTGGATGTCGTTACAGGCAAGAACACCCTGGTCGATCAGACGATCTTCTCCGACCCCACATCCCCGCTGCAGTCCCGCTGGTCGCCCGATTCCAAGTGGATTACCTGGGGAAGAGATCTTGAAAGCCACATGCAGGCAATCTTCGTCTACAACCTGGACGAGGCCAAGAAGACTCAAATCACTGACGGTCTCTCGCACGCCAAGAGCCCCGTCTTCGATCGAGACGGCAAGCATCTCTACTTCTTCGCAAGCACCAACGTGGGTCCTGCGCTGAGTTGGCTCGACCTTTCCAGCTTCACCAATCCCGTTGTGATGAGCAACGTGTATGCAGTCGTTCTACGAAAGGACCTGCCGAATCCCCTGCAGCCCGAAAGCGACGAAGAGGCGATCAAGGCAGCAATCCCGCCTGTGCCTGCCGATCCCACCAAGAGGCCAGAGCCTCCAAAGTTCGCGATCGATCTGGAAGAGATCGAGCACCGAATCATCGCCTTGCCCTTGCCTGCGGGAGAGTATCAATCGCTTCAGCCGGGCCCGGCAGGTAGCTTCTTTGCCGTCGTGAGCGGCCCTCGCGCAAATCCTCTTGGCGGAGCGCCCACCAGCATCGTCAAGTGGACGATGGCCGACCGCAAGAGCACTCCGTGGGGGCCAGGCTCAAGCATCATTCCATCTGCAGACGGCTTGAAGGCCTTGATGAGCATGGGGCCGGGATTTTCAATCGTCAGCACCATGGCTCCTCCTGCTCCCGGCACCCCTCCCTTGGACCTCTCGGGACTGAAAGCCAAGATCGATCCAAAAGTCGAATGGATGTCCATGTTCAATGAGATATGGCGAAACGAGCCTATGTTGTTCTATGCTCCCAACATGCACGGCATCGATCCCGAAGCCATGCGGCGGCGTTACGCACCCTTCGTGAACAACGTGGCTTCGCGCGACGACCTGAATTACCTCTTCACCGACATGCTGGGCGAGATGGTCATTGGGCACATGTGGGCCCGTGGCGGTGACATCCCTGACGGTACAAGCAGCGTTCCTGGCGGACTGCTGGGAGTCGACTTCGCATTTGAGAGCGGGCGTTACAAGCTGACGCGCGTTTATGATGGAGAGCGCTGGAACCCAGGGCTCTACGCGCCTCTAGCTCAGCCCGGCGTCAATGCCAAGGCTGGCGAGTACCTGTTTGCAATCGACGGCAAAGATCTAAAAGACTCGAACGACATTTATGAACTGCTGGAAGGCAAGGCAGGCAAGCAGGTTAAGGTGAAGCTTGGAACCACTGAGGCAGGCGCCCGAGAAGTCGTCGTCGTGCCTATTCCCAGTGACAACACGCTCCGAAATCGAGCCTGGTCAGAAGATAACCGGCGATATGTCGAGAAGATGACAGGCGGAAGGGCCGGCTATGTGCATGTGCCGGACACCGCGGGCGGTGGATGGACTTCATTCATTCGCTACTACTACTCGCAGGTCGCCAAAGACGGCATCATCGTGGATGAGCGCTTCAACAGCGGCGGACTCATCACCGACTACATCGTGTATGAACTGAGCAAGACGCTGGACGCGGTCTTTACGCCTCGAACGGGGAAGGATTGGCCCACGCCAGGAGCGACGATCTTTGGACCGAAGGTGATGATTGCCAACCAATTCGCCGGCTCTGGTGGGGACATGCTGCCTTGGCTGTTCAAGCACAAGAAGCTCGGCCCGGTGGTCGGCAAACGAACGTGGGGCGGATTGGTTGCCTCGCTAGGGTTCTCGACGGTCGACGGCGGGCGCATTAACTCGCCGAACTTCGCATTCTACAATCCCCACACGAGTAAGTGGGAGATCGAAGGGTACGGCGTCGATCCCGACATCGAGGTCGAACTCGATCCCTACCTGTGGCGGCAAGGAAAGGATTCCCAGTTGGATCGTGCAGTCGAGGAGATGAACAAGCGTCTTGCGACCTACAAGAAGCTGGACCTCAAGCGCCCACCCTACCCCGATAAGACGAAGATCGGGATTCGCTACTAAGCGCTCGACGGGCATTAGGCATTCAAGCCTAATGCCCGCATTCTTGAGATACGATAGGGAAATGAAAGCTTGCTTCCTCACGCTTATCGCTCTCAGCCTCTTCGGAGTAGCTCTTTCGTCGCCGCCGCAAGTGGCGCCTCAGGGTGCCGAAAAAACGAGAGTCAAGTTTGACCCCAAACGGGACGCCGCGAAGGACATTGCGAGCGCCGTCGTTTTGGCTAAAAAGCAGAACAAGCGGGTCATTCTGGATGTAGGAGGCGAATGGTGCATTTGGTGCAAAAAGCTGGACCAATTCTTCGAGACCGACAAGGAAGCCGCGAGGATTTTGAAGCAGAAGTTCATCGTCGTCAAGGTGAACTTCAGCCCAGAGAATGAGAACAAGGCAGTCTTGTCGAAGTATCCCGAGATCAAAGGTTATCCGCACCTTTTCGTGCTCGATCAAGCCGGGAAACTGCTCCACTCACAAGATACAGGGCTGCTTGAAACCGGAAGTTCTCACGACCGGGACAAGGTGTTAGCATTTCTGAACAAGTGGTCTGGATAACTCAGAGCCAGTTCGCTGCTTGAGAAAAGTTCACCTCTCCCGGAGCCTGTAGTATGTCGATGTCCGCCCGGCCACGCAGTTCTTCGAGAAGGACAGGCGA
>JBBQWO010000044.1:0-19741 GCA_038210535.1 Fimbriimonadales bacterium | reverse complement strand
CCATCAACAAATCGTTGATCCAGTGCTCAAGGCTCAGACCTCCGGCCCGCGTTTGCCACAAGCTCAAATAGTCGGCACCGCCTGAGGAGTTCGTGATCAACAGCGAGATCACCGTGCAGACGATCAGCAGAATCCCGCCGGACCTTTCCGACTCGAAAAACCGTTGGAAGGTGTTCGTCAGGGCTTGCCGGATATTGCGCATGGTTATCTTCAGATGAAAACGTCAAAACGCACGGGACGAATACCGTCGCGCTTCAGCTTGCGGGCACCGGTTAGGTTCGCTCGGGCCCCGGCGACTTCGTTGCGCCTTGAACCCACGTGCGAACCAAGTTGATGATGAACGCTCCCCTGAACATCCCAAGGAAGTAAACCATGGCCACGAGAATTGAGAGTGGAAGCGTAATGCTGGATGAGAGAAACAGTACGGTCACGTTTTCGATGTTCTGAAACTTGAACGTGAACACGATTGCCGACACCACCACGATTAGCGAAATATAGAGATACCGCATGCTTTGCTCCTCCGATTACCGTAACGTCTTGCCAGCGCACCTGACAACGGCTGCAACGATTTTGTGTATACCGCATTTTCACCCGGAGCCATGAGCCGGGTTTGGGAGTGTGTAACGTAGACGAATCGGCCCGGTCTGCTTGAAAGAAAGTCCCTTGTCTCTTTGAGATATGGGAACTGTGATTGTCCAGAACGATGCGAATAGTGGTGGCTTGCGGCGGATAGTAGGCATCGATGTCTTTGAGCAGGGAAATGAACTCGACGCTTCGGTGCCTCCTTTCGACCCTTCCGATGATGTGTCCGTCTCTGAGGATCCTTCTGGGTCATGCCGGCGGCGAACCTCTCGCTCAGATCTCAAGGACGGTCGGAACCTCGCGGATGACGGTTTATAAGTGTATCGCCAAGGCTCTGGCGATGGGTGTGGAGGCGGGGCTGAAGGATCTTCGCTCGCTCGACCTCCCGCGCAGGCGCCGTGCGAGAGCGACTGAGTTCAGTCAACGTGGAAGACTCTTCCGCCGAAACGGTCCAAACGAGCCCGAGAGGTTCTTTCCGCCATATCATAAAGACGAACAAACACCTGACAACCCGTCAACCTTTTAATGAAACGTTATACCGCCATAAGTTCGACAAACCCGAGGAGGAGACACCCAGACTGTTGCTAAGGGATTATGAACTCCACAGGCTCACAATCCAACCCCACGACGGCTCCGCCATGTAGTTTGCGAGACTCCCATCTCAGTTCAAGTCGATATCGACCACCCTTTCGGAAAGGCGTTGCTGGGAAGTATGAATATTCATGAAATCCGGCAGCATCCGGTACGCGTGCGCTAAGCAGAGTATCGACTCTTCATGCCTCATCACTACCGTTTAGGTCGACAATGTAGAGGCCCAAAAAATTGATACGCACTTTGGCAGGAAAACGCACCGTCAAACGTTTGAGCCCAGTCTTCTCGGGAACGACCACTAGTCTAGAAGATTCGTGAATCGTGTCTGGCAAGAAACGGGCGACATACCGCTTGTTCGTGCCTTCGTCGATATCTCTCATCTCATAAAGGCCGCTTTGCGGATATGGAGCCATGGAGCCTGCCGGAAAAGTCCACCGCTTCCGCAGGTCATCTCGCGCCTTCGGTGCTTCTGCCGTCTCTTCCCACTTGGGCCGAAGCTCCTCGCCTGAGGGCAACGAAGCCGAGTTCAACCAGTACAAGACTTGGTTGACCACTGGACGTTCCTTAATCAACTGTGCGTGATCGTATGGAAATGGCTTAAAGCTGCCCGGAATCGCCGCGCTCCAGTAAGGCACAATCCCATCGGAGTAGGCACGCTCCTGACCCACCGCCGTTTCGAGAGCGAAGTAGGGGAACAAGGAGGGCTGCTGCCATTGGTGGAATTTCCCGTAGAGGTCCCACCCCATTGTGTAGTCCGAATCGTCCCCGACGATAGAGCCATATCCTACTCCGGTGCGGAAAGGAAAATTCTCGCTGCCAAAAGAGGTTCCATCAGGAAAGATGCCCCGGTTCAAGTAGCGCAGCCAGGGGCTTTCCACGGCCATGACCTGCCAAGTCGGCAGGCGCTCGTCTTCGATCGATTGAACGTCAAGCCCCAAGAAGTCGATGCCTAGCGAGCGAAGCAGCTGCCGGACGTTGCTGCTCCGAGGGTACAAGGTTGAGTTAACTGTGGCGTCCCCATATCCACCCGCAGTTCGTTGAGAATTGCTTCCCGCAAGCGTCTCGGCAACTGTGTTGGCCAAGGGGACGCCACGCCACATCGAACCGATGGTGACCAGCTTCCGGATCTGGCCCTAGAATGGACTAGGCCGTTTGATGTTGAGCGACAGACCCCGGCGCAAGTACCAATTGGTTGACCGCTGGATTGGTGCGGATGACGAACCTGGCGGTGGTGCTCCCAGCGGGGATGGTGAGGGTGAGGGGGCTTGCTTCCTGGTTGGCTTGGAGCGGTACGGCGACGGCGGCGTTGCTGGTGGTGATGGTGAAGGCGGTGCCGCCGGCGGGGGCGGGGGTGGTGAGGGTTAACGTGCCGATACTGAAGGCGTTGGAGGGGGCGGTGGTGGGGTCGACCGTGAGCGAGAATGCCGGGCCCTGCGGGCCGCGGTCTCTCACGAAGATGTCGTTTGTGCCGTTGCTGTCCCCCGGCACCAGGTTGGAGGCGGTGCTCGTGAATGCGACGTACCGACCGTCTGCGCTGATCGACGGTTGATAGGAAGCAAAGTTGCCTTGCTCTCCGCCGCTGGACACGCTGACCCTCTCGGTGGACCCGGAGACCCGGTCCCTCACAAAGATGTCATCTAAGGCGTTGGGGTAAGTTCCGGTGAATTGTGCATGGTGAGCAAAGTGGATATAAGAAAAGAAATTGAGCGTATGGCACCGTGCCTGGACCACGCGAGAGGGTAGGGACTATCAAAGCCAGAACCGTCCGGTCCAACCTTTGGGTCGGGCTTTTGGTGTCATCAGAGTTTTGGCAGGTTCAACGGCTCGGTTTTGAATCCACGGACGTCTCTGGAGATCTCAGTTTTTCTCCTCCAATTGAGAGACAATTGAGAGACCAAATCGCCAGATCTCACGCGGAGTAATGCTCACCTGCGACATAAGCCACTCCACGGCACTCCCATCCTTTGACTCCTGGTTCCCTCGGACCCCTGTGTTTGAATGAATCTACCGTTGTCTCAGTTTGCTCAGTCACTCTCGGACCGACGGAGAGACTTTGGAGAAACACCCGGTAGCCGGCCGTCGGCATCGTATTGCAACGTATAGATCGCTCCCGTAGGCCCTCGGCAAGTTGCTGATCGGTCGAGGGAATCGTATGTGTACGTGTGGAGTCCGCCATCGGGGTCACCCAGCAGCGTCCGATTGCCACCGAAAGGTGAAGCGAGGGGGCTTTTCAACGAGCTCCAGGCCCCTGTGACTGGGCGTACGAAGTAAGGTAGGGGACCTGTGATAATCGCCTCAACAGCTAGCACCTCGGCGCGAAGAGGGCAGTATCCAAGTAGCGAATAGAAGCAACGCAGGCATCATTGAGAAACTTCCCGCGATCGTATAGGCGATGAAAACCGCAGCGCTCCCAACGGAGGAAACCCATCGCCAGAAAGCCCGATCAAGAATATAGATTATGAAAGCAAGCAATACTGTAGATGAGCCAAGCGCGAGAAGACACTTAACCAAGAATGCCGCTTGCGGATCCAAGTCTTGAATCAAGGTAGTCCGAACACTAGTTAAATAGAGTACACCAAGAGACACGTGGTACCCGACCAAGGCGAAGAAAGCTAGCTTTATAGATAGGTCTCGCATCAGGTACTCCGCCACTTTTTGTCACCACAGCCAAACAACGCGTCAAGACCATCCATTAGTGGGCCGCAGGCAAAGTTGAAGCAAGTTCGCTGAACACGTCCAGCCTCTTCTATTGTGTCCGCGTACGCATTCCAGCACGTACACACAGCCTCAACTAAATTGTCTCCGTTATAGATTGAAGATACGCAGTCAATGAAGAATCCTGCGCACATACCTATTGCGGCTGCAGTCACGCCTGGAAGCCTTCGAATAATGCCCTTGATAACATTACCGATTAATCGTGGGGGAATGTTTCCGCAGGTGCAAGCAACCATCACCCACTTGCCTCCAATCTTTTCTTCTAGGCAAAGAACAGGCAACTTGGGAGCGCACTGTCTAAAGCAGTCTCCCATACGGCGATGGCACGCTCTTGGAGCTAAGCCACTGGGGTCAACTTCAACTGTAGGTTCGCCCTCTGCGTAACTGTACGCGGACACTGATGGCCACAACGGGTCAACGGTCAGCCACCTGGCAAGATCAACCCTTAAGATTCTTGCCCTGACATACAAGAGCTTGTCGATGATGTCCCTGAAGTAGCCGAGCATCCCCACGAATGTGAGATCGGTTTCGTGGGTGCCTGTCCTTGCAGCAACCTCGCCATAGGGATAATACTCCCAGGTGTCGGTCATGTTTTGTTTCTCGTCCAGCAGTGCTGCCGTAGAGCCGAGGGTGTCAGGCATGTAGTCGCGCTCGACTCCGTCTCTTGTCTCAGAAACGTCGCTGCCAGCTGATAGAAATTCCATGTATTCCTCTTCGCCCGGCAAGTTGAGCCTGGTGCTGCCCGAGGATCGAACGAACCAGAATGCCCGCTTCTGGAATTCCCCGTTCTCCCCGCGCGTCCACCCGGACACAAAGGCGGTGCCGGAATTTCCCATCCATCGAACCATCGAAACCTGCACTTGTGAGGTGTCCTCGGCAAAGACCATCTTGCCTGTTCGCGCGCGCCTGTTCCATATGTAGATTTGGCTTTGAACCTTTGCGGGCGGCGCTTCCGATCCAAGGAACAGCTTCTCCACCATCTCAGCCGTGAGCCCATCGGTATCTCGTTGCACCAACAACAGCCTCCCATCGGGCGACCACGTGATCTGCCTGACTATGGGACCGCAGACCACGTCCGGCGCGAGCATGATGTAGGCGTGCTTCGGCGTCAAAATGACGTCCCGAGTGGTGTCGGGAATCTGGCCCTGAAGTGCGAGTGCGAATAGTATTAGCATCTATAAAGCAAAGAGTCCTGCCGCCAGTATAGGAGGTTTGGGTGCTTTGTTAAGCTTGCGTCTAAAGGACGGAACTCAGAGACGATTCGTTTGCAGCGGCATAACCGGCCAACAGCTCCCTACCAAGGGGGCCGCGCGAGCTGAGACTAAGGGCAATATGTGCCTAGTCATGTTCCCCGACTCGAACCATGCTGCCTCGTTCTAGGTTTCTGTACCGTGCGTAGGACGGTTGGAAGCCGAGCATGATTTTGCCGGTAGGGCCGTTGCGGTGCTTGGCGATGATGACCTCCGCCTCCTGCACCTCGTCTGGATTCTCATTCTCAGGCCGGTGCTCTTCTTTGGCCTTGTAGTAGCTGTCTCGATATAGCAGCATCACAAGATCGGCCTCCGCCTCGATCGAGCCGGACTCCCGGATGTCCGCAAGTTGAGGCCGCTTGTCCTCCCGATTCTCCACCGCACGGCTAAGCTGCGACAACGCGATCACCGGGACCTGCAGCTCCTTCGCCATCGCCTTGCAAGACCGGGCAATCTCCGAGATCTCCTGCACCCGGTTCTCCGTCCGGCGGCTGCCCTTCATAAGCTGCAAGTAGTCAATCATCACCAGCGACAGCCCATGCTCGGCTTTCAGTCGTCGGCACTTTCCACGCATTTCAAGGGGGGTCAGATCGGAAGCGTCGTCGATATAAATGGGTAGCGAGTAGAGTGTCTCGCAGGCGTCGGCAAGGGCTTGATACTGGTAATCGGTGATCGGCTTTTCAGATTTCAGCACGCTCGAAGAAACGCCGCTGAGCATGGCGGTCATACGTCGGGCAAGCTGCATCGAGCTCATCTCGAGTGAAAAGATCGCGACGCTGCCCTGCCGCTCTTCGCGGACGATGTCCTTGGCGACGTTCAGGGCAAGGTCCAAAGCAAGAGAGGTCTTGCCCATTGCAGGTCTTGCGCCGAGGATGATCAGGTCGCCTGGGTAATGGCCAGTGGTAATCCGGTCCAGATCGTAGAAGCCGATCTTCATGCCGGACATCGGGGTGCCGGACTCCAGCACATTGTCGATGTCCACAAAAAATTCTTTGGCCAGGGTCCTGATGTGTTCGAAGTAGCGACCGAGGGAGCGCTTGCCGACATCGAAAATAATCTGCTCCGCCTTGTCGACCTTTTCGCTAACTTCGCCGGCGTCGGGATTGTGGACGATGCCTCGAATCTGCTGGCCCGCATCTTCAAGGCCACGGAGGATCGATTTGTCCTGCACGATCTTGGCGTAAAACCCAGCGTTTGCGGGGCTCGGCGTGTACTCGGCGATCTGCAGCAGGTAGTCCTCCCCGCCAACGTCGGCAAGGTTGCCCCGAGCCATCAGTTCCTCCTTTAACGTTAGGAAGTCGATCGGCTTGTGGCTGTGAATGAGTTGCTTCATCGCCTTGAAGATCAGGCGGTGGGCGGGGCGGTAGAAATCCCGGTCCTCCAGGATGGTGACGATCTCTTCGGACGCTCGCTCAGAAAGGAGCATCGACCCGAGCGTACTCATCTCGGCTTCGAGGCTGTATAGAGGAACGAGTTCGTCGGGTCCGATTGCCAATGTTGCTCTCCGGGGGAGCTTTCATTATGAGGACGTTTAAGCGGGGTTGAACCGCTTCAACGTTCGCGGATCAATATCAGCGCAATAGGTGCCGAGCAGCCCGATTCTTTCCCCGTGCTTTCCCCATCCCGCAGTGGAAAACGCTGCTAGCTCCTTTGCCGGCCTTCGATGGCCGCGAGGAGAATGGCTCCAGCAAGGCCCATGCGGCGGTCGAACTGCTGCGGCGGAACCAGAAAATCGATCTGTAGATGGTAGGCGAAGGGGTTAAAGTTTTGGCGGTAGTCAATCACCTTTTGTCCTTGCATCAGGCCGTCGTAATTCTGGGGAATCAGATTCGTGAGGAATCGCCTCAAAATGGCGAGAGCCATGCTGTCTTCGACGACGGAGCCGATTTCACGCTCGGACGAGTCCATGATCAGCCACTCATCGCGGAACATCGACTGAAAGCCCTTTCGATTGTACACCCCGATCTTCTGGTTCGTCAGCAGATCGACGACATCGTAAGCGGCGCTAAAGTCCATCACCTGTCGGGCGAAGATGCCGAAGAGGGGCTGCGTGAGTTGCTCGTCGCTGTACACGCGGATCTCTTCCTTGAGCTTAAAGCCCTTGCGGTCTGCAATCATCAAGAGGTTGCCGCTGGGTCCGAAGATGCTGTAACGAGAGCCCACTAGCTTGAGCTGGTGGCGTTTCAGCACGTAGTGGTTCTGGCTCAAGCCATCTCGCGGATAGGCAGCGGGTTGCAGAGATGAGTCGGACATGGACCTATCTTAGCTTAGGTTTTGCATCCTTGTAGCCGCCGCTACGTTCTGTATAGCGTGAGCAATTCATCGAATGCGAATCGAACAACGATTGGGGTCTTGGCCGTGGTTCTGCCTCTCGTGGGGCTGGGTTGGCTGGGGATCCACAAGTTTATGATGGGCTACACCAAGGAGGGCCTCACGTATATTCTGGTGTCGGTTCTGACCTGCGGAATCGGTGCGCCGATCATGTCGATCATCAGCATCATCGAAGGGGTGATTTACTTGGGCAAGAGCGACCAGGGATTTCATAGTGAGTATGTGGCGAACAAGAAAGCCTGGTTCTAGGGGTTTGTCGCTGTAACGGGCGGAGGGGTGCCCACAAAGCGGGTGCCCACTGCCTCTGATTTGTTCCGTCAATTTCTCGACGGTGTTACATGAGCAACTTTCGTGGCGTCATAATCCCTGAGCCATCGGCATATCTTGCAAGGCAATATGCTTGCTGAGAGGCTCTGGAGAACCCAATTTAAATGAAGCGATGGATCGGTAGTTTGATGCTGGCAGGACTGGCGGCGGGAATTATGGCGCAGGCGCCGTTTACAATCGTGCGTCCGGCCGATGGTTCGAAGGTCCGCGAGAAAGTCCGTATTCTCATTCCCAGGAACAGCATTCCGGCAAGCGGCTATGTTGGCGTGTTCCTCGATGGCAAGCTCGTTGAAGCCACCCGTCCCCCCATAGAAGGCCAGTACCACGTGTACACGCTGGATACCAAGGGTCGAGGCATCAAGGACACGGAGCCCGGCAAGCCAGTGAAGCTGGAACTGGTGCTCTACACCGACTCCAACGACCAGTCTCGGATCGTCGACCGTTCCTCGGTTGACATCAACATCTCCAACAAAGGCAATATCCCGGTCCCGAACAGAGGCCTGTCCTTGCGATATCGCTTCACTCCAGGTTCAGAGATGGTTTACAGCCTGGACCAGAAAGTGATCCTCTCCAGCATCAGCGAAGCGCAGCAGAAGCTCGGCGGAAAAGCCGCTCAGCAAGACGTCGACAGTGAGCGAATTCGGCTGCTTTACGCGGTAGACAACGCCTACGCAGATGGTGATGGTCTGCTACGAATTCAGGCCCTGCCCGAGAAAGGCAAGGACTACGCGGACTTGACCACAGAAGGCGACCTTCAGCAGAAGCGCTTCTATCCGCATCAGATGGCGTCGATTTACATGCGCGTCACCAATACGGGCAGAGAAGAGTTTGCCGCGCTTCCCCCTTACATCCCCCTCGATGGAGCTGCAAGCGGAGTCGACCCACTCAGCCTCTTCGCGGTTTATCCCTTGCCGACGCTCCCCTCCAAGAGCGTGAGACCTGGCGATTCGTGGGAATCCGGTTTTCAGCAAGGCGATCTCGATCTTGCAAAGTATCCGAACATTGATTCCATTACCACCCGTGTCCAGGCACGAGGCGAGTTTGTGGATACCGAATGGGAGCGGGGCCATCCTTGCGCCAAAATCCGAAACACGATTGAAGTAGGGGACATGGCAAAGGTTAGGAACAAGGCTCTTGCCGCAGGGGGTCAGGCTGGCGGCCAGATCGGAGACGACAAGACGAGCATCATCGAGACGATTTGGTTCTCCTTGGATACCCGACGAGTCATCAAAGTGGTGAGAGACATCACCATTGATCGCAAGTCTCAGTCTATGGGCGGCATGGGCGGTGGCCCGGGCGGTCCCGGTGGTCCCTCAGGCGGACCTAGCATCGGCGGAATGGGCGGCGGTAGCGGCGGCGGTTCTGCAGGTGCCGGTTCACTTATCGGCGGCGGAAACTTCCGCGCGGCGGGCCCCCAGGGCCCTCCTGGACGAATGGGCGGTCCCGGTGGACCAGCAGGAGTCGGTAGCGCTCCTGGACAAGGCGGACGCGGCGGTGCCCCCGGGTTCGGCGGCGGTCAAGGTGGCGGTGCAACACTCATGAGAGTGCGTATTCTGCAGACCTTCACACTTGAGAAGTAAGTAAAGCGTAGTATATGGAGGATGGCAGCCCTCCTTAAAGGACCTAAAAAAGACAAGAGGCGGAATTCCCCCGGTGATCCGGAGGAGTTCCGCCTTACGCTTGTTGAGCACCTCGAGGAGTTACGCAGCCGCGTCTTCCGGGTTTGTGGCCTGTTGATCGCTACGTCGGTTTTCGGCTGGTTCGTGGCGGACAATCTCTACGACTACATGAACACGATGGTGGAAACGGCCGTTCGGCCAAACCTGCCGCCGGGAGCCGATTTCGAAGAGATCTTCTTCAACGTCTCCGACATGTTTCTCCTCAAGCTGAAACTGTCCTTCGTAATCGGGCTCGTCATCTCGTTCCCGTTCATTGTCCTGGAACTGTGGGGCTTCATCGCGCCGGGGCTGAAGAAGAAGGAGCAAGAGCCGTTTAAGAAGCTGGCACCCTTGAGCTTCCTACTTTTCGCGATCGGGGCAATTTTCGCATGGTTCCTAATGCCGCCCGCTCTAGGGTTTCTTGCCACGTATCTAGGCGAGTTTCCTGGCACCAGTCTTCACCAGGAAGCGGGCACGATGGCCTTCTTCGTGCTGAAGATGATGCTGGCCTTTGGAGTCGCATTCCAGTTGCCGCTCGTGGTGTACGTGTTGGGCGCACTCGAGCTGTTGAGTGCGGAAACGCTCATGAAGTATTGGAGGCAGGTCTGCGTCGCGATCTTCTTTTTGGCAGCGGTCATTACTCCGAGCCAAGATCCGCTCACGATGTCCGTGATGGCGGTTCCGCTCATCGTGCTCTTTATGATCAGCGCACACGCGGTCAAGATTCTCCAAGCCAAGAAGCGAAAGGCGGAAGACCTGATCTTGATCGACGACCCGGATAGCATCGAAGATAACGACGACCATGAGAGATACCCGGTTGAATGAGGCCCCGCCTCTATTCAGCGACCCCCGCCTAAGCGAACAGATCACGCACATTGAGGAAATGGTGCCCCGCGCCGCAATCTACGGCCTCCCCGAGAGGCCGATGCATGCGGCTCTGGCGGCCAGCCTGCACCGCTCGGGAATCGAACAGCTCTATGCTCACCAGGCCCTCGCCTACGACTCCGCGATGAGCGGACGAGATGTGGTGGTGGTCACGGGCACGAACTCGGGCAAGACCCTGTGCTACAACCTGCCCGCGCTTCAACTTTGCCTGTCCGAGCCTGCGGCTCGAGCCTTCTATCTGTTCCCAACTAAGGCTCTCGCACAAGATCAGCTAGGCAAGCTCACCGAACTGCTGCCAGGCTCCGACATCAAGACGGGAACTTACGACGGAGATACGCCGCAGGCACATCGTGGGGCGCTTCGCAAGATGGGGCACATTCTGCTCACCAATCCCGACATGCTCCACGTGGGAATCTTGCCCTCCCATGACCTCTGGAGCAAGTATCTCAAAGCCTTGCGTGTGATCGTCATCGATGAGATGCATGTCTATCGAGGGGTCTTTGGCTCAAACGTGGGGAACGTGTTGCGACGGCTGCTAAGGCTCTGCGAGTTTCATCACAACCGGCCGCAGATTATCGCTTGCAGCGCCACCATCGGCAACCCACTCGAGCTGTTTGACAAGCTCACCGGCCGCAAAGCTACCCTCATCGATGCCGATGGCTCCCCGAGCGGCAAACGCACATTTGTCTTCTTCAATCCACCCGAACTCGGAAACGGAAGTCGCCTCAGTGCCAACGTCGCGACTTCGGAAATACTCGGTGGCCTGGTTGAAGGCCACGTCCGCACCCTCGCCTTCAGCCGGGCCCGCGTTTCGGCGGAGCTAGTGCTCCGCTACACTCGAAAGCGCATCAAAGAAGGCGGGCTTATCGCTCCTGAACAAGTGGAAAGCTACCGGGCTGGCTACACCGTCAAAGAGCGTCGCCAGATTGAGCAATCGCTGTTTCGGGGCGAACTGCTCGGCTTGGCTGCCACCAATGCAATGGAGTTGGGAGTCGATGTCGGGGCGCTCGATGCGGTGGTGATGAACGGCTACCCTGGAACTGCCTCGAGTTTTTGGCAGCAGGCGGGCCGGGCGGGTCGTGGCTCACGAGACGGATTGGCCATTTTCGTCGCCCACGACGATCCTCTCGAACAGTTCTTGGTGCGCGAGCCGGCGATGCTGCTCAATTCTCGAAATGAGAGCGTAGCCGCAAATCCGGGCAATCCGCAGATTCTGTCCCAGCATCTCGTGTGCGCCGCTCATGAAAAGCCGATAGCGCCACATGAGCTCCAGATGTTCGGTGAGAAGGCGATCGATGTGGCCGAGCAGCTCGACCGAAGTGGGGAACTCGCCTTCCGATCGGGTCTGTTCTACTATCCCGGATTCGAGCCCCCGGCTTTCAAGGTGAACATTCGAGGCGCGGGCGGAGACCAAGTGCGCCTCTACTTGGAGGGAAATGAGCTCGGAACAATGGAACGCTGGCGGGCAATGACCTCCGCTCACGAAGGCGCCGTTTACCTGCATCGCGGCAAGAGCTTTGTGGTCACGGAGCTTGATCTGGAGCATGACCAAGCTCAAGTGGTCTTACAGGAGGTCAGCTACTACACACAAAGCATCGTGCAGTCCGTCCTCGATGCGAAGCTCGCCTTTCGAGAGACGGGGCTTGGCCGCGGAAGTGCCGGGCTGTCGAGCGTCTCTGTAACTCAAATGGTCGTCGGGTATCGGAAGAAATCCCTTGATGGAGACACCGTTCTCGCTACGGAACTCCTCGATCTTCCGCCTGTCACTTACGACACGGTCGGAGTTCGAATCGACCTACCCGCGATGGATGAAAACGAGGACGTAGCGAGCCAGATCGGAGGGGTTCACGGGGTCGAACATGCGCTTATGGCCGTAGCCCCGCTTCTTGCCGGGTGCGATCGATCCGATCTTGGCAGTGCCTGGTACACCGTCTTCCACGACACGATGAAGCCCGCGGTGTTCATCTACGACACCACTCCCGGCGGGGTAGGACTGGCGGAGAAGCTTTACGACTCACTGGGAGGATGGATCAAGGCGGCCCTCCAACTCCTCTCCAGTTGCCCATGCCAACAGGGTTGCCCCGGCTGTCTGATGAGCGCACGCTGCGAAAGCGGAAATGAGGCTCTGCACAAGCAGCAATCCATTGGGCTTTTGCGCCAGTTGATATAGGGTGAACCAAACGAGAAAGGGAGGACGCTCTCCCCACCCAAAGGAGAAACTCAAACCCGAGTGAGTTTGCGCCCTCCTCCGCCATGCTTATCCTGATATGATCAAATGTGACTTCCATCTTCCGACCGATCACTGATGCTCTGAACGCATTCTTGACGTTCGTCGGAGAATCGAGCCTGATCCTTTGGGATGCCATCCGGCGACTCTTTCATAGGCCCTTCGAGGTGGCCGAGTTGGTTAACCAAATGGCGTTCATCGGAGTAGCTTCGGTTCCGATCGTGATCCTGACCGGCTTCTTTTCAGGCGCGGTGCTGTCGCTCTATCTCTCTCAGTTCTTAGGGGAGTACGGCGCAACCCAGTTCGTGGGCGCAACCGTCGGGTTGAGCGTTACGCGCGAGATTGGCCCAGTGCTCGCGGGCATCATGGTTGCCGCGAGATGCGGCTCGGCCATGGCCGCTCAACTCGGCTCCATGGCCGTGACCGAACAGATCGACGCCTTGAAGATGCTGAGTGTGCATCCGACAAATTATCTTGTCATTCCGCGTCTGGTCGCAAGCATCACCATGCTGCCAATCTTAGCGATGGTTTGTATGTGGTCCGGCATTGTTGGCGGAATGCTGGTTGCGGGACTTGAGAAAATCTCCGCCACCACGTTCCTCCTCTCGATCCAGCGCTTCGTTAATCCTTACGATTTCCTTGCGGGTCTGATCAAGGCACCTTTCTTCGGATTGATCATCGCTCTCGTAGCCTGCCAACAGGGCCTCCGGACGAAGCAGGGAGCCGTTGGAGTGGGCCAAGCCACCACCAACACCGTGGTCATTTCGATGGTGCTTGTCTACGTCGCAAACTTCGTGATCGCCCGGCTGCTCTTTAGCGCTGGCTAGCCGAGTCTGTCCTCGTCCTTCTTGTGGCTCGACCGCACAACGATCTTCACCGGTGTGCCTGGCAAAGGGTACTGCTCTCGAAACTGGTTTAGCAAATACCGCTGGTAGCTAAAGTGCATCAACTCCGGATCGTTGCAGAAGATTGCGATCGTCGGGGGACGGGTCGAAACCTGGGTTGCATAGTAGATCTTTAGGCGCTTGCCCTTGCTTGTATAAGGTTTGGCGAACACGGCTTCCTGGATCAGCTTGTTCAATCGACCTGTCGAGATGCGGAAGCTGTAGGATTCGACGGCCCGGAGCACTTCGTCAAGCACCGGCTCTAGCCCTGCGTTCTCTTTTGCCGAGGTAAACGCGGCGGTCGCATAGGCTAACTCCGGAATCTCGTTGTGAATCTTCTTCAGAAACTCCCGCTTTTCTGGCGACGGCTTCTTGGGGTGCCCGTTGGGAGGCTCGATCAGGTCCCACTTATTCACTGCGAACACGGTGGCTTTGCCTGCATCTTTGGCAACTTTCATAACCCGCTTGTCGCCATCGGTGAGGCCGTCGTTGCCGTCCAGTACGACCAAGGCGCAGTCCGCACGCTCGATCGCCTTCTGAGCCCGGTTCACCATGTAGTACTCGACGGTTCCCTGGATTTTGCCGCGCCTCCGAATGCCTGCGGTATCGATCAGCCGGAACCGCTCGCCGTTGTATTCCAACAGCGTGTCGATGGCGTCTCGGGTGGTGCCGGCGATGTCGGAAACGATCATCCGCTGCTCGCCCGTAAAGGCATTGACCATCGAAGATTTGCCGACGTTTGGCCGTCCCACGATGGCAACGCGAATCTCGTCGGTGGTCTGCTCTTCCTTACTCGCCGTCTCGGGGAGGAGGTCCACGACCTGGTCCAGTAGATCGGCGACTCCGCGGCCATGAAGACCGGAAGCGGCATAAACCTCGCCGAGACCTAGTTTGTAGAACTCCGCGGCAAAATCGTCTCTCTGCGGGTTGTCGGATTTGTTGGCGACGAGCATCACCGGCTTCTTGACCGGCCGCAGCTCTTGCGCCAAATCCCAATCGTCGGGGCTGACGCCCGCGGTCGTGTCCACGAGGAAAAGGATGACGTCCGCTTCGGTCAGCGCGACGTTCGCCTGCACTCGAATTTGAACCGCCAGCGGATCCTCTTCTTGAAACACGATGCCGCCGGTGTCGACGACGACAAATTTCTTGCCATTCCACTCGGTCTCGGCGTAGAGGCGGTCGCGCGTGATGCCGGGAGAGTCCTCAACGACAGCGACACGTTTTCCGACCAGCCGGTTAAAGAACGTGCTCTTTCCGACATTCGGCCTACCGACAATGACCACAACGGGCAGAGAAGAGCGCATGGGTCTCTTCAGTATGAATGGAATCGCCGCTTCAGCGTTTTAGAATGAAGATCACGCCTTAGCGCGAGCGGCATTCAAGGACTCTCAAGGTCCGCACGGGGCCACTTTGCCCGCGATGCGTCTACCGAGGCTACTCTTAGAACGTGTAACTTGCAAGAAGTGATGGCGAAAAGTTTAACGCTTCAGCAGAGCCGCCTAGCGGGGGAGACTTTCGGGCGGCCCTGTTAAGGCATCAAAAGGCGCCCTAGGCACAGAATTTCGCTCCATGCCTAATCTCTTCGGGCGCTTACCCTTTCTCGCGCTTGAGCGTCAGACCGACAAGCTCCTCGCCTGAGTCCCGGCGAATGTTGCCTTGGTAGGTGTCGTTATCCACCAGGCGCGATCTGGATGAGAAGATCTGCGGGATCATTCCGACTGGGGAGAAGGTGAAGACCATCTGGTTGCCATCGAGCGTGATGTGGCCGAAGTAGACCGTCTCGGAATCGTGCGAGTCGAGGTAGTAAACCGCCTTGGCAACGGGATCCCAGCCAAACTGGCTCATCACGTACTTCGCAGTCGTAGATCCCTTTCCAATCACGCCTTCGCCGACAACCCAGACTCCGTCGCGATGGCGCGTGTACTTGAATTCGATAATGATCGGGCCCTCCGGCCCCTTGGCTTCACCGCGCCAAATGCCGCCGATCATTCTCGAAAGCTCATTTAGCGGCTTCATGTCCTTCTCGGTGTTCGGCTTGCTTTCTGCGGGTGCTGCCTTTGTCGTCGAGGGTTTTTCGAAGTGGGCTTTGCACGCGCCGAGGATCATGGGCCAGGCGTCCGTGCACATACCTCTCCCCTAGCGGGAGAGGTCGGAGATGTTCGTGCTCCGGGTGAGGGGGGAGGATGCTTTGAGGCTCAGTGGTCAGGCCTGCCGATCCGTGCCTCCACGATCGTCTTGAGGCTGCGGATTTCGCTCATCATCGCCTCATAGTCACGCTTTCCAAGAGTCTCAGCGTCGGGAGCGGCGGCGTCACGCTCCACAAAGAACGAGGCGAGGGTGCCTGCGAGATAGCCGAATACGCTAAAGGCATAGAGACTGAGCAGAAAACCGAGGATGCGGCCTTCGTTTGTCACGGGCCAGTAACCACTTCCTGAGGTTGTCAGCGTCATCGCCGTCCACCAGAGGGCGTCGGGGAAGTTGGCGAATCCGTTGGCCGGCGCCTGTCGCTCGAACGCGTACATGCCAGCAGCGCCGCCCAGGCATACGATCAGCGTCAGTACGGCTACGAACGCGACGCCGCGTCTGCCGAGCGTTGACTGGAGCGCCGAGCGGCTGCGGTTGAGCGACGCGACCACCCGTAACACCTGTGCCCCTCGCAGCCCGGCGGTGAGACGCAGAATCCTTAGCGGCCTCAAAACCCTCAGGGCCGGAACGAAAAGCGCGATCGCCGTGAGCCAATGCTTGAAGACGTACCTGAACTTGTTCGGTGCCAAGGCGACTTTGACGGAGAACTCGAGCACGAACAGACCCCAGATCACCAAGCCCGAAATCCTGGCCCACTCCGGCAGTTTGGAGGCGAATTCCACGACCATCAGGACGAGCCACACAAACGCCAGGAAGATCATTGGCTTTTCAAGCGCTTGGTCAAGGGCTCGCAGCATACGCAACCGAGCGCCGGTTTGCTTGTGATTCGGCGGCATTCCCCTTTGACGATTTCGGTTCAGCGATCGCATCTTTCAAGAGCATCGGGCAAAAGATCGCCAAAGGCAACATTTCCACCGGTAGGGCTGTCTAAGGGGCATAGACATTGACGAAGGAGGTCAACCATGCACGACGAGTCGAATAAAACCACGAAGCCCCAGGATGTCCAATCTGGGAACGGCGAATCTCGCGCGGGCTGGATGCCACGCAAGTGGGACATGTGGCACGGCCTACTGGGCGTGGTGGCGCTCACACTTGGGGTGACCTCGCTCTGGCTCTGGTCGGAGGTGCGAGGGGAGAAGAGCGATTCGCGTCAAGCGCTCGCCTCAAGCGCGGAGCGCGCGCAGAGTCTTTTGGCGAACGAGAAGAGGAGCGGCAAGGAGCTTCTCGGCGAAACGCGCGAACAGGCCGCCGCGCAGCAGGCGACCGCCTTCGCGGCAGCGATCCAGCCAGTGATCGGCCTCAAGGGTCAGGTCCCTGAGATCACCGATCGCTCCATTCAATCGGCCACGGAAAATCTCGCACGCCTCGGGAACTATAGTTTTGTCGCCGTGACGGACACGGAAGGCAAGGTCATCAGCTCAAGCGACCTGACCATCATCGGCCAGAACTTTACCGGCCGGCTGACCGAAGGTGTCTCCAAAGTCGACGGTCAGGACCAGGCTGCGGCTGCTATCGGCAGCGGCGGAAACGTGCTTGGCCATGTAATCGTGCGCATACGCAACTGACGCTGTCGAGCGTCCAAGCCCCAGAAAGAGAGGTTCAAGATATGAGAATACGTACTATCGCAGGGATGATCCTTGCCGGAACAACCGTTGTGGCTTTCGGACAAGAAGTGAAGATCGAGTCCACACCGCCCAAGACGGCCATCAAGATTAACGTCAACGGAAGCCAGATCGAAACGCCACTCACCAACGCCGTCATGCGCGATGGCAGAGTCATGGTTCCCCTGCGGGGCATTCTGCAGGAGTTCGATGCGGAGATCGACTGGATGCCGCAACAAAAGGTGGTGATCGCCCGCCGGATGGGCGTGACCCTCACCCTCGGGATCGGGCAGATGTACGGCATCGTAGACAATCGAATGGTGCCGCTGGATGTTCCCGCTACGATCGAGAACGGCCGGACGCTCGTTCCGCTACGTTACGTCGCGGAGGCGCTCAACGCGTACGTGATGTGGGACGAAATCAATCGCACGGTGGTGATCACGTCGCGTCTCGAACGAAAGGGGGACGGAGGCGGCTAGGAGACAGCGCCTAAGCAACATGAGCTATTCGCACTCCGGTTTTTTGAAAAGTGAGTTAGCCGAATTCATGGAAATAGCCCTTAATGCTTCCATGAGATTATGGTGGTTGGTGCCGGTTATGGCCTTGGGGATGTGCGTGTCGGCTTGTCAGCCCGCTGACGGGGACGCGGGCATGTCCGGTGCGCAGGGAGCATCCGCGTCCGCGCAGGGCTCGTCGAAAGCCGCCGCCTGGGTGGGGACCGAGCCGAAGTGGGTAGCGATCAACGACAGCACCGGCAAGTCCGTCGATCTGAGCAAAGAGTTCGGCAAACGTCCGATCGTGCTCGTGTTCTACCGCGGCGTGTGGTGACCCTTCTGCCATCGCCAGCTCGGTGAGCTGGGCAAGGCCGAGAAGGATTTGAAAGACGCAGACGCGATGGTTTACGCGATTTCCAACGAACCCGCCGGGCCGCTCGACAAGATGCGCGACCAGCATAAGCTCGGGGATCGCTTCGTGTTCCTATCTGATCCGGAGGGAAAGCTGGCATCGCTTTACGCTGGCAAGCTCGCGAAGGGAGTGCTCAATCCAGCGACCCTCGTCATCGGCAAGAGCGGCAAAATCGTGTTTGCCGAGGCCGAGGAGGACTACACAAAGAGGCCCCCCACCGACAAGGTGCTGAAAGCCATCAAGTCTTAAGCTCGAGTGACTTAGTTTACGGCGATTGCCTGCTTCCTTTGATCACTTTGTTGTTTACGGAGCCGCATTGCAGTGCCCATCCAGCCGTAGCGGAATTGCTGCGGTTGTATCGGGTGGTGCGGTTGCCTACGGCGTCGTGGGTGTAATCGAAGGCGTTGCATGTGAGCTGCTGGTTCAGTGCATCGTAGGAGCAGCTTTGGGAGGTTCGATTTCCATTGCTGTCGTACGCCCAAGTGGGAGTCTCGTTGGCGATGGCGTCGCTGTAATCCGCGCTGACGAGGAAGTCTCGCTGAGCGTCGTATCCGTAGTAGGCGGTGCGGGTGCGGTAGGTGCTTGGGCTCCCTGGCGTCGGCTCGTAGAAGACGTCCGAGGTTTTGATGCCCCGGTTCAGGTTGGCACCGCTGGTGCTCTTTTCGTAGTTGCTGGCAGTGGAAATGAACTGGGAGCTTGAATAAGACGAGCTTCCCCATGTGTCCCAGTAATGCTCCACGCTAAGGGTTCGGCCACCTGGATCGTAGGAGTACCAGGCGCGTGCTCTGGTCCACGCTTTGTGGGTGGAGTCGTAGTGCGGATTTCCGGTGGTGGGCGTGAAATTCGCCTCGGGAGTCATCGCGAACGTTGCGTTCGTAATTCGGCCGCTCGTGTCGTATTGATAGTGGAACGCTTCCGCCGTTGGGTTGCCGCTGGTGTCTAGCTTCGTCAGCGTTTGGAACACCTGCGCACTGCCTGCGGGGTCGCCGAGGGAGATGTAGTCGGAATATTTCCAGCTTGAATCCGAATCCGGCGTATCGTAGCTGACGACGGACCGATTTCCGGCGTCGTCATAGCTATAGGTTACGGAGTAGTTTTTGTTGAGTCCAGACTCCGAGACCTGGCCCTTTCCGCCGCCGGTCGACTGGTAGCTGATGTCCTGGGTCATGCTTTGAAGATTGTCGACCACCTGAGTGACCATACCGTTTGTGAGACCGCTGCCCCCGTAAGTGTAGGTGACGACGGGGATGTCGGGGTTCGTGTCGGTTCGGGTGACGCTATTGACGAGGCCGTCATTGTCGTAATCGGTGAGGAAAACCTGGCCCTTAGCAACCTGCACCTGGGTTGCCCGGCCAATGCTGTCGTATGCGAGGGTATAGGTGGTTCTCGCCAGTGAGTTGCCAGACGCTTCGGTCACCGAATAGGCGGCACCGAAGTAGGGAGTGCCAGCTGAGTTATAGAATTGATCCAGCCGAACACCGTTTCGGGAAGATAGCGTTTCTTAAGGCTCGCCGCGTATTCCTGCTTCGAAGTGGTGCGAGCATCCAAGGCCGAACCCGAATAGCGAGCCCGGGGATGGGCGCGCACCCGCATGGTCCGAAGGCCACGCACGAACGCCTTCTGGTCGTAGCCCCGATCC
>JBBQWO010000043.1:0-19890 GCA_038210535.1 Fimbriimonadales bacterium | reverse complement strand
TCGAAGGGGGCACGCAAAAGGATCGGGTGCAACCGGAAGAGGACTTCACCGAAGAAATCGACCTCCAAAAAGCGGCTCGCCGAAACCGCGGCTGGGCAGAATACGCCGGTCAAAAAAATGAGATCACTCCTTCATCCGCTGGCTTCTACGAAACGTATAAAGCCAAAGATGTAAGAAAACGACAAACATTAAACTTTAAAGTTAAATCTAGTCAGCATTCCTACGTTCCCCTCCATATATGTAGTGGATTCTCCTTTGGAAGAGGCATGATCCACGCCTCAGATATTCCTGCCCTCGCTGCCATTCGCGGTCTACCCGCCGCAGTTCTCGCTGATCCTTTTTCTTTAGTGGGTGCCTATGAGTTCTACCGGGCGAGTCAAAAGGTATCTATCAAGCCGATCATTGGCGCCAGCTTTGAACTGGAATCGGGGGTCAATAAAACTGGCGGATCCATTGTTCTCATCGCCCGCTCAAAATTGGGCTATCAAAGCCTTTCGAAACTCATCACCCGCTGTCACCTCGATGAGCCAAGACTCTTTCCGCTCTGCCGATGGTCACCCCTGTCCGAGCACACTCGCGATCTCATTTGCCTAACCGGAGGCGACAACGGCCCCATCAACCAGCTTCTCACCCATGGAAATTTCGAAGAAGCCAAGCGGTTGCTTGAGACGCTTCTTGCGCTGTACGGAAGAAACAACGTCTACATCGAAATTGAGCGCAGTTTCGTTCCCTGGGAGCGCAGAGTCAACGCGCTCCTGCTCGAGCTAAGTGAGCGGTATGGGGTGACGCCTGTTGCCGGGGGTTTGATTTGCCATGAAAAGCCCGAGCATTTTCCAGCCCAAGACGTGCTCGTCTGTTCTGAAACTCTATGTGCCGTCGAGGAAATCGTCGGCCGAAAACCAACGAGAGATCTATCGCAACCAGACACTAAAACGAGGCCCGCAAGGCATTTAAATTGCGAGCGATACCTGCGAAGCGCCGAAGAGATGGCCATCCTTTTTGCCGATGCGCCCTACCTGCTGGAGAACACGCACCTCATTGCCGAGCGGTGCGACGACCACATCATGCCGGGAAGAACCCGGCTCCCGATGCTTTACTCAGACGATGACGAAACCCTTAGGCAAGCCGTGTGGGAAGGCGCAAAGCACAGGCACGTCAAACTCTCTACTCCATTTAAAAAAAGACTCAACCATGAGGTTGAGCGTATCACCAAGCTAGGCTACTCGCGTCACTTTCTCACCATGTGGAACGTCTGTCGATGGGCTACGGAGCAGGACATTCTGTTCAGCGGGCGGGGCTCAGTGGTCGACTCCGCAGTTGCTTACTGCTTGGGGATGTCGCGCATCGACGCCTTCGAGCATAACCTGCACTTCGACCGATTTTTGCCTGCAGACGGAAGCAAGCGCCCTGATATCGACATCGACTTTGAGGCTCACCGCAGGAACGATGTCCGCAACTATCTCACTCACAAGTACGGAAAGAACAATGTCGCTACGGTCGCCGCGATTGGCACGTACGGCACACGTGGGATTATTCGCGAAGTAGGCAAAGCAATGGGCCTCCCCGATGAGACGCTCGGCCAATTTGCCAAGCTCATCCACGGCGGAGTCTCGCCCGAGTACTTGGAGGCAGCTCTCGACAAACGTCCCGAGCTACGCGATAGTGGCGTTCCGAAGGAGCGGTTCAAGTGGATTATGGAACTCGCCCCCCTCATCGCCGACATTCCCCGAAACATCCGTTCGCACTCCTCCGGCGTCGTGATCTCTGACGAGCCTATCTGGAATACGGTGCCGATGATGACGTCCGGCGACGACGAGGTTCAGATCATTCAGTGGGACAAGCGCAGCGCCAAACATTGCTTCGATAAGTTCGATATCCTCTGCCTGCGCGGCCAAGATGTCCTGTCTGGCGCACAACGGCGCATCCGAGCGGAGGATAAGGACTTCAACGTCGAGCAGATTTCGCTCACCGATCAGGAGACCTATCGTACGATGCGCTCCGGCGAGCTCATCGGCATCCCCCAATCCGCTTCACCAGCCATGCGCCAGGCGCATATCCGGCTCAAGACCGATAACCTGCACGACGCTAGCCTCGTGCAAGCCGGCATCAGGCCCGGCGTGGGAGGAGCCGTCAAGCTGAACGAGTTGATCGCCAGGCGCAGAGGGAAACCTTACAGCTATCTGCACGAAGCGTTCGAAACGATTCTCGGCAATACCTACGGCATCATCGTGTTTCAGGAGCAGGTCGATCAGCTTCTTCAGACTTTCGGCGGCTACAGTGGCGGCGAAGCAGAGGCGATGCGCGAGGCAATCCACGAGAATCGGAAGCAGGACTACGGTGCAACGATCAAGGATCAGCTTTACGAAAAGATCGCCCACCGAGGCTTTACAAGAGAAGTAGCCGATCACGTCTACGACCTTGTTGCCGGGTTCAAAGGGTACGGCTTCGCTCAGGGGCATGCGCTCGCATTCGCTGAAGTCTCCATTCGCTCCATCTACTGCCAGCAGAACTTCCCCGCGCAGTACTTCGCCGCACTGCTCGACGCTCAGCCCGCCGGCTACTATGGCCCATGTACGCTGGTTAACGAGGCCCGCTGCCGAGGCGTAGCCATCCTGCCGGTGGACATCAATTTTAGCGATCTCAAGTTCAAGGTGGAGGACGTGAAGTCAACGCAGGACCCAAAGATCGTCCTCCCAAATGCGGGTATTCGCATTGCTCTCAGCCAACTCGGCAGCGTCTCGAAAGCCACCAAAGAGAAGATCGTAGCTCATAGGCCCTATCGCTCCTTCTTCGATGCGGTGCACCGAATCAAACCCGAGCGAGACGAACTCGAAAAGCTGATCCTCGCGGGTGCCTTTGATGGTCTCCATCCCAATCGAAGAAGTCTCCTTTGGGCTATTCCTGCTGCTTACGATTTCACCGAGTCGAGTGAGGCGATGGCCCAGGGCCTTGGGATGACCATTCCTGAACCAGGACTAGAAGAGGTTGAAGACTTCGTCCCGCACGAGAAAGCGATCTACGAAAGAGCCCTCCTCGGACTCGATGTGGAGCACCATCTTATGGCCTTCGAAAGAGAACGGGTTGCAGGCAAAGGAGTCGTGCTTGGCAAGGCGATCGACACCATGAAGAGCGGCGAGAAAACGATCGTGGTAGGCAATCCCATCCGGCTCCGTTTTCCCCCGACCGCCAGCGGTAAACGCGTCGTTTTCTTCGATTTGGAAGATGAGAGCGGGCTTTTGAACGTAACTTGCTTTGACGACGTGTACCGCCGCGATGGCCATGCGATCGTCACAAGCGCCTATGTGACCATCCGCGGAGAGGCGCAAGATAGGGATGGTCATATGGCCTTTCTGGCCCACCGGATCTACCCTTATAAACCACACCTCAATTCCCACGGCATCGCTCATATCGACAAGTTGTTCGATACCGCGGATTTCCTGGCGAAGTAAGGTTGCTCAGGTGTTGGCGAAGGCCACGTGCTCGATTCAACCTTCAGAATTCACGAACAAATATCCTCTATAGTTCAGATGGGTGTACACAAGAATCTTGTTGCGCACCGGGAAAGTTGGTATCGGCATATACCCCGCAAGCTCCGCCTCTAAGTTCGAATCCTTCAAGATGCTGTACTTCGAAGTTCCCACATCACGAACAACCTCTGCTTCAGACCGGCCAAGGGTCGACCTCAATCCGGACTGCCATTGCTCAAGTGGGCGCAGAAACATCAGATAGAACCCTGTCCCCAGCACGGCAATTCCTAGCAGCAGTGCAGCAGCAATATCCCTTGCGACTGACCTGTATTTCATATCCGATGATAGCCCGCCGGATGACTCCAGACCTAATAAGAGCCGAAGTTGTGTTGCGCTTCCCAGATATCATCTCAAAATGCCCGGAGCCCTCGCCTTCTTGCCCCTCTTAGCTTTACAATGGGGAGCTTTGTTACATGGACCTGTTATTCAGGAGCAACGGATTGCTCCCAAGATGCTCACGCGTTGGGCAAAAGATGTTCAACCCTCTAACGTTCACAAGGAATACCCCCGACCGCAACTGGTGCGAAAAAACTGGGTGAATCTGAACGGCCATTGGGAATTCGGATTTGTCCCCCAAGGCTCGACTGCTCCGCCTACTACGCACAGGAAAATTCTTGTGCCGTTTCCCGTCGAGTCCGCACTCTCGGGCATCAATGAAATGGTTCCTGAAGGTCAGTCCCTCTGGTACCGGCGCACGTTTGCCAAACCTAAAACCGGTGAGCGGCTCCTTCTGCACTTTGGTGCATCCGACTGGCACACCACGGTGTGGGTCAACGGCTTCAAGGTGGGCGACCACCAGGGCGGCTTTGATCCGTTTAGCTTCGACATCACCAGCAACCTCAATCAGGAAGCCCAGCAAGAGATCGTCGTCGAGGTGAGCGATCCAACAGATAAGGGTCCTCAGCCCAGGGGCAAGCAAGTGCTCAAACCAGGAGGCATCTTCTACCGACCCACGAGTGGTATTTGGCAAACGGTCTGGCTCGAGCCTCTGCCCAAAACAGCGATCACCGGCCTCCAGGTCACGACCAAGATGGATGGCCGAGTCGCGATCAAGATCGATCACAATGCGACCAACGCGGAGATAACGGCCGAAATCCTGGAGGGTTCCAAGAAGCTCGCCACCGGGAGAATCTTGCCGGCAAACAAAGATGAGAGCCTTCTCGAACTGAAGGTGACCGCTCCGAAGCTCTGGTCGCCCGAATCGCCCTACCTGTATCGCCTCAAAGTCTCACTCAAACAGGCCGGCGCAACCGATCACGTCGAGAGTTATTTCGGAATTCGAGAGGTCTATCTCAAGAAGAATGAGCGCGGACAGCCGACGATCCACCTCAACGGTAAACCTGTCTTCCTCTGGGGACCCTTGGACCAAGGCTTCTGGCCCGATGGCCTCTACACTGCCCCGACGGATGAGGCGCTGCGTTACGACATCCTGGTCACGAAGGGTCTTGGATTCAACATGATCCGCAAACATGTCAAAGTCGAATCGCAGCGATGGTATTACTGGGCCGACAAAATCGGCATGCTCGTCGTGCAGGACATGCCAAGCGGAGAGCGTTCGATCGGCCCCAACGATCCCGACATTATCCGCACCACCGAGTCGGCAGGCATTTTCGAGCGCGAGTTAAAAGCAATGATCGACAGCTTTAAGAACCATCCGAGCATCATTGCGTGGGTTCCGTTCAACGAGGGCTGGGGTCAATACGACACGGCACGCATTACGGAATGGATCGAAAAGCTCGACCCTACACGGCTTGTCGACAGCACCAGCGGTTGGTCGGACAGAGGCGTGGGCCACTTCTCAGACGTTCACATCTATCCAGGCCCCGGTGCCCCGAAGATTGAAACGGGCAGGGCCTCCTTCCTTGGAGAGTTTGGCGGCCTGGGTCTAATCGTTCCGGGACACACCTGGGCCAAAGACGGCTGGGGATATGTCTCCTACAAGAGCAAAGAAGATCTCACGCGAGCGATCGAGATGAACTTTCAGCAGCTCCACATGTTGAAGGATTCGACAGGTCTTTCCGGAGCCGTCTACACCCAAACCACGGACGTCGAGTCAGAGCTTAACGGTCTCCTGACCTACGATAGAGCGCTTATCAAGCCAGACACGGCGCGGCTCAAGAAGGCGATTCGAGCGGTCTATCAGCCTTCCCCGAAGGTTGCCGAGATCGTCTCGACTTCTGAACTCACGCCTGTAGTTTGGCAATACACGATGACTAAGCCGGCAGATGGTTGGACTAGTGCGATCTTCGACGATTCCACCTGGAGCACCGGCCCTGGTGGATTTGGCACTCCCGAAACTCCAGGAGCGATCGTTCGCACAACCTGGAACACCTCGGACATCTGGATTCGCCGCGAGTTCACCTTGGCAAGAGATACCTCAGCCAAGGACCTGTTCCTGCGGCTGCATCACGACGACGACGTCGAGATCTATCTGGACGGCAAGCTCATCTATGCAAAATCCGGCTGGACCTCCAGCTACACGCTCGTGCCATGGCCGGCAAACACCGCTACGATCAAGGAAGGTAAGCACACACTGGCCGTGTACTGCCATCAAAACCGGGGCGGCCAATACATCGATCTGGGCATCTCCAAACTCTTGAGAGACTGACAAAAAAGAGCGGAGCAGGACTACTCCTGCTCCGCTCTTAGTTTTCTTCTATTTGCCTTGTGCTCCGCCACCCATCGCTGGGGGCGCTGGGGGACGAATGCTTGGATCCTTAGTCGGAGGGTTCAAATTTGCATTTGGCCCAGGAGGAGGTGCTGCCGTGTCCAGCGCGCTGTCTCCAGAATCGGAGGATCCGCAACCCACGGCGCTCAAGAGAGCGGCGCAGGTCGCGGTTACAAGGAGAAGCTTCTTCATCTTACTGAAGGTCCCAAATGTACTTGGAACGGTCGTTGATCAGTGCGGTGCCGTAAGCCTGGTTGATGTTCCAGTCTGTGCCTGCAGCCAACGCGCCTGGCTTCATCAGCTTGCTGTGTCCATCCATAAACGTGACCACGCTGCCGTTGTGCCGTGGGCGAACGAAGCCCATCTTCGTCTTGTCGGCGCTGCCGCTCAAGCCGTACCACATCGTGGCGCCGCCTTTTGCCCCCCAGTCTTCGTAGGTGCAAACGTCATCTGCCATGTATCCGCCAGGTCCGTAAACAACGTTGGTGCCAACATTGTCGTCAGGAGCATCCTGTCCGGACTCCGCGAACATGATCGTCTCAGCAGGGGCTGCCGGGGATGACGAGGAAATAGGGCTACCAAAAGCGTTGCCAGCGACCTGAATGGATCCAGCACCGCAATCCGCTGCATGGTTCATGTAGCTGGCGTTATAACCATACTGCGGGAACCATCTCCAGTTGCCTGCCCAGTCGTTCGCAGGAGTGTTCCACGCGCTGACTAGGTGATTGCCGCCGGAAGGGCTCCACATGATGTTCCAGTTCTTCATGTAAGGCTGAATGCCCTCAGTCCAGACTGACCAGTTTGGAGAGTTCCACTCGATTGCGAGGGGAACCACATCGTCGTGGTCGCCTGAGTACATGATGCTCGTCAGACCGATCTGCTTGACATTTGACAGGCTCTGCGTTTTCTTCGCCGCGTCTTTTGCCTGGGCAAAGACTGGGAAGAGAATGGCAGCAAGAATTGCAATGATTGCAATAACAACTAAAAGCTCAATAAGCGTAAATGCTCGTTTCATAAAATGCACTCTCCGTATAGTCGAAAGGGGTGGCAATGCTGCCATCTGATGGATAATACGCCATCGTTTTCAGGTGTATTGCACCTTATGGCCTATTGCTCCAAAAAAGTTGCTCTTTTCGCCTTCTGCGGCGGAGTCGGAATTTGCTAAGGTCAATTTGATGCGCTCGCATATCGCGCCGAATAGAGCCGATGCTCCGATATGAACACAATACATCCAAAAAATTTAGTGTATCCGGCACTATTCCCGGTAGCGCGGGCGAGGCTGAAAGCTCAGAGAAGGAGTCCCGCCGTCTATCGGCGCTTTAGTGCGCGGAACCTTGACCGGTATCGTCAAGTTCGCGAACCCACAACCCTGTATACGTCGATGCGTCTTCGGAAAGTTCCTCGTCTTCGGGAGACTTGTAGATCGCCTGGAGCCGCTCTTCGAGTTCTTGCTCATCCCGGATGATCCGGTCATAGCTCTCTCCGTAAAAGGGCGGAAAGCGCTCATTCGTCTTCTTCAAGATGGCCTTTCCTACTTTGGATTTTGCTTTTTCGACAATCGAGGACAGTTCATAGGGTTGGCCCGATGGGGACTCTCGAACCATGAAAATCAGTTCCGTCTTCTCCGGCAGGACGCAGACCACCAGCAAATCCCACTTCGAGCCTTCTGGCCTGGTCAGCGCCCGGACAAGCAGTTCGCGCTCCCACTCCACCAAAGCGCGAGAGTGCCGAAAAGTGACGTAATACGTGACATCGTCGGCTCGCCAGTGAGGCAAGCGGCCACGCCAGACACTGAAGTTCTTAAACGCCACGAGTCATTCTAGATCGCCCCTTGCCACTCTCGCGTAGTCAGCGCCCCGGTATTCTCGAAGTCATGTCCGAGACCATGCTTCGTACGCCACTGTTCGACCAACACGTTAGCCTCGGTGGCCGCATGGTGCCCTTCGCAGGCTACGAAATGCCCGTTCAATACGCAAGCATCATCGCCGAAGCCAAGGCGGTGAGGGAGAGCGCGGGGATGTTCGATGTCAGCCACATGGCTCGACTGACCCTCAAGGGGCCGCGCGTGCTGGAGTTTTTGGAAAAAGTCACGGTCAATGATGTCGCCAAGTTGACCGACGGCCAAGGCCAATACTCTTTCCTACCGAATGAAGCGGGAGGAGTTGTCGACGACATCATCGTGTATCGAGTTTTGGAATCTGAATACAGGATGGTCGTGAACGCCAGCAACCATGAAAAGGACGTTGCTTGGTTGCAGAAGCATAACGGTGAGGGTGTGGAGATCACGGATCAGACTGGGGAAACGGCTATGATCGCTGTGCAGGGCCCAAGGGCCGTAGGCATCCTCGCGAGCATCAGCAATCAGCCGGGGCTCCTCAATCAGGCACCTGCCTTCGGAGTCGTCAACTGCCATATCGGCACCGTGCCCACCTTTGCTGCCCGATCGGGATATACGGGTGAGGACGGTTACGAGCTCATCTGCAGTGCGGAAGACGCGCCCGTCCTATGGCAAACCTTGCTCACTTCTGGCGTAGCTCCCTGCGGATTAGGCTCCCGAGACACGCTCAGGGTCGAAGCGGGTCTCCCGCTCTACGGCCACGAGCTCACCGACGAAATGAACCCCATTTCAGCCGGTCTCGGATGGGTGATTAGCAAGACGAAAGCATTCCTTGGGAGCGAACCCATAAACGAAGCGCGCGAGAACGGCACGGCCCAGAAGCTCCAGGGCGTCGTTCTGGAGGCGAAGCGTCTACTCGCCCCAGGCATGAAGGTCCTGGTGGACGGCAGGGAAGTGGGTGAAGTCAGCAGCGGAGTGGTCTCCCCAACCCTCGATAGGGCCCTTGCCTTCGCCTTCATCGACAGTACGATCAAGCTCAACACTCCTTGCTCGATCGATATCCGCGGAAAGCAAGAGCCGGGCATGATCGTCAGCAAGCGTTTCCTGAAGAAGAAGGTTTAGTCCTCCCACGATCCGAAGGCAATCTCAACTAGCTCCGAAACACTTTTCCCGGCAAAGTCTTTTTCGTGCAGAGCAATTTCGGCCTTCAGATCGGGGATGGAGTCGGCGGCCACCGGCTTGGCTTGTCGTATGTTCCGGTAGGTGAAAGTTTCGGACCGCTCGACCCCTTTTCCATATTGAATCAAAAGGTTGTGTGTATCGATCGTTCCGCGATAGACCTGTTCAAAGTTCATCTTCTCGAGAACATCCTTTGCCTTCTGCATGGTCCCGTCAGCAACTTTGCCCTTGACGAGCCGGGCCGCGGCAATTTGTTGCGCGGAGACCTTTGCTGTGCTGGTGCCGAAGCGCACTAGCAGCACCTGGACCGCTTCCGATTTTAGGAAGACCTGAGTGCCGGGGGGCACTCCGTTGGGCAGCGCTTCGGTGGGTTCGGTCAGAAACTCCGGGATCGTCTCCGAGACACTCTCGTCATACTCGATGTAACCCTCGTCGTAAGCGGCATCGGCCAATGCGGCCACTTGGCGAGGCAACAACTCCGTTGCCGACAAGACCCCGTTCGTCCCGAGGCGCTGACGCTGAATCGGGGTCAACAAGCCAAGAAACCTAGAGAGATATCGGCTGCCGTACGCAGAGAAGGGAGGTCCTCCTTGAAGCTGAGAGAGATAATGGAAACCCAGAAAGAGCGTTTCCGACCCGGCAGAATACCCAAGCCTCCTTCGGGGTAAGCCCGCCGCATAGTCGACTTCAGTAATTAAGCTCGAGCCGTTCTTATAAACTTTTTTGAAGAAGCTGCCGAGGGCCGAGCGGCTAACCCGATGCTCGTCAACGTCCAAAATAAATTCGGGTCGGATGACGGCCCATCCCTTCGCCTCGGACCACTCCATTTCCGAAGCGAAAAGAGTTGCAACCTTTTGTAGGTCAACCTGTCCCTGGTCGTCTAGAAAATCCATCTCGTCGCCGTCATAATCCGGGGGACAGGCCACAAGGTTCACGCCTCTTTGTTTGGCGTATTCGAACAACGCCTCGGAATAGAGAAAGCTTAGAGGGTCGGATGCTTCCGGATTTAGGAAGATCGTGCGCAGTTCGACCGACGGCTCCTGTGGGCCAGAAACTACAGGCTCAAAAGGGTCGTCGGTCCCGTAAATCGCGGTCGCGTACTTGCTCAGTGCCTGAGTCAGGGCTGATGCTTGGAAAGGCTTGAGCGACCCAAAACGGTTCTCGGATACCTTCCCATCTGGCAGTGCCTGAAAATCCCCGATGTCGGCATCTTCGCCAGCTGAACCATCCTGGTTGTAAAGCATGAGATCGGCGCCCGGTTCCATCATCGTGTTGTCGATACAGAGATGCAGCTTTCCGACTGTTCCGCTGATTCCTTGGCGATCTTGAAGCCCGGGTGGGCTTGCCTGGATGTCCTTCGCGAACTGAACTAAGAGGCTTTCGACAGATTTAGGCAATGCCCGCTGCATGGGGGTGGGAAATCTGGAATAGACGGTGCGGCCGACGGGCGGAATCTGACCGAGCGCCTGCGGGCCAATGGCTTCAAGCAAACGAAAAAGCAAGCGTGCTGACGGATCGAACTCCTTCAACTGAACGGGCATAACGATGCTGCGGTCACGAGATCGCTTCCGCCCAAGATCGATGACCTTTTGAGCGTGAGTCGCCGTCCACGGGTTCTTCTCGAGGACCTTGCGCTTCTCCGCCAACAGTCCGATCCACCTTTGTTCGAGGGCGCTCCGTTCTTTCTCTCTCAGTTCCGCCTCAACTTTGGCGGATCTTCGAATGCGGTAACTCCCATCTACAAGCGCCACCTCGGCACCCACACAATGGGCCAGCTTTTGCAACAGCTCCTCTTGGGAAACGTCTTTGACCGCGACGATAACTGGCACTTCGCCCAGGCTCCTGTCCACCGCAATGGCGGTTCCGGTCTTGACGCTGATCTGCTTCGCTACAGCTTGCAGCATCGTGGCAGGCATGGAAAGGCTCAAGGTCGGCCCTTGGGCCATTGCAACAAGACAAAGAAGGGTCGTCACGTTCACTATCAATGTATCACGGAACTGTGGGGTTCCGAGGGAGGGTCCAAACGTAAGCCTATGTCCACTCACGTTGTCGCCCTCTTCGAAAAACTCTCCGATGCCGAGCGTGCCATCGACGATTTGATCTCCAAGAATGTCCCAAGGGACCGGATCAGCCTGATTTCTCATAGCGGCGAAGTTAGAGAGATGGAGAATCCCACCGCGATGGCATCGGAAGGCGCGGCAACCGGGTTGACCACCGGCGCGGTGGTAGGCGGAGTGCTTGGCCTCCTCGCTGGCGCAGGCATCGGCTTCGTTCCCGCCGGTTTGGCCATCGCGGGTCCGATCGCCGGCTTGTTTGCGGGCGGAGCCGCCGGCGCGGCGACAGGTGGAATCCTTGGCGGGCTGGTCGGTCTGGGCATCCCTAGTAATCTCGTTCCGACTCTGGAGGAGGGCATCAAAAAGGGCGGAGCAGTCGTCGCGGTGGAAGCCCGAGAGGAAGACGTGCAGTTAATCGAGGAAACGCTCGATAGAGATGGAGCCGCCGCCATACACGAGCGCCCCACGAACATCGAAGACGAGAGCCCCTTGGCTAAGCAGGCGTTCGAGCCCGCCAGGGTCAGCCGGTATGTGCGCCAGTCCCCGCACCAAATGGATGCGGCAATTCCCGATGGCCGTCGAGAAGTCAATGCAGAAGACCAATTCGAACCGTATCAGGAACTCTTCCGCGCCGATTTTAGCGCGAACAACCTTTCAGGGCAGACCTATGAGGATCATGAGCCGGCCTATCGCTTTGGGTTCGAAGCGGCCAAAGACGAGCGTTTCGGGGGCCACGATTGGTCTGCTGCCGAAGCTCAGCTAAGGGATCAATGGGAATCGCAGCGTTCCGGGACTTGGGAGCATTACCGCGAAGCCGTCCGAGAAGGCTGGAACCGCTGCCATGCGAAGATAACGAGCAGCGGGTCGGATGCTCTCTAGTTCACGCGAATCGGAGGAGTCTTCGCTCTCGCTTTCGCGACTTTGCGACTGTTCACCAAGGCGAGAAGAAGCAGCATCGGAATGATGAGCGCATCATCGACGATGCCAATAAGCGGAATCAGGTCCGGAATTAGGTCGATGGGCGAAACGCCATAAACCATTGCCATCAGGATTGGAAGCAGGGTCTTAACCTCAGTTTTGCGGTTCACTCCTCTATCCACGCTGGACCCTGCCTTCCCGTTGCACGCTAGGCATTCCGACAAGGAGCCGGAAACGAGCGGGATGGGATTTAGATCGTCCGCTTGAGGCTCCACTCGACGCCATTTGGCGTATCTCGTACCTCGATCCCTTTCTCAGCCAGTTCGTTTCGGATGGCATCCGATCGGGCAAAATCTTTGGCATTTTTTGCTTCCACTCGCTCCGCAATACGAGCTTCTACCCAGGCTTCATCCACTCCAGACGGCTTTTCAGTCGCCTCCCCGCAGGGAAGTTCTCGGTCGTACTTGACGATGCCGAGCAAGGCATTTATCCGGTCTACAAACAACTGCGCCGATGCCGCGGCGGCTCCCGAAAGCGTGTCCGCCTCGCGTGTAATGACTCGTGCGCCCTCCAGTGCCTTGGCCAGCGCGATCGGCGTATTCAAGTCATTCAGCATCGCCTCCAGGGCCTCGTCGTAGATCGCGTCTAGCGCGGGTCCGAGCAGATCTTCGCCAGGACGATTAGCCGCCACACCTGCCGCCGCCGCAGTGTCCGCGCGTCGGAGTCGCTCGACGTTGCCCATAGCATCGCTGAGCGCCTGATCCGTAAAGTTGTATTGCTTGCTGTACATCCCTCCGATGAGGGCATACCGGATCGCGAACGGATCGGCCCCGCGCTCCAGCAGATCACGAACCGTATAGAAGTTGCCAAGGCTCTTGGACATCTTTTGGCCGTTCACCTGCAAAAACCGTGTGTGCACCCAATGGTGGCAAAAAGGCTTGCCGGTCAGTGCTTCGGACTGAGCTATCTCGCACTCATGATGGGGAAAGATCAGGTCTTCTCCTCCGGCATGTAGGTCGATGGTCTCGCCAAGGTACGCCATTGCCATCACCGAGCACTCCAGATGCCATCCTGGGAAGCCCCAGCCAAAGGGCGAAAACCACTGCATGAGGTGCTTGTCGTCCTTCTTCCAGAGAGCAAAATCCGCCTGCTGCTTCTTGTTCTCATCCTGAACGACCTCACGCACTCCTTCCAAGAGGTTCTCGCGGGTGTTGCCGCTCAGCTTGCCATATGAGGGAAAGCTGTCGATGCTAAAGTACACGCCCGTCGCGGTCTCATAGGCGTTTCCCTGGCTTATCAGTTTCTCGGCGGCGACGATCTGTTCGCGCATGTGCTGAGTTGCCTTGGGTCGAACTGAGGGCTCGCGCAAGTTCAATCGGGCCCAATCTTCACGGAAGGCGGACTCGTAATATTCCGCCAGCTCCCACACATTGTTGAACCGCTCACCGTCCTTGCTGCTGAGCGCTTTGGCCATCTTGTCTTCGCCGCCGGCGTCTGCGATGTCGTCTTGCGTCATGTGTCCGACATCGGTGATGTTGGTCACCGACGTGACTCGCCAGCCAATGGCCTCCGCGACTCTCACAATTAGGTCGGAGGTTAGGAACGTGCGGAAGTTGCCGATGTGCGCGTACGAGTAAACGGTGGGCCCACATGAGTAGAAGCGAAGGTGCCCTGGCTCGGAACACGTGACCGGCTTTGATTCGCGGGTCATTGTGTCGAGAAGCCTAAAAACCTTTTCGCTCATAGGCTACGAAGAATACTCAGAACAGTCCTCGCGCAACTCAAAGAACGCTCACGCCGTTTCTCTCATGAGTACGTATACTCATCTGCGATGTCAACAAACATCATCGAAGTCAGCGATCTCCGCAAGACCTACCCGCCCGATATCGAAGCGGTGCGCGGGGTGTCGTTCTCCGTCGCGCCGGGCGAGTTCTTCGGGTTTTTAGGGCCAAATGGAGCAGGGAAGACCACCACCATCAACATGATGGTGAACTTGGTTAAGCCCACGAGCGGACATATCGCTATCGATGGATTCGAGTTTAAGCGGGACTCGAACGAGATTTACAAGCGCGTGGGCTTTGCCATGCAGGAGATCGGCTTGGACGAGACATCTACCGCGCGCGAAATGCTCGAACTCCACGGCAGGCTGTACCACTTGCCATCTGCTCGGATCAAGAGCCAAGTCGAGAAGTTGCTGAAGCTGGTTGAGTTGGAGAAGGTGGCCGATCGGTTCACTGCCACTTACTCAGGCGGCATGAGACGCCGATTCGACCTCGCGCTTTCGCTTATGCACGAGCCTAAGATCTTGTTCCTCGACGAGCCGACCCAGGGTCTCGATCCTCATGCCCGGCAGCTCATTTGGAATCATCTCCGCGAACTCAATCAGGCCGGAATGACGATCTTCCTGACGACTCACTTTATGGAAGAAGCCGAAGCCCTGTGCAACCGCCTCGCGATTATGGACAAGGGCCAGATCGTCACCGAAGGCACCGTCGATAAGCTTTTGAATAAGCACGAAGCTAAGAATCTGGAAGAAGTTTTCCTGAAAACCACGGGTAGCAACCTCGGCGAAGAAGAGGTCAATCTGAACGCCGCCGATCCTTACGCAAGACGATGAGCACGTTTTTCTCCGACTGGTACTACCTCTCGATCCGCAGCATCAAGCAGATATGGCGGCCCTTGCTGGCCCTGATCCCGTCGCTGTTCATCCCGATCTTTTTCTTTCTCGTCAACTCGGCTTCGCTAAACGCTTTTTCCAAAGTGCCAGGCTTTCCGCCGGACATCACCTACCGAGACTTCATTGCGCCTACCGCGCTTTTCACGGCAGTTTTCTTTTCTGCCGGAAATGCGGGGATCGAATTGGTTCAGGACATCTCGAATGGCTACTTTAAGAAGTTAATGATCATGCCGATCAATCGGCTTACTATCATTCTCGGAAGACTCACTGAGGTGGCGGTGCAGGCAGTGATGCAAGGAGCCATCGTTCTCGTTCTCCTGCTGATCGTCGGAGTTCGGTTTCAGACGGGTGTGCTCGGCCTTGTCGCTCTGTTCGCGATGCTCATCTTGTTCGCGATGGCTTGGAGCTGCGTTAGCATGATATCGGCGCTCCGAACGCAGAACGCGAGGCTCGTGCAATCAATGTTCGTGATTGTCTTTCCGTTCTTGTACCTGACCACTTCGCAGGCTCCGATGCAGCTGCTGCCCCCCACATTTCGACTGATTGCCACCTACAACCCGGTCACCTACATCATCGAGGGAGTTCGGGCCTTGGTGTTGAGCAACTGGAGCAATCCTGCTATTTGGCAGGGATTTGCGGTTGCCGGAGTCCTGTTTGGCGTCATGGTGTCGCTAACCGTCGGCTCGTTCCAAAAAGCGTTGAAATAGGGTTAGCCGTTCATGGCCGCTTCAATGGCTCGGGTAACCGTGCCTGGTTCTGCACCGACCTGCGACCACACGATCTTGCCATCACGTCCGATCAGGAATTGGCTGGGCAATCCGCGAACCTTAAAGGAGCCGAAGGCCATTCCGGCAAAGTCTTGGGAGATCGGATATTTGGGCTTGCGGGTCTTGTCAAAGGCCTCAAGATCCCGCATGGATTCGTTAGAGACCGCCATGACCTCAAAGCCCTTGCTCTTGTACTTAGCGTACATATCGTCGATCTCCGGCTCGATGACTTTGCAGGGTCCGCACCACGTTGCCCAGAAGTCGATAAACACGACTTTGCCCTTGTAATCGGCAAGACTCACTTTCTTGTCCGACCCGACCTCCTGAACCGTAAAATCGGGAGCGAGATTGCCTTCTTCCAAGCCGACGGCGGCACTGCCGCACGAAGTCAAAAAGCCACATGCTAGGACTGCAACTGCAACCCCGGCGATCATTCTCCTACTCGGTCTCATGTGCGCGCGTCTCAATAGGGTCAAGTATATCGGCAAGCGAGGGTCGGTCATATTCTGTTCAGGAGGATGTGAACATTGGAGACTCGGCGTTCTTATGTCTCGTGGAGGATTCGGTGGCCGTTGCGCTTTTTAGAGGTGTTTGGTGAATCCGCCTCTACTGGGCATATTTTTGGTTTGGTGGCCGCTGCTGGATAAACAGAAAGACTCCATTCTTGTTCGCAGTCACGATGTCGGTTCGCCCGTCCTGGTTCACGTCTCGGACTTCGAACTGGGTGCCGACTCCAGAGGATTCGTCGATGAGGTGTCTTGTCCACTTGCCGTCGTTCAACTCGTATCGGACCAGCCAAGCGGGCTCGTCGGAGCCGGGGTCGACGCCGGGGGGGTGTCCCCATTGGCGCTTGCCAGTGATCAGGTTGGTAGCTTTTGCGATGGTGACCAGGTTCGCGGCGTGGGTGACGGAGACGGTTGCGTCGATCGTTTGTCGTTGGAAGGTTCCATCGGCATTGGGTTTGAACCACCAGACTCCTCGCGCATGAGCTGAGGTGGTCAGGATGCCGTCCTTGGGGCTCAGGGTGAGCATGTGGGCGCAGTCGGGGCCGAGGTCGGCTTTGATGAAAGTCCAGCCAGCCGTTGTGTGTTTGTAGTATCCGCCGGTGGTGATGATCTCGTTCTTCTTGTCGCCGTCGAGGTCACCGACGCCTAGGCCGTGGGAGTAGCGTTGGGAGCCGGCGCCTTTGTCTTCGCTGATCCGGTGAGGGATCCAGGGCTTGTAGGGGTCTTTGTCAGGTTCGAACCAGCCGAGATATTGGTCGTCCGTACCCATGATGAGCACCTTCTTTCCATTCTTGAACAGGTCCTTGTAAAGCGGGCTCTCGTTGCCGGCGCTATGCCAGATGAGGTGCTCCTTCCAGTGTTCGCTCTTGCCTTTGGGGTTTTCACGCCAGACGGCCTTTTCGCCGGGCATGCCGATGACGATCTGGTCGGGCCAGCCGTCGGAGTTGAGGTCGGCGGCCCAGTTGTGGAAGCAGTTGCTGTATTGGGTTTTGGGGTCGAGGGTCGGTACGGGAGCAATCTCGTGTTTGGTCCAGGTGGGGGCTTGGTACCAGATGTAGCCGGCTAGGATGTCGAGCTTGTTGTCGCGGTTGATGTCGGCGACCGCGACTCCTTCGGAGATGAAGCGGGTGTCGACGACGACCTTTGTGAAGGTCGGCTGTTGGGTTAGGGCGAGGAGGGCAAGCGTTGCAACCACTTCTGTCGAGAATACCGGGCCGGCCATGAAGCCGGTGCATTCGACTGAAGGGACAGGTGGGGCAGCCGAACGTCCACCGTCGCTTCCTCTAGCGACTTGTCTCTACCTTATCGAGAAGAGCCTGTTCGATTTGTCGCTGGGGAAGTTCCCGTTCCCGTTCCCAAAGGGGGGGAGGGGGTCGCACTTATGCACACACGTAGGCGTTGCTTCGGTTCACCTTGCCCTGGATTGTTGCCACGCCTGCTGCCACCAATTTTATAACGGTGTTTCGCACGGACTTTAGGTTGTGGCCCGTTTCTTGGGAGAGTTGCTCGGGCGTTTTGGGTGATTCAGTGAGGGCTTGGCGGATGTCTTGCTCGGTGGTTGGTCTTTGCTCGATAAGTGGAGCCTCGACGAGCTCGTAGTGGAGGGGATGTTCGCTTCGGAATTGCAAGGTTTTGGGGGTTTGGGCCCGGCCGGACATCTCCAGGCGCACGAGGCGATGGCCGTCAAGTTGCTTGTAGGAGAGACACCAGACGGCGCTGGCGGCCGACTGCAATCCGGGCCCGCCGGAAGGGCCGTTCGCGCTCGACCAGTGGGGGAGCAGGAAGGTGATTCCGTAGTCGAGTCCGATTTTTCGGAGCGTCAGGACCAGGTCACGATACTCGGCCGGGTTTCTCACGAAGGCGGCGAGGGGATCCAGGACGGCGAAGTGGTTAGATCCATTCAAGCAGTTGAGGAAGCGCCTTAGGGTGTCTGGGTTGTCGAGCTGCGCGGGCCCATAAAAGGTGCGGAAGGGGAGTTGCTCTTTGGTTTCTTCGATGCGGCGCGTGTAGCGGTGCGCGAGTAGACGGGCACGATCAAACATGTCTTCCTCCGCGGCGAACCAGCCGACGGGCTCTGGTTCTTTGGGTGGGACGCCTGCGAAAGGTTCGCCGGCGGCGACGGCCAGGGCGACGGCGGTGGCGAAAGAGGTCTTGCCGCAGCCGGGCTCCCCGGTGAGGATCGTGACCCCGAAGGGGACGAAGCCGTCGTCCGGGTCATCGGTGATTTCGAGAATCTCGTACGAGTTGATCAGGTCGGGTCTTTGGAAGGGCTTTTCTTGGTTGTGGACGAGGGATTTGTAGGTCTCGGAAACTGTGCTCACACCTTATAAGGGCGAAAGGGGGATTTTGTCAACCGAAAATTGATTTTTTTTTTGATGGGAGGAGTGGGACGGGTGGGACAAGTAGGACCGGTTGGACGAGTGGGAGGGGGTTAGGTTTCTCTGGATTCTTTTCGTTTTTTGTAGAGGTTTTCGGTGAATCCGCCTTCTTCGATGAAGGAATGTTCCTGCTTCAGGAGCAACCTGTTTAGAAGGTATGTGGCTTGATTGATTAGGCAGATCGCGGTGTTGGCAGCTATTTCGGGTGATGTCTTTTCGAAGAACTTTCGGTAGGGGTCGAAGTTGATGTCTTTGCGATAGCGGTTGCTGGCTCCACTGTTGTCGAAGGCTATGGCTCTGATCTTTTGGCAGCGGGGATCATCCTTGTCCCAGATGGGAAATACGTGTTGCCGTAGGTAGTCCCGGTAGTCCTCTTCCAACTCTACCAAGCTGCCCCTCGCGATGCCGGTCAGCTTGAGCTCGCTCTTCTTTGAGATTGCAGCGTCGGCGCTGCCTTCAGCAATGTTTTGTTTGCCGCTACGCGCAGCCTGGATCATCTGGTCCGTTGTGCGAGACCTTGGGTCGATGAATCGTTGGCAAAAGACGACGGTGGCGTCGTGGATGACTTCTGAGAGCTTGTAGGCGTGGAGGTTACGATAGCCGCCGTGCCGGGGGATGATGGGCCGGTCGGACATGGGTTAACGGTAGCTCTTTTGTGGGGGTTTGGTCAAGGGGGGAATTGTTGGACGGGTGGGACTTGTGGGTGGACTTGTGGGACGGGTGGGACGGGTGGGACTTGTCCCAGGGGGGAGCATCCAAACCTGCCGGGCCACAAGTGTCGTAACGTGCTGGGCCGACCTTGTCGGAAGCTCAGCCCTACCTACGGTCTAACCGGCCTCGGAAACCTACGCGCTTCTTTGGAAACAAGTCTGAATCGTCGATGGTGCCGAACTTCTGATCAGCAGCCGCCGAACTCTGCGGCTGCAAGGCGTCCTCCATTGCTAGATCCTCTTCATCTTGGATTTCCCTGAACCTCATCAGCCACCTTCCGGGGCGAAAGGTCTTTGGTTGGCCACCTGATTCCCTCTCGAACACGACCTCTCCCGCGTTTCTGCCAGCGCCTTCCGCGAACGTGATCCTGGCCCGAGCTGCGCCGGAAACGAACTCAAGTGACAGTGGAAACGTCTCGATCTGGATTCCTAGCTCCAGTTGAACGAGCGCGTGTCGGTACACCCCCTCGGAGATACAATCTGCCAGGACCTTCTGATGGTCGTTCCCCCAATCGAAGGCTTGAAGCTTTTCAACGTCCACTATGTTGTAGAACACTGGGCTAGTCATGAGGTCGCCGAGCGTTGGTCTTAGGCGCATGTCTTGCAAGCGTCGAGGGGCATTCAGGAGGCGGCTCATCACTTGCTATGTTAACTCAGCGGGCCCCGTCT
>JBBQWO010000042.1:0-21202 GCA_038210535.1 Fimbriimonadales bacterium | reverse complement strand
CCGTCCATCTTCTGCTTAAGTTCTTCGTGATCTATTTTGTTCATGTATTTACAACTTGTCCTCGTCCTTGAGAGTCGCACTCTCGGCGGAAGGGTTCGCGGTCCCAGGGCGCGGTGTATTGTCGGGGCGAGAATCCTGCCGGCGAGGTTGCGTGGGAACTGCCCGCGGGCGATTTCGTCTACTGGCGCGCGCGCACTCTTAGCTGACGCGGGTCAATCGCGACCCCCGATTTGTGGAAGCCGGTGCAGGAATCATGCCCCATGGAACCCTGGCACCTTATTGGGAAGTCTCGCAAGGGAGAGGGCGGAACTCCCCGGGCCCACTCGATCACGTAAGGGAGAGCCATTCCGAAGGCAATGGACGCCAAACTCCACCCCCTTGTTCGCGTATGGACAGGTCAAAGGCGGACGGAGCACCGAACGAAACCCATGGATCGTCGCGACTTTCTTCATCTCATCACGGTGTCAGCTCTATCAGCTGCCATCGGCGATCTAGCGAATCCGGGCTTGGCCGCAGGCTTTGCACAAGCGACGCCAAATGCAGGCTTTGCGCCCGACATCGAACTAGAGTTGACGATGTCGCCAGATCAAGTGCCGCTGCTCCCGGGCGAGCCCACGCACGTGTGGCGCTTTACCGGTCGCGTCCTCAAGGGTCCGGCCGCCACGCTAGAGACACTTCCAAGCTCCTACCTAGGGCCAGTTATCCGCCTGCGCCGCGGGCAGAAAGTCCGCATTCGTTTTGCGAACCGTATTCCTGAGGATTCGATCATCCATTGGCATGGCTTGGATGTGCCGGAGCTCGCAGATGGTCACCCGCGGTTGGCGATCGCCTCAGGAGCAGACTACGTTTACGATTTTGAAGTCACGAATCGTGCGGGTACCTACTGGTATCACCCGCACCCTCACATGCGGACTGGCGCCCAAGTCTATCAGGGCCTCGCGGGCATTCTGATTGTCCAGGATGCCGAGGAGGATGCTTTGGGGCTACCTTCTGGTTCAGCCGAGCAACTGTGTGTGCTTCAGGATCGGGTGTTTGATACCCAAAACCAACTGGTTTACGTCCCGGCTGGGAGGAGGGGAAACATGGCGATGATGACCGGGTTTCTCGGTGAGCGCATGTTGATCAACGGCCGGCCGCAGCCCACTTCAGAAGTCGACGCCTCATGGCGGCGGGTTCGGTTGCTCAATGCATCCAACGCTCGAATCTATAAGCTGGCCTGGACTCGCGGGTTGCCCATGGTCATCATTGGAGGCGATGGCGGCCTTCTCGAAAGGGCCGTGCGCCAGCAAATCCTTACCTTGGCGCCGGGCCAGCGTGCAGATGTGTTGCTTGACCTGACTGGCCTTTCGGCTGGGACCGAGGTGTCTCTCGAAAGCAGAGCCTATCCCGAGGTTGACGCAAACATGGGTGGAATGAACGCCATGATGCGCGGCAACTCGAAAGTGCCGAATGGAGCGCCGCTGCGTTTGATGACACTTCGGACGCGTGATCGGAACGGTCCAGCGTTTCGGTTACCGGAGCGACTCAGCACATTCGATGAGAGTTGGGTTGTCCGGCCGTCTAAGACCCGACGAGTCCCGCTTTCTTTCCAGCGAATGGAATGGTTACTTGGTGGCCGCACATTCGGTGATATGAACGAAGTCGCTGCTGAGGAGACAGTTGCTGCGGGCTCGACGCAAGTGTGGGAGTTCGCGAACCTTTCAAACAGGATGGGCATGCAGGCGGCTCACCCCATTCACATGCATGGACGCCAGTTCAGAGTGCTCAGTCGCTCAGGCGCCAACTCGAATTCGTTGCGCTCTGGGATTATTGATGCTGGCTGGACGGACACCGTGCTCGTACTGCCTGGAGAGACCGTGCGGGTGCAAGTGACCTTCACCAAACATCCCGGCCTCTATCTGTATCACTGTCATATTCTTGAGCACGAAGATATGGGAATGATGCGCAATTTCCGCGTGGTCTAACCTGGGTTATCCGCTCCGCAACCTGTCTCCGCGTGAGATCGTTCTCGCTAGCTAGAGAGGAATACGAATGAACACAAGTGAAAGAGTAAAGGGCGAAGTTGCCATTATCACCGGGAGCTCGCTTGGAATTGGCCGCGCATGCGGGATGATGTTGGCCCAGCATGGAGCGGCCGTGGCATTGACCGATGTCCTGGACGTAGAGGGTTCGGCGCTGGTCGACGAGATCTGCCAACTTGGAGGTCGGGCGGCTTACTGGCACCTCGATGTTTCGCAGGAGGAGCAGGTGAAGTCTGTGGCGGAGGCCATCGCGGCCCAATTCGGATCGCCTACGATCCTCGTGAACAATGCCGGCATCTCCGGTGCGAATAAGCCCACGCACGAAGTGACGTCGGAGGAGTGGGACAAGGTGATGAACATCAACGTGAAGGGCGTTTTCCTCTGCACGAAGTACGTGGTGCCCTACATGCTTGCGGCTGGTAAAGGCAGCATCATCAATCTGTCGTCGATTTATGGATTGGTTGGCGCGGCCGACGTGCCGCCCTATCACGCGTCAAAGGGCGCCGTGCGCCTGATGAGCAAGGCCGATGCGATGATCTATGCGGATAAGAAAATCCGTGTGAACTCTGTCCACCCGGGATACATTTGGACACCGATGGTTGAGAATCACCTTCGGAATACGGGCGGCGATGTCGAGGAACTGCGGAAGGCCGTAGGCGCGCTCCATCCACTTGGGCACATGGGCGATGTGGACGACATTGCTTATGGCGTCCTGTACTTGGCATCCGACGAATCGAAGTTCGTCACTGGCTCAGAGTTGGTGATCGACGGGGGCTACACGGCTCGATAGCGAGCCGTTGAGCTAGCAGACCAGCGACCCGAAGCGCGCACATGCCTCACGATCCAACTGCTCCCGGTCGTCGGGGTGCGCGATCTCGATCAAGGCTTTTGCTCGTTGGCGCAGGTTCTTTCCGTAGAGATTTACGGAGCCATATTCCGTGACGACATAGTGCACGTGCGCTCTTGTCGTCACGACGCCTGCGCCGGGTTTGAGCGTGCTGACGATTCGGGAAACGCCACGGCCCGTGCGCGATGGCAAGGCGATGATTGGTTTTCCACCCTCCGAGAGGGAGGCGCCGCGGATGAAATCCATCTGCCCGCCCACTCCCGAGTACATGCGGGTTCCGATGGAATCGGCACAGACCTGGCCCGTGAGATCGACTTCGATGGCACTATTGATCGCCGTGACCTTTGGGTTCTGGCGGATCACGGACGTGTCATTCACAAACTCGACGTTGAGCATGGCAACTTCGGGATTGTCGTCGATGAAATCGTAAGTTCGCTTGGTCCCGAGCACGAAGGTGGCAACGATTTTGCCTGCTTCAACCTTCTTCCGGCGATTGGTGACGGCCCCACATTCAAAGAGGTCGACGAGGCCATCCGAGAACATTTCGGAGTGGACGCCCAAGTCTTGATGGCTGTGAAGCTGGCGCAGAACTGCGTCGGGAATGGCACCAATGCCCATTTGAATTGTCGCGCCGTCCTCGATCAGCTCACTCACATAGCGTCCAATTTGCGATTCGATCTCACTTGGTGGCGAAATTCGTATCGCATGAATTGGCTCATCCACGAGCGAAGCGGCCGAGAGTGCATCGATGTGAATGAACCCATCGCCATGGGAGCGCGGCATTTGGGGATTGATTTGCGCGATTACCACCCGAGCGCATGCGATTGCGGCCATGGTGGCTTCGACGGAGACGCCGAGAGAGCAGTAGCCGTGCTTGTCTGGAGGTGAGACATGGATGAGGGCGACTTCGATCGGCACTGCTCCCGAGCGAAACAGAGATGGCACTTCGCTCAGGAAGACCGGGATGTAGTCTGCCCTTCCCTCGTCCACGGCGCTTCGAGCGCTCGCGCCGACAAAGAGGGCCGTATGGTGAAAGCTGCCTTCGCATGCCTTATCGAGGTGCGGGGCGGGCCCTTCCGCGTGAAGATGAACCATCTCCACGTTACGGAGGGACTCGGCGCGTTCCGCGAGGGCCTGAATCAGGACGCTTGGCGCACCAGCCATTCCCTGCACGTACACTCGGGCTCCGGACGCAATATGGCTAACGGCTGCGCTTGGCGAGACAGGTCTCATCGTTTAACTTGTGCGCTGGTCTTACCTCGGAGCATCGTAGCAATGCTTCCACTCTCACGCACTTCATACGGACTGCTAGGGGTCGGTGTCTTCGATGGCCCCGTGGTAGCGCGGCTGAAGGGCACGCGCGTGAGGGCCGCTCGCTTCGCGCTACTCTCGGTCTATTTATTCCTTTCGACGTACCTCATCTGATCACAAGAATGGAGTGATGGCCAGCGACGGCCTCTGCCATTGATGCCGTCGGCCTTCTTAGCGAGTCGGCTCAACACCTCCGCCCATAAATCGTCGGGATTCGGCTTCTACTCGCCTTCGGTGGATCAAGTGGCTCGAGCTTTTCAGGGGCTGAATGTTCCTGACCCTGAGGGCGGACGGGGTGGACGCGCATTCAAGTTACTTCGTCCCCCGCGTCAAGCCGCTGATGATCTAGTGCGAAGCCGAGCCCTACGAGGGAGATCATGCCACCGCGTCCCTTTCCTTGACGGCTAATGCCCGCCGCCCTTCCCCATGCCTTTCATCATCGGGCAAGTGGCCATGGTCCCGGATTGCATATGCTGCATGGAGTGGCCCATCATCTTCATATGCATGCCTTCCATCGAAGAGTGCATGATCATGCGCTGTGCGGCAAGCTCCTTGACAACGGCCGCGATGGCATCGACCTTGTCGTTGCCCGTAGCCTGATTCATCAGAACGACCAAGTGGTTGAGCTTGGCATCCATGGCTTTCATGTGGGTCATGGACTTTTCCTTGTCAGCCATCATCTGCTTGCACATCGCCATCGAAGGAGCCTTCTGGGCCGCGGCTGCTGCCTTATGTTGATCGTGCGTACCTTGCTGAGCCAGTGCTAATGCACCGCTGCCTAACATGAGGGTAGCTGCGAGAGCGAGAGTTAGTGTTTTCATTTTGTTCCTTGCTTGGGCTGTGTAGGTCCGGCCCCAATGAATTCTGGGCTGGGCCCTACCCGCGTCACAAGTCGTCTCTTAGGTGTCCTTCGAAACGTGCCGTCCCTTCGGACCGCAAGGAGATAGGTCGCGGCCGAGCCGTCAAACAAACCGCTTCAGTCTCAGTGACGGCAGCACCGCTAAAAATCGACGAGCGACTTCGGTGGCAAGGCGACGCGCAGGGCGTTGAGAACCGCGAGCACATCGATCACCTCTTGCAAGATCGCTCCTGGAACGGGGGCCAAGTGGCCGGTCGCCGCGAAGCCCATCCCAATCAAACTGAGAGCCATTCCGCCGAATGCGCTTTGCAGGGCGATAGTCCGCATCCGCCGGCTGATATGTAGGAGCTCATCCACCTTCTGGAGAGAACTGTCCAGGATCACCGCGCCCGCCGATTCGGACGTAATATCGCTGTTCTGGCCGAACGCGATGCCAACGGTGGCGGCAGTGAGGGCGGGAGCGTCGTTGATGCCGTCGCCGAGGAACACCGTAGGCGAGACCTTCGTCTCGTTGCGCACCATTTCGAGCTTCTGCTCCGGAGATTGGCTGAAGAGCACCTCCTTGATGCCGACTTGCTCGGCAAGGTAGCGCACCTCCGACTCCCGGTCGCCGGAGACGAGCACGACACGGCTGAAGTGGTGCTTTGGCCCAAGGTGGCGAATGAAATTTGCGCCCTCTAGCCTTGGTTCGTCACGGAAACGAAACAGTGCGGCATAGCGACCGTCGACCAGAATGACACACTCCATGCCAGGGGCGACCGGTGGAATGTTGCGCATTTCGTCTGGCGCTGCCAGTTCCAGCTTCTTGCGGCTGGTTACTTGTACGGAAGGGCCGCCAATGATGCCGCGCAGCCCTTCACCCGGACGCTCGCTGATCTCGCTGGCACTTCGCAAGGCGAGGCTCTTTTGTTGTGCGGCTTCCAAGATCGAGGCGGACAGGGGATGCTTGGAATAGCGCTCCAAACTCGCGGCGAGGGTGAGGACCTCGTCGGCCTCGAAATTTGCAGCCGGGATGATCTCAGTCAGTTTCGCTTTACCGTAGGTCAAGGTGCCGGTTTTGTCGAAGATCGCGATACGGCAGGTATCGAGCTTTTCCAGAACGGAAGGGTCTTTGATGATGATGCCCCGGCGGGCAGCCAGCGAGATCGAACTGATGATCGCAACCGGGATCGCAATAAGGAGCGGGCACGGCGTGGCGACGACCATCACGGCGAGAAACCGGATCGGGTCCGCACTCAACCCCCAGGCCAAGAGCGCGATCGCCACCGCAATCGGCGTGTATACGGCGCCAAGTTGGTCGGCAATGCGTCTCAGTTGCGGCTTTCGCTGCTCGGCGGCCCGCATCACCTCCATGATCTTTGTGTAGCGGGAATCAACGGCGAGCTTTGTCGCGCGAATGGTGAGGGCGCTCTCGCCATTGATCGCACCCGAGATAACTTCCGAACCAGGTGTTTTCGATATCTGATAGGGTTCGCCCGTGAGGTAGGACTCGTCCATCACGCCATGACCCTCAACGACGACTCCATCGACGGGCGAAATTTCGTGGGGGAAGATGACCGCCTCGTCGCCAATCGCCACGTCGTCGAGAGGCACGTCTCGCACCACCCCATCTTGCTTGAGGTGTGCGATGGAGGGCATTCGCTTGGACAAAGCTTCGAGTACCGACGAGGCCCGACGCACCGCGAATGCCTCAAGGGCTTGGCCGCCAGAGAGCATGAGCACGACGATTGTTCCCGCCAAGTATTCGGACAGGGCCACGGAAGTGACAATGGAGATTCCGGCGAGTAGATCGGACCCGAACTCGCGCTTGACAACCTGACGTCCTAAGTCCAGCAAGAGGGGAAGCCCTCCGACAACAAGCGCGAAGAGCAAAGGAAGTTCACGAACCGAGATTCCGCTTACACTGCCTGCCCCGAGCCCTGCGACGACCATGACCAAATAGGCCACGATCGCGGTAATCGCAAGGCCGGCAATCAGCATCTGCTTGTTTCTGAAGAAGGTCATGGTGGATTGAGCATTAGTCGGGCAATCGTGAACCCAATTAGGCTATTCGCTGTCGGTCCAAGCGCTCTAAAGCAAACCGCCTCAGTCGCAACAAATTCAGCACCACGGCGATGCTGTTGAAGGACTTCGGCTTCGATTCCGAGGGCGATAAACCTTAGAAGCGGCCTCACGGCTGTGCTCGCAATGACATCAGCGATCGCGAGCACGGCCATCGGAAAGAACCGCTTGTTGGATCTGTTAGATTCCTTTTCAGCTGGGTGATGATGGAGCGTCTTTGTCAGTCCGTTCAGCCGGCTGACCGGCCACGCCGGTCATTTCTGATCCGTCTTGGTCGAGCCAAGCGAGCATCTTTTTGATGCTGCCCGTGGCTACGCCGATGCTTGTATCAGCAGCTCCGTAGTAGAACCGAATGGTGTCTTTATCTTCAGCTACGGTGTAGCCGCAAGGGAAAACCACATATCCTACGTCTCCGTTAATTTCATAAGGAGCTTCCGGGCCAAACATCCACGATTGTCCCCGTGTGAGACAGATATGAGGATCCTTCTTATCGAAAAGGGCGAGCCCCAGCCGGTAAAGCGACCCCGCGGCGTGATGCCGAACGCCGTGATACATGACCAACCAACCTCGCTTGGTTTCGATCGGAGGGGGTGAGAGGCCGATCTTATTGGCGTCCCACCAGCCGCCGCGCCTTGCGGGCAAAAACAGCACATGCCCTCCCCAGTTGCGAAGATCGGGAGAGAACGACAACCACATATGCGATCCCATATCGGTCGAAGGGCGATGGATGAGCGCGTATTCTCCATTGAACCGGCAGGGAAAGAGAGCTGCATCCTTGTCGTCAGCTTGCATCGCAAGTCCGCAACGCTCAAACGTCTTAAAATCGCTGGTCGAAGCGATTGCAACACCTGGTCCCGTCTTACCAAATGCTGTATAGGTGACGAAGTATTTTTTCAGGTCCGCCATGTAGGTGATTCGAGGATCCTCAACACCCCAAAGCTCTTCAGGGTAGTTGAGAGGATCGGGCGAGAATGTCGGCACTTCATCGATAGCCCAGCCATCTATACCGTTTACTGAGCGGGCAGCGCACAAATGCGAAATGCCTCGCCGGTCCTCCACTCTGCACAGCAGAAGGGTCGTGCCATCTTCCAGCAGAGTTGCCCCAGGATTGAACACCGTATGAACGGGATAAGGCCAGTCGGCTGCCGTCAAGATTGGATTCTTGGGGTGCCGCTCGAGAAGGACTTCGAATGCATTTGAGTTCATAGTAATTCCGCCTTAGCTGCCGTTGCGCTCGGCATATTCGTGCCACGCATTTCTGACAAAGCGCAAAGGAATGAGAGAGTCGATTCCGCGCCTTGATTCTGGTTGACACGATCCGCATGAAGTCCGTCATAGCACCCTCCGGTCAACAGATCGTAGAGTGGCTGACCGAGCATGTTATGGCCCAGGAACCAGTTGAAGGATCTCCGTGCGTGGCCAAACCAAATTTTGTTGCCTGTCACCCGTCCAGCCGTAAGACACGCTGATACAGACGAGGATGCTTCTATGGGTTGCTGATCGAAAAGGATGCGCTCCCCGCCGTGAGGACTGAATCCATGGGTTCCGATCGGCACGAACACGCCGCCGGCACCGGATTGAATGTCCATGAGCCAGGCCAGCGAATCAAGACCAGCCTCGAACATATCGTTGTGGGAACCCACTTTTCCGGCGACAATCAACGCCTGCGACAATCGAGCATTCGCGTATGACAGGCTCTGCTCGAACCAGGGCCACGCATCATTTCGAGCGAGCTGATACTGAGTTAGCAGTTGACGGCCCAAAGTGTGCATAAGGTCTTGAACGGAGCGCTGCTGGGGAAATGCGCTGAGATACTCTTCCGCAGCAAGGATTCCGTAGGCCCAAGTCCGAGGGCTGGTGGTGGCGAGCAGGGCAGGTGCGCTGGTTTCAAATAGCTCCCTTGCTAAGCCGCGACGGCCTCGATCCTCACATCTACCGACGATCGCGCCCAAGGACCAAAGAGCTCGGCCATGCGAATCTTCGGAGCCAGATTCTTCCAGCCAGCCACGGCTAAAGTTCATGAAGTTTCTGAACCGACCGTTCTCGGGATTATAGGCGTCAAGAACGAAGCTGAGATATCGACCTTGAAGCAATGACTCTTCTTCGGACAAGGACCCCTCGCTGGCCAAATAGGCCGTAAACAACAGCGCTCGCGCGTTGTCATCGACGCAATACCCTTCCGCCCGGTTGGGAACTGAGAACCTGGCGTGCTGCAGAATCCCCGTATCGTCGCTGAGATTCTTAAGGTGGCCGAGATGCATACTCGGCAAAGTCTCTCGATGTCGACTCGGCAACAATGGTTTTCCCATAAGCATTCGTAAACTTTCGGAACTTTCTTGCTTGGCGCGCACGAACGAAGCGAGATAACTCTTACCGACTTCTGGCCAGAGCATCTGCTTACCAAACAGAGCAGATCTTCGCCCCATCTCCTGACGAGATTCTGCATCTTCCAAGATGCCTCTCACGGCTTCAGAAATCGCACCTGCATCGCGGAACGGCACGAGGACACCCCTCCCCTCGTCGAGGAGTTCTCTAGCGTACCAATAAGGGGTGGAAATGACCGCCTTACCCGCCCCTATCGCGTAGGCAAGTGTTCCTGACGTGATCTGTTTGGGATTGAGGTAGGGAGTGACATAGATGTCCATTGCGCCTAAGTAGAGAACCAACTCCTCCGGTTCTACGAAACGATCCACAAAGCGAACATTCTCCGCTACGCCTAATTCATCTGCCAATTTAACGAGGCTCTCGCGATACGTCTCGCCTGAGTGACTGCGAATAGCAGGATGGGTTGCTCCGACCACCACGTACGTTGCCCCAGGGTACTGACGCGCGATCTGAGGCATAGCTTCAATGACATACTGAATTCCCTTATCAGGCGATAACAGGCCAAACGTAAAAATCATTGGACCGCTTATGTTGAGACCCAGCCGGAACTTCTTCCCCGCGGATTCAGAAATGTCAGGGATACCGTGTGGAATCAAGTCAATCTTGTCACGGGAAACGTTGTGAACTTCCATTAAGAAGCTAACTGCCTTTTTGCTCATCACAACCACCCTTTGGGACAGTTGGAGCAGTTCGTCTAGTACCTCACGCTCGGAGGGACTAGGCGCTTGCAGAACAGTATGGAGCGTCGTTACGATCGGCATCTTGGCCTGACGAACCAGGCTCATCAGGTAAGAGCCAGACTCACCTCCGAAGATGCCATATTCATGTTGCACCGACAGCACGTCATAGCCGACTTGGTTTATGAGATCAGCAGCACTGATGTAGGCCGAAAGGTCGCGCTCTGTGATTTTGTATCGCACTTCCGCAGGATAGTTGTAATCGGAGCGATCGCTCATGGCAATCACGTCAACGACCACCTCAGGTCGGTGCGCAGTAAGCGCATGCCTCAAATCCGTCGTAAATGTTGCGATACCACACTGACGAGGCGGGTAATTGCCTAGTAGCGCAACCTGGAAAACAATCGGGTTCTGGGTCTCTGGCATAAGTTTCTCCTCGGGCGCAACCTTGTCATGATCAACCCATTTACGGACATGCATTTGCTTCACTCATTAGTCAACCCCTCAATGCCTCCCAATTGATGCCGTCCCTTCGGACGGCATGAGAAGCCTTCATGGTAGCCAGCTTCGCCTCCGAGGGGCTGGCTCTTGGTCAAGGACTTGCTGTTAGGATGACAAAAAACTGGAATCAGCATTCGCAAACCAAATATAGATGGGCCAGGAAGTCTAGGAAGAGCATCCTGACAGTAGCGATGCTTTGGCAAAAGGCAACGCATTGTGAGCAAACACCAACTCCAACAAGGACCACTCTCGCCCGACGAAAGGCTCAAGAAAACCGAAGAGCAGCAGCGGTGGGTGTCAAAGCCCAACCTACTTCCTTTGTTTCATGCCCATCCAATTTAGGGAAGCACTCCGCGACGCTCAAGGTACGAGTCAAGCGCTTTAGACTCGGAAGTATCGCGAACGAAGCAGGTGACGATGCGTCCATCGCTCGTCTCAATTGAACCGAGGGAGGCTGACATCGAAAACTCTTCGCCACCTTTGCGCACCGCGAGGGTCGCTAGATGTTGCCCCATTTCCTTGCGCTCTGGGTTGGCCAGATACTGGATTATGTGCGAGAGGTGCCGGTTATGGAGGCGAGGAGGAACCAGTAGGCTTACCGGCTTCCCGACCAATTCGTCGAGCCGATACCCGAACATCCGCTCGGCTTCCAAGTTAAGCCAAACGAAGCACCCCCCCCGATCGACAGCAAAGACGGCATCTGAAGTGTTCTCGAGCACGTCCCGATAAAAATTTACGGCATTCTTGTCATGTCGCACGAGTGCTTGCTTGAGCCTCTGTATCTCACCGTTCAGTTCACTAATCGTTTGTTCGCTTTCTTCGCGTAAAGCGTGAGCGACCAACTCGGTTCTGTTGTGCGGACCAAGTTTGTTGCGCACGCGAAGCCAATAGCTCTTGACCGTTGACTCGGTAATGCCAAGGCGGTTTGCGATTGCAATATCGGTCAACCCATTTGCTGCCAACTTAATCAACTGCTGCTCTTGTTCGGAGAGGTCCGGGTACCGTTTTGAATCGTCCAATTTGTTCCTTGATCCCGCATTGTGTGCAGATAAATTGCTCTGCGCACGATTCTGAATTCGCGGGAGGTTCATTTGCCCTTTGATGGCATACCCTTCATGGGCACCTGCTGCATCTTGGTCGTGCACATCGCATGCCTCGCATTCTGCTGGTCGACGAGATCTATGAGCAGACACCCCCGTCTGGAGACTACCTGCTATGAGAAACTCGCTCCTCAGAGTGGCGATGCCGTTCACATGCCGACTGAAGCCGTCGACCGCCCCGCATCGAGCGGCTGAAGCGCGCCACGGGCTCACGCCGAGGCTTCTCATTGATTCCATGCACAAACGTCTCTGGGCCGCTCCTTTCCGAGCGGTTAGAAAGAGTCTAGGTCAAGCTCCAGGTTACTTACAAGTCATCGCATACGTGTCCGCGGAAGCGTGCCATCCCTTCGGACTGCAGGGTGGCTACAGAAATGAACGTGGTGAGGCTTGCCCTCAAGCAAACCGCTTCAATCGCAGTGAGTTCAGCACCACCGAGATGCTGCTGAAGGCCTTAGCACCCGCTGCCAGCATCGGGTTCAGCAGGCCGAGAGCGGCCAGGGGGCCGCTCCCGCGCCCATCGCGATGAGGGTGTCCATCGTGGCCGAGAGGTGGCGCGCCGTCTTAATCGCGACCTGAAAGAATCTGCGTCCTGACCAGAAGATCACGGGCGTCGCGAACGCGAACAGCACAGTTCGCCCACACTGGGCGAGGGTGCCAAAGCATCGAGAGGAGGACGGTGGGAATGGTGAGGATGGCGGCGAAAATCAGGTCGCGCTTGACGCTCGCCAACTCCTCCGTGGTCTGCTCGCGGGCATCCGATTGGTCTTGCGCCGAGTTTAACGAGCTCGCTCCGTACCCAGCCCGCTCCACCGCCTTGATGAGGAGGTCGTCGGAGACTCCTGCCTCGTGGATGACCGTGGCCTGGTGGTTCGCGAAGTTGACGCTCGCCTGGCTCACGCCGGCCGTCTTGGCAAGCGCCTTCTCCACTCGGCGGACGCACGAAGCACACGTCATCCCCTGAATCGCCAGGTGAGACTCATCGGTGCTCGGAGCCAGAGCTGCCAACTAGGCTTCCTTCGCTCGATATCCGTCTTCTTCGACGGCCGCGATCATAGCCTTAACGTCAGCGCCTTCGTGCTGTACCGTGGCCTCACCGGCATCAAGCGACACATCGACGCCACGGACGCCGTGGACAGCCTCCAACGCTCGTGTAACGTGTCGGACGCAACCGCCACAAGTCATCCCTTCAACCTTCAATTTCGTTTCCATATAGTTTCGTTTCCTTCTATTCACTTGAAATCGGCCATTTCCAATTCCGGATTTCTGGCATATCCTCGCCGTTCTTTTCGATGTATTGCTTGTGTTCGACGAGTTTGTCGCGGAGCTGCTGCTTGAGAAAAATCCCTTTCTCGCCTGTCTGCGGTAACCGGTCGATCGTGGCCATCACGAGGTGGAATCGGTCCAGGTCATTCAGCACTGTCATATCGAAAGCGGTCGTGATGGTGCCTTCTTCCTTGTAACCGCGGGCGTGGATGTTGTCATGGTTCGCACGGCGGTAGGTCAGCCGGTGGACCAACGACGGGTAGCCGTGGAAGGCGAAGATGACCGGCTTGTCCTTGGTGAACAGACCATCGAAATCCGCTTCGCTCAAACCGTGGGGGTGTTCCGAAGACGGTTGCAGTTTAAAGACGTCAATCACGTTGACCACCCGGATTTTCAGGTCGGGCAGATGCTCTCGCAGGATGGACACGGCCGCCAGGGTCTCCAGCGTAGGTACATCGCCACAGCAGACCATGACCACATCGGGCTCAGCGCTTTGATCGTTGCTGGCCCACTGCCATATGCCGATGCCCGCGGAAGTGTGCTTGACGGCGGCGTCCATCGTAAGCCACTGCGGCGCTGGGTGCTTGCCCGCAATCACGACGTTAACGTAGTGGCGGCTACGCAGGCAGTGGTTCATCACCGAGAGTAGGCAGTTCGCGTCCGGCGGAAGGTAAACACGCACGACTTCCGCCTTCTTGTTCATGACAAGGTCGATGAAACCGGGGTCCTGATGCGTGAAGCCGTTGTGATCCTGACGCCATACGTGCGACGCCAGCAAGTAATTCAGGGAGGCGATCTTCCGGCGCCAAGGAAGTCGGGAGGTGACGTTCAGCCATTTGGCGTGCTGGTTGAACATCGAATCGACAATGTGGATGAATGCTTCATAGCAATTGAAGAGTCCATGCCGCCCGGTGAGCAAGTAGCCCTCAAGCCAGCCCTCGCATTGATGCTCACTCAGCATTTCCATTACCCCTCCGGTCGGGGCGAGGAATTCGTCATTCGGCGCGGTTGCAGCCTCCCATTGGCGATTGGTACCCTGAAAGATGGCTCCCAGTCCGTTTGAGATCGTCTCGTCCGGGCCGAAGACTCGGAAATTGCGTGGCTCAGCGTTCAGCTTTGCAACATCCCTTAAGAAGGGCGCCAGGACCCGTGTATCTCCGATGCCTCGCGTCCCCGGGACCGGAACGGGAATTCCGTAGTCACGAAAATCTGGCATGCGCAGATCGCGCAGCAAAATGCCGCCGTTGGCGTTGGGATTCGAGCCCATTCGTCGTTCGCCCTTGGGAGCAAATTCGGCTAGTTCAGGCTTCAGGCACCCCCTTTCATCGAAGAGTTCCTCAGGACGATAACTCCGCAACCAGTCCTCCAATTGCTTAAGGTGCTCGGGATGGGTAGCCGAGTCAGAGAGCGGCACCTGGTGCGAGCGAAAGGTGCCTTCTACCGGAAGACCATCAATCACCTTCGGCCCGGTCCAGCCTTTGGGTGATTTTAGGACAATCATGGGCCAGCGGGGCCGGTCCAAGTTACCGTTTGCACGGGCCTCGTGCTGAATCTTTTTGATCTGCTCAACCACCGTACCGAGGGTAGCCGCCATGGCTTCGTGCATCAGGGCTGGCTCGTGGCCCTCAACAAAATATGGTGTCCAGCCATAGCCGCGGAGCAACTGTTCCAATTCCTCGCGAGTGATGCGCGAGAGTATGGTTGGGTTAGCTATCTTGTAGCCGTTAAGGTGCAGGATCGGCAACACCGCGCCATCGGAAACCGGATTGATAAATTTGTTCGAATGCCAGGCCGTGGCCAGCGGCCCCGTCTCCGCCTCGCCATCGCCTACGACGCAGGCCACGACGAGGTTGGGGTTGTCGAAGGCAGCCCCGAACGAATGGCTGAGCGAATATCCCAGCTCGCCGCCTTCGTGGATTGAGCCCGGGCACTCTGGCGAAGCGTGACTAGGGATTCCCCCGGGGAAAGAAAACTGCAAAAACAGCTTTTGCAGCCCGGCTTCATCTTGACTGATCTCGGGATAGACTTCACTGTAGGTACCCTCAAGATACGTGTTGCTCACGACCGCTGGGCCGCCGTGACCGGGGCCTGAGACGTAAATCATGTCCAGGTCATATTTCTTGATGACCCGATTCAAGTGGGCGTAAATGAAATTCTGTCCAGGGGTCGTTCCCCAGTGTCCCAGTAGCATGCGTTTTACATCCGTGAAGGTCAATGGCCGCTTCAGAAGTGGATTGTCGGCGAGATAAATCTGGCCAACCGAAAGGTAGTTCGCGACCCGCCAATATGCATCGATTTGGTCTAACAGATCAGGAGTAAGCGTCTTTGCCATTGTTTCCATGTTCAAGTTCCTTCCGATCCGTCGCCAAGTCCGAGAACTCGGCAGACTGACCTAGCAATCATCAGCTCCTCATCCGTATGTATGACGCGCACGGTGACGCGGCTGCCCTTTGAGGAAATGATCCCGTTAGACTCCGCGTTGCGAGACTCATCCAGTTCGATGCCAAGAAAACCGAGCCCTTCGCATATGCGTGCACGAACGGACGGCGCGTTTTCGCCGATGCCCCCAGCAAACACCAGAGTGTCGAGTCCACCCAGAACGGCGACGTATGCTCCAATCCACTTCTTTGCTTGGTAGCAAAACAGGTCGATCGCCTCCGCTGCGCGAATATCCTTAGATTCCTGGGCTAATAGGTTACGCATGTCCGAGCTAGTCCCGGAGACTCCCAGGAGCCCAGACTCATGGTTCACTAAGTGGTCGAATTGCGACGCGGTCATCTTTTCGGTTCGCGCAAGAAACGAAACAAGGCCCGGATCCAAGTCGCCGGAACGGGTGCTCATCAACAGTCCAGCAGCAGGTGTGAAAGCCATCGTCGTGTCCAAGCTGTGTCCGTCCAGAACCGCGGCCATGCTCGCGCCGTTACCCAGATGAGCGAGAATGACGCGACCCCTCGCGGCCATTGGTCCATCGAGACGTTCGAGTTCCTGCATCTGATACGCGTAAGATAACCCGTGAAAGCCGTACCGTTGAAGGCCCCGAGATTCGTATCGGCGCGGGATAGAGAGCAACTTGGCCACTCGTGGCATCGTACGGTGAAACGTGGTATCAAAGCATGCCACTTGGGGCACCTTCGGATCGCGCTTGAGGAACTCCTTGATCAGCGCGATCTCACCAGGCAAGTGTACGGGGTTGTAGCCCTCGATTCCATGAAGCTCTTCGAGCAACGCCTCGGTGATTACCTCCGGTTCGGTGTGGTTCATGCCGTGAACAACGCGGTGTCCCACGGCTCCGATCGAAGAGAGTTTCCCTTGACTGTAGAGCCAAGCAACCAAGTAGCTTGCCGCCGACCCAAGATCTGGAGCGGCAATCAAGACGCTCCCTCGCTCTCCATCTTGGTATTTGAAAGTAAGACTAGTCCCGGCCAGTCCGATATGGTCGATTTGGCCGCCCAGCTTTCGCTCCAGGCCGTCGTTAACCTGATAAACAGCAAATTTGATGCTGGATGATCCTGCGTTCACTGCTAGGAGGCAGGCTTCAGCGTGTTCCATGAACAACTCCGTCACCTAAACTTAGCGTAGCGGCGGACGGCAATACATTCGGTACGTCCAGGCGGGCAACCCCGATTCGGTTGTCAGCCATGCCGTAATAGACGTCGTAGCGATCCGGGGTGCCGAGATCTTCACGGCGGTCGATGCCCGTCGGGAATACAACATTCGCGACGATCCCCTCGCGCTCTTGGGGCAAATCCGGGACCAGCACGGGCTCACTAGAACGATAAAGAATGGTGCTCGGATGCTCTTCCGAAAGCACCATCACGCCCGCCGAGTAACGCAGATTGCGTCCGCCTGTGTCCGGTGAGGCAGTTTCGCTCACGCCGTGGTAAACGACTAACCACCCGTGCTTCGTCAAGACCGGAGGAGGGCCGCCCCCGATTTTGAGCCGTTCCCATGGCGCTGCGGGGCAGGCCAGCCGATGATGCGAGGTAAAGCGTCTCAGATGCTCGGGTTCACCGCTATCCTCAGCCATTACGCAATACGATATCCAGATGCTTTCGTGATCCATATCCACGACGCGGTGAGCCGAGTTGCGGGCTGTTTCCTCAGGACGGGTTCCGGGGAAAAGCGGTCGGTGGACGATTGCCATCGCGGCTTTTCCGGATGGATCGGGAATTGAAACCGGAAAGACGCTGGCATCTTTGTTGTCCACGCCGCCCAAGTCGAGATCGCCATGCGGCAGGAAAGTCGCGCATCCCAGCCGCTGCCAGGGGAAGAGGTCGCTCGACAGGGCAAGAGCGATCCGGGGGCCAACTGGCGAGTGCGCCGTATAGGTCATTACGTATTTCTGGACCGGTTCTACAAAGGTGATACGCGGATCCTCGCAGCCGCCGCTGCCGTCGGTTCGAAGCTCGTAGTCTTCTTCCGGCTCCAGTGCAATGCCTAGCCGTTCGACGCCGACCGGATCGCCAACCTCATTGAATCGAACTCGCGCGATCCCGATGCGGGAGTAGTTGCCACGTGCCACAAGCCTCGGAAAGAGGTAGAGGTGACCATCAGGACCGCGAACGGCGGCAGGGTTCAGGACGCCCTCGACCTCCACTTGATTTCCGGGCTCGGGCTCCATTACGACTCCAATACGATGCAATTGGAAGTGAGTCATTGAGACCGCGTAGTAATGGATGGAAGTATCTTGTCGCACTCGATTGCCCCGCTCGTCATCCGCCAAGTTCCTTTAACACGGCTTGATCTTTTACAAGTCCTTACATCGCCGTTCATTTCGAGGACACTCATCGCACTCTGCCCAAATCCGGCCCACCCCAGCAACGCATGCAGCAGTTGTAGATGGGGACGAAGACGAGTCCGATGAAAGCGCCATAGAGGAAGCTCTCGATCAATCCCAGAATAAAGCCTCCGGGAGTCAGCCACTGAAAGGCCGGCAACAACGCTTCCAACGCAGTCTCCATTCCGTGCAATCTTTGCGGCACGAGCAAGCCGTAGATCACGCAGAGCACGAAGCTTATGGCGAAAAAGATTCCTAATGACCAGCCAACGATCTTGATTTTCAACATGATAAATCTCCGCGCTTAGTGATGATGTCCACTCGAACTTGTGCTTGCCGGCGTGTTCTCGGCGTCGCTCTTTCTCGCCTCATCGCTAGGTGGCGGACCACCATGACCGGTATGACCACCGTGACCGCCGTGTCGGAATAGGTGCATGACGACAAACGCAATGCCGACGACTATCCAGAACCAGTTCGCTGTAAACCATTCCATTTGTCTTTTCCTCTCGCTCCTCGGTTTGACCGAGAACTCGCTGAGGGTTCTCGGTCATGGGAGGGATTGGCGCTCCGTGCATCGGAATCGCCAATCGGCTCGTTCAGCCCGCCTTTTCGCATTCGGTTGCGCAGGCGTGGCAAGCGGCGGTGCAACTCTTGGTGAACGCCTGGTCGTACTTTTCACACTCGGCGGCGCACTTGTGGCACGCCTGGGCGCAAGCAGCGAGCTCAGCCGTCCATTCCGCCCTTGGTTCGGCATTGCGTGGCGCAACTTCGACATTCGGTTGCGCATGCCGTACAAGAGTCGACACAAATCTCAAGTTCTCGGGTTACTTGCATTGATTTCTCATGGACTGCGCGCTCTTTTTGCGCAGTTCCAAAGATGAGTCTGGGCCAAGCTCCAGGTTAGTTTCAAGTCGGCTCTTAGGTGTCCGTCGAAACGTGTCGTCCCTTCGGACGGCACCGCGCCGCCTTTAAAGGTCGAGACGGTCCTGCGCCCCTGTAGTCCACGTGCTCGTCGCCCGGTTCGCTGAGCGCCGGAGGGATCATGCCCCCGCCACCGGGCTGGCTTTCGTTTGGGATTCACGCGCGAGGAAAACGAGGGCGCCCGCGGTCACGGCCATTCCGACCCACTGCTCGATCTCCACCACTTCTCCAAGGATGAGCGAGGCTGCGAGCATGCCGATGACCGGAATGACGAAGTAGAACATGCTAATCATGCTCACCTCCTCCCGTTTAAGCAGGCGATACCAGGCGAAGGTGTTGAATCCGCTGCCGATGATCCCCAGAAACAGCAACAAGACCACGAATTTAGGATCCAGATGGAACTTTGCCCAGGACTCGATGAACCATGACGCTATAAATAAGGGCACACTTCCCATGAGGAGCTGCCAAGCAGCGGCTGGCAAGAGATCCTCTTTAGGGATGACGCGCTTGACGACAATATTCGCGACCGCGACGACGCTTGAAAAGCCGAGGGCGAGGAAGGCACCTCGCAACTCGCCTGTTCCCCCGTTGTGAAAAACTGGCAAGCTGATCAGCACAATGCCAGAAACACCCAACACGCAAGCCCAAATCTTGCCAGCGGTGATTTCCTTTGTGGAGGATCACCAGGGCCAGCCCGAGCGTCAGAATGGGCTGCATGTTCCCAAGGACCGACGCTAGGCCCGCGGAACTTTGTTCTGCAGCTAGAAACATGGTGGCGTAACTTGCCGCCGTAGCCACGAATCCCAAGAGAAGTATCCAGCGCACGGAGTTTTTTGTTGGCAAGAGCGCTGAGGAGGTGGCAAGCATCATCGCGAGAAGAGCGATTCCCCCGATAGACAGCCGCATGGCCGCAAACAGCAGGGGCGGTGAATGAGGGAGGCCGAGCTTAATGCCGATGTAACAGAGCGAATCGACACCCATGATGAGGAGTAGGCTGATGTATTTCAAACCCGCTATCTACAGTACAACAGCGGCTCCGATGCGCTCTACATATGCTTGCAGGGCCCTGTCCTCTGAAAGGTCACGAACGAAGCAGGTGACAATCTGGCCAGCAGGAGTGTCGATCGTTCCGAGAGACGCCGCGATCGGAAACTCAACGCCGTCCTTGCGCACGGCCATAGTTCCCAAGTGTTCCCCCATCGTTCGACGCTCGGGGTCGGCGCAGTATTGCCTCATATGGATTTGATGGCGATCATGAAGAGAGTCGGGAACGAGAATGCTAACCGGCTTGCCGACCAGTTCATCGAAACGATAGCCGAACATTCTCTCGGCTTCCATGTTCAACCAAAGGAAAAAACCTTGATCATCAACCGCGAACACCGCATCAGGGGCGTTCTCGAGCATTTCCCGGTGAATGTCCAATGCCCGTTGCGCCTCCCTGCTCATCGCATCTCTCAGCCGGAGAATCTCCCCGTTCAGTTCTGTTACCACGCGGTTACTTTCCTCACGCATGGCATGTGCGACAAGCTCGGTGCGGTTGCAGGGCCCGAGCTTGCTCCGCACCCTGCCCCAATAGCTCTTGACAGTTGGCTCACTTATGCCAAGGCGATCCGCGATCGCGGTGTCAGTAAGTCCTTGGGCGGCCAACGTGATGAGCTGTTGCTCTCTCTCGGAGAGATCAGGATGTTGCTTCTCTTCCGGCATACGATCGTTCCTCAAAACCCGGTTGTATCTCCCAGCACGAGCCTAACAGAACTCATTTGTAGTCGCCCCTGCCGCCGACTGCCGTCCGAGGTTGCGCGATATATATACCGCTCAGGATCGAGGCGGAACTCCCCATGCAGCCCTTGCCGCCGAAGTAGTAACTCTCGCTCTTGTACTGATGCAAACCCGCTGCGTCTGCCGGATCGACGTCAATCCCCCAATCGGCATCCTTCTCGAGCTGCTCTTGCTTTCCCATTACCCATTATTGCACTCGTCCTGGATGAAGCAAATAGAATCCAAGAGAACTCGCATGAGACCGAGATGAAGACGACGACTGTATTAGCCGTGCTCTTGGTGCTGGTGGCGCGACAGCGGCGAGCGTGAAATCCGAGCTTGAGAACTGCGGCAAGCAATCTGACGCCGCGTTCGCAACATCCAATCGGGGGGAGGCGTCAGAGCCTCAACGGACCCGTGATAGGAATGTGGTATCGAGGTTTGCGTGCGTGCAATTGACCTTCTGCCCGACCATGTCGCCAGAGAAAAGCACGAGGACGCGGAAGCTCACTTTCCAGAACGCCCGCCATTCAAGCCTCGCTACTTGATCGAGCATGGCGTGCTCGGCGGCAGTCATCAGGCGCAGGATACGCTTGGCTGAGTCAGCTTAAGCGCTGCGCGGCACCAGCGACACGGTAAGCAGCATTTGTGAGGCTTCCTCGGCGGATACGGCGTGCGGCACGTCCGGGGCGAGAACGAGCACCTGTCCTTGGACGAGGGC
>JBBQWO010000041.1:0-22609 GCA_038210535.1 Fimbriimonadales bacterium | reverse complement strand
CCACGCGTTCCACTATTAATAGCCAAGCCCCAGGCCGGTTGGGGCGGTGGGGTCGCCAAGCCGGCGCGATCCCAACCCCCCCCCCCCCCCCCCCAGTCAAATAGGTGGATAAGAATAGTTTCTAGGAGTCGGGGCTTGGCTTTTGGTGGTCTTTGCGTGTTTTGTAGAGGCGTTCGGTGAAGCCGCCTTCTTGATTGAATCGGTTTTCCAAACCCCTAAGCAGTTTGTCGAGGAGGAAGCTCGTTTGCCGGACTAGGCAGATCATGGTGTTGGCGGCGTTTTCTTCTCCTTTTTCTTCGATGTAAGATTGATAAGTTTTATAAGACCTATTGGGCTTATAACAGAGTTTTCTGACGAAGATGGCTTTCTCGTGGGCTTTGTCCCATTGGTTGAGTTGGCGTTGTCTTAGGAAGTCTTCGTAGTCGAGCAGCAGCTCTTCTTGGCTGGCTCTTGCGACATCGATGAGGGTGAGTTCGGTTTTGCTGCTGGTTCCGGATCGCTGCGAACCTTCGGCGATGTTTTGTTTGCCGCTTCTCGCGGCTTGAACCATCTGATCGATGGTTCGGCTGTTCCTTGGGATGTACAGCTTGGTAAAGGCTACCGTGCCGTCGTAGACAATCTCGGCCATTTGGTAGGCGGCAAGATCGCGGTAGCCGCCGTGATCTTTTATGATCTTGTCGGACATCGAAGTCAATTATAGGTCCTATAAGTCGAATAAGACTTATAGGACCTATATTGAATTCTAAGAAATCTCTCTCTTAGAAGTCCATGTCGCCGCCCATTCCTGGGTGGCCGTGGCTGTGGCCGCCGCCACCTGCCTGCTTCTTCTCTGGCTTCTCGACAACCAGCGTCTCCGTCGTGAGCACCAATCCGGCGATGGATGCGGCGTTCTGGATGGTTGACCGGGTCACCTTCGCGGGATCGACGATGCCGGCGGCGATCATGTCGGTTAGTTGGCCGGTTACGGCGTCGAGACCCTGGTTTCCGCCAGCGTTTCGAACCTTCTCAACGATGACCGAACCTTCGAGGCCCGCGTTCTTGGCGATCTGGCGGAGGGGCTCTTCGAGGGCTCTTTTCACGATCGTGAGACCGGTCATCTCGTCGGGCGTTAGGCCTTCGGTGCTGATCTTGTCGGCGGCTCGGAGGAGTGTGACTCCGCCTCCGGGGACGATGCCTTCTTCGACGGCGGCTCGGGTGGCAGAAAGAGCGTCCTCGTAGCGGTGCTTCTTCTCCTTGAGTTCAGTCTCGGTTGAAGCGCCGACTTTGATGACGGCTACGCCGCCGCTCAGCTTCGCAAGGCGCTCTTGGAGCTTTTCGCGGTCGTAGTTGCTGTCGGTCTTCTCGATCTGAGACTTGATCTGTCCGATGCGGCCAAGGACGGCATCTTTCGTGCCTGCACCCTGAATGATCGTGGTCTCTTCCTTGGTGATGACGACCTTTTCGGCGGTACCGAGCATGTCGACGGTCACGTTCTCGAGCTTGGTTCCGAGGTCTTCGCTGATGAACTGTCCGCTCGTGAGAACGGCGATGTCTTCCAGCATGGCCTTGCGTCGGTCACCGAAGCCGGGAGCCTTGACGGCGCAGATTTGCAGCACGCCTCGGATCTTGTTGAGGACGAGAGTTGCCAGGGCGTCGCCTTCGACATCTTCAGAGATGATGAGGATGGGGCGGCGGGTTGTGGCGGCCTTTTCGAGGAAGCCGAGGAACTCCTGCGCGTTGCCGATCTTCTTCTCGTGGATCAGGATTAGGGGCTTCTCGAGAACAGCCTCCATGCGCTCGGGGTCGGTTACGAAGTAGGGGCTGATGTAGCCTCGATCGAACTGCATACCTTCGACGATTTCCATGACCGTCTCGCGGCCCTTGGATTCTTCGACGGTGATGACGCCGTCCTTTCCGACTTTGTCCATCGCCTCAGCGACTTGCTTGCCGATCTCCTTGTCGTTGCCCGCGATGGTGGCGACGAATTCGACCTGCTCCTTGTCCTTGATCGGCTGGCTCGCTTCCTTGATGGCTGCGACGACCTGCTCGACGGCCTTGTCGATTCCGCGCTTGACGGCGATGGGGTTGCCACCGGCGGCGACATAGCGGAGGCCCTCGTTTACGATGGCTTGGGCGAGGACGGTTGCGGTAGTGGTTCCGTCACCGGCGACGTCGTTGGTCTTGGAAGCGACTTCCTTGCAGAGCTGCGCGCCCATGTTCTCGTATGGGTCTTCGAGCTCGATTTCCTTGGCGACGGTGACGCCGTCCTTGGTGATCGTGGGGCTGCCCCACTTCTTGTCGAGGACGACGTTGCGGCCTTTGGGTCCGAGGGTGACTTTCACCGCGTCGGCGACTTTGTTGACGCCGCGCTCAAGCGCTCGTCGTGCGTTTTCATCGTAGAGTAGATTTTTTGCTGCCATTTTTAGTCCTTTGTGAGTGTTGGAGTGTTGGTTGTTAGTGTGTTGGTGTGGGGGAGGGGATGCCGTAGGGTGCGGGCTCTTCTCGAACGATGTGCCTCTCAAGCCAGGTTTGGGATGAGTTGATCTTCTTGCCTAAGTTGTCAGTCCGCTGCTTCATTTCCGCTGCGAGCTGATCAGATAGGTAGCCTAGCCGTCTCGCTGCTTCGAGTTGAGTTGACAGTTCGAAAAGCGAGGCGCGAGAAATCTTGATGAAATGAGCTTGAGAGGCACCGCGCCCTCGACCCCATCCTTCCGCAATGTTCGAAGGCACCGATAGGGCGGCCCTACACATTTGGTCGATTAGGTTGTAGCGCTCGCGCTGAGGAAGGCTGTCAGCGACACGATACACCTCAACTAAGAGGTCCATGCCCTGCTGCCAAATCTCCAGATCTTCGTAAAATTCGATCCTCATGCCAACACGTCAACAACCAACACGCTAAACCCTTAATTCAGAATCGCGTAAATCTGATCCTCGTCGAGAATGAGGAAGTCTTCGCCTTCGATCGTCACTTCGTTTCCGCCGTACTTGCTGTACAGCACTTTGTCGCCAACCTTGACGGTGAGCGTGTTTCGCTCTCCGCTGTCCAGCGTGCGGCCTTCGCCTACGGCGATGACTTTGCCTTCGGTGGGCTTCTTCTTGGCGCTGTCCGGCAGATAGATTCCGGAAGCGGTTTTGTCCTCTTGCTCGAGAACTTGAACGACGACTTTATCGCCGAGCGGCTTTAGTTTTGCCATGTTTTGGTTTGTTCCTCCTGGGTTGCGCAGCCCTTTTGAAGGGGCTGCCTTTTAGCAGTCGAGACTGCCGATTGCTAATTATTATGAGCCAGGAGAGCCGTTGACGTCAACGGCTGATTGGCACTTTTTTGTGAAGAGTGCCAATCTGAGCCCTTGAGAGTGGAGCGCGTTTCAAGCCGAAAAGGGTGACTGCGCTGGTTTTCTAGGAGGTGTCATAGACCGAGGTGATCGACCCCGGTGGCAGGGGTTTGATGTAAGAACTACAGCCAGGCTCTCTCATATTGTTTGGGGAGGGTGTGTTGTGCATTGAGCGCCTTCGCCGCTCGGGAGGGCCAATAGGGATCGCGCAGCAGCTCACGCGCGAGCAAGACGATGTCCGCCTTGCCAGACCGGATGATCTCATCCGCTTGATCGGGTTCCGTGATGAGGCCGACCGCGCCAGAAAGTACGCCCGCGTTATGGACCGCCTCGGCAAACGACACCTGATAGCCGCGGCCGACGGGGATCACCGCGCCGGCTTTCGAACCTCCACTGGAGCAGTCCACGAGGTCGACTCCCAGGGCTTGAAGTTCGAGCGAGAGTCGCACGGTTTGTTCGATGTCCCAGCCGCCTTCCACCCAGTCGGTTGCGGATAACCGGATGAGCAGCGGCAGTTCGTCCGGCCAAACATTCCTCACTGCGATGGTGACTTCCTTAACGAATCTCGTTCGGTTTTCATAGGAACCGCCGTATTCGTCCTGTCGACGGTTGCTGAGCGGCGAGAGGAACGCGTGAAGCAAGTAGCCGTGAGCGCCATGAAGCTCGACGACCTTGAAGCCTGCCTTTAGGGCTCTGCTTGCCGCATCAGCGAACGCTTGCGTGATACGAGCGATGGCTTCGCAACTCATCTCTTCGGGGGTCAAGGCGCTCTCGGTGAAAGCAAGTGCGGTTGGGCCATAGACGGGCAGCCATCCGCCTTGCTCTAGCGACGCGGTACCTCCTCCATCCCAGGGTCGCCGGGTGCTTGCTTTTCTCCCTGCGTGGGCAAGCTGGATGGCGGGAACAGAGTTCTGTGAAGTGATAAATTCTGCGACGCGAGTAAGGAAATCGACGTGCTCATCCTTCCAAATTCCAAGATCTTGAGGTGAGATTCTGCCTTCTGGGACGACGGCGGTCGCCTCTGCAATCACCATGCCCGCGCCCCCCGTGGCCCGGCTACCCAAGTGCACAAGGTGCCAATCGTTCGCAAATCCGTCGTCGCTCGAATACTGGCACATGGGCGAAACTGCGATCCGATTGGGCAACGTGATGGATCGCAGTTGAAGCGGAGAGAAGAGATGCACCGCTAAGTTTAGCTTCTGACTTCACCCTCTCCCCGGGTGGTGGTTTGGTTAGGGGGCGATAGATCAGTAAGGCGGACCCAAAGGCGGTTATCCAACCAATTTCAAACAGGAAGTGCAGCCCTGGCACGACGTTTTCCGCATAAGCCAGAGCGATGCATCGAAGGGTAAAAAGAGCGCGTGCTGAGCGTTTTTACTGTTGGTTTTGCGATGATGGTCGGGCAGGCCCAACAGCCAATTCCGGGGCAAATCGTCGGCTATGTGCCTGATCCCCGAATGCCTTCACCCAGCCCGTGGAGGGACCCGGGATATCTCAATATTTGGTGGATTCAGTCTCCAAACTTTAACAAAAGGCCCGAAGGCACGGTCATCGACACGATCGTTGTTCACTCCACTGTGATCCCGACACTGGAAAAGACGACTGCCGCTTTTCTTCGGACCGAAAGCCAAGTGAGCGCACACTTTACGATCGGGAGGGACGGCTCGATCGTGCAGAACGTTTCCACCTTCGACCGGGCGTGGCATGCCGGAGTGGGCAAGGATGCGGCGGGGCGAGAGAATCCAAACCACTATTCGATTGGCATCGAGCTCGTCAATCTGAATGACGGGAAGCAGGAGTACCCGGAAGCTCAGATTCGGGCGCTGCAGGGAATTATTGGCTCCATGAAGCGCCGCTTCTATCTGAAGCAAATCGTCAGCCACGAGTACATCGCGCAACCGCCGGGGCGCAAGAGCGATCCGATCAATTTTCCGTGGCACAAGCTCGAATACTTCGGGATTCCGATCTTTAAGGGTCAAAACCGTTGATCGGCTTGTAGCTGGGTTCGATTGGAAGGGGAAGGACGCCTCGGACGGCAAGAATCCTTTATAATAGGCAGCCGGAGCAACGCATGACAAAAATGATTCTTCGATGGATATTGTTGGCGTTTTCCGTGTTCGCCGCCTCCCTGCTTACCCAGTCTCTGGGCTTGGGTTTCCAGGTCGACATTCGGACTGCGGAGAGCGTGATGAAGCTGATGATCGGCGTGATCGTCCTCAGTCTCCTCAATGCGACGCTGGGCAAAGTTCTCAAGCTCCTAACGCTCCCTCTTAGCTGCCTGACCCTGGGCCTGTTCTCGCTGGTAGTGAATGCCTTTGTTCTGTGGATTGCCGCGAGTTTAGAGCTTGGATTTCGGATCACCGAAGAGGGCTTCAAGGGGTTCATCGCGGCCTTTGTCGCCAGCCTGCTGATCTCATTCATCAACGGAGTGCTCGGCGTCTTTCTGCCGGACGACAAGGATGAGTAAGAGCTACCGCTTTAGGCGGCTGCTCATCCCGACCGTTGGCCTCCAAAAAGCAGCCGCCATGCTGCTCCTTGGCCTGCTCGCTTTTTTCATCGGATTGGGCCTTGGATTTAAGCTCCTCGTTCGCCCCTCATTCGAGTGGGCCGCGCAAATTGCGCGGGACGGAGTGGCTCAGTTTGTGGCACCCCAAGATGTTTCAGTCGCCATGCATTATCTGGCGCTGGCCTTTCTGGTGCTGGGAACCTACTTAACGTTTCGAGGCATTCGGGCAGCTTTGAACCATATCTTGGAGACGCTCAATCCCGGACTTACTACCGGCAAGGTCGACGTTTACTTGAAGAGGCTCCAGTTGGCTCAGGGCCCGAGAATCGTGGCGCTTGGCGGAGGAACGGGGTTGAGCACCCTACTTCGCGGTCTCAAGGGCCACACCTCGAACATTACGGCCATCGTAACGGTGACCGACGATGGAGGCAGTTCCGGAAGGCTGATCTTAGACAAGGGCATGATCCCTCCAGGCGATATCAGAAACTGTCTCGTGGCTTTGGCCGATGCTGAAAAGCAGATGACCGACCTGTTTCAGCACCGCTTCAAGGACGATAGCGGAACCCTCAGCGGGCACGCGATTGGCAACCTACTCATCGCTGCCCTCGTGGATCAAGCCAAAGGCGACTTTGAGAAGGCGATCCAGATAGCCTCCGATGTTCTCGCCATCCGTGGACGAGTCGTACCCTCCACGCTCGAACATGTAAGGCTTCGCGCAGAGCTTGAAGATGGAAGTGAGGTCTGCGGGGAAACGGCGATCGTTGCTTCAAAGCGAAGGATCAAGCAGATTCACTTGGATCCCATTGATTGCCGTGCGCACAAAGACGCCGTCGAGGCGATTCGCACCGCCGATCTCATCTGCATTGGACCCGGCAGCGTTTACACCAGCATCATCCCAAACTTGCTCGTGCCGGGAATTGCGGAAGCTCTCCGCGATTCGCAGGCTAAAAAGGTCTACATTTGCAACGTTATGACCGAGCCAGGGGAGAGTGATTCGTTTACGGCCTCTGAGCACACTTCGACGATTCTTAACAACGTCGCGACACGCGTCTTCGACTACTGTCTCGTGAACACGGGTGTTCCAACCGATGCTTCGCTCACGAAATATCGCGAAGTCGGCCAGGTCTTGGTCGAGGCAGACCTGGACCGCATTCGTGCAATGGGCTTCAAGATTTTGCAAGGCAACTTTATGAGTGAATCCGATTTCGTCCGCCACGACCCGATGAAAGTATCCGAGCGACTGGTGGCGCTCTTGGGACGGCGATGAACAACGGTCGCCTCGTCATCATCAGTGGCCCCAGCGGGGTAGGCAAGGACACGCTTATCAATGCCTGGAGGGTTAAGAACCCCCTGGTTGAACGCGTAGTTGCTTACACGACCCGCGACCCAAGGAGAGGAGAAATTGATGGAGTGGATTATCACTTCATCCTAAGAAGTCGCTTTTATGACATGGCGGAGGCCGGAGAGTTCCTCGAATACAAAGAGGTGCACGACTACTATTACGCAACCCCGCTAAAGGATCTCGACCGCCTTCTCGCTCAAGGAAAGATCGCAGTGTTGAAAATCGATGTTCAGGGTGCGCTGAGCGTAATGGCTTTCCGCGACGACGCCATCGCCGTCTTCTTGCTGCCTCCAAATGCGGACGAACTTGAGCGCAGAATTCGTGAGAGAGGCACTGAAGACACTCCGACGATCTTGAAGCGCCTTCGGAACGCGCAACAAGAGATTGCTCTAGCCAGTCGCTACCCGCATCGCATCATCAATGACGATGTCGATTCGAGTGTCGAACGGCTAGAGCAGATTGTCGGCAAGTCGTAGCTTCAGCTATGCGATCTTGATCCTAGTCGTTAACCGTCACCTCCTCGTAAGCGGAACCGTCCACCGTGGAGGCCGTAATCGTCACGACCGTGCTTTGATTGCTGGCGCGCTGCCGAGATGTGGCGGCAACAAAGCTCGCGGTTGAATTTCCGTTTTGGACAACTACCGATGCAGGCACCGCCAGGACACTCGGATGAGAACTCGTGAGGGTAACCGTCGTGTTGCTGCCAACCGTTTGGTCCATGGTGATTTGAACGTTCATGCTTCCACTCGAAATGACAGTGGAATCAGGAGTCACACAAATGGGCTTGGGCCCAGGGTCGAGGGGCGATCTCCGGTCGATCTGTAAAGGAGAAACCAGAGTGGTCGCCAAGAAAAGAAGTCCGATGAGTTGATTTAGTACCATCACCCTCATCATAGCGGATTATTGGTACTTGGCTCAGTACCGCCGGTCGAGACGAATTTATTGTGTCGATTTCCGCAAGAAAGCCACGCGTTCGATGCCGCCTAGGTCTCTAATCCTTTCTTCGCAAGCCCAGCCCCTTGCCTCAAAAATAGCGACGGCTCGGGTCATCTGCTGGTATCCCACCTCCGTCAAAAGCCCTCCACCTTCCCGCAGATAAAGAAGGGCTGCTTCAGCAAGCAGCCGTAGGAACTCATCTCCATCCTTCCCGCCGAAGAGCGCAAGCGCGGGTTCGTAATCGACCACCTCAGGCATGAGCGGCTCCGCCATGCCGATGTAGGGCGGATTCGTCACGATCAAATCGTACTTGAGTTTTGCCAAGCTCGAGAAGTGGTCGGAGAGCACAAACTCAACTTCCGCTCGGAGGCGTTCGGCGTTCCTAGACGCTACATCCAGAGCGTCAGGAGATACATCGAGAGCGGTCATCTGAAGGTCGGGCCGTTCAAGCTTGAGAGTGACCGCGATACATCCCGATCCGGTGCCCACATCGAGCACGCGAGCTCCGCTAGGGGCATGGCGCAGGGCCGCTTCAACGAGAATTTCGGTCTCTTGGCGGGGAATTAGAACGGCGGGAGACACTTCAAACGAGCGCCCGTAAAATTCTCGCCGGCCGAGTATGTACGCAAGCGGTTCGCGCCTCTCTCGGCGCTGGAGAACCTGCTCACCGGCCAAGTCGTTGAAGTCATGCTCGGGGTGGGCATACAGCCAAGATCGATCCACGCCAAGAACGTGCGCGGCAAGGACGGAAGCCTCGAGCTTGGCCGAATCGACTCCCACGGCCTCCAATCGTTCTGCGGCGTGACGAAGCCAATCAGACAGCTTCATCGGTTACGCGGAAGGGCTCTAGCTTGTGCCGCATCTCTGCGACTAGCTCCGCTTCGACGAGAATTCCGTCGTCCCTGTACTCGGCCTTTTTGACGCGTCCGAAATCGTAGCAATCCTGAAGCAGATGCTGGTGGGAATAAGGAATGAGCGCCGTTACCGAAGCTAAGAGCTCTTGCACTTGCTTCAGCAGCGCCTTCTGCAGATCGTTGAAGCCAGCGCCGGTCAACGCCGAGATGGCGACCGAATTCGGAAACTCGGCTACTAGGCGAGTAGCCAAGCCTGAATCTTCGACGGCGTCGATTTTGTTGAAGACGGTGATGATCGGCTTGTCGCTCGCCTCAAGGGTTGCGAGCGTTTCCAGCACCGCATCCATCTGAGCCTCCCATGAAGGATGGCTGACATCAACGATATGCAGGATGACGTCGGAGAACGTGACCTCCTCCAAGGTGCTTCGAAAGGCCGCGACCAGCTTTGTCGGGAGGTTCCGAATGAAGCCCACCGTGTCTGTTAAGAAGAGGGCGTAACCGTTCGGAAGGTCCACTTTTCGGGTGGTTGGATCGAGCGTAGCGAACGGCATTGCGTCAGCAAGCAGGTCGGTCCCTGACAGCTTGTTCATTAACGTCGATTTCCCGGCACTGGTGTAACCGGCGATCGACGCGAAAGGGAAGGGATGCTTGCGCCGGCTTGCCCGCTGCTGATCGCGCACCCGCTTCACATCTTCGATTTCTAGCGAGAGCCGCGCAATGCGGTCTCGGACCACTCGACGATCAGACTCGAGCTTGGTTTCTCCAGGACCGCGCATGCCGATACCTCCACGCTGTCGCTCGAATTTTGTGTAGACGGACATCAGCTTGGGCAACATCGCCGTGAGCTGTGCAAGCTCGACCTGGAGCATGCCTTCCCTCGTACGCGCCCGGCGAGCAAAGATGTCTAGAATGAGCTGTGTTCGGTCGATAAGCCGACCGCCGGTAGCTTCTTCGAGATTGCGATGTTGCATGCCCGAAATTTCAGCATCGATGATCACGAGGTCTGCACCCGTTTCATTGACTAGCGCAGTCAGCTCTTCGACTTTGCCTTTACCGATAAAAGTGCCCTTATAGGGACGGTTGAGCCGCTGGCGCAGGCTTGCCAGTGGCTCGACTCCCGCAGCTTCACAAAGCCCTTCAAGCTCATCTTCTGAGATGCGATCTTCGGCCTCGTCCTCGTTGATGTAGACGAGCACGGCCTTCTCATCTACTTGTTCTAGGGATTCTAAACGAGACATAAGGCTGTGGAATGTGCGACTCCGTTATCGCTGTGATGAGGTTGGCCCTGGATTTGAACAATCAGGGCCAATGGAAACGACGCGCTTATCGAAGGGAGAAGGTGGCGCTTAGGGTTAGACCGCTAAAGTCCAATCCAGAATTTTGAAAGATGTTGTATCGGGCGGAAAGCCGGAGCTTCTCGGAGAGCACGATGCCTGCCTCGGCTCCATAAGTAAGCCGAATCAGCTTGTTGTCTTGTCGCCCGCCAAAGGTGTTGATCCCGTAGTCGATATAAGCGAGACCTGCGAACGGCTTGATGTAGGGCCGGAGGGCTCCCGAAGTCGCCAACTGCTGCTCGGCGTTGAACGTAAACGGCACGATAAAGAGCCGGTTCCCGTTCTTGTTGGCCGAAATAATGTCCATCTCGGTACCGATCTTAAAGTTGCCGGTGCTCTGGCGACCCACGCTTCCTAAACCGAAGCGAAGGACCTGACTGCCAAAGGCGTCGCGCATCACGCGGCTACTTGGCATGAAAACGCCGACGCTCGCGCCGATGTCGAGAGGATTCTGTGCGTTGGCGGCGCCCGCGAAGGCAAGCGCTGCTACCAGGATGAAACTTCTATGATTAATTTTCATGGCGTTGTGCTTTGATGCGAGCGCGGAGCATTGATTGCGCCGTGCCGTGCCGTATTGTGGCATGGTAGCGTGAGTTCGATGGTCAAACTCCTCACTCGTGGAGACGATGCGGGCTCCTGCCAAGGTGCCAACTTCGCAATACAGCAGTGCATTTCCGCAGAAACGCTCAAGAATGTGTCGGTAATGGTGCCCGGTCCCGCCTTTTGCGAGGCGGCTGAGATGCTGCTCGCTTGGCAGGGTGGCATCGACATCGGGCTGCACGTCACCTTGAACTCAGAGTGGGACGAACACAAATGGAGTCCAGTATCTTCGAGTTCGAAGTCGCTGCAAGACGAGCAAGGCTGGTTTACTCCTTCTCCGGCGGTTCTCAATGAGAGGGGCTTCATCCTGGATGAAGCGGTCGATGAAATACGTGCCCAGTTAGCTGCCGCACGCGCTGCCGGGCTTCGCATCGACTATTTGGATGAGCACATGGGAGTTGGGTGGCTACCAGGACTTCGTCAAGAAATGCACAAGCTGGCCGAAGATGAGGGGCTGATCACCCTTGGTCGCTTCAATTTTGTGGAGTCAGTGGCTCCGGCTAGATTTTTTGATTACGTGGGGGGGCTCAGCCCCGGAACCTACGTGTGGGTGACGCACCCGGGGGTGCAAGACGACACCATGAACCAGTTCCTGCATGCGGGCCTGCAGCCTGGACAGATCGCGTCGGAGAGAGATGCAGAGAGGCTGCTGCTTACTTCGGAAGAATTCAGAAGTCGGATCGAAGACGGGCTATTCTCAGTAGGCAGGTTTTCAGAGGCTCAATAATGCAGAGGCTTAAAGTTAGCGACAACGGGCGATTTTTAGTGCAGGAAGACGCAAAGCCGTTCTTCTACTTAGGGGACACGGCTTGGGAACTCTTCCACCGTCTGGATGAAGAGGATGCGCAGCACTATTTCAAGACGAGGGCCGGGCAAGGTTACAACGTGATCCAAGCGGTTGCCCTGGCTGAGTTAGAGGGGCTCTCCGTCCCCAATGCCAATGGCGACCTACCCTTATCCGACAATGATCCGGCAAAACCGAACGAGCCCTATTTTAAGCATGTGGACAAGCTGGTAGCGATGGCCAATCAGAACGGGCTTTACATGGCCTTTTTGCCTACTTGGGGAGATAAGATCAACAAGAAGTGGGGTGCAGGCCCCGAGGTCTTCAGCCCAGAAAACGCGCGAGCCTTCGGCCTGTTTCTGGGAAAGCGCTATCGAGACGCGGACATCATATGGGTGCTTGGTGGTGATCGGCCGACCGAGACTGACGCGCATATGGCTATTTGGCGAGCGATGGCGGCAGGTATTTCCGCCGGTGATGGTGGCGTTCATCTTAAGACATATCACCCGATGGGCTGGCAGTCTTCCTCTGAGCGACACCACGACGAACCTTGGCTCGACTTCAATATGCTCCAATCAGGGCACGGGGCGAAGGTTGCTGAAAACTACAAGCTCATAGCTCAAGATTCCAACTTAACTCCGACAAAACCTTGCTTGGATGCGGAGCCCAACTATGAGAATCATCCGATCAATTGGAAACCGGATTTAGGCTGGTTTGGCGAGTATGAGGTGCGCAGAGCTGCTTATTGGGCCGTTTTCTCAGGAGCGATGGGCCACACGTACGGCTCGAACGACGTTTGGCAAATGTGGCAGCCGGGCCGGAACCCGATGGGTTTCGCTAGAACTCCATGGAAAGAATCGCTTGAATTGCCTGGCTCCAAGCAGATGGTCCACCTGAAAAAACTGATACTTTCGAAGCCTTATCTTACACGTATCCCGGCTCAGAACTTGATCCTAGGCGACAATCCGGAGGGGTTTTCGCACAAAGTTGCGACCGCAGACGCTGCTCGCTCCTTTGTTATGATCTACACACCGATATCTCAGAAGATTTCCGTGGATATGTCTATCTTTAATGACGCGAACTTATCAGGAAGCTGGTTTGACCCGATGACGGGGACGCACACGGCGGTCGACGAGTTGACAGGCGACTTCGAGCCGCCTCACGGTGGTAAAGATTGGGTGCTTTGCATCGATCGGGATCGCTAACTTGGAAGGTCGGCATTCGGGAGAGCCTCGAGTTCCAAAGTGTCCTGCTGCCCCGTGGCCAACCTCCATGAAGCAGCCAATCCGATCATCGCTGCGTTATCTGTGCACAGGCTAATGGGCGGAGTGAAGAAATCGATTCCGCTTCTCTCGCACTCGGACCGAAGCCGCTCCCTGAGCAACTCGTTAGCTGCGACCCCACCGACTAAGGTCAGAGCCGAAGCGTTCAGGGAATCCACCGCTCTCAAAGCTCTTTCGATCAGCACGGAAACAATCGTCCGCTGCAAGCTCGCTGCGGCGTCAGCAACGTTCAGCGAGTCTCCTTCCTTTTCCACGAGCCGGAGCACTGCGGTCTTTAGGCCGCTAAAGCTGAAATCAACCGTATCCCCGCTGAGCCCCTTTGGCAATGGATATCGGTGAGCGTCTCCGCATCGAGCAGCCTCCTGAATTGCTCGGCCACCTGGATAGCCTAGCCCCATCAAGCGGGCACCCTTGTCAAAGGCCTCTCCCGCGGCATCGTCCAGGGTTTGGCCCACAATCCTGTACTTTCCGGGCGCCTGCACGTCGACGATCTCCGTATGGCCGCCCGAAACCACCAAGCAAACGTGCGGAAACGGGGGGGCCTCAGCGCAGGCTAACGTGCTCAAGATGTGCCCTTCCAAGTGGTGCACTCCGATCATCGGGACGCTCAGGCCGAAAGCAAGTGCCTTTGCCGCCGTGACTCCGACGCTCAAGGCGCCTACGAGCCCGGGGCGATTCGTAACTGCGATAGCGGCCAAGTCTGGGCGGTGTAAACCGGCAAGGGAAAGTGCCTCCCGAATCATCGGAATCAGCGCCTCGACGTGCGCGCGCGCCGCCGCCTCAGGCACCACCCCACCCCACTTTTGATGCATGTCGACTTGACTGGCCACCGCGTTGGACAGAACGGTCGTTCCCCGCACGACTGCGGCACTCGTTTCGTCGCAGCTTGTCTCAAGCGCGAGAATTGGCCCTTCAAACAGCCTCACGCGGAGTTCCTAACCGGAGCCGACCACGCCTGCAGGTCGTACATCCACATCACCACGGCGTCTTCGTTATTGTCCGGATAGTAGCGCCGGCGACGAGCCGTTTCCAGGTAACCCAGCTCGCCGTATAGGCGAAGGGCAGCCTCGTTGCCAGCGCGAACTTCGAGCGTGGAGCAAGTCATGCTGGCCTCGCGAGCCCGGTCCAGGAGTTCGAGCATCAGGCGTCGCCCGATCCCATGCTGCCGCTGTTCGGCCGCCACTGCCACCGTCGTGACATGAGCCTCGTCGACGATCAGCCAAATTCCGCCATAAGCCACGACTTGACCGTGGAGCAAACCCACGAAAAAAATCTTGTCCGGGTTATCGAGCTCGTTCAAGAAGCTGCGCTCGGTCCACGGAGCGCTGTTCGCCTCCTTTTCTATCTCCAGAATTGCCGGGATGTGTCCTGAATTCAGAGGTTCGAAGCGCAGAGTCGCGAGAGACATTTTTAGCCGCCGAGATACGCTTCTTTGACCTTAGGATTAGAGAGCAGCGCCTTGCCGGTATCGCTCAGCACGATATTGCCGGTCTCCAACACGTATGCACGGTGCGCGATTTCCAATGCTCGATTCGCGTTCTGCTCAACGATCAAAATCGTTCGGCCCTCCTTATTCAGATCCAAGACGATGTTGAAAATCTCCTTCACGAGGAACGGTGCAAGACCGAGGCTCGGCTCGTCGAGAAGCAGGAGATCCGGGCGCGCCATCAATGCACGACCGATCGCTAACATCTGTTGCTCGCCTCCGCTCATCGTGCCCGAGTTTTGCTTGAAGCGTTCTCTAAGGCGCGGGAAGCGGTCCAGAACGGATTCCATGTCCTTCTGGACATCGGCGTCCTTTCGAATATAGGCGCCAAGCGTGAGGTTCTCGTGCACGCTCATGTTCGTAAAAATCCGCCGACCCTCGGGGGAGTGCGAAATGCCAGCCTTGACGATTTCGTGCGGAGGGAGCGTTAAGAGGTTTTTCCCCTTAAAGCTCATTGCGCCCGAGCGGGGCCTTATGAGGCCGCTGATGCTGCGGAGCAACGTGCTTTTGCCAGCGCCGTTCGAGCCGATGATTGCGACGATCTCGCCCTCTTGAACGTTTAGTGAAACGTCGTTGAGCGCCTGGATCGCCCCGTAGTACACATTGATGCCGCTTATTTCGAGCATTGAGCCGTTCGGTTGTACCCGCTGACAACCTATCGCACGCTCTCCGCATGGATAGATGGCTTTGTACGACAAACGATGCTAAGCTCATCCATGCTCCTAGCCCTCGGCTTCGTCGCCATGGCCGGCTCCCATCAACTCACATTTTCGGCCACTGCGACGCCAAAGATCGTTGTCGCTTTGAATGCGAGTGCGACGGAAAAGCTAGCCGCAAAAGAACTCGCGCATTGGCTGGGAGCGATTACGGGAAAGCTCCTCACGGTGACTGAGTCCGACTTGATTGCGCAGAACGCAATTTTAGTTGGGCAGAGCCCTCAGGCGAAGAAGCTTTTTGGAGAAATTGCTTTCGATCAGCTAGGCAATGAGGAACTGGTTTTGAGGAGCAAGGGCAATACATTGCTGGTCGCTGGTGGTCGGCCCAGGGGCACCCTCTACGCCGTAAATCGCCTGCTCCATCGTGAGGGCGTCCGCTGGTGGACTCCTTGGGCCACGCAGGTGCCGAGCAAGCGCATGCTTGTCTTCAAGGACCTGAATGTGAGGGAAAAACCGGTGTTCGAATCGAGAGACCCTTTCTGGTTCCACGCATTCGATCGCGATTGGGCCCGCCGAAACAACTCGAACAGCATGCATTCCCGGCTCACCGCCGAAGATGGCGGCAAAGTCACCTACGACGGATTTGTGCACACGTTTTTCGAACTCGTGCCCCCCGCCAAGCACTTTAAGGATCACCCGGACTGGTACAGCCTCATCGATGGGGAGCGGAAATGGCAGGGGGCGCAGCTTTGCACCTCGAACCCGCAGCTTCGAGAGTTCATGCTGGGGGCGCTGCGCGAAAAGCTTCGCCGCGATCCCACGACGAGTATTGTTTCGGTGAGCCAGAACGACTGGTATGGCGCGTGCCAATGCCCCACTTGCAAGGCGATCGACGAGCGAGAAGGCACGCCGGCAGGGTCCGTTCTGACTTTGGTCAACTACTTGGCGGAGCAGGTCGAATCTGAGTTTCCGAACGTGGCAATTGATACTTTGGCTTATCAATACACCCGCAAGGCACCCAAGTCGCTCAAGCCTCGCCCAAACGTCATTGTCCGCCTCTGCAGCATCGAATGCAACTTTGCTCAGCCGCTTGAGCACCCGTCAAACCAGGCGTTTGCAACCGACATACGCGATTGGAGCAAGTTGACGAACCGTCTGTACATCTGGAACTACGTCACCGACTTTCCCAATTACATGCAGCCGTTCCCGAACTGGTACACCCTCGGGCCAAACGAGCGTTTCTTCGCCAAGAACGGCGTCAAGGGCCTCTTTGAGCAGGGCGCGTATCAGTCCTACGGCTCGGCTATGGCGGAAATGCAGGCATGGGTCCAGTCCCAATTGCTTTGGAATCCCGAGAAAGACGATAAGAAGCTGATTCGGGAGTTCCTGGAAGGCTATTACGGCCGGGCGGCTCGGCCAATTCAGGAATACCTGGACCTTATGGCCGATGCGGCCAAGGACTTCAACATGTTGATCTGGACCGGTCCAGATGCACCGTTCTTCACCCTGGACACGATGCTCAAAGCCGAGCAGCTTTGGAGGCGGGCCGGGCAGGCGGTGGCAGGCGATGAGAGTCTGACGTGGCGCGTTCGACTCGGCCACTTGCCGGTGAAATATGTCTTCTTGAGCCGCTGGAGTTCCTTCAGAAGGGAGGCTCTTGAGCGGAAGATCGCATGGCCCATGGATGAGTCGCGCAAAGCCGAGGCGGATAAGTGGCTGGCGTTCGCCATTGGCGAGGGACCCAAAGGATGGAGCCGCATCACCCACATGAACGAAGGAGGCACCAAGCCGGAGATTTGGGCAGAACGTTTCGTCGTCGATCCGTCCATGGTTCCCCTCCCTGCCAGGGGGGCGGCTGCGTTGCCGGCAGATGTTCCGGCGGGGGAAGTCATCGACCTGCAGGACAACGTCGCAAAGCTGTACGGAGAGGGCAACCTGGCGGAACTGCGGGCTGATCCGCTTGCTTCTGACGGAGTCGCTTGCCGTATGCCGGGTTCGCACCATGAGTGGGCTTTTCAGATGCCGATCTCCAGTGCTCCCAAGAAAGCGCTCACCGGGAAGTGGCGCGTTTTTGTCGTGGCCCGCATCGAGGCTGACGTCGAAGATGGTACAGCCTTTACGGCCGGCGTTTTCGACTCAGGACTCGGGCGCGGCTTGGGTGGGGTTCAGCCGAACCTGAAGGAGGCGGGAAAAGGCTATAAGAGCTATGAAATAGGCCCGGTAGAAATGAGCGCTAGTTCCTATGTGTGGGTCGCCCCGCCTACGGGCGGAGCGGTTAAGGCCGTATGGATCGATCGAGTGTTACTCGTAAAGGCTTAGCCTCTTGTGTAGTGTCTCCAAAGTTTGGAGTTCTCTTCCGATCTTCTTGGGTGAGGATGATCCGGATTCTGTCGTGTGTCTAAGGTCTGCCTGCCCCTGCCAAGACTCGCAGAGTGATCTGTGGCTTGGGATTCTTGATCCAGACGCCTTCCTCGTAACGGGCACCGACGAATCGCAACTTGACACGAATATTGGTCGTGGTCAGGGGCGCAGCAACGTTGACAAACGCCATGTCCTGGGGAGACTGAGTCCACGTATAGCCGGCACTGTTCAACGATCGCGGATATTCAGCTTGAAAATTGGGCTGGCTGCCGTCAAGCACCAATCTGATCGGACCAGCGATAGTGCCCGACTTCGCAGACAAGTCGGCAAACACGACCCATTCGCGAGCGCCAGAGAAATACTTCGGCTCCGTCATCGCGATGTTAACATCGTTTGAGACATCTAGCGGCAACGGTAGGACTGTGTTCGACGGCTTCAATCGGTAGTAGTTCGTGCCGTCACCGATCAATATCTCGCCTAGATCATTGAGCGCATAGGTGGTCGCCCTCATCTGCAGGTTGCTACCCAGAGTTCCTGTATAGGGAATCTTGGCCAGGAGGTCCTGAGCGCCGGTATCAGGGCTAAAAATGAATCTGTGGCCAGCGATTTGATTGTTGTTGTTCAGAGAGTAGCCGTGGCCGCTCACACGAATTTCTGGCGTGTCCAAGCCAACGAAACCTGTGCTTGCCGTCCAATAGCCCGGGAGCCAGTAGTAGTTCGGGAAAGTGCCGCCTATGTAGTAGCACAGCACCGTTTGCTGATTGTTGACTTCTGTCCATGAAGCTTTAGGAAGGCTTATCGCCGTTCCATTTATCAAGTCACACAGAAACTGATCAGGTGCAAACGATTGTTGCAGTCCTGTGGTCACCAAGGCCACGCGATTGTCATTAATGTCCCAAACCCGTGATTCCCGGGACGTGTTGCCGGGGTGAATAAAATCCCGCAGGTCGATAGTGGCACCCGAGGGGTTGAATGCATCAAGGAGTACCTTGGCCGTCAGCAAGCCTCCAGAGTCTGGCGTGTTGTACGCCACATCATTCTGATTGTTGAGCCCCGCGACGAGAACAAAGTCCATGAGGGGAGACGTCATCGACTTCTTAGGGGATATCAACTCAAATTGAGTCTGGTTGTTGAACATGCTAAGCATGAATCCCTTGTCATTGATCCTTTGCGCCAAGTGTCCGTAGTAGCTATACGGCCCAGATACAATGATAGGATCACCAGCGGGGTTCCAGCGGGTGAGGTAGGGGCTGCCGTCTGAGGAGAGGGCGTAGCCTGCAACATAACCAAGGTTGTTCATGCTGAATGCCCCGAGAGCGTTGTAGCCCGCGGGCATCTTCAGTTTTACCGGCACGTAAGAGTTTTGACCGATGGCGTTGACCGCAAGTGCGCTCAGCGTCGTGAGAGCCACCAAGCTCTTGAGAAGTTTTGATTTTGCCATGTAGATGCCGCTCCACGCGACTAGCAGCATTATCCGTCATTGCAGATGCCCTGTCAAGACTCAATTTGATGCGGTGATCGGAATGCTGCTGGTGGGCGTTAATGGTTGCAGTAAATCGTTCACTGCTTCTTATCCTTGCCTTGTCGTGAGACACTGGGACTAGCGCAACCTCAACTAGGTGCCCAGCCTTGCTCGACGAGCCATCGGTGCAGTTGACCCGTCCACGGGTGGAGTTTGCTCGAATCAGGCGCTCCTCCCAGACCCAGCCCGTGAGCACCCCGGGGGAAGATATGCAGCTCGTAGGGCACCTTAACGGCGCTCAAGGCTTCCGCAAAGGCCAGGGAATTCTGTGCGGGTACGGCAGCGTCGTCGCCCGTCGTCCAAAGGAAGCAGGGGGGCGTTTGAGCCGTGACCTGCTTTTCGTTTGACAACTCTTGTAGCAATGAGGGGGAAGGATTCTTGCCGAGCAAGCTTTCGCGGCTACCGCTGTGAGCGTGCTGGCCCATCGAGATCACTGCGTAGCATAGGATTCCAAAGTCTGGGCGGGAACTCTCTCGGTCGATCAGATCAGAAGTCGTGCTTCCGGCATCAAAATGCGTGAGAAGCGTCGAAGCCAAATGGCCGCCTGCGGAAGATCCCATGATCCCGATTTTGTTAGGATCGACGCCCCATTCCTTCGCGTGAGCACGCACGAAGCGCATGGACCGAGCCGCGTCGAGCAGCATCGTGGGGTGGCGATAGCCTTCTGAACCGAGGCGATATCTCAGCACTGCCGCGCTGACTCCGAGGCGATTCAAGAAGAGCGCGTAGTCACGCCCCTCATGTTGGGCCAACATCCCGTAACCGCCGCCAGGGCAGACGACGATCAAAGACGCCGAGGGTTTAGCCGCCCGGAAGAGAGTCAGGGTTGGGACGTCCTTCTCGGTGTTCCCCAGTGCGCCGGGGGCGTCGCCTGTCCATAGGCGGAAGACTTCCGGGGCAAGTGCGAATGCGGCCATGATGGTGAGCATGCGTTAGCTACTTGAGCTGCGTCAATTCGAGTTTGCGAAACTCAACTTCCGAACCTTCAGCCTGGATTGCAATTTGGCCCCGGCTGACCGTGGCATTCGTGCCCCGGTTTACCATGTCTCCATTGACCCAAACTGCCACCGTGCTGCCTCGACACTCGATCGTCATGGTGTTCCATTCCCCGAGCGGCTTCTCCGAACCGTCCGTTAGATTCTTGATGCGGCGCGCTTTGTTGCCGTCAACGCCCCAATTCGCTCGAGGACCGCGACGAGCTTCCATGTCTGGCACTTCGATGTCTTCGCCAATACACCAGAAATCGCCCGCATCTCCACTCTGCATCTGCACCTCGATCGACTGCGGAAACATCTCATAGAGTCGCCGGGGCTTTGAGGCATGCACGAGAATGCCGCAATTGCCCGGCTTGTTGGCGAAGCGATATTCGGCGGTCAGCTTGTAGTCAGAGTACGAGTTGTTGGTGATGAGGTGCGCTCCCGGCGAGCCCAGGCTAACCAGCATGCCATTACGTACGATGAACGGGCGTGCTGCTAGTGGATTCTTGTCCAAAGCGGGAACGTCTACATGCCAGCCGCTCAAATCGCGTCCGTTGAAGAGCGAGACGGGCGCGAGCACAAGATACGCGGAAGCAAGGAGGGTGAGGCTCATGTTATTGAGTCTAGCAGCACCTCAGGCAAGCGAATTTTCTTACTTGACTTTCGTGCCCTCGGGAGCTTCACGATCCGGCTGGAGGAGGATCGCTCCGCCATCTTCACTCGTGGCCGCGAGCAGCATGCCCTGGCTCTCGACGCCTCGAAGCATGGCGGGCTTGAGATTGTAGACGACGACGATTTGGCGTCCGATAAGATCGATGGGTTCGTAGTCCTTGCGGATGCCCGCTACGATCTGGCGCTTTTCTTCTCCAATGACTACCTGGAGCTTCATCAGCTTGTCGCTTTTCTCGACTGGCTCGGCCTCCACAATGCGGGCGACTCTGAGCTGGACCTTCAGGAAGTCTTCGATGGAAATTGGATCGGGGACGGTGGCGGGCGGCGAGTTAGGGGTTTCCATGGCTGGTGATTGAGCTACTTTGTCCTGCTTCTTCAGGTCGAGGCGTGGAAAGATCGGCTTGGGCTGGAGGACGGAGGTTCCTGCGGGAAGCGACGACTCGGTGCCGATCTCCTGCCATGAAGCAGTCGGGGCTACCCCCAACTGAGCGGCAATCGCATCTGCCGTCCTGGGCATGATGGGTCGAACGAGGCCCTCGGCCGTGCGCAGGCACAGGAGCATGGAACGGAGTACCGCGCCCAGGGCCGGATCATTGTTTTTGGCAAGGGCCCAAGGGGCTCGGGTGTCGATGTACTTGTTTAAAAATCGAATGACGTTGACGGCATGTTCGGTGGCCTGGTCGACTCGGAAGGCCACCATGCTCGATTCGAAGCCCTGCTTTGCAGCGGCAATCGCCAAGACTGCGTCGTGTTCGATTTGAGCGTCTGGAACTTGGCCGCTGCTAAATTTGTGCGTCATGGCCAGAGATCGGTTGAGCGCGTTGCCCAGATCGTTCGCCAAGTGAGTGTTGTATTTAAGGTCGAACTCTTCGTAAGTGAAGGTTGCGTCTTGTTCGAACGGCATGACCGACGCCATGTAGTAACGCACTGCGTCGATCGCCACCGCGCCTTCGCAGCCCGAACGGTCGGCCAGGTCTTGGGCCAATTCCATAGGAGCGACCACGTTTCCCTTCGACTTTGAAATTTTTTCGCCGCCCATAAGCAGCCAGGCATGGCCGACCAGGGTGTCTGGAAGGGGAAGCTCGACTCCGAGCAGCATGGCGGGCCAAAGCGTTGCGTGGAAACGGGTCAGGATGTCCTTGCCCATCCACTGAACTTCAGCGGGCCAACGGTCTCGCCAGTCCGGATTCTCGGGCCATCCGGTGGCGGCAACGTAGTTAATGAGGGCATCGAACCAGACATAAACAACTTGTGACGGATCGCCGGGCACTGGGATTCCCCAGCCTGGGTTCTGACGGGAGATGCACACGTCCCTCAGCCCCTGCCGAACGAAAGAAACCACCTCGTTCTTCCGGCTTTCGGGCAAGATGAACTTGGGATTGGCCTCGATGTGGGCCAGCAGCGGCTCCTGGAAGGCGCTCATCCGGAAGAAATAGTTGTTCTCTTGGACCCAACGAACTTCATTCCCATCCGGGCTCTTGCCATCTACTAGGTCGGATTCCTTGAAGAAGGTCTCGCTTGAAACGTCGTACCAGCCTTCATAGGTCCCTTGATAGATGTGGCCCTTCTCAGCAAGGATGCGCCAGAACTCCTCGACTGCTCGCCGATGCCGTGGCTCGGTGGTTCGAATGAAGTCGTCGTACTCGATGTAAATTCCGGGCCAAATCTTTTGAAACTCGCCCGCGATCTCATTCACAAAATCCATGGGATCGCGGCCGAGCTTCTCGGCAGCTTCCTTGACTTTAAGCCCGTTCTCGTCGGTACCGGTCAGGAAGAAGACATCCTGCCCTCGCATCTTGTGATACCGCGCCGTTACATCTGCGGCGAGCGTGGTCAGCGCCGTCCCGATGTGGGGCACTGAGTTCACGTAATAGATGGGCGTGGTGATTGTGTAGCGTTTGGGCATCGGGAAGCGCAGTTTACCGTTGCGCTTACTGGGCTTTGGCTGTCAGGTCGCCGATCCAGAGGGTGTTGTCCTGATCTCT
>JBBQWO010000040.1:0-24326 GCA_038210535.1 Fimbriimonadales bacterium | reverse complement strand
CAGGCCCCGATAATGCCTCAACATTCGCAAAACGACTACTGAAATCGCCGGTTTGAACGCAAAGCGCTACCACTTAAGCTTCAAGAATATTCAGCTCCCCGAGAAATCCCAAAGGAAACGACCTGGTCAACACGTTCCTAGGTCGAGCGTGTGCACCTCGTAGGGATGCCCCAGATAGCATCGCGCAACAATTGCGATCGGCAGTTGCTCGAATGCAACCTCCGGTAGCTCCTGGCGGACCGCATCGATCAAACCTCGAAAGAGGGCTCCATCCATTACATGCCCACCCGCATCAAGCTTTTTCATCGCGGAAACGTATGCAGAGGATCTTTTCACCCTCAGCCGACGATCCAGATTTGTACGAGAGAGGGCTGTTCGAGGGTTACTCTGTGTCAGAGGTACAGCCGAGACTTCGGGACGAGTGATGCCAATGATTGGACGCATAGCGCAACTTGAACATGACATGTATACTACAAGTTGCTCCATTTGACAACTGCTAATGTGAGATTTAATTTTTGGAGTTGCTTTTGATTGCGCAGAAAAGGAAGACAAGGAGATTGTTGTGGCACTCAAAGGCAATGAGACAAAGTTCATGGCGGGTGCAGTGGGTCTGCTGCTGCTCGTTTTCAGTGCTGGCTATGCGAAGCGCGTAAGCGGCCAAGGTGCGAGCTCTCCCATTTCGCTCGTCGCCTCCCAAGCCGAGTCCGTGCTTGCGTCGTCCAATTCCGGTGCCGGATTAAGCGAGGACTCCGATGTCCCGACCTCCGATGGAAATTCCGCGTCCTTGTCGATTCCAGATATCGCAGGGCTTACTGAAGAAGGTGCGAGATCTCTGCTGGCCCAATCCGGGCTTAAAGCCGAGGTGACTCAGGAGCACAGTTCTGAGGTCGCCAGCGGGCAGGTGCTGACGCAGTCGCCTGTCGCGGGGGAATCGATTGAGCCTGGAGGCAATGTCACTTTTGTGGTCAGTGCTGGTCCCGCAGAGGAAGAACTAGAACCTGGCGCACCCATCCCGAACTTCACTCCTCGAAAGGGGGAAAGGTTCTCGATCTCCGTACCAGAAGGCTGGCGCGCCGAGTCCCGAATGAAATCTGGGCGCACGATTACCACGTACACCTCACCGGAACAAGACGAGGCGCGCATCGACGCAAGCCCAACCGCTCCGCCTTCGGTGATGAGTACTCCTAATGAGCTGAAGGGGCTCTTCGAAAAAAGCCCGTACCGGCTCTACAAGCATATCGGTCTCTCGCGCACCGAGTTTGCCGGAGAACCTGCCGCGATGTGGGAGTTTGAGCTTCAGAAGAGGCCGACTAAGACCGCGCCGTGGTCCGAAGCGATGCGCAACCGAATTTATTATATGAATCGGGGAGGCGGCATCGCGCTCGTCTTGGTGGCGAAATCGGATAGGTGGGCGTCGATCGAACCCGTGCTCCGAGACATCGAGAAGTCCTTCAGGATCCTGGACAAGCCTTCGAAGGCGGAGCGTGCGAAAGGCGACACAGCAAGAGAGCGCGTGATGACGGAAGAAGACTTGCAAGGCAAGAGCGCTTTTGAACTCTCCCTTATGCGAAACGAGATTTATGCAAGAAAGGGCCTGATTTTCAGCAAGCCCGAATTACGCAGTCATTTCGAGGGCCAGAACTGGTACCGAGCGGCTGAGCCGGACCAAGTCAAAGTGCACGAGATGCTCTCCGACGTTGAGAAAGCCAACGTAAACATCATTTTTACCTACGAGAAGAAGCAAGGCTTTCTCAAGTAACGTGCTCGACTCAGTTATGGAAAGACCCCTCAACGATGAGTAGCGAAGAACCCGATTGTGAGTGACGGGGCATTTAGCAGCTTGCGCGTTCGGTTTGGCGCACCATGAGCATTGGCTGAGGAGCACGCAACGGTGAAGATCGGGAGCTTAGACCGCGTAGAGAAGGAGCAGCTCGACTCCCTTCTGCATCACCAGCGTAAAGCGATCAAGCAGCGTAGAACCCCCGCCCCAGCCGCCATTCGTCCCACCCCCCCCCAACGCAAATTTCTCAGAATCTGCCTACAACATGATTGACAAAACCTCAACTCCAACCCTACACCTATTGACCTGCCCCCCAGAATGAGGAGCGTTTGAAATAGTAGAGTCTCCAGTTAAGGAGACTAGATGAAGCAATCGAATTTCAGCGAGGATCAGATCGTTCGGATCCTCCAGGAAGCCGCCGCCGGCCAGATCACCCAGGCTGAGTTGTGTCGCAAGCATGGGATCAGTCCGAACACGTTCTACTTGTGGAAGCGCAAGTATTCGGGAATGGAAACGGACGATGTGCGCCGGCTGCGGGAGCTGGAAGTGGAGAACGCGGCATTGAAGCGGATTGTGGCGAACCAGGCTTTGGAGATCGAGGCCACGGGGAAGCTCTTAAGAAAAAATGGGTTTCGGCCTCCGAGCGGCGGTCGGGGGCCGAGTTTTTGAGCCGAGTCGGAATAAGCAAGAGGCACGCGTGCCAGGTGATGGGGATTTCGGGATCGAGCGTTCGCTACGCGGCCGTGGAAGGAAAGGATGAGCCTTTGAAGTCGCGCATCCACGAGGTGCTTCGCCCTGGCATGGGCTATCGCGGTGCCTGGGCAACGTTGAGGCACGAGTTCGCTCCTTTGAATCCCAAGCGTGTACACCGGCTCTGGAAGGATCTGCGCCTGAACGTTCGGCCAAAGCCGAGGAAAAGGCGAAAGGGCATGCCGATGCCGGATCGTCCCACCGCTCCCAATCAGCTCTGGAGCCTGGACTTCGTTTACGACTCGTGCCTGAACGGAACCCGGCTCAAGATCCTCGCGGTAGTCGACGAGTTCACGCGCGAATGTCTGGCTTTGGAGGCCGCGACCAGCATCAAGGCTCCGAAGGTCCGCTCCATCCTTGCTTTGCTGTTCGAGGTTCGCGGCACGCCCAAGTACCTCAGGAGCGACAACGGCCCTGAGTTCGTGTCCAACTCGCTCACCGCGTGGCTGGCCATGTCCGGCACCGAAAGCCGATTCATCAAGCCGGGTTCTCCCTGGCAGAACGGAGTCGTCGAAAGCTTCAACGGCAAGTTCAGAGCCGAGTTCCTAAACGCCGAGGTATTCCACAACCTCGCTGACGCGCAGGTCAAGCTCAGGCTGTTCCAGCGCTTCTACAACGAGGAGCGCCCTCACTCGTCCATCGGGTATTTGACCCCCACAACCTACCGGAGAATCTCTCAAGAGAGTAAAAACAAGCAGGAACTCTACTCTTAAGAATGTGCCTCAAATTGGGGGCAGGTCACTATGTGCACGACCCAAATTGGCTAAAAGAATTCGACCAAGCTGAAGAGCAAAAGAAAATCACCCTTGCCCTCGAAAACAAAATCTCCCGCTGGGAACAACGCTTCACAAAGCACGATCCCGACTTCAACCACAACCGAAAAACAACCTGGCTGGTTGAGGATTTCCTCCCCTCCAAATACACGATCCTTCTCGGCAGCGACGCCAAAGAAGGGAAAACCGCCTTCCTCGACGCCCTCACCCTCGCCATCGTGAAAGGCGAGGACTTTCTTGGCCGCAAAACCAGCAAGGGCCCCGTCCTCTGGGCCTCCATGGAAGAATCCCCCCAGCAGCGTGAGATCAACCTCATGCGCGACCAGGAATACAACACCAAACCGCTAGACATCTACACCGCGTTCGACATGCCGCCCCTCCACCATGAGGAGACTCCCGAAATGCTCGAATACCTCTGCCTCAAGTACGGCGCCAAAATGCTCGTGATCGATCCCCTCTACGGCGCAACCGGCTTCCACACACTCAGCGAAGGCCACTACGTCCGCCGCTGCCTCACCGGCCTAAGCGAACTCGCATTCATGTGCGAAACCTCCGTCATCATCCCGCACCAGGCATCGAGCCACGGTGCCATGCGACTCGCAGATTCCATCCAAATCCAAGCAACGGTCGGCATGATCATGTACTACGAACGCCGACCACTAGAAGACGGCTCAAACCTCATCACCCTCAATTGCAAAGGAAGAGGAGCCTTCGCCAACCAACAACTAAAACTCAGAAGCACCGGCCCCCTCCACTACGAGCCCTACGACATGGAAGGTCCAAAGCTCAAGCTCCGAAACAGCAAAGAGGAACAAATCCTGGACGCCGTCACCCATGGCTACGGGACAGGAGAAGAAATCAGCCAAGCCATCGGCCAGAACCTGAAGACAACTAGAAACCTGATCACCAAGCTTGCCAAAGAAGGCAAGCTAATAGCCGAGGGCCGAAATGGCAACCAACGGCGCTACGCCTTAGCCTGACGCCAAAATTCCTAGCTCAAATCCGCTGGCCCCAGGGAAGGAAATGGAAGGAACGGGAATCCAGTTCCAAAAAAGGAACCCCGGCCCGCACTCGTCATAACCTCTTAGGGTGAAATGCCAGGGTTGGACGATTGCGGAGATGGAGCGGGCGACGAGATTCGAACTCGCGACAGCTTGCTTGGGAAGCAAGAACTCTACCACTGAGTTACGCCCGCGACTAACTCCTCAAAATATAGCACCATTAAGAAACAGATGGCGAATTGGAAGAGCAAGGCAGTGGGGAAGACGGTCCACTCAGCGCCCAAAAACTGTCTTTCCAGTTTGCGGACCGCCGCGGGAAGCATGCTTCCTGAACATGCGGAGGCCCAAGCGGCGCTCGCACGTGAAGATTTCGACAGGGCTATCGCAATCGCACAGCCCTTTTCGGAGACTGGCGAAATTTGGCCGCAGTACGTGCTCTCCGTAGCCGACTGGTTCAGCGGCAGACCGATGCGCGCGGTTGCCCGCACTACGCGCGGCTTGGCACGGCCCGCAACGAGTGAGGAGGGGCGTCACTATCAGCGTCTCTTGCGAGAAGTTCAAGCTTCCTTTACGGCCGGCGTTCCGGTGCTCCTTGCAAAAAAACCCCGGCCCACCTTGTCTGTTTGCCTGATCGTCAAGAACGAAGGGTTAAATCTTGAGCGATGTATCAAGAGCTTTCAGAAGATCGCTGATGAAACGGTGGTGATCGACACGGGCTCCACAGACCAAACAACGGTCATCGCCAAGCGTCTCGGAGCGAAACTGGGACACTTCGATTGGGCCGACGACTTTGCGGCCGCGCGCAATGCAGCCCTCGATCTGGCTTCATGTGAATGGGTGCTCTCTATCGACGCGGACGAGCGTCTCTTGGACGTGTCGCACCAGGCGATGAAGGTCTCCATGGCGGACCCGACCTGCATGTATCAGGCGCTTATCCGAGGCGGCAGCGGGGGCCAAACCTTCTCGAGCCCACGCCTCTTTCCTCGTGTTGGGGCACGTTGGAAGGGCGAGCTACACGAGTCCGTACGGTATGAAAGTCGGGACATCCTCTCCGTGCCGCTCTCGGCCCTGGTGCTGCTTCACGAAGGGCGCGAAGAGGAGCGCGAACATTTGATTGAGAGGGCCGAGCGAAACAAGCGAGTGCTTCAGGTGATGCGCGAGAAGGGTGAAGAGACGCCGGGCCTCGCGGACGTGTATGAAGCGCTCAACGCGTCCTCAGTTGCTCCGGCCGCACCCGAGACCATTCGGATGCTTCAAGCGGCCGCCGTTATCTGCGCTCCTTGGCGGTCCGGGCTCTCGCGCCAAGTGGTTCGAAAACTGTCTGCGAGCCTTGTCGAAACCCAAAGGTTTGAGGAAGCAATCGAGGTGGCGGATTTGGCGGAGAGGCACGGCTTAGACGGTCTCTGGTCGAAATATCTGCGCGCCCGGTATGCCTTTATGAACGGCCGAATGGAAGAGGCCAAACGCTATGCCGAGGAGGGTTTGCTGACCGCTGACGACGAGGGGCCGGTGGAGAGAATGCGAGCGGACCTTCAGGCGATTCTCAAAGAAGCCAGTTAAGAATAGAGAGCGGGTGGCGAGAATCGAACTCGCATGATCAGCTTGGAAGGCTGGAGCTTTACCACTAAGCTACACCCGCGTTTAGTGGATTATACCGTAGCTCTCAAAAGCGGATCGCCTTCAACTCGGTTCGTGGCGCGTCTTTCAACTCGTCCATCTCGGCCGCGAACTCGCGAAAGACGGTCCAGTAAACGCCCTCACGATCAAGGCCCGCCCAGAAATTTTCGCTATTTGCAGTGAGCATGACGTAGTCTCCGAACATGTAATGCGCGACTTCGGCGGAGATCAGTTTTGAGTTCACCATCAGAGCGACTTCCTCCAAGAATCCGCCAAAGTTTCGGCGATCCTGAATGGGAAAGTCGCGCAATTTTGGGTCGTCGGTTGCAAGCAAGTTCAATATCTCGCGGAACAGGGCATTTTCTAGAAAACGCCGTCGCATTTCGACAAACCGCGATGCCCGGCTCTGATGCCCCTGCCTGATGAACTCGATCATTCCGAAGAAAAACGTCGTTAGCGCAACGATGCCTGCGAGGATAATCGCCACATCTTTCCAGAAATCCAGTGGCCGCACAACCGCAAGAATACTCTCGTGCGGGCGGAAGAGAAGTCGATGAGCCGTATACTTTCTACATGAAGTCTCACCTGCTCGCGCTCACCTCAGCAGCAGCCGCCCTTGGGCTCTGCGTCTTGGATCAAGCCGGGCAAGAGCCTGATGTTTGGCCGAATGCAAAGAGTTCCGCCAATTCAGACGATTGGCTGGTGAAGAACCACGACCGCATCCGGCTCATGCGCCCCAAGCTGTTGGTCATCAACTTCGTCAATGGACTCAAACCGTTCGAAGCTCGAGCCAAGGTCGATAACCTTATCAATGCTCTTCGAGAATCTTCGCGCTACCAGGGCTACAAGGACCGAAGCGCTCCGGTCTTCTTGGACTATCAGGTGGCAAAGCAAGTTGATTTGACAGACCCACTACCGCTACCGGAGGATAAGAAGCTGGACGGCAACTCAAGCCTCTTTCCTCGTCAGCCGGACAGCGGTGAGTCCAATTTTCGATACGATGCGCTCTACAGCCAGGAGTTTGCCAAGCATTACGACATGAAAGGCGCGGATGGCAAGCCGATGACTCTCAAGCAGCTAGTGGACGGGGGCCACGTGAATGAAGTCTGGTTCTTAGGAAACCATGGAGCGCATGGAGCTCCGTTCGAGTCGATCGAGCGGAAGCAGGTCTATGACGAAAAGTTCAATAAGATCGCCGGCAAGAACGTCCACGCCGGCAACGGCGGCACCGATAAGCAACCTTGGATCGGCCGGAGCCTGAAGATCCTGTTCATCAATGCGGGCCGAGGTCCAGGATGTGCCATGGAAAGCCTTGGGCACAGCTTTGAGTGGATGGCCACCGAGCGGCCGGTTCCTTACTTTCAAAAATACTTCATGGAGTTCGCCGACTTTGATCTGGACACTCGCTACGGAATGCCGTTCACCAAGCTTTATGCACGAGAAGGAACCGATCTCGACTATCCCGATCCAACCACGCTCGCCTACAATTGGAAAGGAGAACGGAAGACGGTTGCGAACTATGTGCCTCGCGGCGGCAGCGTTCACTTCACGCCAAATGGCCGTAAAGACTATGACCTCACCAACACGCAGCCGGTAAGAACGTCGATCGAGCATTATCGCCGTTTCGAGGGACCAGGAGGCACCGATCGCACCGACCTCTGGAGCAACGAGAAGTTCGCCCAGTACAAGCAACTTGCCAACGACTGCATGGGCCCGTGGCTGGTTTACTGGCGGCAAAGTATGCCAGGGCTGGACAACAAGTCCAAAGATGACGCGGGCAAGCCCATGAAGAATTGGTGGCCGTTCCTGTTTTATTGAACCTTTCGTAAGAGCGTCTAAATCTATGGCCATCATCGAGTCCAGCGATCACCCGCAGCGCGTGCGTATTCTCGGCGTTCCCGTCGACTGCGTGTCCATGGATGAGGCTCTCTCGATCATGGAGGGCTTTGTCAAAGAAGGGTCGCCTCATCTGGTCATCACAGCCGACTCCAGCGGTATCGTCCAGGCTCAGACCGATCCGGAGCTGGCCGATCTCTACGAAAAGGGCCATCTGGTTACCGCCGATAGTTCCGGAGTGGTTTGGGCCATCAATCGCCGTCGTAAATGCCTTCAGGAACGGGTGAGCGGAGTCGAGATTGTGGACCGCGTGTGTGCTCTCAGCGCAGACCGGGGTTACAGCATCTATTTTCTGGGGGCGGCACCGGGAGTCGCCGAGCAAGCGGCGGAACAACTCCGGCTGAAGCATCCTGGCTGCAACATCGTCGGTGCGCGTCACGGTTTCTTCCCAAGCGACAGCGACCCCGTCGTCGCAGAAGAAGTCTCGAAGTTCAAGCCCGACTTCCTCTTTGTAGCCCTAGGCATTCCGCGCCAGGAGCGGTTCATCGCCAGCACGATGGATGTAATTCAGGCAAAAGTGGCAATCGGCGTCGGAGGATCCTTCGACGTCCATAGCGGAAAGACAAAGAGGGCACCCAAGCTCTTTCAGCGCCTAAGGCTGGAATGGCTATGGAGGCTTTTGCTGAACCCGACCAAGATCGCGAAGGTTAAGCTGCTTCCAAGGTTCATGTTGATGGTGCTCGGAGAAAAGCGTTGAAGATCTACACCCGAACGGGGGACGACGGCACAACGGGACTGCTCGGCGGGAGTCGCGTAGCTAAAAATTCGTGCCGGATTCAAGCGATCGGCGACGTAGACGAGCTTAACGCGTGCCTTGGTTGGACCGTTTGCGCGGCCTCCCCAGGCACCCTACGGGATGAAATCTTTCTGATTCAAAATCTCTTATTCGACATGGGAGCGGAACTGGCTTCTCCAGCCGAAGGCAGAATTCAGTCTCGAACGCTCTCGGAGGGGCACGGGACTTTCTTGGAACGCTCGATGGACCGGATGACGGAGGCCCTGCCGCCTCTCAGCCAGTTCATCCTTCCGGGGGGCACGGAACTTGCTGCCAGATTGCACATCGCGCGAGCAAATTGCCGTCGAACCGAGCGTTCCGTGCTGCAATTACACCAAAAGGAGTCGCAAAGGAGCGAATTGCTGGTATTCCTAAACCGTCTGTCAGACTGGCTCTTTCTCGCGGCGCGAACCGCGAATGCTTCGCTAGGCGTCTTGGATATCGCATGGCAGAAATCAGAGGAGATTTGAATTGCTAACCACACTCATCGCAGTAGTTGTCGCCGCACAAGCCCAGGCTGGTCAGGAGCCGCAGGCAGTCCCGTCTGAAACGGCAGTTCAGATCGTCGAAAAAATGCTCGCCAAGTATGCCGGAGCGAGAACGATTGCCGGAGTCGTCTCCTTTGTGCAAAGCGCAGAGGGCCGAACGGTTAAGAGCCGGACACGCCTGCAGTATGAGAAGCCATCCAAAATTTTTCTCCAACAGGTCTACGAGGGAGCGCAGCGGCAGGACGGACAGGATCGTTTTGAGTTCTTGCTCGTGAGCGACGGCAAGACCTTCACTTATGACAAACCTGCAGGCACCCACGGGCGTCCTCGCTTTGTAGAACTGGTGAAGCAGCATGACGTCGAGCAAACCATTCAGGATATGTACACGGCTGAGCGGATGACCCTGGTCGACCGGAGCCCGCTCTTAGACGTCGCAATCGGGCGAAATCAAGATCTTCGCGAGTTGATGGGGCAATGGGCCAACATGAAGGTGCATAGCATTGCAAAGCTCAAAGACCGAGACATTGAGGCCACGGCCATCATCGGGTCTTATCGCGAAGACTCCGATTCTCCGGTGAGCGGCACCTTCGAGGCATACATCACAAAAGATTACGAGCTCGTGCGATATGTCACCAAGTACACCATCTCGCGGCACCTAATTTCGACGGAGAGGATTGAAAAGCCCGTCGAAGTGCAAACGACGTGGGACTCGACCTTAAAGGTGAACGCAGTCCTGGATCATGCGCTTTTTCATGTCGGAAACTGATGATCTGAAGCAGTTTTCAAGGAACAAGCGTCAAGATGTACAGCAATCAAGACTTTTTTGGGTAGATTCAAATTATGGCGGCAGTTGGAGCACAGGTAATAGACTTCGCACACCTTCGAAAGGGCATGACCGGAAAGGTCGTGCGAGTTCCGGCTCCCACTCCTGAGACGACCCGTCTCGAGGAAATGGGTTTAACCCTTGGCACGACTTTTCGAGTCGTGAAAGTAGCTCCTTTCGGCGATCCAATCGAAATCGAACTTCGTGGCTACCGGCTGTGTTTGCGCAAGCGCGAGACGAGTGGTTTTGAAGTCGAAGTCCTGTCATAGCCCGGGCGGCTCGATTGCCGTCGCTAATCGCTTGCCCCTCGTTGCCCTTGTCGGCAATCCGAACGCAGGCAAGACCACGCTCTTTAACTCCCTGACCGGGTCGTTTCAGAAGGTTGGCAACTATGCGGGCGTTACCGTGGAGAAGGTCTCCGCGACGTTGGTCTTGGAATCAGGGCCGATCGAGTGCATCGACGTTCCGGGCCTTTACTCTCTCAAGGCGGTCTCCGAAGACGAGCATGTGGCCCTGCAAGTGGTTCAGGGGACTAGCCCAGGGCTGCCCAAACCTGATTTGCTTGTGTGCGTCATCGATGCCACCAACCTCGAGCGCAACCTGTACCTCTATTCGCAACTCGCAGAACTTGGCGTACCGATAGTCGTTGCCCTTACGATGTCGGATCGACTTCAAAAGAGCGGCCAGGATATTGACTTGGTGGCCCTGCGCGATCTCCTGGGTGCCGAAGTCGTGCCGATGATCGGACACAAGGATAAAGGCATACGGGAGCTGAAGGAAGCGATCGGCCGGGCACTCGAGGAAGGTGTCGCCCCTGATCCAGGCGATCCTGCTGCCGACTTGCTCTCCGAAGCGGCCAGCGCTCTGCAGGAACGGATCGCACGCATTGGCTTAGACGTGAGCCGAACTGAGATTCGGAGAGCCTTACTGGATGGAGACAGCGCATTTCTGGTGCCTTACGAGGGCTGGCCAGAGATTCAAGAGGCGTATTTCGACGCGAGAACGAAGCTCGAAGGCTATCAACCTCATCCCGAAGTGACTTCACGTTATCTGTGGTCCTCTGGTGTGCAACAGGCGGTCGTCTCGCAGGCGCGGAAAAGGGGAAAGCCACTCACCGACAACATCGACCGGGTTTTGACCCACAAGGTCTTCGGACTCGGCATCTTTGTTGGCGTGATGTTTGTCGTGTTCCTGTCCATCTATTCGTTTGCCGAGCCGCTGATGACAGGGATCGAAACCGGGTTTGGATGGCTTAAAGAGCGGGTCTCGCCTTCGCTTGAGTCGATTCCGTGGCTCCAATCGTTGGTGGTAGACGGCCTTATTGGCGGAGTCGGCGGGATGCTGGTGTTCCTGCCACAAATCCTCATCTTGTTCTTTTTTATCTCAATGCTGGAAGGCAGCGGATATCTTGCTCGAGCGGCGTTTCTGATGGATCGCTTGCTGGGCTGGTGCGGACTCAACGGCCGCGCCTTTATCCCCCTCCTTTCAAGTTTTGCGTGCGCTATCCCGGGAATCATGGCTGCGCGGGTCATGCCGGATCGCAACAGCCGGCTCGCCACGATTCTCGTCGCGCCGCTCATGTCGTGCAGTGCCAGATTGCCGGTCTACATCCTGCTGATCGGGGCGTTTATCGAGCCGACTTACGGTCCGATTTGGGCCGGCTTCTCGCTGTTTGCGATGCATTTCTTGGGCCTGATCGTCGCTATCCCCATCGTGTGGACCCTCAACCGAAAGATGCTGAAGGGGAAACGCCTGCCTTTTCTGCTCGAGCTCCCTCCCTACCAGTGGCCCAAGTGGCGCGATGTTTGGATTGCGATGTACTTCCGCGGCAAGATATTCGTGCAGACCGCTGGCACGATCATCGTGGCGATGTCGATCGTAATCTGGGCCCTCTCCTATTTCCCGAGGTTGTCAACGACGCAGGAAGCGGGTCTCAAGCAAAGCTACATGACTGCGAATCCTGCCGCAGATGAGGAAGCGATTGAGAGGAAGATTTCCGAGGAGCAGCTTGCCAACTCGTTCCTAGGCCGTTTTGGCAAGACCATCGAACCGGTGTTTATTCCGGCGGGCTTCGACTGGCGGATCACGACGAGTATCCTCTCGGCCTTCCCCGCACGGGAGACGGTCGTCCCTTCGCTGGCCATCATCTTCTCCTTGGGAGGCGATGTCGACGAGACATCGGGCGCCTTACGCAACGCGCTCAGCGAGGCCACCTGGCCCGACGGCAGACCGCTCTTTACGCTCTGGACGAGCATCGGCCTTATGGTCTTTTTTGCCCTGTGCGCCCAGTGCATGGCGACTCTCGCAGCCGTGAAGCGCGAGACCAATTCCTGGCAGTGGCCCGTCTTCATGTTCGTCTACATGACCACGCTCGCCTATATCGGCGCGGTCCTGGTGAATTATCTCGGCAAACTTTTTGGTTAGCCGGGTCGCTGGCGACGAGGGGCCGCGATTTTCTGGCACCCTTCCAGGGTGCGGTGCAGGTGGTGTCCGGTCCCCGGGTCTTCGACCCGCGGCTAAGGTATGCGACTCCTTCGGAGTCGGGTTCGATGCCTCGTTACACTCGCCCTTAAAAATCTCTCGTCATCCAACTTCCTTGTGTGAACGCTGCAACCGTAGCATCTCCAACTTGGTCGACTCGACTCCGAAGGAGTCGCAGAACTTAGCCGGGGGTAGAAGACCCGGGGTAGCACCGCGCAAGATTCCCGCACCCTGAGGGGGTGCCAGAAACAACGGACCGATGGTATTGCCGGGCGGCGATTGGCCCGATCTCTGGCACCCTTCCCGGGTGCGGTGCAGGCGGTGCCTGGTCCCCGGGTCTTCGACCCGCGGCTAAGGTATGCGACCTCTCCGAGGTCGACCATGCGTGTTCGCCAAGCTAACTAGGCGCAAACCAGAGGAAGCGAAGCGATGTACATCTCGACCATCTAGCGCCACCGTCGCTCCACGCTTCGGCCTCGTGAGGTAAACCTCCTTGCATGTCCGCCTATGACCGCTCCCGTTCGATCTACCAGGAATGGGGCGTCGACACTGAGAACGCGATCGGCCATGCGCTTCGCATGCCGATCTCGATTCACTGCTGGCAAGCCGACGACGTTGGGGGATTTGAGATCCATGAAGGCGCCGTGGACTCGGGCGGAATCATGGCGACGGGCAACTATCCCGGCAAGGCTCGAACGGCGGTCGAGGTGCGGCAGGACTATGACAAGGTTCTCTCGCTCGTTCCCGGCGCGCACCGGGCCAACCTGCACGCAATCTACGCAGAAACTGACGGAAGAGCCGTGCCCAGGGACGAGCTGACGATCGAGCATTTCGAGGAGTGGGCCTCGTGGGCCGCCGCGCAGAAAATCGGGATCGACTTCAACCCCACCTACTTCGCCCATCCGCTTGCCGGCGACGGTTACACGCTCTCTCATCGCGATGATGGCATCCGAAATTTCTGGATTCGACACGGCGTCGCGTGCCGAAGGATTGCCTCGGAAATGAGTGCGCGACTACAAAAGCCCTGCGTCAATAATCACTGGATCCCGGATGGAGCGAAGGATTCGCCGGCTGATCGATGGTCCCCGCGAGAGAGGTTGGTGGAGGCACTCGATCAAGTTCTCCTCGGCGAGGCGACAGGCTGTATCGATGCGGTCGAAAGCAAACTGTTTGGACTCGGTTCTGAGGACTACGTGGTTGGTTCATTTGAGTTTTACGCGAGCTACGCCTTGCAAAACAAAATGCTCTTCTGCCTCGATATGGGCCATTTCCATCCGACCGAGTCAGTCGCTGACAAACTCAGTGCGCTCATGCAGTTTCACGAGCGGATCCTGCTGCATGTCAGCCGACCGGTTCGTTGGGATAGCGACCACGTGGTGCTGTTCAACGACGATCTCAGGGCCGTCTTCCTGGAACTCTCACGAGGCAACGCGCTCGATAGAGCCTTGGTAGCTCTCGATTTCTTCGATGCCTCGATCAACCGAATCGCCGCCTACGTGATTGGAATCCGAGCCACGCGCAAAGCTATGCTCTATGCGCTACTCGATCCGAAAGCAACGCTCAAACAGTCCGAAATCGACGGTCGTCTGGGCCGGAAGCTGGCCCTTATGGAAGAAGCCAAGACGCTCCCTTTCGGCGACGTGTGGGATGAACTTTGCCGGCGAGCCGATGTACCGACAGGAGCTGCCTGGATAGACGAAGTGGAGTCTTACGAGTCCGATGTCCTTGCAGATCGCTGAGGGAAGGGAGTTTGCCAAGAAGCGAGCGGCTGCGGTTTCGCTCCTTTACAATGTCGTCTTAACGATTCTCAAGCTCATAGCCGCGGCACTCACCGGTTCGGTAAGCCTGTTGTCCGAAGGGGTCCATTCGGCCACCGATGTGGTTGCATCCTTTATAGCCTTCCTGAGCATTCGAGCCGCAAGTGTCCCTCCCGACGAAGAGCACCCGTACGGGCACGGAAAGATCGAGAGCCTGGCAGGTCTCGGCGAGTCTGTTCTCCTTCTCTTGATCGTCGTTTACATCGTCTTCGAGGCCATTCAGCGGCTCGTGGTCGGTGCCGAAATCCAAAACCTCGGCCTCGGCCTGTGGGTGATGGGCTTCAGTTCAGTCAGCAGTCTTGCGGTGGGTACGTACGTTCGCAAGGTTGGACGAGAAACGGAAAGCATGGCTCTTCGGTCAAACGGCCAGCATCTTATGGTCGACTTCTGGACCAGTGTGGGCGTCCTGATCGCTCTCTGGATAACGCAGATCACGGGTTGGCGCGAAGCCGATGCCGTAGTCGCGATCCTGCTGGCGTTTTGGATTACCTTCGGAGCATTTCGAATCAGCCGCGAGGCGATCGATCAACTGATTGACCGTAAAATGCCGCCAGAGGAAATTGCAAGTATTGAGTCCATCCTGAACGAATCGGAAGGCTGCCTAAGTTGGCACAAGCTCCGCACGAGGCATTCGGGCCATGTTCACTATATCGATGTCCATATCGTGGTCTCAAACGAGTGGTCCGTCGTGCAAGCCCACGATCTTGCGGACTCGATAGAGAAGCGCATCCAAGCCGAGCTTGCTCCAGCGCATGCGGTCATCCACGTCGATCCGTACGATTCTTCAAAATCGGGAATATGAAGAGGCAGGGTCGCTACAATGTAGAAGAATCCCTTTATCCATGTTAGGCAATCTCATCTATCTGGTTCTGAGCGTCTTCGCTGGCTTCATTTTGAGCTTCTTCTGGCTCACGTTCCGAAGCACCAAGAAGCGCGGCGATCACGCGCCGTACTGGACGATCTTCCTTTGCGTCCTCATCACCACGGTTGGCCCTTTTATCTTCGTGGAAGCTCTCACCAAACTGTTCGGAAAACCACTGGAGGCCGCGATCAAGCGAGCCTATGTCGAAGGGCCCATCGAGGGAAAATTCAAGTATTACAAGATTCGCTGGTACACGGGCAGTAAGGCAAGCGCCTTGATCGTAGGCGAAGAGCGAGCGAACTGGGGCGGCACCGACCGTCCGATCATGAGCGTCGATCTCGTCAAGAACAAGGGTGAATGGGATGTGGAGTCTTACAAGCTGATCTATTCGGATCGAAAGAATCGAGACGGTTTGGTGATGCCACCCTACAAATAGGCTAACGAAAACGGTCTGACGAGCGTTTATAGTAACGTTCGATCACAGCCCATGCTCAAGCCTCTTTGCCTCGCGACACTCGCCCTGGGATGCCTTGGTTTTGCATTCGTTCAGCAGGGGCAGACGAAGTATCCGGTCTTCGAGACCGACAACTTGCCTGTTAGTCTGTACAAGCAGCGGAGAGAAATCGTCAAGCAGGAGATCGGTGCCAATGCACTGACCGTCCTTTTCACGAATCCGCAGCGGAACCGCAGCAACGATACCGATTTCCGCTTCCGCCCGGACTCGAACTTTCGCTATCTGACGGGCTTCGAAGAACCCGACGCGGCCTTGCTGCTAGCTCCTGGTGGCATCGAGTGGCAGGGCAAGCGAGTGACCGAAATCCTGTTCGTGAACGTCTCGAATCCCATGTCTGAGACCTGGCTAGGATATCGGATGGGCCCAGAGGATGCGATGACTCTGCAGCAGGTCGAGCTTGCGGTTCCCAACTCAAAGTTCGACCAGGTCCTCAAAGGAATCACGCTCACATCCACGACCACCCTTGTGGCTCCCATCGGTGCTCCACATCCCAGCGGGACCGTGGGTCTGATGAAGAATCAGTGGGACCAGTGGGTGACAGCTTCTGGCAAGAAGCCGGGCAATGTGCGATTGGGAAGCATCCTCGCAAAGATGCGCGTAAAGAAATCCCCGGAAGAACTGGTGTTGATGAAAAAAGCTGTCGATGCGACGGTTCTTGGGCACCGGGAAGCCATGAAGTCGCTGGAACCAGGGATGCGCGAGTACGAGATCCAGGCAGTTGTGGAGTATGTTTTTGCCAAAGCGGGCTGTGAAGCGGTTGGCTATAACTCCATCGTCGGGTCCGGGCCGAACAGCTGCATTCTGCACTACGAATCTAATCGGCGACAGACGAACGCGGGAGACATCCTCTGCATGGACGTCGCGGGCGAATATCACGGTTACACCGCGGATGTCACCCGCTCATTTCCAGCATCAGGCAAGTTCACACCGGCACAGCGCGCCATTTATGAACTCGTCCTCGAGGCTGAGGAAGCTGGCATCCGGGAGTGTGTGCCGGGCAAACCTTTCACCGCGCCTGACGTGGCCGCCAGAAAGGTGATCGCAGACGGTCTCCTCAAGCTTGGCATTACGAAAACCGCCGAGGAAAGCGAACGTTATTTCACGCACGGCACTAGCCACTACATCGGTCTAGATGTGCACGATTCGCACGGTGATAACACGCTTCAGGAGAACTACACGCTCACCATCGAGCCGGGCATCTACATCAAAGCGGGCAGTCCCTGCGACCCTAAGTGGTGGAACATCGGCGTCCGGATCGAAGACGACATCTTGGTCACCAAGAATGGTCCGGTCAATATGTCGGCTGGCGTGCCTAGGAAGGTGAGCGAGGTCGAAGCCCTGATGAGCCAGAAGGGAATAGGCAATCTACCGACCGGTCGCTAGGCCACGAACCGCACGGTCGTCTTTCCGCAACGGGATTGAGAATGCTTCCGCGAGCCATCCCCTGGTCTGCGGCTTTGTGGCAGCCAAGTGTATGGCTGCCACAAAGCCATCATTAATGGCCTGTCATCGAACGGTAGCGTCTGCTTGCCCGTTCCAGTAGCCGTTATCGAGTTGGCCGTCTCCGTCCTTATCGTCGATACGCTTGCGCGGAGTGGCGGTTGCATGGCCGTCGCACCACGCGATTGTCACTCTGCCGGTAGCCCATTCTGCAGGTGTGCTTCGGCAACCCCAAAGGCCGGGCGTATTTGCAGCTCCGCTACCACATTCACTGTCGTCGCCGTAGAACCCACTCGGCTTTCCGCTACCTCGTGAGGAGCTGAGTGGCGGGTCGACGGTGTACTCACCGGCTCCGATGGTTCCGTTATCCTTACGAACCCCCTGTGTATCCGTCAAGGCAACTGTTTCCGCCGGATAGGCGATCATGCTGTCGGTAGCGGTAAAGGGGAAGTTGCCATTGCCTGCGACTATCCTGGAATTTCCGAGGTATTGAAAATTGATGCCGTAGCCGCCGTAAATCGTTTGCGGATCATGGGCGAATGTCTTGCCCATCATCTCTTTCGGAGCAAGCGGCCCCGTGAAGATGGCCGTGCTCTTCACGTAAGGGTAGATGTAGTCCGGCCAGCGCGTTCGGGGCACTGCGTTGCTCAAACTGGACATCATCGGATATCCCTCAGCGTCCATCGCATACATCTGAACGCCAACGCCAAGCTGTCTCAGATTGCTGAGATTGGCTGTCTTTTTCGCGGCGGTCTTCGCTTGGGCAAACACCGGAAAAAGGATCGCCGCAAGAATAGCGATGATCGCAATAACGACGAGGAGCTCAATGAGCGTGAAGGCATTTCGGAGGGACAACTTCATACTTGATTAAAAAGTATAGATTCCATGTCGAGTGAATTGCAAGGGTCAAGGGTTGTTCGCTCGTTAAAGCTTTTTCCGTGAGTGAGGTAACCGCGGCGCCGCCTGAAGGCAACTCAGCGGATCGGTAAGGAGTGGTCAACGGCGCTCGCCGGACGTTCGGCGACGTAGGAGGACAGCCCTTACAACCCCCCTCTACGCATGCACTCTAAAACGGCCATAACTCAGCGTTTCTGAATGGCGGATTTCACGTCTCGCCAGTCGTAGTAAAGAAAATTGCGGCCCATGCTGTTCATTGAAACGAGTAGGCCCGCGGGATACCCGGGCAGGTCAGCGCTTACTACTTCCAAGCCGTCCGTGGTGTCCGCTCCTCCCGTGAGTTCTGCGACAAGTTGCGAATGATCGTGCGGCGATCGCGCACTGCCTTCACGAGGGTACAGATGGATTTGGCTCTCGCCATCTCCCTGGTCGCTCACGACGATGTAGCCCTTGCCGTTCTTTGCCTTGTAGATGCCGAGGCCCTCTCGATCCTTGATGAAGCCGGTGGTTGCAAACAGCGCCAGACGCTCGGGTGAGGCGGCAGGATCGGCGTAATATTTGTGGACCCCGACGCTCTCTTCGGAGCAGTAGAGGTAGCCGAGATCGTCGTCGGCAACGAGCGATTCGATTTCATTGCCCGTGCTTTGGCCGAGTTCCCTGACTTTGGTGGCGTTGACCTTTCCGGCGGCATCCCGCTGGAGCCGGTATTGCCAGAGGCAACCCTTCTTGGGGCCCTCTTTTCGGCTGACGAATGCATACAGGGCTCCGTCATTGGGGCGGCGATACAGTGCTACTCCCATCGGAGCGCCGGCTTCTTTCAGTTGGCCAGCGAACATGGCGGTCTTGCCGGTAATGTCGCTGAGCTTGCCCGATTGGGGGTCGATGGCGAAGACCCGCAGGCGTTTGGCGCCTCGTTCAGTCATGACGGCAATGTCGGCATTGCCGAGCCGGTCGATGTCCACGTTGTTCGGACGATCGAGGCCTCTGATAGCCTGGACAAGTCCGCCTTGGAGGTCGTAGACGTAGAGTCCACCGCCCTTGCAGGTGCCGATGATGCGGCTATTGGCGGGATTCGCCTTGTTGACCCAGATCGCGGGATCGTCGGCGTCTTTGTCGACGCTGGCGCTTGCTCCGGAGGGGAAGATGCGTACTACGTCGTTGCCGCTAAGGGCGGAGGCCGCGACGGTGAGGGGCAAGAGGAGAAGGTGAGAGAGTTTCATGCGTATAAATGCCCTGCCAAGAATGGCAGGGCCGATGGGGGAATTTACTTGGCGACGCAGTCGCCGTTGGCGTTAAGCATGTCGGCGGGTGCGGTCCATTCTCCGCAGTCCGCTCGACCCTTTTTACCAGCGGTGGTATCTGAGCCTCCGCGTCCGCCTTGGGGCCAAGAGTATTGGTTGTAGGTGCACTGCTGAAGCTGAGTGCTGGCTCCGGGAGCGAAAGTCGTCTTGCGGAATTTGACGTGGGTGTCGAAGAAGAGGAAGTTGGTACCGCCGGCGTGGCCGCCCATCGTCGCTTTGTCCTCGGCGTCTCCGGGGCAGCTTTCCGTTCGGCTGTAAAGTTTCTTCAGTTCGTCGCCTTCGATCTCGGTATCGTTCGCTTCCAGCACGAGCAAAGTCTCGGATGGCTCGCCGTACTGACTGGCGTTTGGCCACTCTTGGACTACATGCTCGTTAATCGCATAGCTCGCCCAGAAGGCGAATGCGCGGAATCCGTTAGGATCCGTGGTCGACGTGAGATTCCATTTTTTGTCGAGACCGGTTGCGATCAGGTAGTCGTAGCGGTGCTCGGAGAGATACTGGGGTTGGTTGCCGCCGGCAGTCGGTGAGTAGAAAACGCTGCCCTTACCGCTTCGGAAGTCGGGAGGCGTGCCCTTGATGTAGGGCGCAAGCTCGAAGAGCCAGATCCACTCGGCATAGTCGTCGCCCTGGATCATCACATCGTCATTGTCGCCAAGGTATAAGGTTGCCGCGACGCCGATCTGCTTGAGATTGTTGACGCTCGTGGTGTTCTTAGCGGCGGATTTCGCCTGGGCGAAAACGGGGAAGAGGATGGCGGCGAGGATAGCGATGATGGCGATAACCACCAAAAGCTCGATAAGTGTAAATGCCTTTCTGAAATTCATGACTAGGGGGTGCTCCAGTCAAGATGGTGGGGGCCAAGTGTTAAGGCCTGGCAATATATATATTAAGCGACAATTAAGCTACGCTACGCTTTTGCGCACGGCTCTTCTCCTCGGTTTCGGCTGACCGGCTTACCGTTACACCACCTCTCCGGAGATTGCAAGCCATCGTGCTCCGCGAGGTCAGGGGGATCCGCTTTGCGGCAAAGGGAGTAACTCGGAGACAGACTTACAGGTAAGACACTTCTGTGCTCGCTCCCTTCTTCGACACGATCGTCGCACCCATCACTGGCACCCCGCCAGCTGCGGTGGCATGGGTGAGGCTCAGCGGGCCGGATGCATGGTGCATTGCGGCAAAGGTTTTCACAGGCTGGCCCGAGAGTCCCCCTCCGCGGATGGCGATGTACGGCCATCACGCTTCCGGAGACGATGGCTTGGCCATTGCCTTTCGAGCCGAACACAGTTACACAGGAGAGGATGCGGTAGAACTGTCGATGCATGGGTCGCGTGCCTCAATCGCCTCGGTGGTCGAGTCTTGTCTTAAGAGCGGCGCGCGCCTTGCGCGGCCAGGCGAGTTCACCCAAAGAGCGTTTTTGCACGGGCGGATCGACCTGTCTCAAGCGGAGGGAGTGCGCGAAAGCTGCGAGGCTCTTACGGAAGCCCAGTTGCGACTCGCGAGCCGAGTCCGTGAAGGATCGATCAGCCGGGAGGTTGGAAAGGTACGCGAGGAGTTAGAGAAGCTCCTAGGCGCAGTTGAGGCCAGTGTGGACTTCAGCGAAGAGATCGGCGACTTCGACCGCGAACGTGCAGCGCAGGTGAGCGCCGCCGTCCTCCGCTCCATCGATAAGCTGCTGTGGAACGCCGATGCAGGTCGAATAATGCGTGAGGGATACCGCGTCGCTATCGTAGGCCCCCCCAACGCGGGCAAGTCCTCGCTGCTGAACGCGCTCCTGAAGACCGAGCGATCGATTGTGACCGACAGCCCAGGAACCACCCGCGATTACATTGAGGAGCTTGCCGACTTTGGTGGGGTGCCCGTGGTGCTCATCGATACCGCTGGTTTGCGAGAATCTCAGGATCCCGTCGAGTCGATAGGCGTGCAGCGATCCCGCACGATTGCTTCTCAGGCCGATGCCATTTGGTACGTTTACGATGGCTCACGAGGCTGGTCGGACGAAGACGAGCTACTTTCGGTGGCTTTCGGTCCATTCATAAAGCTTCTGGCAAACAAGGCAGACCTGGGGTCTAGCGGTCCCGGCTTGGCAATTTCTGCGACGACTGGCGAAGGCTTGCAGAGTCTGATCGAGGATGTCAGAGAGCACGCTCAAGTCGATTCCGTCGAACCGCTGATCAACCCCCGCCACGAGCGGATTTTATTGGCCGCTCGCGAGGTGATGGACGCTTTCGATCTATCGCTTGGTGAAGCCCCTGACGACCTGCTCAGCGTGCTGCTCACGCAGGCAACCATGCTTCTCGGCGAAATCACGGGCGACACCGCCGCCCTCGACATGATCGACCGAATCTTCCATGACTTCTGCATCGGGAAGTAGCTTCAATCAAGCACCTACTTCCCGACGGTAAAGGGCACGATCATGAGGAACATCTCGTCAGTGGTCTTTTCACCAAATGTCACCCGCTTGGGCGGCGTGTTGGGATTTTTAAGGTTATCGCTCGAGTTGTCGTAAACCGCTTCCACGATCTGCTTCGTGCCCGCAGGAACCTTGATCGGGTTCTTGAACGCATAGGTGAGTTGCCAGTTAAAGTCCCAGTCGTCCACCTGAATCAGCGGCTTGATGGTGCCATCGGGTAACTCTAGCCAAGATTTCATCTTGCGTCCCAGCAAGTGCATATGGGGCATGGCTGCGTACAGAGTCACATCGCTCCGCCATGTAATCTCCCGCCGCGATTTGTACTCCTTCTCGCCCGCAGGAATGTTGATGCCGAAGTTGAAGACCCAGTTAAGGTCCATCTCCTTTTCAATCGGCTCCTTGGCAAGGTATAGGCCGACCTTGGTCAGATCGTCCTCTATCTTGCCCGTCTTGTGATAGTGCACCTGGAGGATCAAATCTTCGCCCGGCTCAACCTTGAAGGCGACTCCCTTGGGAGTTAGCTGCGGATTCGATCCGGGTGCCCATCCTCCAAGCGATCCGCTTGGGAGAAACCCGGTTCCACCAGCCGGTCCGGTGTAACCGTCTTGGCCGTCTTTGTTGGCATTCTCTAGCCTCCGCGCCTGGCCCTTATCATCAAGAAAAGCGATGACGTGGTGAACAACGCGCCGGTTGCTGGGCTTAACCTCCATGGCCTTCACCCAGATGGGCTCTTTCCAGGTCGATTTCACGACGAAATTGCGATACACGTCCTCGCCCTCAGCATCGAGCCTGTATGGCTTGGAAGCACCCAAAATCAGATCCGGCTTGCCGAGGCTCCACTCAGCGTTGTCGAATCGGGGAACTCCCGGCTCTTTCTTGGCATCGCCCCGAGGAGCGCCTGCCTCGTGCCATGCGGCCAAGGTCTGAATCTGCTCTTTGGTAAGCGTGTTCGGGTTCTGAAACTCGCCATAACCTTCGACGGCTTTCCATGGCGGCATAATCCCGTGCTTGGTTACAGTCGAAACCATCCCGCTCCACTTCTTGGCGTTCTGGTATCCGATGAGCGAGAAGGGTGCGACCTCGCCAGGTCGGTGGCAGGAGACGCACTTGTCGTTCAGGATCGTTGCGACATCGTCGGCATAGGTTAGCGCCCGCTTAGGCGGCGCAGGGTCGGTGTGCTTGGGCACCAGAGGGGAAACGCTGGCAATCGAGACCACCGTCATTGCGGCAGCGCCTAAGGCGACGTGAGCGGCTTTCATTACTTGAGAGTCTACGTTTTTTTGCCCTTAATGTTTAGGTTTCTGACAAACTGGCGCTTAAAAGTCTATGGAATTGCCATAAGTTGTCTTCTCTGGCGGGGGAATAGCGGCCTTTATCGTAGAAACGAGACTTAACCCCTCGCTGAACCAGCTCGACTACCGCCTCGTCCTCGCGCTCCACCCGATCCAACGAACTGCCCGCCCCTCGATCCAGCTTTGATTCGTCCCAAACATAAGGGATGAAAGACACCTTCATCAGGTCGGGGGCAAGCGGCCTCACTACATTCACGCTAAGGCCCCATGGATAGAAGTTAAGCATGGTGTTCGGGTACAGCCAGAAGTAGAAGGCGCTGATCGCTTTTCCGTAATCTGGCGAGCTCGCAGGAAGGTCGAAAACGTCTTCGCCGCCCTTCGAAACCGCAAGCTGTAGATTGCCCCAATTGAAATGCTCCGTGGTGTAGTTGCCGTAGTCCAGCGTCTCGTTGAGACCCGCATGAATGAAAGGGATATGGAATCCCTCGAGGTAGTTGTCTACATAGAGGGCCCAGTTTGCTCTCACCATGTATTCACGGGCCCTTGAGGGCGCAAACCGGAAGTCTTCGAGGGGAAGCCATCCCACACGATCGATCACGGGCTGGATCATCTCCTCGAACGCGTGGCTGGGATCGACTGAGGCGAAGAGAAACTTGCTGAGCAAGCCATGCGGGACCTTTGGCAGGTTGTCTTTTATGGACGGGAAACCCGCAACGCCCTCGAACTCGGGCATGTTCTGGAAGCATCCGTCGAGGCCGAACCTACGTCCGTGATAGCGGCACCGAAGAAAACGCTCGTTGCCTGAACCCTCTACCACCTGCATGCCGCGATGGGTGCAGACGTTGCTGAGGACGTGGATATGGTCGTCCGTATCGCGAGTGACCACGATCGGCTCGTCCAATGCGCCCTCCAAAAGCGTCAGCGGCCATACCGCTCCGGGCACTTTCACCTGATCCAAATCGCCCACGAACTGCCAACTACGGGCAAATACGCGCTCGATCACGTCCTTGTAGATGGCGGAATCCTTATAAAACGCCGAAGGCAGAGTGCTCGCTTGCCTGATGTCCTCATGAACGCTCAAATCGACCATGCTCCATTATGAAGTGCCAGCCTTGCGGTAAATTGCCTCGATGCTTGCCTTGAGCTTCGATTGGGATACCGCGGCCACCCAAACCCCGAGACCCGAATACCCCAGACCTCGCCTAGTCAGAGAGGGTTGGCAGTGCCTCAACGGCCTATGGGAATTCGCTGCGGACCGAAGCCGCTCCGGACTGACCAATAATTGGCACGATGGACGCAAGCTCCACGGCAAGATCGTCGTGCCGTTTGCCTATCAATATGCGCTCTCGGGCCGAAACGACAAAGCCGTCGAAGAGGTCGTTTGGTACGCCAGGTCGTTCGAAGTTCCG
>JBBQWO010000039.1:0-24823 GCA_038210535.1 Fimbriimonadales bacterium | reverse complement strand
GAACCCGCTCCTGGACAATGTAAATCGTTCTATATGTGTGGCTCCAGACCCGTTCACTCTAGCGGATAAGTGTTTCGGGATCGATCCAAGTGTTCTGGCTTTCAGTACGGCCGAAACCTATCCTATAATGTAGTCATGGTGCGGCTCAGTAAGGTGCTGGCGTGAGAACCTTGCGTAGCGCTACTGCATGGGAGGTCGTCGTGATCGTTATAATTGTCGCCTTATTGGGCTCGGTACTCTGGCCGCTAAGCGTGGGGCGTAAGGGCGAACCCAAGTATGCTTGCCTTTCGAACCTGAAGCAGGTCCTTGTAGGGCAGCTCATGTACGCCAGCGACCACGATGACCGCGCAACACTTGCGTCGAACTGGATGAATGCTTCGTTGCTCTACGTCAAAAGTGAGGCCACATACCGATGCACGGCTGTCGAGCCACCGAATTTCGGCTTTGCGTTTAATGAATTCATGAGTGGTGCGAAGATTGGCATGGAGGACAGCGGGGAGAAGCGCCTCGTCTACGAATCTCGCAACTTGAAGCGCAATGTGGCGGAGTATTTGCCTCTCTTTCCTGTCCCTGGAAGGCATCAAGGCAAGAACAATGTCGGATTTGCGGACGGACATGCTAAGCCCTATCGAATGGACCCTAGGGCAATGAATTGAGGCGCGGTCCTTGGTATCGTCCGCGGCATAGGCCCGCTCGGTGCCCTCTGTTTCCGTTGAATCGCTCTTTCGATGTCCTCGCCGAGGCACGATTGCCTCCCGGGCTACGGGCGGTATCTAGGCACGCTACTTCTCAATCGGAGCCCCAACCAGATTGCCCCATTCGGTCCACGATCCGTCGTAATTGCGAACATTCGGATAGCCGAGAAGATAGTTCAGAACGAACCAGGTGTGCGAGGACCGCTCTCCGATTCTGCAATAGACGATCACGTCATCTTCTGGACTAATGCCAGCCCCTGCTTGGTAGAGACTCTTTAGCTCGTCGGCCGTCTTAAAAGTGCCATCATCCGGGTTCACGGCCTGAGCCCAGGGGACGCTCTTTGCGCCGGGAATGTGGCCCCCTCGAAGGGCTCCTTCATTCGGATAGTCGGGCATGTGGAGCTTTACTCCGCTGAACTCGTCCGGCGAGCGCACATCGATCAGCTTTTTGCCTTCTTGAACATGGCCCAGCACCTGGTCCCGGAAAGCGCGGATCATTTTATCGTCTCTGATGGGCGCGTCATAGGCAGTCTTGGGATGGGACGCAACTTCGCGAGTGAGCTCCCGGCCCTCCTTTTGCCACTTGATTCTTCCGCCATCCATGACGCGACAATTCGTGTGCCCGAAAAGGTGAAACACCCAGAGTGCGTAGGTTGCCCACCAGTTGTTCTTGTCGCCGTAGAAAACCACCGTCGTGTCCTTGTCAATGCCCAGCTTGGATGCGAGGGCGTCGAAGCCGTCTTTCTGAAGGTAGTCGCGCACGAGCTGATCGTTGAGATCCCGTGTCCAGTCCACTTCGACGGCTCCCGGAAGGTGCCCAGAAGGGTAGAGAAGAGGATCTTCGTTGCTCTCGATCACCCGCACCGTGGGATCGTCCAGATGCATCGCCACCCATTCTGTACTTACAAGGGCTTCGGGAACGGCGTAACCGCGAGAATCGATGTCGGACATAGCTACAGCTTACATCCCCGCCCTGCAGCGCTCGACGGCACTACAGGTAAACCTTGGACGTATTCAGAAGAAGAAAAATGCTTTTTAGATGCTTGCTCGTGTCCACGCTGTCGTTAAGCGTGGCTTCCGCCTTCGCGCAGCCGCTGCCGAAGGCCGAAGTCTTTCCTATTGAGCGGTACTACCAATATCCGTTGATCAATGGCCGAAGTCCCTCTGCCCCGCAGATGTCGCCAGACGGCTCCAAGATCGTGTTTGGTTGGAACAACACTGGCGTCCGTCTGCTGGACCTATGGATCATGGATTACCCAAGCGGCAACCGACGATCCATTGTCCAAGCGAAGTCGATTGCGGACCTTCCGCGCCAAGAAGACACCAGGACCGAGCTTGAGAAAACCGAGGCTGAGCTATACGATGGTGGGATCACCTCCGCGTCCTGGTCGCCCGACGGTAAAGAGCTGATCTTCAACTACAAAGGACGCTCATGGCTAGTCGAACCCGACGGCAGAAACATGCGCCCGATTTTTGATGCCGGCATGTCGATGTCCGGAGCCCAGTTCTCCCCAAATGGCCGCTTCATCACCTACAACAGTGGAGCCAATCTTTATCGCTACGACCGGCAGGGGGGAGCCATCAAGCAGCTCACCTTCCTGAGCAAACCTCGTCAATCGATTGCGAGCCACGCTTGGTCGCCTGATTCGAAGAACATCGCGGTCACGTGGACGGACGACAGCAAGCTGGGGAACCACGTGATGATGGACTTCAGCAAAGACAAAGCAAGCGTCGTGAACATCCAGCGGATGTGGAACGGCGAGCTCTCCAACGACAACCAAGTTGGAACGATCTCTGCAGAGGGGGGCGTGGTGAGATTCGTGCCCGGCCTTCCCCGCTACATGTGGATTGTCGATGTGGAATGGGCACCGAATTCTTCCTTACTGTCCGTCGGCTGGATCGGCGATGCCTTCAAGGAATTCACCATCTCGACGGTCGATCCCATAAAGAACGAAAAGACGGACATTTATAAGGAAATCGCTCCGAAGAATTACATCCCGGACTGGCGACCGCAGGTCTGGACTCGCGACTCCAAACACATTTTGTTCGGCACCGATGTCATCGACAAGCAATTCACCTGGCGCTCCATCATGAAGATGGATGCAGATGGGCGGAACCTGACTAAATTTTATGCCGAACCACATGATGTTGCGGCTCTTGGAAGGCCCAAGAATAGCGACCGAATCTTTCTAACAACCCTCGGCCGCAGTCCGCTCAAGAGCGAGATCACCATCATCGAGCCGGACGCCAAGCGTACTCAGCACATCGTAGTCGCCGATGGAATGTCAACGCCAAAAAACTTTGACGACGCGGCCCTGCCGCTCTACAGCGAAGACGGCAAGCAGGTGGCCACGATGGCTAGCACTCGCAAGCTCAATGCCGAGTTGTACTCGGTGGAGCCGAAGTTGGCTCGGCTCACAAAGTCGCAGTTGCCCGAATTCGAGCGAGTCCGCTGGGCAGATTATCGGGAAGTTACGTTCAAAGCGCCTGATGGCAAAGATATCCACGCGCTCATGATCACAAGGCCCGGCTTGGATCTCACGAAGAAGCACCCGGCCTTTCTGTCGAATATGTACGCCAACTCGGCGAAGATGGCCTGGGGCGGATTCTTTGAGAACTATGCGGCGATGGAACTCGACATGGTTGTGCTGTGCGTGGACTTCCGCGCAAGCTGGGGGTACGGAGGCGAGTTCAACAGTGGCTACTATCGCTCAATGGGATTGGTGGACGTAGATGAAGCCGTCGCCGCCAAGAACTACCTCTCTTCCCTGCCCTACGTCAATGCCGATAAGGTAGGTCTGTGGGGATGGAGCTACGGTGGTTACCTAACCGCTCAGACCCTTCTGACCAAACCCGATGTGTTTGCCGCCGGCGTAGCCGTGGCTCCCGTAACGGACTGGAAAAGCTACAACGAGTGGTATACGCGGCGTCGCCTGGGATTGGTGAAAGACGACAAGGAGATCTTCGAGAAGACTTCGCCAATCACCCATGCAGCGGGCCTAAACGACGACCTGCTCCTTGTTCACGGGATGATGGACGACAACGTGCTCTTTCAGGACACGGCCCGGCTCATTCAAAAGCTGATCGACAACGGCAAGTATTTCGAAGAGCTCGGCTATCCGCGAGACGATCATAGTATTGGCCGAGACACCTCGAGACCACACGTGTTCGGCTCCATCATGCGGTACCTCTACAACCGGCTGGGCCGCTAAACATCTAGCGGCCGCCTCTCTTTGCTGTTGGTGGCCTGGAGCCTCTCGCCTTCCCCTCGCCCTTCGAAGGGCGAGGGGTTATGGCCTAGCTCTTAACACCTCGTTGCCTCAGCAAACTCGCGGCAAGGAGAATTGGCACCGTCGCACACAGGTATAAGAACCAGTCGCCAAGCGCCTTATAAAGCGTCCAGCGAGGAGTAACGTTGACGCTGGCGATGGCCGAATCCTGCACCCCCGGCGGGAGATCGAGGAGGATTGTGCCGGTGTTCGAAACGACCATCGAATGCGCAAAGGCGTCGGCTCGGGCAATGGCCACCCCCAGCTCGGCGGCTCGGAAGGGTGTGAAGGCCGCATGCATTGCCGCCAGAAAACCATGCGGCGACTCAGGATCGATGGTCGGCAGAGCGATAAATCCGACCTCTTCCAAACGCGCAGAATCTCTCATGAGGCTCGGAAAACAGGAATCGAAACAGATGTTCAGCCCGGTCGGACCCCAGTCGGTGACCGCAGCCGCCGCTTCCGTGCCGGGTACATGCATGTTCTTTTCGCCGCCGAATAACTTCCGCTTGTAGTATCTAGCCGACTCGCCCGAAGCACTATAGAGAGCAGCCGTATTTCGAGGCATCGGCTGATGTGCGTCTGGAAAGCTCGTTACGATCGCGGGCATGCCTGGCTGTTTAGCCAACTCGATCAGGGTCGTCGCGTCGCCGCTCTGAACGTGGGCAATCCCCGCGAACTCGGGCCAGACGGCCACGTCGGGGTTGCCTTTCCTGCTTAGCCGCTCCATTTCGGGAAGATCAAAACTCTCCGATTGCACCACCGCGACTTTAAGCATCCGAACCTCTTGCTGTCCCGTAGGGAGCAGCCCGATCAGGATCAGACCGATCACGGGGGCGACAACCGGCGTCAACTCGCGTGGCTTGCCTGAATGCAATATCTGCACGAGCCAAAGATTGACAAACCATAGAACAAAGGAGACGCCCCACATTCCGGTCCAACTCGCAAGCATCAGCATTCCGGGGACGCGAGCTTGACTGATCGCAAACGATACCGGGAGCACGGGCATCATCGCGAAGTCCAGGAGAACCACCATCGCGGCCAGACCCAGGGCTCCGCGCCAAGTCAAAGCCTTCAGTTCACCAAGAATGCCGCAGCACATGGCAAGCACAAACCCGAACATCGCTGTTGACAGATACGTCCACGACGTTGCTCCGCCGTAGCTCTTAGCCGCATAGAGCAGGCCATCGACCGCACACCAGCCCATAAGCAGTGAGGCCGCGATGGCGATCAAGAATCCACGTAAGAAGCCCTTTCCCACACTCGCCCAAAAGACGGGCACGAGCGCCACCCAACCCAACGGCCACCAGCCGACGGGCGGAAGGGAGAGCACGAGTAAGACCGCGCTCAAACCGGCCGCTGCGAAAGAAGCCACTATGGCATTCATTGCTCACATGACGTGGTTCGGGCTTACGCCTGTTCAGGTGCTGTAGACTCTGGTTCGAATGAGTTTCCCCGATCTGGTTCAGCCGCTGATCGAGCGCAAAGACCTCTCCGAAAGCCAAGCCGTAGCCTTGATGCGCCACCTCATGAGCGGGGACGCGACGGAAGCTCAGATAGGGGGAGTCCTTCTTGGCCTTCGCATCAAGGGATGCACCACTCGGGAGCTTGCCGCCTTCGCGAGCGTTCTTCGAGAGCGCGCCGCTTCTGTGACGCACGAGTTTCACGACCTAGTGGACACCTGCGGCACCGGCGGAGGCATCCCCTCCTTTAACATCTCCACCGCCGCTGCAATCGTCGCAGCCGCTGCCGGGGTGAGGATCGCAAAGCACGGAAACCGAGGCGTCACCAGCAACTGCGGCAGCGCCGACGTGTTAGAGCATCTTGGGGTGCGGATCGGAGGGGATTCCGAGACGTTGGCGCACATGCTGGACACCCTGCGGATCATCTTCATGTTCGCCCCGGCCCATCATCCCGCCATGCGCTTCGTCGGCAAGGCACGCAAGGAGTTGGGGCTTAGAACCGTCTTCAATCAACTCGGCCCGCTCGCAAATCCCGCGGGCGCCAAGCGCCAGCTCATCGGGGTCTATGACGCGGGACTCATGCGTAGCATGGGTGAGGCACTTAGGCTGCTGGGTTCTGAGCGCGTTCTGATCGTTCACGGCGACAACGGCCTGGATGAGATTTCTCCTTGCGGCACCACGGAGTACGTGAAGATCTGGGATGGCAAAATTTCCACCGGAAAGTTCAGCCCCTCCGACTTCGGCATCGAAGTCGTCGATCCGGCAGCGCTCGCCCCGGCGGACGACTGCAAGGGCAACGCGGCCATTGTCCAGGAGGCCATCTCCGAACTCGATTCCCCCCGCGCCCAGGCAATCTTGCCAAGTGCGTCTGCCGCTATCTGGATCGGAGGATTGGAAGATAATTTGAAGAGCGCTACGGAGCGAGCCAGAGCAGCGATTAGCTCCGGGAGAGCCGCAGAAAAGCTCCAAGAACTGATCGTCGCCAGCGAGGGCGAGTGAGCATCCTCGACAGGATATTTGCCCGAAAGGCCGAAGAAGTCGCCGATGCCAAGAAGCGCGTCTCAAGTTCAGCCATGCGGGCCCTTGCAGAACGTGCCGGTCCAACGCGAGGCTTTCGCAAAGCTTTGGAGGACTATCATGGATTAGGTTTGATCGCTGAGGTCAAAAAGGCCAGCCCCTCCAAAGGTGTCATCCGCGCCAACTTTGATCCGAGCGCGATCGCGAAGTCTTACGAACAAGCCGGTGCCCAGGCGCTGAGCGTCCTTACCGATGTCGACTATTTTCAGGGCTCGCTGGAGAACCTGAGCATCGCGAGAGGCGAAACGGCGCTACCTTGCCTTCGAAAGGATTTCATCAACGATGAGTATCAGGTTTATGAGGCCCGGGCCTGGGGAGCCGACGCGATCTTGCTCATTGCCGCATCTCTAGAAGACGTCCAATTGCGTGCGCTTTACGACTTGGCGAAGGATCTCAAGATGGACGTGCTTGTCGAGGTCCACACAAGCGGAGAGACTGATCGCGCCCTGCAAGCAGGCTGCGATCTAATTGGCGTCAACAACCGTAACCTTGCAGACTTCACGACCTCACTTACCTTGAGCGAAGTTTTGATACCGCAGATCGGGCTGCACGCGTTGGCGGTCAGCGAAAGTGCCCTTGAGACTCATGACGACATTGAAAGAGTTCACGCCGCCGGTGCAAAGGCAGTCCTGATTGGCACCACCTTCTGCGCCTCCCCCGACATCGCCGCCAAGGTCCGCGAGGTGATGGGGAGATGACACGCATCAAAATTTGCGGCCTGACCCGTGCCCAAGACGTAGCTTCGGCGATCGATCTCGGCGCGGACGCAGTAGGCTTCGTGCTGGAGCCCACCAGTCCCAGGTGCATTTCGATCCAGGAGGCCGAAGCACTGGCCCAAGCTGCCGGCCCTTACTGCACGACGGTTGCCGTCTATGGGCGGACTGGCGATGTCCTTCCAAGAGTGCAGGCCATTCAGGCCGTTCGGTTCAGTGCCCGGACGGACAAAACCAAAATTCTGGCCGTGCGCCTGAAAACAGAAACGACGGTCGAGGACGTATTAGCGGCAGCCGAGCACGCGGACGCCGTGCTGCTGGACGCCTACTCGGCCTCAGCCTATGGAGGCACCGGCGAACGAGTGGATTGGCACCAAGCTGCGGACATTGTCCAGGCGCTCAAAGTGCCCGTCATACTCGCGGGCGGCCTTAAACCTAGCAATATTGCAGAGGCTATAGCGATTGTGCAGCCTTATGGCGTAGATGTTAGCAGTGGCATCGAATCGGCACCTGGAATCAAGGACGCGTCGATGATGCGCGCCTTCATCCAGAAAGTGCGTTCAGTTGCCTAGGTCTTTTTTGATTCTTTCATAAATTGCGTTACCATAAGTCGTCAGCTTGCCGACAATGCTTCTTGAGAACTCCCTCCCAAAAATATCATGCTATCTCGATCTATTTTCGCCCGCGTCCTAGCGGCTGGCGCTTGTGCCGCCGTCGTTGGCGCATCGGCACTCTTCTTTTTTGGCCAACGCCCCGCCTCTAAGAGCGATGAGGAGACCGACTCCCCCGATCAGGCGCACGCGTGGCGTCGACTCGGAATGATTAGCGAGTCCGGCTCAGTCGCTCCCGGAGCCTGGAATGTGGCCCGCAAGCAGATTGCCAAGCTCGCTTCTCAAAGCAGCTCGCGTGGTACCGATGGCTGGCGAGAAGCCGGACCCTTTAACGTGGCCGGACGCACCCGCTCGATTCTCATCGACCCTCGCGACACGCAAGTCATGTATACCGGCAGCGTCGGCGGCGGCATTTGGAAAACCAGCGACGGGGGTGGCACTTGGGCTTCTCTTTCCGACCGGCTACCCAATATGGCGATCGGCTGTATGGTGTTCAACCCCACCAATCCAGACATCATCTATGCGGGAACCGGCGAGGGCTATTTCAACAGCGACGCGCTTGGTGGCTCCGGAGTTCTAAAGTCGACCGATGCCGGCGAGAACTGGACCATCATGCCAGCCACGTCAAATTTCGATGCCGTGAATCGCATCGCCATTTCACCTACCGATAGTAATCGGATGCTCGTCGCTACGGCAAAGGGCGGGGTGATGCTTTCGGTCGATGGCGGCGCAACGTTTACCCTCAGCCATTGGGCGCAGCAGATCCATCAGGTTATTTTTCATCCGACCAACGGCCAGAAGGCGCTCATGACGGTTCAGGATTACGACTTCACCCTGAACCAGTGGTTTACCCAGGCTTATTACTCGACCGACGCTGGAGCCACTTGGACTGCAGCTACCGGCATTCGCTACACCGGTTATGGCAACCGCTTCGAGGTGGGGTATGCAAAGGGCAGTCCTGAAACGATCTATGCCAGCACCGCTGCAGGCGTTTATCGATCCACCAACGGCGGCGTGAGCTACATCTATCGGGGAACGGTTGGCGCCAGCGAGCAACAGTTTTGGTACGACAACGCTGTCTGGGTCGAGCCGACCAACAGCAACATCGTTGTCGTCGCAGGTGCTTACCCCTATCGGAGCATTGACGGTGGTGCCTCCTTTACGAAGATCGGCAACGGCTACATCTTAACCGAGCAGCCTCACCCAGACGTACACGCGGTTGTTCCAGATCCCGGCTACGATGGCGTCAACAATAAGACCGTCTACCTCGCTACCGACGGAGGTGTCCACAAGACGACCAACATTCTCACGGCCACCGGCTCTACGGGCTGGACTCGCTACACGACAGACGTTCGCACCTCTCAGTTCTACGGCGCGATTGGAGACGGCCCGACCGGCCGCTTCATTGCTGGCGCGCAGGACAACGGAACGTTGCAGATGAACGGAAACAGCACCCAAGGCGACTATGCCTGGGGCGGGGACGGTGGCTGGTGCGCCATGGACCCAAGCGATCCCAACTACTTCTACGGCGAATATACATACTTACAGATCTTCCGGACCACCAACGGTGGAGGCAATCCTAACTACATTTTCAACGGAGATGGTGCCGCGAACTTTATCGCTCCCTTCATTCTCGATCCTAACGATAACAACCGCCTTCTAGGTGGTGCGAGTGTTCTTTACCGCTCCAACAACGTTAAGGCAACGTCACCGAGTTTTGCCAATATTAAGTCGAGCATCGGTTCGCCCATCTCTGCTATCGCCGTAGCTCCTGGCAACTCAAATGTCATCTGGGTCGGCCATAACAATGGAAGGGTGTACAAGACCATCAATGGTACGGCAACGACCCCTACGTGGACAGTTGTGGACGACAACTCGGGAACCAACCCGCTTCCTAACCGATATGTACACCGGATTCTGATCGATCCCGCCAGCTCAGACAAGGCTTACGTCTCGTTCGGCGGCTTCCAATCAAATAACCTTTGGCTTACCGTAAACGGTGGAACGACGTTCACCCAGCGCACCGGCGCCGGCGCGAATGTGCTCCCCTCCGCTCCGATTCGAGCACTCGCCCGCCATCCTAACGATGAGAACCTACTCTACGCGGGCACCGAGGTTGGTATCTGTCAATCCACCGATGGCGGCCTTAACTGGACCGCGCCTTCCACGGGACCCATCAACGTCAGCGTGGATGAACTCCGGTTCATGAACAACTCGACGAAGCTCTTAGCGGCGACGCACGGGCGCGGCCTCTGGGTCTTGGGCCCAGTCGGCGTGGCTTCCCTCACCGGACCTTCCACGGTCGCAGCTGGCGCAACCGCCTTGATCAAGGTCACTCTTGATGGAATCGCCGCCACCGGCGGCGTCGATGTTGCCCTCTCCAGTTCGAGCGGCCAACTGACAACGCCTTCGACGGTGACGGTTTCCGGCGGCCAGAAGGTAGCAACGTTCGAAGTGACGGCGGGCACGCCCTCGGTGGACACGCCGGTAACGCTCTCGGCCACTCTGAACGGCACGACTCAGACGCACAATATCACGGTACAGGCACAGGTAAGCACTTCTCCGCTAGCTTCCGTTACCGTCTCTCCGACGACAGTCGCAGGCGGCACCCTCACCATCCCCAAAGTGACGGTGACCCTCAGCGGACCTGCACCTTCCGGCGGCAAGACTGTGGCCCTCGCCTCGTCCAATCCGACAGCCCTCACGGTGCCTCTGACAGCGACGATTTTGTCGGGCCAAAGCTCTGTGATTGTAAACGCTTCGACCTCCTCGGTCGCAACGAATCAGGACGTGGTGATTACGGGCACGCTTGAAGGTGCGACTCGCACTGCCAACATCACCGTGACTCCGCCGCGGCCCAAGAGCGTTGTCCTAAGCCAGGCAACGGTGTACGGCGGCTCCGCTACAGTCCTAACCGCAACGGTTACGATTGAGCTGCCCGCGCCGGCCGGAGGCATGTCGGTCGCCCTATCGTCCGGCTCGCCTACGTTCGCAAGCGTTCCTGCCTCCACCACGATCGCAGGCGGTCAAACCAAGGCAACCTTCCCGGTCACACACTACGCAGTGAACAATGACAAGGCAGCCGCCATACGGGCAACCTCCGGCGGGCTCACTAAGGGCGCATCGCTCTCGGTTCGAACGGCGATCATCACTTCGGTCACGATCTCGCCCCGGGCAGTCATCGGCGGCTCGACCACGGTCGTGAATGGTACGGTGAACATCAACACTGCGGCCGCTAGCGCAGGTGCAGCCGTAACGCTGTCGGCGACTCCGGCCATCCTCACCTTTACCCCGGTAACGGTTCAGGTTCCGACAGGTCAGAAGGCGGCAAACTTCTCTCTAACGGCCCAGAGCGTGTCCGTGGACACGGTTGTGACCGTTAAGGCCACCCGCTTTGGAGTGGAGCAGACGACCACCCTGACTGTGAAGCCTCCAGTGATCATCTCCCTAACGCTCTCTCCCACCTCCGTGGTTGGAGGATCGGGAACGCTGGTCCAGGGAGTCGTCACACTCAATGGGAAGGCACCAACTGGTGGACTGGTTGTGAACCTCTCTAGCTCCAGTTCCTCGGCATCGGGTGGGGTGAAGAAGACGGTGCTTGCAGGCTCGAAGTCAGCGACCTTCACCATCACCCACAGTGCGGTCGCTTCTCAGGTGATCGCGACCATAACGGCAACGACGGGTGCAGTGAGCAAGAGCAAGACGCTGACGATCAAGCCTTAAACTCGAGTGACCCGGCTTACTCCGGGCACCAGAGTCTTGAGTTGTAGCTCTATCCCGTGGCGGAACGTCAGATCCGCCACGGGACAGCCTTTACAGGCACCCTCAAATCGCACTGCAACTTCCCCGCTCATGCTTACGGACACCAGTTCAATTTTGCCGCCGTGCGTTCGAGCGTATGCTTGCACCTCGATCAGCGCCTCCCGAACGGCCGGATAGAGCGGACCCTGCTCGACGACAGGCTCGGATTGAGAACCTCGTAATTTTCTGAGGGCAGAAATCACTCGTTTGAGCATACTTAGTGGAATAAGAGGGGATATCGGTAAGAGAAGGTTGCTTGGGATGAGGCGAAAGTTGCTTTGAGTCTCCATGAGACCCCATCTCGTGCCGATAATTTCAAATCAGACTCTATGTTCGGAAGAGAATCAACAAAAGGAAACAGGGTGCCCCAGATCCTGCGGGGGGTGGGAGCGGCCTACATCCTCATCGTCGTGGTGCTCGTAGCTCTTGTAGCCTATAGGCAGTACGACGCCATTAATCGCCTACGCGACTCCGGCCCTGGCGGAGAACTGAGTGGGTCGATCGCAAGACTGAGCATCACGGCTCAGCGTTTAACGGCTTACGCGGGCCTTGTCGCGAGTTCTCAGGGTGAAGCCGAGCAAAAGTACATCGGGAAGCTGAAAGAGACTCAGGCGGGCTGGAATGAGACCTATAAGGCCGTTTCAGAGAAGCTGAACAACGAGGATCCCACGATTCAGACCGCGCTAGCCGCAGTTCAAAAGGCGGCAAAACCGCTTTCGGATGATCTGCAGCAGGTTCAAAACTCATCCGAAGTGGCCCAGGCCCAAGCGAGCTCACAAGCCGACAAACATCAGCAGGAATATGTGGCTGCGGTCGAGACGCTTCAGGCTTCCTACCTCAAGACCGGGGGAGTCTATGGCGAATCCGATCTTATGCTTACGGGTGGAATGGTCGCGGGATTAGGGCTCCTACTTTCTGCACTGATCTTCCTTCCCCTGCTTCGAAGCTCCAAGAAAGCGGTGGAGTTCGAGCAAGCGAAGTTTCTAACCGAGAAAGAAAAGGCGTTCAAAGAAAAAACTCAAGAAGCATTCGACCAAATGACGACTGAGATCCGAGCAAAGCAGGCCGAGATGCAGGCACAAGCCGAAGCCCTCGAGATCGCGCTCGCACGGGCTGAAGAAGTTAATCGACTGAAGACCGCATTTCTCGCAAACATGAGCCACGAGATTCGGACGCCGATGAATCATGTCATCGGAATGGCTGAGCTCCTTACCCAGACTAGCCTCAGCACCGAGCAGCGCGACTGGCTCCGTACGATCATCACGAGCGGAAACCAACTCGTGACAATCATCAACGACATCTTGGACCTCTCGCAGATCGAGGCAGGCAAGCTTTCGATGGATCCGCTGCGATTTAATCTCAGGGAACTGGTCACGGATGCGGTCCGACCGTTCGAGGGTGAAGCGAGTCAGAAGGGCGTAACCATGGCCGTGTGGCTCTCCGCTGATGTCAAAGAAGAGATCATCGCTGATCCTATCCGCATTCGTCAGGTTCTCACGAACCTGATCAGTAACGCGATCAAGTTCACGTCCACGGGGCGCATCGACATTTCTGCTGAAACGGTGGGACCGGACGACAACCTTCAGCTAAGATTAAACGTGAAGGACACCGGAATCGGCATTGAACCGGCGCGTCTCAAGGCCATCTTTGAGAGCTTCACCCAAGCCGATGTGAGCACCAAACGAGTCTATGGTGGCACGGGCCTGGGATTGACCATTGTCAAGCAGCTTGCCGAGTTGATGGGAGGAACGATCGACGTACGCAGCCAGCCCGGCGCTGGGAGCGAGTTCACGGTGGCCATCCCCGCCCAGGTCCCCGCCGACCATCCAAAGGTGCCTGCCTCATCAAGCATGAACGGCGTGACGGATCTTCCCAACCTGAACTTGCGTTGCCTGGTTGTCGAAGATAATCCGGTCAACCAAAAGGTACTCGTCAAGTTGCTCGAGAAACTTGGCTGCTCGGTCGACACGGCCGAAGACGGCGACGTGGCCGTTCACAAGTCCAACGACAAAGCCTACGACATGATCCTTATGGACATTCACATGCCCGGGAAGGACGGCATGGAGGCAACTCGCGATATTCGGGCGCGAGAAGCTCAGCGCAAGTCTTCACGGGTGCCGATCGTGGCCGTCACGGCGGATGCTATGCAAGAAGATCGGCAAAGATTCCTCGATGCTGGGATGGACGATTACGTGGCCAAGCCCGTGCGTCAGGCAACGTTGGTGCCTATCCTCAGCCGCTTTCGCAAAGTAAGCGTCGGCTAAGACTCCGGGTCACGCGTTACGGAAGCGATCGCCAAGGGACCACGCGCCTGATGTGGTCGCCGGCCCCTGAGGGTTTGCTGCTCCCTCTGCGAAGGTAAGCATCGATCCCAGTTCTGGGGGCGGTGCGCCAGGTTGCCAGGTACCGAACTCGCGTCCGAGAAAGCCGGTGTCAAAGTCTCCCGAGATGAACTTCGGATGTTCCAGAAGATCAAGAAGATACGCCACGTTGGTCTGAACCCCAAGAATGTGAAAATCCAGCAAAGCCAGCCGCAACCGCTTGATGGCCTCTAAACGCGTCGCCCCGTGAGCAATGACCTTTGCGATCAGCGAGTCGTAAAAGCGAGGGATTTCCGCTCCGGGCCCGTAGCCCGTATCGACACGAATGCCCGGCATTCTTGGCTCGGCCCATGCCGCGATTTTGCCTACTGACGGCAGGAAGTTTCGAGCAGGATCTTCGGCGACGATCCGAACCTCGATTGCATGCCCCCCCAAAGCTTTGCGATCACCCGCCAGTAGTTCGCTAGAAAAGGTCAGCCGCTCGCCATCCGCGATGCGAAGCTGCCACTGCACGAGATCGAGACCGGTTACGAGTTCCGTGACGGGATGCTCGACCTGCAATCGGGCATTGACCTCCAAGAAATAGAACTCGCCAGATTCATCGTCAACCATGAACTCCACGGTGCCGGCGTTGCGGTAGCCCGCCGCCCGGATCAATCGCACTGCCGCCTCTCGCATAGCTGGCCAGCCCACCACGCCGCGCTCGAGGGCGATGGACGGAGCTTCTTCTACTAGCTTCTGATGACGTCGCTGTAACGAACACTCACGCTCAAATAGGGGTGCAATGTTCCCGTGTGCGTCCGCGAGGATCTGCACCTCGACGTGCCGAGGCCGATGCACCCGCTTCTCGACCATCATCGTTCCGTCGCCAAAGCCTTTCAACGCCTCGTCGGAGGCAATCGCCAGTTCACTCTCGAACGACTCGGGATCATGTACGACTCGCATCCCTCTCCCGCCACCGCCTGCGGAGGCCTTGAGCATCACGGGATAGCCTATCTCAGCCGCTGCTTGCTTGAGTTCCGCCGGAGTCGCATGAGCATCGAAGAGTCCGGGAACGATCGGGACGCCTTCCCGAACCGCGAGCGTCTTGGCGTCGGACTTTGACCCCAACTGCCGCATGGCACTCGCTGGGGGGCCGACAAAGGTGATGCTCGCGTTCTCGACGGCTTCGGCAAACTCCGCTCGCTCGCTGAGAAAACCATAGCCAGGGTGAATGGCGTCCGCACCGAACGATTGGGCGGCCGTAATCACCTTGCTCATGTCGAGGTAACTGGCCGAGGGCTCGGAAGGACCAAGCAGCACGCTCTCATCTGCTAACTGCGTGTGCATGGCTCGCTCGTCGGCTTCAGAGTAGACGGCGACGGTACGGATGCCCATCTCACGAGCCGCTCGGATGATGCGAACGGCAATCTCGCCTCGATTTGCGATGAGAAGCTTTTTCATAGGTCCTCCAAAAAGGTCGCCTTTCGCTTTTCGAGGAAAGCCTGCACCCCTTCCTTGCCCTCGTCACCCGCCCTGGCTCGAGCGAGGACGCGCGCCGCCGTTTCGAGTTCCATTGGGTCTCCCTGGGCGATGAGTTTGGAAGACGCAACGGCAAGGGGTCCCGCCGCGAGAATCGCTCTTAACTTCTTATTGACAGCGCCATCGAGGTCTTCTGGAGAAACCACTTCGTGAACCAGCCCGATACGTAGCGCCCGATCCGCTTTGAACGCCTCCCCCGTCGTAAATAGCGCTCTGGCGTTGCCTGATCCAATTTTGGGCAGCACAAAAGGTGAGATGGTGGCAGGCACCAATCCGAGGCGAACCTCGCTGAAAGCGAAGAGAGCGCTCTCGCTGGCAATCGCAACATCGGCTGCTGCAACCAGCCCACAGCCCCCTCCAAAAGCGGCCCCGTTCACCCGCGCAATGACGGCCGCCGGATTCTCAACGATGGCCCGAAACAGATTGGCAAGAGCAAGGGCGTCCTCGTAGTTCTGCTGCTCGGTGTAGGCAGCTGCTTCGCGCATCCACTGAAGATCGCCTCCCGCGCAGAAAGCGTCACCCGCCCCGGTCAAGACGATGGCCCTGGCTGCAGTTGTCGTGGAAAACAACTCGTAGAGCCGTGCAATCAGTGCCCCGTTGAAGGCGTTTCGAACGTCTGGCCGGTCCAAGGTGACGCGCAGCACCGGCCCTTCATAGTCGACTCGAAGCATCGGGGGAAGTATGGCAGACGGCTTTGAATCACAATGAGGACGGTGCAGATTCGCACAAACGTTTTTCACTTGAACCGGTTAGAGCTTTCGCTGCTGTCCGCCACGGAGTATCTACGCATGTTCTGGTGGTACGTAGCGATCGTGCCGACCTTTGGCCTCGGCCTCTTGATATTCGCCGATGGCGCACTCAGGGCGATCGGCATGATGGCCGTTCTCTGGCCGCTGACCATTCCCGGGCGGGCATTCATGACGAGCAGCAAATCCAGCCGACTCTTTACACAGCCGTGCTTCATGCAGGCCGACGGGGACGAGATCGTTTTCTACTCAGAGGCTACCGAGCCAAAGCGTCGCCGCTATGTCATCCGGTCGGTTGAAATACGAGACCTCGTCGAAAGAGGCGACCTCCTGCTCCTGAGGACCCGAAGGTTAGGCTTCGCCCCGATTAAGAAGGCCGCGTTTCCGGCACCAGAGGTGCAGGCGGCGTTCCAGGTGCTAGTAGCCGAGATGGTCGAGGCGCGGCTGGCATCAATGCCGGAGGTTTAATTGATCTCCAGGCCATCGTTACAGTTTCCTTCCCCTCGAAGGGGAAACGGGGCGGGTTTTGGCCTACAGGGCGTTGCTCAGTTCATCAAGAAACGAATATTCGGTCCAGTCCAGAGTGATCGGCGTGATGCTGACGAAGCTTTCGCAAACGGCTGCTACATCTGTGCCCTGCTGCTCGGCCGGATTCATCACCACGACGCCTCCCTGCCAGTAATAGGGCCTCCCCCAGGGGTCGTTGCGGAGCTCGACCCGGTCTTTGTAAACGCGCCGGCCCATCGGGACGACTCGGTGGCCACGCAACTCGGGATACGCGATGTTGGGGACGTTGATGTTAAGGAACGTTAATTCCCGCTGGGGCGCGGATACAAGCATGTCCCAATGCTCATCCAGCCACTGCGCTCCCACCTCGTAATGAATCGGCGATCCTGTCACGAACATCGCCATCGAGATGGAAATGCTACGAATTCCGTTGATCGTCCCCTCCATGGCGCCAGCGACGGTGCCGCTATAGGTGACGTCAAAGCCGAGGTTGGGGCCATTGTTGATGCCGCTCAGCACCAGATCGCAGCCGTCGGGCCATCCCAAAGTCAAGCCTACGTTCACGCAATCGGTGGGGAAGCCGGTCACTTCGAACGCTTCACAGCCGTCCCACTCGAAGCTATTGACGCGAAGCGGATCTCGCATCGTCATCCCATGCCCGCACGCGGACCGTTCCCGGTCTGGGGCCACGACCTTCACGGTGCCGTGCTTTTTGGCGATTTCCGCTATCGCCAAAAGTCCGGGTGCGCGTATGCCGTCATCGTTGGTGATTAGAATTCTCACTGGATGTAGCGTACCGATCTGTTCAAGGCGAGCGCATTGTGGGATAAATGATCTAAGGCGTACAATCTGAACACCCACTTCGACCAAGCCACCCATGTCACTCACTTTAGAGCCCGCTCGAACGAACCTGCCGCAGCAGATAACCACGTTCGTTGGCCGTGAGCGTGAAGTTGCGGAGGTCAACCGGATGCTCTCGGGACACAAACTCGTGAGCCTCATCGGCAGCGGCGGAACGGGCAAAACTCGCTTGGCTCTTGAGGTTGCTGCGAAGAGGGTTGAAAAGTATCCTGACGGGGTTTGGTTCATCGACCTGTCCGCTCTTGCAGATCCACTTTTGGTTCCTCAGGCCTTCGCTACCGCACTAGGTTTGCATGAGGAGGGCGGTAAGACTCTCGCAGAAACAGTTCTCACACATTTACGGAGCAAGGACGCGCTTTTGATAGTCGATAATGCGGAGCACGTCATCGAGCAAGCACACCAACTCTGCGCAACGATACTGACCGAATCGCCGGTTGTACAGATGCTGGCGGCTGGTCGTAAGGCACTCGGGCTTCCCGCTGAGCGTGTTTTTCAAGTGCCTTCGCTTTCACTGCCCGATCCGAAGGTCAATTACTCGCCTAAGAAGCTAGAAGAATTCGAGGCCGTTCGCCTCTTCATCGATCGTGCCACCAAGTCCGATCCGGAGTTCCAGGTGTCCCGAGAGAATGGGCGGCTCGTCGCTCGACTTTGCCACCAACTGGACGGCATCCCCCTCGCCATCGAATTGGCCGCCGCGATGACCTCAGCAATGCCGATAGAAGAGCTCTCAACCAAGGTGGGCGAGCGGTTTCTCGCGCTTACCGATGGAGGCACTTCCTTCCTCCCTCGCGCTCAAACCTTACGTGCGATGATCGGCTGGAGCTACGATCAGCTTGGCGAATATGAGCGAACGCTCCTGCGCCGCCTGTCCGTCTTCGTCAACGGATGCCGCGTCGAGGCGGCCGCTGCCGTATGCGCCGATGAGCCGGGCGGCGGGATGCAGGCGATCGATGTAGAGGACTTCCTCGAAACGCTCGTCGAACGCGCCTTTATCCAGTACGATGAGGCAACCTGCAGGTTCAGGCTGCTGGAAACCGTGCGCTCTTATGGCAGGGACGCGCTCGAGGAAACGATTGAGGCGGATGCGATTCGTGAGCGCCATCTTCGCTACTTCCGCGACATGGCACAACAGGCAGAGCCGCTGCTCAATGGACCAGAGGCTCGTGTTCAGCTTGCCCTCCTGGATGAAGAGCACGAGAACCTTCGTGCCGCCATGGAATGGGGCCACAAAGGCGGGGACCGACAAGTAGCCATGCAGCTTGCCGTCAGTCTCTCAACCTTCTATCAGGTACGGAGCATTTTCGAGGAAGGCTGCGCAACCTACGGCGCCCTGCTAAAAAGTGTGGAGGACAAGGTTGACTCGCTCGTGGCGGATTGCTTTGCCGCTCAAGGCGTCCTGCTCTTCAGGCAAGGTCAATTCGGACTCACCAGGCAGCGGGTGGGCCGAGCCCTCGCGATTTACGAAGAACTTGAAGACGAGCACGGTACCGCAAAGGCTCTGAACACGCTTGCCGTGGTTGCCCTCCAACTCAAGGAGTTCGACGTTGCGGGCCCGCTTTTCGAGCGAGCCCTCGCCCTTTTCAAGAACGTTGGAGAGGAGCGGCGAGTGGCAATGACCTTAAACAACCTCGGTATCCTGGCCGTTCATCTCGGGCAGATACCCAAAGCGAAAGAGCTATACGAGGAAGCGCTAGAAGTGAATAAGCGGTCCGGAAATCGGCGCTTTGAGGCCGGAAACCTGACCAACCTCGCCGATCTCGGTCTGCGCGAAGGCGCTGCAATGCGGGCACGTGATCTTGCACGCAGGGCTTGCTTGCTTCACCTAGAACTCGGCGACCGTCAAAATTTACAAGACACGTTCGAGGTCCTTGCCCCCGCTGAGCTCATGTGCGGACGACCCTACGTCGCGGCCATTCTCTTCGCGAATAAGGAAGCGCTCATGGCGGAGCTTGGCACTGCTGTCGCCCCGTTCGTTGCCGAGGAGTATAAGAAGAATGTCAACGCTGCTCAACGAGCGTTGGGAGACGAGACTTTTAGGGCCGCATTCACCGAAGGACGCTCATTGACCCCGGAAGAGGCGTTTAAGGCCTCTCTGGAAGACTTCTAGTTAGGCGACAGCTACGTCGCTCGAGCCACTGTAGATGATGCCTTCTTCTTCGACAATTTCCTGAAGCACTCCGACAATGTGTCGGTCCAAGATCTTTCGGTCCGCGGAAAGATAGAGCTCGTCGAGCGCGACGGCCGGATCCAAGCCTTTGCGATAGGCACGATCTGAGGTCATTGCATCGAAGCAATCGGACACGGTGCTGATCCTTACTAGCAGGGGAATGTCCAATCCCTTCAAGCCGTGCGGATACCCCTGGCCATCTAGGCGCTCGTGATGGTGCAAGACGATGGGCAAACACTCCGCAAAAGTTGGGATGTGCTCGATCATCCGGTATCCGAGCAGAGGATGCTGCTTGATCAAGTCGTACTCCGCGTCGGTCAAGCGGCTTGGCTTGGTGAGGATCGCGTCGGGAATTCCAATCTTGCCGATGTCATGAACAAGCGTGCCCATCTTTAGAATGCGCATTTCGTCTTGATCGAGCCCCATTCTTTGCCCGATCTTGAGGCTATATTCCATCACCCGTTCGGAATGGCCCGCCGTGTACGGATCTTTAGCTTCAACGGCCTTGACCAATGAGTGGACCATCGCCTCAAAGTTGTTTTCGATCTCTGCTAGGGCTCCCCGCAACATGTCGTTGCTAGCCTGAACTTCTTTGTTCTTGTCCTCGAGCAGCCGCTGCGCACGAACTCTGGAACTGATATCCACCAGGAAGCCCACCACGTGCTCAGGTTCCGACTCTTGCGCTTCGATCCAGACACCTCGGGTCTCGACATGCTTGACTGCGCCATCAGCCGACAGGAGCCTGTAGGCAAAGCCGAACGCTCGTTGCTCAGTTGCGGATTTTGAAAAAGTATCGATGACCCGTTGCTTGTCGTCCGGGTGCAGGCTGCGAACGAAGGCCTCCCATCGCGACTCCCCATCGATGCGATTGACCAACTTGTCCCAAGCTGCGTTCGAAGTTTCCACCTCCCCGCCGGCAAAGGTGTAGAACCCGATCGGCAAGTTGTCGGCGATCTGGCGATAGGCTGCTTCCTGGCGCGCCATCTCTTCTCTCGCTTCCAGAAGTTCGCCTTCCTGCCTCCTCGTCATTCGGAGCAGCACGATGGCTCCAAGGGACATAAACAGTGCGAACGAGAAGATCGTGAGCAGACCCTGATTTTTCCGCTGGATGGCGCCTTCGAGTGATTGAAAAGACTCAGCTTCCCGCTTCAGTTCGCCTTCCGAGAGCTTCATCAATTGAAGCAAGTCTTCCGTCAGTACGCGATCCCGAGATTGGGGCCACGCGAGTTGCGCCCGCCGAGCGACGGAAGAAAGATTGACGGCACCGGCTGCCGTCAATCCGCCGGCTGCAATCGCGTTCACCGCTTGGGTTCTCACGACTTCCAGATGCGTCACTCGCCTCAGGGATCGTATCGCCGATGCCTCAGCATCGTCCTGAATGACCATCCCAACGGCCGCGGACACGACGACCAGTGTGATCAGCCCAATAAAGAGCATCTCCAGAAACGATCCGCTCAGCAGTCGCTTCGTGTTGGGAAAGGACTTCTGAAGGTCGCGCAGCACCGAGGAAGGAAGGGCGAACGAGGTGACCAGGAAGGCGAGCAGAAGGCCGAACATCATCAGCAGGAAGGTAATGAGGATCGAGCCGTTTGTAAGCGAGACACCGCTCAGTTGCGGGTGTTGAGCCAGTAGGTTCACGGAGATGACTGCAACCACGCTCATCGTCGCAAAAGCGACGGTGAGCACAAGCAAGAGCTTGCTCCTCAGCGGGCGGTCTTTCTCGGATTGCATGTTCGTGCGTGAGCGTACTTATGAATACTGTATACGAAAGAAAAGGGCCAGTTGCAATGCACTGGCCCTTTGACGATTTTTTAGGCGATTTCGTCTACTTTTTGACCGATGTGATCAAGACGTGGCCCGTTTCCTTGTCGAACTCGATCTCAACGTTCAACACGTCTCGAAGGAAGCTCAGAGGAACAATCGTTCGACCCCGCTCCAAATATGCGGGCCGCTCGAGACTAATGGAGAGTTCATTGACCGTAGCATTCAACTCGCCGATCTGTAGGAAAATCTTCTTTCCGTCAGCGTCCGCGTTCAGCGACTTGCTAAGGTTCTCCCACTTGACGGTGCCGCCTGCCTTCTCGAGCAGGTGACGGAACGGAGTCATTGGCACTCCTTCATCGACTCGGGGGTTGACATCGAACTCCACGAACTTAGAATCGAGCACCACTGCGAAAGTGAGCAAATTAGGAAGTCTCGATCCCTTCGCGATCTTCATCATGCTCACCGTCGTGTTAACGGTGTTCAAGGCGATGGCAGGAGGAAGCTTGGTCATCGTTTGGACTTTGGCAACCGTAACCACTTTCTTCACCGGGACGACTAGGCCTGGCGTAATGTTCTTCGCTCCAGTAGCGAGAACGCCAGTTCTTGTGCTTGGTTTAGCTCCGCTCATTCCGCCGATTGCTTTCGGCTGAACCCGATTCGCTACAGGCGTGCCCTTGAGAATGGGAGCCGCGCCATTGCCAGAACCTGCAACGGCCTTGCCGGTCGACTTCACGTTCAGAGTTTTGACAGAGGCTTCGTTTCCGATGACCGTCGATCGAATAGGGTTGGTTTTCGGAGCTACCTCGGCAACGCCGACTCGGTCCGTTCGCCCGCCTGGGTTGTTGACGAACACGCGCGTTTTGCGCGTCTTGTAGGTCGTGCTGCTGTCATCGATCACCCATGCTTCGACTTCGTGCCAACCGTTGGTCTCCAGAGCCGTATCCCAGCTAAAGGTGTACGGAGGATAGTTCGTCATCTTCTTAAAGTCGTTGTCCACGAAGAAGCTGACATAGACATTCTTGAGATCCTTGCCAAAGCCGAGCGAAATCTCGACTTCGCCCTGGATGGTCGCTCCCACCTTGGGAGCCTTCAAGAAGACCGGACCACGGTTGCTCTGATCCGTGGAAATGTTGGTCTTGTCGCTGCCGACGAGTTTGCCGGTGCGATCGAAGAGCCTGATTTCGACTTCATTGTCGCCATCTTTGAGCGAATTGAGGTCGATGTTAAAATTAGTTTCGCCGGCATCTTTGGCTGCGGTGACGCTCCGCGTGCCGATGCTCTCCCCGTTTATTCGCAGCTCGACGATCGCGGCATTCGCGCCGGAGTATCGAACTGTGAGGGTGGGGCTATTGAGTGCCCTGTCAATTTGAATCTGCGCATCGAGCGGGAGCATGGTGGCGGATGACGCTGCCGCCAACACCGAAAGCCCCGCAAGTACGCACATCGTTCGGATGGTCTTGCCCGTTATCTGCATATCTTCCCTCTCCCGCCAACTCCGGCGAGTTGTGCACATTTTCCCACGCTTGTCTCGATAAGTCAAGGCGCGGTTTATTGTCAAAAAACTGATTGTATTTGCGGGAGTAATGAGGAGACGCGCCAGCTGAACAAGTTGGTTCAGGTCTTTTCAAGTTCATTCGCGCTCAAAAGCAGTGCTTCGGCGCCCGCTTTGTCCTCCGGCATAAGCACTCCCTCAATCACCTTTTCCGCCAGCATATTCTTCATCTCACCCACACGTTTACTTGGCGATAGCTCTAATATCGCCATGATCTCGCTCCCTGACAGAGGGCTCTCCAGGGTTTCACGCGGAGTTTGCTGGGCCACCTCGGCCAATCTTTCTCGGATCTTTGCCAAGTCCATCACCCGAACGCCTGCCTTCAACGCGTTCGCATCCGCTTCGACAAGGGCCAGCAACCGCTCCGTTTGATTGCCAACGTCTCGTATCAGCCGTCGAGCGGCAGCGGGAGTGAAGGTTTCGAAACTGCCGAGCCGCATGTGGTTTCGTACCAGTAGGACCGTCAAGTCGATATCGCTCTGAGGCAACCGTAATCTTTTGAGCAGCTTTCCCGCCATCTCCGCACCCACCACTTCATGGCCAAAAAACCGTGTGTCCCCCTTGTCATCGATCTTCCTCGTTGTGGGTTTTCCGACATCGTGTAGAAGGGCGGCGAGCGAAAGGGCGAGATCTCCATATCCGACATTCTTCAAGACGAGGAGGCTGTGATCCCAGACATCCAGGTGATGCCACTTCCCTTGCTCGCAGGTCTTCATCGGCACGAACTCGGGTGCGAACATCTCGATCAGGCCCAAGTCCATAAGATCGTTCAGCGCCTCAGGGGCACTCGGCTGCAGGAGCATTTTGATCAGTTCGTCGCGAATGCGCTCATTACTGATGATCTTAAGGCGGTCCTTAGAGGCCCTGACCGAGTCGTAAAGGCCCGCAGCAGGCTGGAAGTCAAGCTTCCACCGGAAACGGACGGCCCGGAGCATGCGGAGCGGATCGTCACGAAAGGTCTCACCCGGGTCCAGAGGCGTTCTCAGCCGCTTGTTCTGCAAGTCGTCGAGTCCGGCTCCAAGGGGGTCCCACAGCTCTCCGGAGTGGATGGAGCGCATCAGGGTGTTGACCGTGAAGTCCCTTCGGGCCGCATCCTCTTCGTAGGTGGCCGCCTCGACCGTCGGCTTACGCGAGCCCTCCTCGTAGCTTTCTTTCCTCGCCGTGACGATCTCTATGTTCGTGCCGTAGACGTGCACCATCGCCGTCCCAAACCGCTCGTACGTGACCGGCGGGATGGAGGAGAGGCCCTTGTCTCTCAGGAGGTGAGCGAGTTCGGAAGAGGAGCCTCGCGTCACGAGATCGAAGTCGTTCTCGTGCGAAATGGCCAACAGCTCATCACGCACCGCGCCGCCCACGAGCCAGAGGTCGTCTTTGAAGTTTGTGCCTTGGGTGGCTTGCGAGATGGCTTCGAGTGCGGGGTGCACCTGTAGATGATGGGTGATTTGTGATGGGTGTTAGCTAGTTGGGCCGTTAATTGGTCAGCATGACCCACTCCCGGTGAAAGCTCGGAATCTTGGGGGTTTGGCTCTTCTTGCCGGCTTTTAGGCAACTCGTGACATCCGCCTCAGGTTGTAGGCGATGCAGTAGAGGTGGAATTGCCAGTCCACTTTCTCGGTCCCTCGCAGCATCGTCTGCCCCATCCGGCCACGATTCTTCACCCACCCGAACACCGGTTCGGGAATGTAGCGACGCCTCAAACTCTGCTGATAGCTCTCTTTGCCAGTCGTTCGGCCATCGAGCGCCGAATGCTTCTTC
>JBBQWO010000038.1:0-25300 GCA_038210535.1 Fimbriimonadales bacterium | reverse complement strand
GATGAGAGAGCTCATCCTCAACTGGTTCGATACCAAGATCTCCAACGGACTCCTCGAAGGACTCCATAGCGTTCTCCAAGCAACCAAGAACAAAGCCAGAGGCTACAAAGACCCACAAAACCTCATCGCCATGAGCTACCTGCTGAATGGCAAACTTCAAGGCGTTCCACTATGAATAGCGAAGAGCCTAAAGGTGTTTCTTCCGAGCAGATAGAAGGTCCGGAATTTCTTTGTCGGTCATGTGCGCATCCCACACCGCGACCCCAACGCCGAGTCCCTCGGGCTGCATCCTGGACAAAACCATGTTTGCGTCCACTTTGACCACGGTGTCTATTCTTGTGTCGAGGGGAGATTGTTGTGAGGCAAGATGACGAGAAAGGCAGTTGTGATCATGTGCGCTGCTCCGGTGCAGAGTTGATATACCGTGGTACCACCGGGCTTGCGCGATTAGGGTGTGGGGCCCCAAAAGTGCTTCATCATCTCGTAGATTTCAGGTTCGACCTGGTGTAGCTCGCCTTGAGTAAATGGGTAGAAGTCGTTCGCTCCGAAATACGACTCGGTGAATTCGGCGAAGAATTCCATCTGGTTGGTTAGGCCGTAGTGCGGCTGCTGCGAAAGGGTGCTTCGTTGCACCATCTCGTACTTCTTAGATGCTTTGAACTTCTCCCAGGCACGCTTTATGGTTGGGTTCTCAAAGCTGAGGGCTTGGTCATGGTAGGCATGAGCCATCTCATGGAGCACCGACATGGGTTGCTGCATCTGGAAGCGGGCGTCGATAAACTGGGCCGCAACGGGAATATGAACGGCTCTTGCCATTTTCGTCGAGTACCCGTTCTCTTTTAGCCAAACCGCGCTCGGATGATAGACCGGTTGCTTTTGGTCTCCGCATTCTTTATCGAGAAAGATGCGCACGTGAGTCTGCAGCCACCGCACCTTGTCCGGCTGCATTCTCGCCTTGATTACGTCCAACTGGGTGGCGAGTAGCCGCAGGGCTCGAGCACCGGTGGGGCGGTTCTCGCCTTCAAAAAGCCTTGGATCCACTTCAACAGCCCATCCTTCGACATCTCTCTTGATGTGTTCTTGCGGCCCCTTGTCCGCTTGGCCGAAAGCGATGGGGAGCAAGAAGAGGAGCTTTAACAACATTAGCCGACCTCCAAGACCGGGGGACCTAGGACGTCGAACTTGGGCATGATGCCAAGGCCCGGTTCGGTGCTGGCCGATAGGCGGCCGTTCGCTCGCTGAGGCGCGCCGGCGGCGATGCTTTGCGTGACGTAGCTATTAAAGTCGGTGCTCGTGAACAGCAACTCAGTGGGCGTGCTATGCGCGAGATGAGCGATCGCCGCCGTTACAATGTCGCCGCCCCAACTATCTTCGATGGTCATGGCGATGCCGAGCGCCGCGCACAGGTCGCGGGCCTGGCGAGCTTTGGTAAGGCCACCGAATTTGCTGATCTTGATATTCACGACATCCATTGCGAGATCGCGTTGTCCCGCGAGAATCATGGCCAGCGAATCGACGTTCTCATCCAGGACAAAAGGGAGGTCGGTGTGCCGTCGAATTGAGAGACACTCTTCGTAGGTGCGGCATGGCTGCTCGATGTAGACGTCGATGTCTCGCACGCCCTGGACTACGCGCATCGCTTCATGCCTCAGCCACCCGGTGTTGGCATCGGCAATCAGCTTATCTCCCGACTCAAGCTCATTGGCGGCCGCTCGGATTCTTTGAATATCCGTATCAGGGTCGCCGCCGACTTTGAGTTGAAACCTTCGATAGCCTTTGGCACGATAGCTACCAACACTGGCGGCCATAGCCTCGGGCGAACCTTGGGAGATGGCGCGATAGAGGACAAAATCCTCTTCATACCGACCGCCGAGGAGGGTGCAGACGGGAAGCCCCGCCACTTTGCCCAGGATGTCCCAGCAAGCGAGATCGATGGCGGATTTTACGTACGGATGACCTTGCAGAGCACGGTCCATGAGACCGTTGAGCTTGTCCAGATGCGTTGGGTCTTCGCCAATGAGATGGGGCGCCAGCTCGCAAATGCCGGACCGAACTCCTGCGGCATAGGCGGGCAGATAGAAGGGACCGAGCGGACAGACTTCTCCGTATCCGGTAATGCCTTCATCGGTCTCAACCGCGACGACGGTGCTGTCGAAGACATCGACGGACTTGCCTCCAGACCACTTGTAGCTGCCTTCATAGAGGGGGAGGTCGACTTGGTAGACGAGGATGCGCGTGATTCGCATGAGAGAGAGGATGCACTATCTGCAAGGCTGTTTTCGTTACGGGCATCTCAAATGCTGATGTTTCCGTTCAGGTCCCACAGGTCCTCCCAGCCGACAGCCCCTTCCCAAAGGAAGACCTGACCCTTGATGAGTCGGCAACCTCGATCGATAGTCGCGAGTGCCTGCATGTCTTCGGATGAGAGCGGGTCGGAAACGACGGCTTCTAAAGTGGCCTGATACTGGGTCTTTTTGACGGAGAACGGAATCGGCACTTGTCCCCTCTGCACGGCCCACTTGATGCAGACGGCGGCCGGTGAGATTTGCCTTTGCGAGGCGATGGATAGAATCACCGGGTCCTCCATATCGCGGGTGTCCTCGGGAGTTCGATCTCGTTCGGGCCTGCTTGGCGAGCCCAGAGGCGAGTATCCCACGGGCACGATTCCATTCGACACGACGTAGTCAAACAACTCCGGTTGCTGGACGTGCGGATGAAGCTCCATTTCGTTGGCGACTGGGCGAATCGTGGCGTCCCGCAGCAACAGGTCTAGCTTTGCGATCGTCATGTTCGAGGTGCCGATATGTCGCACGAGACCGCGCTGCACCAGCTTCTCTAGGCCGCGCCAGGTCTCCATGTACGCTTCATGCGCATAGGGCCGAGCGTGCGGATCACGAGAATTCACATCGACTCCGGGCGCATGAAAATGAGGGAAGGGCCAGTGGATCAAGTAGAGATCGAGAAACTCAAGCTGTAGGTCGGACAGCGAGCGCTCGCAGGCACCCGCAACATCGCCGTGCATGTCGTTCCAGAGTTTTGAGGTGACCCATAGCTCCTCCCGCCGAACGCCCGATTGGACGACCTGCGAAAGCGCCTGCCCAACCTGCTTTTCGTTTCCGTACACGGCCGCGCAATCGAAATGGCGGTAACCCACGGCGGCGGCGTCGACGACGGCGGAGGCAACTTCGGCAGGGGAGTATTTGTCTGAACCGAACGTTCCGAGACCGATTGCAGGCATGTGTGCGCCAGATGAGAGTACTCGTTGAGGGACGCGAGAGGGATCGACGCTCATGGAGCGCAAGCCTACTCAAAGAGGCACGGGCTATTATCAACTCGATGCGCAGCAACTGGGCGGCGAACTACACCTACACGGCGGCCAATCTTTGCACTCCGAAGTCGGTCGAGGAGCTTCAGGAGATCGTTGCTGGCTCGACAAAGATCAAGGCGCTCGGAAAGCGGCATTCCTTTAATGACATCGCAGATACGGAAGGGAACCAGGTGTCCCTCGAACACCTTAGCCGCGTCCTTGAGCTAGGGGGCAACACCGTCACCGTTGAAGGCGGAGCGACTTACGGTCATCTTTGCGCGTTTCTGGCGGGCGAGCATCGAGCGCTTCACAACCTTGCGTCTTTGCCGCATGTCTCGGTAGCCGGCGCTTGCGCAACGGCTACTCACGGATCGGGCGTTCGGAACGGGAATCTGGCGACTGCCGTGAGGGCGATCGAATGGGTGAAAGCAGACGGGAATCTGATCTCAATGAAGGTCGGCGATCCGGAGTTCGAGGGGGCAGTGGTGAGCCTAGGTGCTCTCGGGGTCGTCACCAAGCTCACTCTGTCGGTCTCTCCCGAGTTTCAGATTTGGCAGCGGGTTTACGACAGGCTCCCCATTCACGAGCTTACGGCAAACCTTGATGAGATTCTCGGTTGCGCATATAGCGTGAGCCTCTTTACCGACTGGCGCACCGACTGGCTCAATCAGGTGTGGATAAAGGACACATCCAGAGATAAGGCGTCGCCGAGATTCTTCGGAGCGGTCGCCGCGCCCATCCACCGGCACCCAATCGGCGATCTGTCGCCTGAGAACTGCACTCCGCAAATGAACGAGCCGGGCCTTTGGCACGATCGCCTCCCACATTTCAAACAGAGCCACACCCCTAGCAGTAGCGAGGAGCTTCAGTCGGAATATCTGCTGCCCCGAGAGCACGCCCTCGAAGCAATCCTTGCGATCGACAGCATCAGAGAGCAGATAGCGCCACACCTGCAGATCTCGGAGATAAGGACGGTGGCGGCGGATGACTTATGGATGAGCCCGTGCTACCAGCAGGACTGCGTCGCCATCCACTTCACGTGGAAGAAGGACTGGCCGTCGGTTCGCGCCCTTCTTCCGGTTCTCGAATCGCATCTGGCTCAGTTTCGAGCGAAGCCGCATTGGGGAAAGCTCTTCCATGAGTCTCAGAGCCGCCTCTATCCGCGCCTGGCGGATTTCAAGGGGCTCGCCAAGAGATGCGACCCCGTGGGCAAATTTATGAACAGCTACTTGAGACGATCAGTGTTTCCGGCACGCCTCTAGCTTCGCGAACCGCTGTCCCGTCCCCTAGGCTTGGGTGCAATAGGCATGAGTGGTTCTATTTCAGTTGAGAACACGAATACCGTATGTGCCGGAGAAGCTACCAACCATGCGCGCATTGCTGCCAAAGCCACAAAGATCCATGTAGTTAATGCAAGATTAAGCCCCGCCGTCACAAAGTTTGCCTCTGTTGTGTCACGGATCACTGACGTCGTGGCCCGAGCCACTCGGGGATGGACGGAGGTGACCGTTCACACGACGGAGGCGACCGTCGGTCCTGTTCGTGGCAGCATGGCCCGTGCCTAGGCGACGAGCCTAAGAATTAGCGGGGCTCAACGCAGGCACGAGCCATCCTGCGACTACATTGCGTCATTAGACGCGTGGTTAAGCGTGAAGGGGGCAGGTCTGAGGTTATCATTCTTGTGAGCCTTTGATTAACATTCCTCGCCACCTTCTTCCCGCTCTGCAAAGCCTCTGGGAGCACCGGACTCGGGCTTTCCTGAGCATGCTGGGCATCATGGTTGGCGCGACCGCGATCTTGTTGCTCGTGAGCATCGCAACGGGGGTCCGGGCTGATGTCACGAGCCAGGTTGAGGAGATCGGGGTGAATGTGCTGATTGTGATTCCTGGGCGGATCGAGGAGGGCACGTTTAGCCCGAACCTTGGCGGCGCAAGCTACTTGAAGGAAGAGGATGCGGTTCGCCTCCGCGAAGTGCCGGGGGTTGTGCGCACGGCTCCGTGGACGTTTGTCGGTGGCGGCATCCGTAGGGGCGAGAAGACGGCACCGGCGATTCTTGTGGCGACAACGCCTGAGTGGTTCGAGATGCATCCGGTGGAGTTGGAAGAGGGCCAAACCTTCCGAGAACCCCTCGCCCCTCCGGGGGAGAGGGGCAGGGGAGAGGGTCCGGCATGCGTCATCGGCTCCATCGCCAAAGAAGCGCTCTTCGGCAAGGCCCCCGCCCTAGGCCAGAAGGTGAAGATCAATAGCCGCGACTACACGGTTATCGGGGTGACGCGGGACAAGAAGCAAAGCAGCTCACTCTTCAGCATGGGGAGCTTTCAGAACCTTGTGTATATCCCGTATCACGCCTTGAAAAGGGTTGAGCCGGCAACTCAGACGGATCGAATCATGATCCAAACCGACCCCGCAGTCGAGCCTAAGGCGCTGATTTATCGCCTCGACGCTACGCTCGGGCAGCGGTTGGATCGCCAGCAGTTTCAGGTGCTCACGCAGGAAGACTTGCTTGGGCTGGTGTTCAAGCTGATGGGAATCTTGACGTGGCTTCTGACCGGACTGACTTCGATTGCGCTGTTTGTCGGCGGAGTGGGGATCATGACGGTGATGCTGATGTCGGCCAACGAGCGCGCGGGCGAGATCGGAGTTCGGAAGACGGTCGGGGCGCGACGTTCCGACATTTTTTGGCAATTTCTGATCGAGGCGGTGATCTTGGCCCTGGTCGGGGGACTTCTGGCGCTGGGGCTGAGCTTTGCGGTTGATTCGGCGCTGTATGCGTTTACGCCGGTCAAGCCGCAGATGACGTGGCCGATCGTTGGTTTGGCGATGGGAGTGTGTCTGCTGGTGGGTGCCGTTTTTGGGGTGGTGCCCGCGATTTCGGCGGCTCGAAGAGATCCCGTAGAGTCACTCAGGAAGATGTGAGAAGGGGCTTACCTTAGCTCGTCTACGACCTTGAGCCAATCCTCGATGTCGCTCTCTTTCAGCTCGCCCATGTTCGCGACCTGAAAGAACTCCTTTTCAAGCTCGCCTTTACAGCCGTACAACAAGAAGCCTCGGTCGCGATTTCGAAGAATCCAATCGGCTGCGTCGCCGTTTGGCGCGCGATAGGTCGTCAGGGTGATCGAGGACTCTTCGAGCGGGATAGCTGGTTCGAAATTTCGCTTCTGTAATCCTTGCCGGATGAGCTTTGAGAGTGCCTCGTAAGAAGCACGGCGCTTGGCCACCGAGTCCATTTCGCGCAGCGCCTGACGTAAAGACGCGATCGCGGGAACGGGAGGGGTTAGGGGGATGGCGGAGGTTATGTATTGGGTCAAGTCGAGGTAGTACGTGCGACTTGGCCGGGGAAGCATCTCAAGAATGAGTTCGTTGAAGACGAAGACGAAGCTGACTCCGGGAGTGCCGTGGAGACACTTGTTGCTGGAGGAGGCAACTGCGTCGAGCACCGAGAAATCGAGATGCTCTACCCCGAAACTGCTCATTGCATCGACGAGGCAACGAACGCCGTGGCGCCGGCAAAGAGCGCCAAGTCGATTGACGTCATTGAGACGGCCGGTGGTTGTCTCGTTGTGAACGCAGAGCACGGCTTCGTACCTGTCGCTGCTTAGCTCTTCCTCAATTTGTTTGAAGTTCCATGCCTCGCGCCAACCGAATGCGATGACCTTGCCCGGTATCTGGTGGATCTGTAGCAATGGGTAGAGGCGGGCACTGTAATAACCGCTGGTGATAACCAGGCACCTGCCAGCCCCGACACAAGAAGAGACCATCGCCTCCACGGCTGCCGTCCCGCTACCGCCCAGGACGCACACGCGGTAATGCTCTGGCATCGCATAGAGGTTCAGTAGCCTGGCTCGGACTTCCTCAAAGATTTCCTGAAACGCGGGCTCCCGATGGTTCAAATCCGGCATTGCTGCGGCCTGGCGAACGGTTTCGCTGGTCATGCAGGGGCCGGGGGTTAGGAGGAGCATTTTTTGGGGATGAGGGGGGTGGGGGGATGAAGGGGGTGAATGGGAGAACTGGCTTCGTTCAACACCTTCCCATCACCCCATTCACCCCAATCATCCCCCTCATCCCCCGCAGCCTATCGCCAGTCGTGAAAGAGCTCGCTCACGGACTGATCCAAGTGAATTCGCCGAATCGCATCTGCGACCAGAGGCGCAACGGGCAGGACCTTTAGTTTTTCGAAGTCGGGGCCGGGAAGGATTGGGATCGTGTCGAGGGTCACAACTTCGGAGAGGCAGGAGTCTTGAAGGCGCGTGCGGGCGTCGTAGCTAAACACGGGATGCGTGCAGCAGGCGATCACTTCGCGCGCTCCCCGATCCATGAGTGCTTGGGCACCGGACGCTATCGAGCCGCCGGTGTCGATCATATCGTCGATCATGACGCAGCGTTTGCCGACGAAGTCTCCGACGATCTCGACGACTTCGACCTGATTCGGCGCGGGGCGCCTCTTGGCGATGACGACAAAGGGGCACCGCAGCATTTCTGCCAAAGCTTTTGCTCGAGTAACTCCGGCGACATCTGGCGAAACGACTACAACATCTTTATCTTCACGGAAGCCTCGCTCGATGAAGTACCGGCCAAGCAACGGACCGCCGTATAGATGATCGACTGGAATGTTGAAGAAACCTTGGATTTGGTCGGCGTGAAGGTCGACCGCCACCATTCTTTCGGCCCCGGTGGATTCCAAGAAGTTGGCGATCAGGCGAGCGGTTATGGGCTCCCGAGGCTTGATTTTCTTGTCTTGCCGCGCATACCCATAGTACGGCACCACGACCGTGATGCGGCGAGCGGAGGCACGGCGAAACGCATCGAGCATGATGAAAAGCTCCATTGCGTTATCGTTCGTGGGCCGACACGTCGGTTGCAAGATGAACACGTCGTTGCCGCGGGCGCTTTCATCCACGAGAACGCGAATTTCGCCATCTGCGAACTTAGTCGCTGTCATTTTGCCAAGCTCCACGCCCAGGCAATCGGCTACTCGCTGGGCAAGCGCGGGGTGCGCATTGCCTGTGAAGAGCTTCATTCCTGAGAGGTTTCTTTGCTCGATCGGCTCGATAATTTGATTGTCCGCCACTGTGCTGCCCATTCCGGTTTTGTTTCCTGTCTTGCCCGTCCAAAAGCTCCGGCGCCAGCCGGAACATCCTTGTTGATCACGCTACCCGCCGCCGTCATCGCCCCGTCCCCAATTCGAAGGGGAGCCACGAGCGTTGAGTTTGACCCGATGAACGCGTGAGCACCGACTTCGGTGCGATGCTTATCAAAACCATCGTAATTGCACGTGATCGTGCCCGCACCCACGTTTGTTTCGTCGCCAATCGTGGCGTCTCCAACGTAGCTGAGGTGGTTGACCTTGCCGCCCTTGCCCAAGCTGGTGTTCTTCAGCTCGACAAAGTTGCCAACTTTCGCTTGATCAGCGATTTTGGTGTGGGGTCTCAAGTTGGCATAGGGGCCAATCCAGACTTTGCTTCCCACTTCCGTTGAATCGGCCTGGCTGAAGGTGATGACCGTGTCATCGCCCACCTTCGTGTCGTGGAGGCGGGTGCATGGGCCGATGCGGCAATTCTTACCAATCGCGGTGCTGCCCAGCAGGTACGTGCTCGCTTCCAGAACGGTGTCCTGCCCGATCTGAACATTCGGACCAATGAGGATCGTGTCGATATCTAGAAGTGTAACGCCGTTTAGGGCGTGACGCTTAAGAATCCTTCTTCGAAGCTCCTTATCAGCGTTGGCGAGTTGCCAACGATCGTTTACTCCTCTGAGAATTGCATGATCGGCAAAGATGCAGCCCTCAACGTCGCCTCCCGCCTGCGAGATCGCCGCGAGCAGGTCCGTCAGGTAATACTCGCCTTGAGAATTGTCGTTCTTCAGGTTCGGCAGGTGCAGACGCAGAGCGTCGGCGTCGATACAATAAATCGCGGCATTCACCTCTCGAATCTCTCGCTCGCTCGGAGTTGCGTCCTTATGCTCGACGATTCGGGCAAGTTTGCCGTTCTCGTCCCGGATCATGCGCCCGTATCCGGTGGGATCCGCGATGAGCGCAGTCGCAGCAGTTGCAACTGCTCCGGACGTTTTGTGGATGCCGAGCAATTCTCGAAAGACCGAGGCATCCACGAGGGGGGTGTCGCCGGCGGAGATGAGGACCGATCCTTGAAAATTGCTTAGCGGCACCATCGCAAGCTGGGCAGCATGGCCCGTGCCGTGCTGTTCGTGCTGCCAAACATAGTCGAAATCCTTGCCCAGCAGCTTTTCAATCTGATCGCCTCCGTGGCCGATGACAATAATTGGCCGCTCGACGCCAGCTTCCCGCATCGCGCGGGCAATCAGCTCGACCATGGGAAGGCCACACACCGGATGGGCGCACTTCGGCAGGTCGGACTTCATCCGGGTGCCTTTGCCTGCGGCAAGGATAATTCCGGCGACGGGCTTTGTTGGCATGGATGATCGTCCAAACGCAGGAGCATCGTTCGGCAGAATTATTGTGACCGCATTAAGGGTCTGACGGCAAGTATGAAGCCGCGCAAAACTGGTTTGTCGCTTCGTGCAGGATTCGGAAATAAGTCGAACTCAGGTTCCGAACTCGGGCATTCCCGGCCCCAGCCGGGGAATGGTCGGGCCCACGATGCGGGCCTTGCGAGCGCGGGCGATCGTTTCTTCGGTTACGGCCCTTTCAAAGGCTCTGAATTGCGCGAGTTCGAATCCGTGCTTGACGGCAAGTTGGGAAATCACGTCCACTTGCTCGACGGTCACGTCCTTGCCGAGTGTGTAGTTGTAGAGCGCCGGATCGCCTTCGAGGGCGAGGATCATCGTTTCGCTCATGCACGCGTAGGCGGTTTGCTCGGGAAAGCCGAAGTTGAAGTTGAAGTTGACATTGCCCGGCACCTTGATGACTCCGCCTTCAATCACAAGGACATCTGGGCGCTCTTTTGACACCCGGGCCGAAACATCTCGCGGCCGCGCGACGTCGCACACGACGCTGCCAGGGCGTAAGTGCTCTGGCATGATCAGCTCCTTGCCGGCGGAACTGACGGTAATAATCGCGTCGGCTTCTTGGATGCGGCTGATGTCGGTGCTGGCCTCCGCGCCGGGGATATCGTCCGCCACGGCCTGAGTCCGATCTTGATCCCGGCCAATCAAGATCACTTTGCCGAAATCTCGGCCCAAGATTCTTGCGGCCGTTTTTCCAATCGAGCCGGTCGCACCGACGACTGCAAGTGTCGCGTTTGGAATGTCTATCTCCAGCAGGTTCGCAGCCTTGAGAGTGCCCTGAATGGCGGTTGCGATGGTATAGCTGTTGCCGGTTGTGACCCCAATTTTGGATCGTTGAGAAACGGTGAAACCGCCATCGCCGACCACGCTGGTAAATGCGCCTAGGCCGATGAGGTCCGCTCCGAAGCTGGCTGCCAACTCGGTGGCTTGGAGAATTTTCTCGTAGACTTTCTCCAGCGGGAGTTTTCGGATCATCTGATCCGGGGTGAGGGGGAGGGCGATGAACCATCCCTCGGTCTCGGCTCCGGTGAGCGAGCGAACGCCCGTAATATGGCTGCCTAAGACGGGGCTTTTGAATGGCAGCACCGCTTCGATTAAGGCGTCGGGCAGGTATTTGACGAACGGGTATCGCCGGGCGACGTCCTTCGGCTTTAGGGGGTGGATTACAAATCCGAAGCGGGTCACGGGTACATCCTCAGCGTTCGGAGCGTACCTCGCGGCTGTTTGGCTCCGCGATGCTCCCTGGCATCTTGACTCTGGAGCCCGCGATCTTCCACACTAGTAGTGCACTACGGCCCGGTCGTCTAGTGGTTAGGATGCCGCCCTTTCACGGCGGAGATCGCGGGTTCGAGTCCCGTCCGGGCTATTTTCTATTGTCTCCTGGCATTTACGATGTCAGGGTTCCTCGCCCTCTGCCGCTCGATTCCAGATGTCGCTACCTTTCAAGGCTCCGCGCCAAACATCCTGCGACTGAAACCTCGTTTCTGATGTGAGCGTTGTAAACTCAGGTAGTTGAGCGAATCAGAGTCATGGCAAGGGAATATTACGGCATTCTAGGCGTTCCTCGCAACGCGGATCAGAAAGACATCAAGGCGGCCTATCGCAGGCTTGCTCGCAAGTATCACCCGGATGTCAATCCCAATGATAAGTCGGCGGAAGGGAAGTTTAAGGAAGTTAGCCAGGCGCATGACGTGCTGGGCGATCCCGAGAAGCGAAAGCTTTACGACCAATATGGCGAGAACTGGGAGCAGGCTCAGCATTTTGGGAGCGGGCCATCTCGTGATCCCAATGAGGGCAACTATCGCACGGGCGGGGATGTGGGCTTTGAGAGCATCTTTGACCAGATCTTTGGCGGAGGCGTACGCGTGGGACGAAGCGGCACAGGCTCGGTCGACTTCGACATGTTCAACGAGGGCGCACCGAAGGACATCGAGAAAACGGTCGAGATCAGCCTTGAAGAGATCGACAAAGGCACCAAGCGCACGCTGACTTACCAGACGATGGATGCACGCCGCGGTCCGCATGGCGTGAGCACCGTTCCGACCACCAAAAAAGTAGAGGTGACGATTCCCGCAGGGGTGCCAGATGGCAAAAAACTGCGCGTGCCTTCGAAAGGCGCGGCCGGCTCGACGGGCAAGCCGGGGGACCTCTATGTGGTGGTGAAGTGGGCGGCCCACGAGCAATTCAGTGTCGATGGCGATCATTTGGAGACGGAAGTGCCGATCTCGTACACGACGGCGGCCCTGGGCGGCGAAGTGCGCATTCCAACGTTGCGGGGAAGCGTAAGCATGAAGATTCCGGCGGGGACTCAGAGCGCGCAGGTCTTCCGCCTCGGCGGGCAGGGCATCAGCAGACTCGGTGGCCAACGAGGTGACCTGTTGGCGAAAATCAAGATCACGGTCCCCCGGAAGGCTTCTGATCAGGAGAAGGAACTGCTTAAGAAGCTGGCCGACCTGGAGCAAGTCAAGGCATGAGATCCGAGAGCCAGCCCGTGTACATGATTGGGGTGGCGGCCAACCTCTGCAACGTTCATCCCCAAACTCTGCGCCAATATGAGCGTTTGGGACTCGTGAGCCCGCAGCGTGCGGGGGCAAAGAATCGACTCTACAGTGAAACTGATATTCGTCGGGTGAAGCAGATCCAGCGATTGACGCAAGAAATGGGCGTCAATCTCGCGGGCGTGGAGTTGATCCTTCGGCTCCTGGACGATATGGAGGAGATGCGGCGGGACCTCGAGCAGCAATTCGAAGAGTATGTGATCGACGCCGAGAGGCGCATCGTCAGCATGATGCAGAACCCGAATATGCCCATGCGCAAGGACGAGCGGATTCTGCCCGTCCCAACCTTTCGCCCTCGTCCGGGCAAAGTAGAAGTTTAGAAGGGAACTTGAGACGACCCTTGTTCTGTTGCCAATTGCTGAGCATCAAACAACATGGCTGAACTAGCAACGAACGACTCCACGTATACTCGTGGCGTGAGGGCAATCCTTCTCAATAGAGTCTTACTTATCCTCGCGTTCCTTGGCCTTTACGTTGCCGGAATTTTGAGCCTGGGCCACCTTTTGGAAGTGGATATCCCGTGCGGAGGCAGCAACGATTGCGCGGTGGTGGCCAACCATCCGGCCTCGAAGTTGTTCGGCACGTTGCCGGTCGCTTACTTGGGCTTTTTAGCTTACGTCGGGCTCGCGATCGTAGCGGTGCTGCGAACGGCAAATGGGATGCGCAATAGCCAGCGGCTCGTGATGATCGGGTTTGCTTTGGCCGCCGTGGGCACCGTTTTTAGCCTTTATCTCCAATATCAATCTTTCGCGGTGATTCACGCAACTTGCAAATGGTGCATGGCAAGCGCAGCGATCATGGTGCTCACGCTCATTGGGCACGCCGTGCTCGCCCAAGCCAGCGAGAGCGAGGAGGTTGGTGAAGGGCGACCTTCCAAGCTCGATAGTGTGCTGATGATGGCCCTGCCGCTTGTGCTGGTACTCGGTCTTGCAGTTCAGGGCTCCTCACTTTCTAAGGCCGATTCAGGAGTCGCAGGTGGTGGAAAGAAGCTAGGAAGAGAGACGTTCGACAAGCTGGTTGCGGGTCAAGTCAATAGTATTGGCGCGAAGGATGGCAAGGTCACGATCATTGAGTTTGCGGACCTTCAATGTGGGGCCTGCCAGACGCACTCACCGACGGTGAAGGCTTTGGTGGAGCAATTTCCGACCAAGATGCGGCTCATTTATCGGCACTTCCCGCTCGCTCAACGGCATCAATGGGCCATGCCTTCTGCGGCGGTTTCTGAGTATGCGGCGGAGAAGGGCAAGTTTTGGGATTTTGCGCTGGCAGTCATGGACCTTAAGCGCGAACTGGAAAGTTCGGACGAGCTTTACTCCATTGCGCAGCAGGTCGGTCTCAACGTAGAGGATCTCAAGAAGCGCATGACAAACCCGGACGATCCCGCGTATAAGAAAGTTGTCAGTGACATGGACCTTGCGGGTGAGCTCGGGGTTGAAGTCACGCCCACGTTCTTCATTGCTACCGAAGGCGGCAACACGATCGAAATAGCCACTTCTCGGGACGTTTTGGAAATCTTGCAATCTGAGAAGTACAAGAAAATCATCAATGGCTAAGAAGCCCACGGTATTGGTCGCCATGTCTGGCGGCGTCGACAGCAGCGTCGCCGCCGCCATTCTTTCGCGTCGGGGCTATGACGTGATCGGGTTGACGATGCAGATTTGGCAGGAGAGCCAGACCGATCCTCGTCATGCGGGGTGCTGTTCTTTGGGCGCGGTGGAAGACGCGCGCCGGGTCGCAAGCAAGCTTGGTATTCCTCACTACGTGATGAATTTCAAGGACGAGTTCCGGGCTTCGGTAATCGAGAACTTCATTGACGAATACGCGGCGGGCCGAACGCCTAATCCTTGCGTCCAGTGCAACAAGCACGTGAAGTTCGACATCTTGCTTCAGAAGACGAAGGAACTTGGCTGCGACAAGCTGGTGACCGGCCACTATGCGCGCATCCGGCGAGACTCGGCTACTGGACGCTATCGGCTGATGAAGTCGCGGGCGGCGGACAAGGATCAGAGCTATGTGCTCTATATGCTCGACCAGGAGCAGCTTGCCTCGACTTGGTTACCGATGGGGGAGATGGCCTCGAAAGCGGGCACGCGCGATATTGCGCGGGAGCTTGGCCTCTCGGTTGCAGACAAGCCGGACTCTCAGGAAATCTGTTTTGTGAGTGAGGCGGGCGGGTATGCCGAATTTCTGCGAAAGGCACGGCCGGAAGTGTTTCGTAAGGGCGAAGTCACGGATGCCGAAGGCAAGGTGCTCGGCGAGCACGACGGAGTCGCCGGATTTACGGTCGGGCAGAGAAGGGGCCTTGGAGTCTCTTCCTCAAAGCCGCTCTACGTGTTGGAGCTTAAGCCTCTTGAGAACCGCGTGGTGATTGGCGATGGCAATGCGCTTTTGCAGAAGGAAGTGTTGCTGAGTGACGTCTACTGGGGTGGCGGAGAGCCTGAGCAGCCGATCCGCGTCAAAGCCAAGATCCGCTACAACATGGAAGCCCAACCCGCTGTCCTGTTCGTAGGCGAGCAGCCGCGGTTGGTCTTCGACGAACCCGTAAGGGCAGTTACCCCCGGTCAAGTTGCGGTGGCATATCGGGGCCAAACCGTAATGGCTGGCGGCACGATCCTGTCGAGCAACTCGGCTGCATTGAGCCGAGAGCTTGCGTCTGTGGCCTAGCTGAGGCTAAGGGTTTTGAAGGCCCCCTAGCCTCTAACCTTAGGGCCCTACAGGACAGCGGAAGGATAGTTGTATGGGAATTAACCCTGCGTGCGTTGCTTGGCGATCCTTCACCACGAAAGACATAAGCGTGAAGACGGTGTCTACCTTGACCGTTTCCGCATTCATAAGGAATGACTGTGCTAGCGTGTCGTATTGAAAGGAACGACCGTTTGTGCTTTTGAACATTTGACCAAGATCGTGCTGATCCTTGGGATCCATGTCTGAGAACCTTGGCGGGCCATCCTTATCCGGATATCGCCCTCTGTCTTCAGCTTTCATCAACTCGCACAACTTGTCAGTTGTGTCCTTGTATTCGTCACGAGCAAGTTGACATTGCTTGAGAAAGTAGGACTGGATATCCTTCGTCCACTGCAGCCGTTCGATGGGTGGTCGCGCAACCGGAAAGACGATGCTCAACGTTGGCTCCGTCTCACTTGCCAGATCCTCTTTCGCGATCTTCACGTACGATTCGCGCCCTACAATGGGGGTGGCAACTGAGTCGATCTCAGACATGAGGGGACCTCGCGGAATCATCTCGAGGTCAGCTTTGGTTGAACCATGCTGGAGACTCATGGTGGTGGATAGACCTAGCTTCAACTTCAAGCCGGGCTGGAATCGATAGCTGTCCCATTCAGCGCCCTCCCGAGAGCGGGGAAACATGCCACGTATAGTCCCTTGATCTTCTTGTGGCAAGTCGGCAACTGTCAGTACTCGTGCGCCGCCAGAAGCGAGAGTTAAGCAGCCCTTCAAGAATTTAGCCTGCTTCGCCGCGTCCTTTAGGTTGAAGGTGTTCGCGGGATAAAGAATTTGAAAGTTCTGAAACTGTTTCACCACGTAACCAAGCGCAAGAGCCTTGTCGACCTCCTTCTTTGCCAGCTGAGGAGGTGCCGATTTCACCATTGCGCGGTTATAGGCTTCACGAGCTTGAGCTTCTGGTAGGAGCAAATCCAACGGGGTAGTTGCTACCGTCGTCACCACCACCGTTGGCAGGTCCCCGCGCCACACCTCCTTTTCAGGTGAGGGCACCTGGTTGGCAGTGGCGGCGAGAGCAAAGAGTGCATTGGCGATCCTGATCATAGCGGCCCCACGAGGTAAGGAGTTCCGGGTGTAGCCCAGTCCCGGTCCCGAGTGTGGTATGACGAATCTGAGTTCTTCCGCCACATTTGTTGGCCCGCCTCGGTTGCGGAAACCATTTTCACCCAGGCTTGCTGCCCCACGGCAGTGTACTGAACGGTCAAATCGTACGCTTGATAGTAGCCATGTGGAGATATGCTAAGCGCAAAGAAGGGCGAGGACCACGGGGCATGCACTGTACTGCCCGTAATCTTCTGCTGAACAAAGAAGCTACCTTGGAATCTGTGAGTCTCCGTGATGGAACTTGAAGTGTTAACGCCAGACTCTTGCGTCAGATTTCCGGCGTCATTAACGTAGGAGTGGATGAGCGTGTAAGCCTGCGCATTGGCAGAGGTAGTAAGGACCATCGCTGCGGCCACGACAATAGTTGCAATGTAAATTTTAGCCACAGCTATACTGTAACATGGTTTTTCCGAAAAATGCAACAGTTTTCATTGCTTTTCGGAGGACCACAGTTTGCTCCTCCGCTTTGGCGCGTCGCGTTCACGCAAGGTTCAATGCGGCACTCACGTTCATACTGACGGAAGGTGGCGGTGATTATTGGCAAGCATGAGTGCTTGCGTACAGACCACCGGCGACTCTCCTCTCCTTCGTAAGGGTGCTCTGAACATAGTTTGCTCTGTCAGCCATTCGACTTTCGTTTGCTAACCGCTGCCGCTTTTCGGGCAAACGATATCAGCATTGCTCGAACGCTACACAAGCAAGTTGAACGAAAGGTACGCCGGCAGATGCTCCAGGCTGCACATCCCGTCACTTTACATCTTTCGCTGGTGGGATGAATGCAAGAGGGCAAGCACAAGTTGTGCTTGCCCTCTTTAACCGATGCTCTACTTTTTGGCTTGGCCGGGAGCGTTGCTGCCGTAGCGGCGCATGAACTTCTCAACGCGGCCCGCGGTGTCTACCAGTCTCTTCTGACCTGTGTAGAACGGGTGAGTGTAGGCGCTGATTTCGAGATTAACTACGCCGAACTCCACTCCTTCCACCGTTCGTGAGTTATTGGGCTTAGTGGTGGATATGCCCTGCCACTCGTGATCGCCGTCGACAAAGATCACTGGGTAAACCTTGGGGTGGATTCCTGACTTCATTTCGTTTTCTCTCGCGGATGCGAACGTTGATTATGACACATATGGGGGCGCAAAGCGCACCTACAAAATCACCAGCTATCGCCGCCGCCGCCGCCTCCGCCATCTCCGCCAGAGAAGCCGCCGTCGAAGCCACCTCCGCCCGAATCGCTCCATCCACTGTCGCCGCCGAAGGCCGAATCTCCTGAGCTAAAGCCGCTCCCGGTATCAAACGCGGTGAAGCTCATGGCGTCGCCGTAGTCGTTGCCGAAGTTAGTCAGGTCGTTGAGCAGCATGTATGTCCAGAACATGTCGGTGCCGCCCATCGGGCCGTCGTACCAGTCGGGCATGTTGAGGTTGATGCCTTCGAACGCTTTCGTCCATTGCTGGACGGCGTCGAACGCGATTGCGTAGGGAAGTAGCTTTTCGAAGAGTGACTGATCCGGATCCCGATCAGCCATATAGTTCATCTCGTCCTTGTTCGCCCTGACAATGAATTCCCGAAGGCCCTCTAGGTCCCGGCGAACCTCTTGGCCGGCAGGGGTCACGTCGCTGATCTTGGCGATTCCTATGAAGCCGAGCACGAGCGCGGCACCAGCCCCAAGGAGAGTGAAAGCCGGCTGAAAAATGCAAAGCCCGATCGTGGCTACGAGCACCAATCCGAAAAGAAGGCAACCCAACCCACCCTTCGCAGCTCCGGACTTGGTGAAGAGCCCTCGGTCAACGGCCTCCTGCCGTAGCATGGCGGCAAGCGCATTGTAGTTCGTGCCGAAAGTGCCGCGTAGCATATCGGCGGAAATGGTCGTGCCGTATTGCGAGAGTCCCGCGTAAAGCTGCTCTTCGATATACAAAACCTCGCGGCCTCGCTCCAGGCCCAGCAGTTCGATCTCCATCCCCGCGCCTTCGGTCTCAGGATGCTTCAGGCGCAATGCGCCTTTCTGCGCCAGACTCACGATCCCGGCGACTACATCCCGAGGATTCACCTGCCCATCGATAATCGTGCCGCTCAGGCTAGGTCCAAGCCCGGGAGGGGCATCGAAGCGCACGACGAGCGGACGAGGGCGGGCGGGCCAGAGTCGCTTGGACAAGAAGAAGACGATGAGCCCCGGAATGAGAGGCAGTAATCCAAGCCAGGGCGGACCAGGCTTCATGTCTATGAATGGCGAAACCCGCGGCTGACGATCCGAACGCGTGATATTGGGAGCTGATGCAGTTACCGTGGTGCCGGGAAGCACCACTGCCGCGGTGACGACATTTCCCGCCGGGAGTGGGCGCTTGAGAGATATCTGTAGCTGAGTGTCACCGACGAAGGCGACCGCGATGAAATCCGAGCGGCCGATGGGAGCTTGCCCGCGCTCCACCTGAATTCCCTGTCGAGTTCTGCGCGGCCCGGCAAGGACTCGGGCTAAGAGGCGGCCCTGCTCTGGAGATGGCCACTCAACCGTAATGTTTGAACTTTGAATGGTGGTCGCCCAGTTGGTGGGGAGGAGATTCCAAAAGAACTCCACACGCGGACCAATGGCGTCGTCTTTGTTGATGGGGGTCAAGGCACCGGCGATCGAGTAATGCAGCCGGTACGTGGCTGCTCCGTTTACCCAGACGTCGGCGGAACCGAGTCGAACCTCCCAATCGCCGCCTTTTTCGGCGTCCCGCGCTTGCACGGCCTGGAAGCCGTTGCCACTGTCGATTTCAGCATCGAGAAGGCGATAGGACACTTCACGACCGGTTCCATCAGAACCCGCAGTTCGGAAAGGGAGCTTTCGGATAAGTCCATGTTGCTGCTCGGTGAACGTCACGGCTATGGTCTCGGTCATGTCGACTATGCCGTCCGCGCTGATCTTCGCGGCTACATCGAAGCGGCGAGTCTCGTACTTTTGAGCCGAGGCGAAGACGCTGAGGATCAGTAGGACAACGCAGAGAAGGGGTCTCATAGGCCGGCGACACCTGGTGCCGAGCGTTCTGTGAGGTCCTCGATCTCAAAGAAGTCCTTTGGCTTCAAGCCCATCGACTTTGAGATCAGCGCCTGCGGAAACGATTCGATCAGCGTGTTGTAGTCGCGCACACATGCGTTGTAGTATTGGCGAGCACTTGCGATGAGCCGCTCCGTCTCGGATAGTTCCTTTTGTAGGCCGAGAAAGCTTTGGTTAGCCTGAAGGACGGGATAGGATTCTGCAACCATTAGCATCCGAGAAACGCCCGAAGCGAGTTCTGATTCGGCCTCGGCCTTGTTTTGGGTGGGTTGACGCAGGGCCGCAGCTTGAGACCGCGCATGGACGACCCGCTCAAGGGTGTTGCTCTCAAAGGCCGCCGCGCCTTTGACGGTTTCTACGAGGTTCGGGACCAGTTGGGCCCTGCGTTGAAGGTACACATCCACATCTGCCCACGCATTTTCAGTCAGTCGGCGCATGGCAATCAGGCCGTTGTAGGTCACGACCATTCCCACAAGCAGAGCGATTGCGATTCCGAGAAGGAGGTAGAGCATCTTTGACCTTGCTCAGATTACTTCGCTAGGTGTGAAGAGGTTTCTTCATCCCTCTTCACTGCCTCGGAATAAGGTCAAAGACCGATGCTGCTGCGCTTGGTTTTGTTCAGTGTGAGCCAATAAACGCCCAATTGCCGCACGGCATCGATGAATTCATCGAAGTCGACGGGCTTGCGAATATAGGAGTTGGCCCCAATGTTGTAGCTCTCCACGATATCGCGCTCTTCGTCCGAGGAGGTCAGCACGACTACCGGTAAGGAGCGTGTCTTTGGATCGGAGCGAATCTTCTGCAGGACTTCCAAGCCGCTGACCTTCGGTAGCTTCAGGTCCAACAAGATGAGATCGGGCAGGCGGGTGGAACTTGGTCCATACAGGTGCTCAAGCGCTTCCGCTCCGTCACGAGCGACTCGGATGATATTCGGCACTTCGCTCTGGCGCATCGCGCGCAGAGTTAGCTGCTCGTCGTCGGAATTATCCTCAACCAGCAGGATTGTTTTTGGTTCTGTCGCCATCTAGTGCAATTTTCCCGGTGCGGCTGCAAAGCGTAACAGTTGTGATGAACCGAAATGCTTATTTGTTTCGCCTAGGCATGGTCATTATTGCTGAATGTTGCGCGTGTATTCCACCCCCCGTGGAACGTCTGCATAGTTAGAGCATGTTGCTTGGGATGAGAGCTGTCTATGGAATCCGCGTTCCCGTACCTTAACAAGATCGTCCAGCCTTCCGACCTGCATCGCTATAGCGATAAGGAACTCGGTGAAATCGTCGTCGAGGTTCGGCGCGCTATTTTGGAGAAAGTCAGCCTGACGGGCGGGCATTTCAGCTCGAACTTGGGCACGGTTGAATTGACGGTGGCGATGTATGCCGCCTATTCGATCCCTCCCGACAAAGTTGTTTGGGACACGGGGCATCAGGCATATCCGCACAAGCTCCTGACTGGCCGGCTATCCAGATTTGACACCCTTCGAAAGCACAAGGGGCTTCGGGGATTTTTGAGCAGAGATGAGCATGAGCTCGACCATTTCGGGGCGGGCCATGCGGGGACGGCGATTTCTGCCGCTCTCGGTTTTGCCGCTGCCCGAGACCGTCTTGGTACGGCTGAGAAGGTTGTTGCCGTTACGGGAGACGCGGCTATCGCGTCCGGCATGAGTTGGGAAGCCCTGAATCATGGCGGAGAGATGGGCACGGATGTTACGGTCGTATTGAACGACAACCGCATGTCGATTGCTCCGAACGTTGGGGCCCTCACGAATTACCTGTCGACCTTGCGTTCGCGCCCCGTCATCCAGAAGACAGCCCGAGCCGCGAAGAGCCTCTTGGAGACTATGCCCGATCCGGTCGTGAAGATGGCCGCCGGATTCCGTCACGGCATCACGCACTACATGGCTCCGAATGAGACGGGAACGATTTTTGAAGAGCTGGGATGGGAATATATCGGGCCGGTCGATGGGCACGATTTGCCTACGCTGCTGGAGGTCTTCCGAAACGTTCGGGAGCTCAAGTATCCCGTGTTCGTTCATGCGCTGACCGTGAAAGGGAAGGGCTACGACGTGGCGGAGGAAGATGCCCGTAAATGGCATGGCGTGGTCCCGTTCGACCTTCAAGCCTGCGAAATGGTCAAAGCCGCGGGGCCGCTCACGTTTACGCAAGCGTTTGGCGATGCGGCCATAGAATGCGCGGAGCAGGACGCGGCGATGGTGGCGATTACTGCTGCGATGCCGGATGGCACGGGCTTAACAGGCTTTGCAAAGAAGTACCCGGAGCGCTACTACGACACGGGAATCGCGGAGCAGCATGCGGTCACGTTTGCCGCCGGATTGGCCGCCGGCGGTGTAAAGCCGTTCTGCGTCATTTACTCCACGTTCCTGCAGCGTGGGTTCGACCAGGTGCTGCACGACGTTTGCATCCAGCGACTGCCGGTGCGCTTCTTCATGGATCGAGCGGGTCTGGTGGGAGACGATGGACCGACGCACCACGGTGCTTTCGATATCTCTATGCTCAGTTTCATCCCCAACATGGTGCTTCTGGCTCCGCGGGACACCACGGAGCTGAGAGAGATGGCGCACTGGATGCTGTCTTATGACAAGGGTCCGACGGCGGTGCGATATCCCCGCGGGTCCGGCGACGACCGCCTTCCTGAGTCTCGGTCGAGTATTCAGCTTGGCAAGGCAGAAGTTATTCGCGAGCCAACAACCGCGACCTTGGCGATTATCGCGATTGGCTCCACCGTGTCGCCAGCTTTCGAGGCTGCGACGAGGCTCGCGGAAGAGGGAATCGAGTGTGCGGTAGTGAACGCCCGTTTCATCAAGCCGCTGGACAAGGAAACGCTCGCAAGGGTTTCGAAGAGTTGTGGATCGGTGATTACGGTTGAGGAAAACGTGCGGTCGGGCGGGTTTGGAGAACAGGTCCGAAACGCCCTCTGCGAAGAAGATTTGGGGCACTTACCCATGCGTCTACTCACCTTGCCGGATGAGTTTGTCGAGCACGGAAGCCAGCCGGTGCTTCGTGCTGGCACGGGAATCGATGCGGAGGGCATCTATCGCGCGGCGCTCGAACTGACCGCAATTTTGCGCTCATCGCAACGACTCACATAGGCTCTTTTGAACCTGCGGAGTACAATAAATTAGAGCGGCATTTTCGCGTGCGCTCGTTTTGCGCCCATGACAATGAGGATGAAGTCACGATCGATGAAGAGGGTTTGGCTCAAGCGGACCCTGTTCACATGTCTCTTTCTTGCCCTGATCGCCTCGGTCTGGGCTTATACCGTAGCAAAAAGCCTTACGAGCACTGGCGGGGGAATTAGTGAAGTTTGGGAGGGCATTTCGAATCCTCGGGGCCTCTTTCAAGACAAGGACCGAGTGATCATCCTGGTGGTCGGCAAGGATTACAACCGGGACAAGAAAGGGATGCCCTACTCGAAAGATGCTCGCGCAGACACGATTATGCTCATCAGCGCAAACCTGGCGACGCAGCAGCTGGCGACGATAAGCATTCCTAGAGACACCAAAGTTGAGGACGAAGACGGCTCGCACAAAATCAACTCCGTGTTCAAAAATGGTGGCGTTGCGCTTCTCAAGCGTACGCTGCTCCGGGAGTTCGGGATCTTCCCGGATTACCATTTGGTGCTCAAAGACACGGCGGTCGAGCAGATTGTGGATTCAGTCGGCGGAGTGCAGGTCGAAGCTATCGACGACATGTTCTATGACGATTCGTGGGGCGGCCTCCACATTGATTTGAAGAAAGGCCCTCAACGAGTTTCTGGTGAGCAAGCGGTCGGATTTGTAAGATTCCGAAAGATGGGTACGCATCGAATCGTCGATGGCAAAAAGGTGCCCGTGCGCTACCGGTCCTCCCTTGAAGAGGGCGACATTCGGCGCACCGAGCGTCAACAGCAACTCGTGCGAGCAGTGGCTTCGGAGGCACTCAAGCCGGGCAATTTTCTTCGTGCTAAATCGATCGTCGACACTGGCTTCGGTCAGATCGAGACGGATCTCACGAGGCCCCAGGTTCTGGCGCTTGCAACACTCTTCCGGGGGAAGAGCCTTTCAGGTGCGCCCAGCGCCACGATCCCAGGCGAAGACAGCATGGCAGGAGATGCCTACTACTACGTGCCAGACAAGGAACGCTCCAACCTGTTGGTGCAGTGGCTGCTTCACGGCGACGAAGCTGCGGGACACCGACTTGTACGCGTGGTGGTTTTGAATGGCAGCACGACCCGGGGGGCCGCTCGAACAGCCGCTTCGCTGATCGAGCTCGACGGCTACACCGTAACGGTCGATGGAAATATTCGGAACGCTGATGCGGGAACTACCGTCACGTATCGGAAGGCGGTTCACGAAGCTTTTGCGCGTTCGGTGGCAGAGAAGGTGGGCGCGGCGTCTGTCTCGAAGGATACGGCGGAACAAGGTGACTGGCGGCCGGATATTCGGGTGGTTATCGGCTCGACGCAGGGAGAAAAATTTAAGCCTCTCGATGGCTAATCACTAAAATGTGCGAGAAGAAGCCTCGTTAGGCGTCCTTCGGTGTACCATATCAATATCACTCAGAATTTGTGGCAAGACCCATGCCCATCGGGTTGTCTTTTCTGATAGATTGACATCGTCCAGAGTTAAGCCCGCACACCGATGTCAACATTGGAGAAGAACAAAGGTGATCGCCTTTCATCCGCTGTCATTCAGCGGACGAGTCGGGCTCACTTTGCCGCTCTGACTGCGGTAGCCATCGTGGCCGTCACCGCCCATCTTGTCACTTGGAGATCCTTTGAGGCTTATCGCGCGTCAAGCGAGGTGGTGACGCTCATGGGCAGTGTGATGTACGACACCAATGAGGTCGCGCGGCATACCCAATCCCTAGTGGGGGGCCTTTCCGATCCTACGGAGCGCGATTGGTATTTGCATCACATTGAGACTTTGATGAACCGCACGAACGTGCTACAGGCTCAGATCGAAGTGCTGGTTCCGACGGTTTTCCCTGAATCGAAGCAGGCTAGGGGGTACTTGCGCGATGCTGAAATTTATCGTAAGCGTGTGCGGGCTCATGTCGCAAAAGTGACTCGTGCAGATCAGCCGGACTATCGAGCCTTGGCTCCCCTCATTGTTTCTCTACAGCGCGATGCTGAGTTGTACAAGGACCGAGCAGCCACTGTTGCGCACGACCTAAGAGTTAACTCGGAGAAGCGCATGGAACGAACCAAAGCTCTTGGGCTGATTGGGGTTATCCTCGTGTTGCTTGGCCTCCTCGTCGAGGGTAGATTTCTGTTTCGGCCCCTCATCAATCGCTTGGCGTTCGCGATTCGGAAGGATGGCGAACGAGAAGAAATCGCGAGAGAGAATACGCATCTCGCGCGGCTTCAAAAGGCCACCGAAGAAGCCTACCGGCAGGTGGAGTCGCACCGGCAGGCTCTGCAGAGTCAGGCCGAGGCTTTGGAGGAGGCTCTCCTCAAGGCAGAAGAGGCGAGCCGGCTCAAGTCTGAGTTTCTAGCCAATATGAGCCATGAGATCAGAACGCCTCTCAATGGAGTGGTGGGGATGACCGAGGTGCTGGCCAGGACTGGGCTCACCGAGAGGCAGAGAGAGTCCGTTCAGACCATCTCCCTGAGCGCGGAGGCGCTTCTCAGCATTATCAACGACATTCTCGATCTCTCAAAGGTCGAGGCTGGCAAGTTGGTGATTGACCCGTCTCCGTTCGACCTCAGGGCTCTGATCGGAACGGTGATCGATGTGCACTCGAATGCTGCAGCCGAGAAAGGGTTGACGATTGAGGGCCGGGTCCAGGATGACTCGCTAAACTTCTTGATTGGAGACGCCTCTCGCATCCGTCAGATTATTTCTAACCTTGTCAGCAACGCGATCAAGTTCACGGAAACAGGGAGTGTCCATGTTGCTGCCCACACCTTCGTTCAGGGTCAAACGCTTCGCCTTAGAATCGATGTGCGTGATACGGGTTTGGGAATTGAGCCCGAAGGCATTCCTCGCTTATTCGATCCCTTTACTCAGGCGGACGGCTCGACGACTCGGCTCTTCGGAGGCACGGGGTTGGGCCTGGCCATCGTGAAGCAGTTGTCTGAGCTTAT
>JBBQWO010000037.1:0-26689 GCA_038210535.1 Fimbriimonadales bacterium | reverse complement strand
TGCGGCTATTGTAGTGGGCGGGCTAGTTGCGTTACCTGTCCTGTATCTGGCCGTTCGTCATCCAGGCGCTACAGTGACCCGGCACGTGGTGGCGATCTGTCAAATGCTAATGTCGGCACTGCTCATCCATGTGAGCGGTGGCCGCGTCGAAACGCACTTTCATGTCTTTGTATCACTCGCGTTCCTTGCGTTCTATCGGGATTGGCGCGTTTTGATTCCTGCCACAGTGGTCGTGCTGCTGGACCATTTGGTGAGAGGTCTGTATTTTCCGCTCTCTGTTTATGGGGTCACTTCAAAGACCGAGTGGCGCTTCCTCGAACATGCGGCCTGGGTCGTCTTCGAGGACATCATTCTCATCGCCATGTGCGTTAGAAGCACGGATGAAATGCGAACAATGGCCCAGCGAAGGGCCGATATTGAGGAAACGAACGTTCGGATCGAAGCAATCGTTGTCAAACGAACAAAGGCACTGGTTGAAAGCGAGGAGCGTTTCCGCGAAATGCTCGAAAACGTTGAATTGCTGGCGATGATGCTCGACCGGGAAGGCAATGTGATCTTCTGCAACGATTACTTGCTGCGCCTTACGGGGTGGAGCCGAGACGAAGTGATCGGCACCGATTGGTTCGACCGTTTCGTCCCCGAGCCGGTACGAGACGAGCGCAGAGTTCTCTTAACGGAACTTCTTCAAAAAATGACGGCAGCGCACATCGAAACTCGGATGCTAACCAAGGCTGGGCAAATCCGGGAGGTTTTGTGGAACGTGACAATCCTGAGGGACGGCTCCGGACAGGTCGTCGGTCTGGCCAGCATTGGAGAAGATGTGACCGCTCGGAAGAGCCTCCAAGAGCAACTTCTGCAGTCGCAGAAGATGGAGAGCATCGGGTTACTTGCGGGGGGCATTGCTCACGACTTCAATAATCTCCTGACGGGCATGCTTGGATACGCAGAACTGGCTCAGCTACGGCTTCCCAAGGAGTCTCCCGTCCAGGGGGACCTCGACGAGGTGGTTCAGTCCGCCAAGCGAGCGGCGACCCTTACCAAGCAACTCCTCAGTTTCGCGAGAAAGGAAGTAGTCGTACAGCAGGTCGTGAACTTGAACGACCTGCTAGTCGGACTCGACAGCTTGATTCATCGACTCCTCGGCGCGAGCATAGAACTGGCCATTCCCTCCAGTCCGAATCTCGGGCGCGTAAAATTGGATCCATCCCAATTCGAGCAAGTTATTGTGAACCTCTGCGTCAATGCGCGAGACGCAATGCCGAGGGGCGGCAAGCTCACCATCGGACTGTCGAATACAACCATCGACACGAGTCTGGACACGCAGCATGGGGCCCTTCTATCCGGCCCGTACGTGCAGGTCTCGGTGGCAGACACCGGTGTTGGGATGACTAAGGAAGTCCAATCGCGCATTTTCGACCCCTTCTATACAACCAAGGAAAAGAGCAAGGGCACCGGCCTTGGGCTTTCAACTTGCTATGGCATCGTGACGAACAGCGGCGGACAAATCTTGGTCTACAGCGAGATCAATGTCGGGACTGTCTTTCATCTCTACTTTCCCAGGGTTGATGACATGCTCACCGTTCAACCCGTCGATACTGAGCCCGAGGCCGCAGGTATGGGCGAGACGGTCCTCCTGGTCGAAGATGAGGATACAGTTCGCTCGCTGGCCGCGACAGTGCTAAGGACTGCCGGCTATTTGGTGATCCACGCTTCGGACGGAGCCGCGGCGCTAAAGCTCGTGGCGGATTACGAGCCAAAAATAGACATTCTCTTAACGGATGTGATCATGCCCGGGATGACCGGTTCAGACCTCGCGTCGGAGTTGGAGCTTGTCCGCCCGGACATGAAGATGCTCTTTATGTCCGGGTTCACCTACGACGCCATTCCCCGGAACGGTGCCTCGGCCGAGAACTTTCATTTTCTGCAGAAGCCGTTTTCGGCCGCACAACTGTCGGGCAAAGTTCGGGAAGTCCTTAACCATGTGTGAGTTTGTCGCTCAGATTCCCTGGCCGTCCCATCTCTCTTTCTCTAGGCGGGCACCCCTTTCAATACATCATCGCTCGGCGCGAGTTCATCGAAGCCGCCCACGTCAAGATGCGTCCCCGGAACATAGTTCTCCCACTCCTTTCGGCTGAATACCCAGAACAGCGCGGGCATGACCACTTGGTCGAGGAACGTGCTGAAGACGAGTCCTCCCAGAATGACCACCGCGATGGGCTGGAGGAGCTCCTTGCCCGGTTCACCCTGAGAAATTGCAAGGGGCAGTAATCCAAATGCGGCTGCAAGCGCGGTCATCAGGACAGGAGAAAGGCGCTCCTGGGTGCCTCGCACAATCATCTCCTTACTGAAAGGAACACCCTCCTCGCGCATGAGGTGGACATAGTGCGAGAGCATCATGATTCCGTTTCGGGTTGCAATTCCGAACAGGGTGATAAAACCGACCATCGAGGCGACGGAAAGAATGCCCCCCGTGAGATAGAGAACCAAGACTCCACCAACGAGCGCCATCGGCAAGTTCACCATGACTTGGAGGGCCATGCGCCAGGAACGTAGCGCCACATTCAGCAGCAAGAAGATCGCGACGATCGTAAACATGCCCAGAAAAAGGATGCGCGCCATCGCACTTTGCTGGGCCTGGAACTGCCCCCCGTATTCGATGTAGTAGCCGCGCGGCCACGTCGCCTGAATGGGGCGCATCTTGTCTTGAAGTTCCGTGACGACACTATTCAAATCCCGGCCTTCGACGTTGGCCTGCACGACGATTCGTCGCGAGACGTTCTCGCGATTGATCGTGTTTGGACCCGTGTCGCGCCTCACCACTGCGAGCTGCCCAAGTGGGATGCGCTGGCCGGAAGGCGTGTTGATGAGGGTGGACCGGATCACGTCCAAGTTGTTGCGAGCTTCGGGAGTAAACCACACGACCAGTTCGAACGTTCGCTGGCCCTGTAACACCTGGGAGACGACGTGTCCGGCCAGAGCGACCTCCAAATTCTCGGCTAGCTCAAAGGGCGTGACGCCGTAACGTGCTGCGGCCACCCGATCGATTTCGATGCTCACTTGCGGCACTTCGATTTGAGGCTCAACTTGAAGGTCTACGATCCCGGAAATCCCCTTCATCGTGTCTTCCACGTCTGCCGCCAATCGGCGAAGTTCGCTCAGATCGGCACCGTACACCTTAACCGCAAGCGCGGCGCGTACCCCTGAAGACAAGTGATCGAGCCGGTGCGAGATGGGCTGACCGAACGCCACAAACACACCCGGAATTTGGGTCAGCTTCTCCCTGAGCTCCTCCGTGGCCGCGGCGCGCCCTCGCTTTGAATCCTTGAGACCGATGTCTATCTCAGAATAGTTGACACCCTCCGCGTGTTCGTCCATCTCCGCGCGTCCAGTGCGCCTGCCGATGTGGGTGACTTCGGGAACACGGAGCGCCGTTTTTTCGATGATCGTGCCGATACGGTTGCTCTCATCCAGGCTCGTTCCAGGCGGCAAGATCGCACTCAAAGCGAGCGAACCCTCGTTAAATTTGGGCAAGAACTCTCGCCCAAGCAAGGGAAGAACAGCAAGTGCGACAGCGGTCAATGCGGCAGTAGAACCGATCACCAGCCATGGGTGATCGAGAGACCAGCGAACCGTTGGACCGTTCACTCGCTTCAACCAAGACACCAGCTTGGAGTCGCCGTGGCTTCCTCGCACTCCTGAATTCCGAAGCATCAATCCGCAAAGGGCAGGAGTCACCGTGAGCGAAACAATGAGCGAAGCCAGCATCGAGAAAATGAAGGCGAGACCCAGCGGCAGGAACACCCGCCCTTCCATCCCCTCCAGGGAGAGGAGCGGGACGAAGACGAGCACGATGATCAGCGTGGCGAAGACGATGCTGTTTCGCACTTCCGCGCTGGCACTGTAGATCACCCGAAGCGGCGGCTTTATGTCGAGAGAAGACGCATTCAACCGAAGTCGCCTAAACACGTTTTCCACATCGACGATGCTGTCGTCAACGACAAGCCCGATCGCAATCGCGAGGCCGCCCAGAGTCATCGTGTTGATACTGATGCCGAAGCGGTCCAAGAGGAGCAAGGTGAGGATAAACGAAACCGGAATTGAGACCAGCGAAATGACCGTTGCCCGGATGTTCATGAGAAAAGCGAGAATCACGATCAGGACGATAACTCCCGCTTCTCCAAGCGCCTTCACCACATTCGAGATCGCATTGTTGATGAAATGCTCTTGACGGAAGAGTTCTCGGTTGATCTGAACATCGTCGGGCAAGGTCGCGGAGATGTCGTTCAGCGCCTTGTCGATTTCCTTGGTCAGTAGGAGGGTGTTCGAGTCGGGCTGTTTCTGGACCGAGAGAATTACGGCCGGCTTACCATCGACGCTCGCATCGCCTCGCGGCAAGCCCTTAGCGAACTCCACATCGGCAACTTGGCCGATCGTGATGGGAATACCATCGACCGACTTGATGACCGTGATTTTGATGTCGTTCAAGTCGCGCACGCGCCCTTGAATTCGAATCACGGCTTCTCTTTGCGGCTCTTGGAAAAATCCACCCCCAGCGTTGAGGTTGCTCTCGCGTGCCGCTTCGACAAGTTCATCGAGAGTCACATCGAATTGCTTGAGCCGCTCCGGCGTCGTCAGCACCTGATACTGCTTCGATCCGCCTCCGATGGGAACCACCTGCGACACGCCAGGAACCGCTAATAGTCTTGGGCGAATCACGAAGTCAGCTAGCGAACGCACGTCGATGGGCGCGGTCTTGCCGTCCTTGCTGGAGAGAGAAATGAGCATGATCTCGCCCATGATCGAGCTGATTGGGGCAAGTGAAGCAACGGAACCTTCTGGCAATCGGGCTTGGGCGAGTTGCAACTTCTCGTTCACAATCTGCCGAGCGCGGAAAATGTCCGTGCCCCAATCGAACTCGACGAAGACGATACTGAACCCGGCACTCGACGCGGAGCGCACCCTCTGCACGCCGGTCGCTCCGTTCATCATCGTTTCGATGGGAAAGCTCACGAGCGCTTCGGTTTCCTCAGGAGCCATTCCGTGCGCTTCCGTCATGATCGTCACAACCGGCCGGTTGAGGTCAGGCAGGACATCCACGTCCATCCTGGGAATGGCGATCAGGCCGTAAAGGATGACCATGACGGTCATCGCCACCACAAGGATTCTCTGGCGGAGGCTAAGTTCAATTAGGCGATTTAGCATTAACCCCCGCCCATCGCCATCAGCTGATATGCGCCGTCCGTGACAACCTTCTGGCCCGGCTCAAGCACTCCCTTCACGATCGTCCGGTTGCCGAGTGTCCCAGCGGTTTGCACGACGGTTCGGCGGTACGTGCCGGGAACCTCCTCCACAAACACGATGCTAACCCCACCAGTCGTCTGAACGGCAGCGGTTGGTACGAGGGTCTGTCTACCCGAGCCCGTTCCCAACTGAACCCGCACAAACATGTTCTGTTTGAGCTGCTCGCCTTGGTTGTTAACAACGACCCGCACTTTGGTTGTGCGGGTTTTTTCTTCGACTTCGTTATGGATGAAGGCGACTTCGCCCGCATAAGTTCGGTTGGGTAGAGCGTCAGCGATGACCTCGGCTTTCTGGCCAACTCGGACCTTGGGGATGTCCGTTTCATACAGGTCACTAAGAACCCAGACGACGTCCGCATTGAGCAGATCGTAGAGTTGTTGTCCAATGGCGACGGTTTGCCCTACGCTGACGTTTCGGTGCTCGACTTCGGCGGAAATGGGCGCGGTCATTGTAATTCGGTTTCCACCCCCCGGGCTGCCTCCAAGCAGCGCAATCTGATCGCGAGCCACCCGCACCGTGCTTTGCGCTCGAACCAGGTCGGCCTGAGCTTGAAGCAAACCATTGCGGCTGGCCGACAGGGCCGCGCGAGCCAAATCAACATCCGCCTGAGCCGTTTCGACCTCCTTCGCATTGCGAAGGCCCTTGTTCGAAATCGACTGTTCGCGGTTCAATGCTTCTTGCGCAAGGGCAAGCTGTCTTTCGGCGTTGACCCGTGCCGACCTTGCGGTTTCTAAATCGGCCTTGGCGGCTTCAAGTTCCCGCCGAGCAACGACACCCGATGCGACTCCTGCCTCCAAACGTTGCACGGTGACCTCAAGGGCTTGAACGCTAGTCTTTGAAGAAGCCAAGTCGGCTTCCGCCCGCGATACCGCCGAACGCGCGACTTCAAGCGAAGGCGAAGCGAACGCGCCCGTTGCCGCAAGCTGCTTCTGCAGACTCAAAGTCCTCCCCGAAATGGTGACCCTGGTTTGAGCAGACGCAATCCCGGATTGGGCGATCTTCACGGATGCTTGCGCCTGGCTAACTTCAGCGATCGCGCGCCGATAGGCCGATTGCGCATCTGCTAGTTCGGGACTCTCGATCACGGCCAGCGGTGCGCCTCGGCTTACCGTTGTTCCGGGCAAAGCTCCAAGGCTCACGACCCGGCCCGAAGCCCTGGCGTTGATCACCACCACTCCGTTTGGATTGGCCGAAATACGCCCAGTCGTTTGCAGGCCTCCGCCAGTCCAAGAGAATTGGACGGGAGCCACTTGCAAGCCGATCAGCTTGGCCTTCTCCGAGCCAACCGCGACGAGATCAGGATCAGGCGTCATTTCCTCGTTTTCGATGGAGAGCACAAATTTGATCCCGTCCACCGACTTCTCAGCCGACTCGCCTTGGTTCGGTGCCGGATACGCTTTGAGCATCGGCCCCGAAGACTTGGCGGCATCGGGCGCGACGATGTGCCGGCCATCGGCTCCGTGCATATGCCCCTCCTCGTCTTCCTGGGCCCAAGCAAGTTTGGAGAGGGACGCCCCTCCGAGAACGACGAGGGCGAGAATGACGGCACTACCCGTTCGAGCGTTCTTTTGGCCCAGTTTATAGACGCCAAACAGAATGAGCAAACCACCGGCGATTCCTCCGAATATGAGAAGGTAGTTTGGGCCATGAGGGTGCTCTTCTTGAGCGGTTGCTCCCCCGATTGCGGGCACGTAAACCGGAAAGTCAACGCTCAGCTTCTTGCCCTCGGGTAGCGTCACCGCCTGAGTGATCACGTACTCCCCTGGCGCTTTATAGTTCATATGCGAGCCATAGACCTCATTCTCAGGCTCGTAGGCGTTGTGCTCGGTGTGAATAATCGACTTTGGGTCACCTTCACGCGTAATTGTTGAGTCGACCTTGCAGCCGATGATGATCCTGCCGTCCGACCCTTCGATCCGCATATCGTGGTGGCTGAGGATGAAGGTTTGAGCGCCGCCCGAAGCCTGCGGGGCCACGATGTGCCGCCCGTCGGCACCATGCATATGTCCGGGCTCTTCCTCTTGGCCAAGTGCGCCGACTGAAGCGCACATGACGAGAAACAACAGTAATCGCTTCATGGTTTTCGGATATCCAACCCTGGCAGTTGGGCAGCGGTCGTCAGAAACTGAACTTCGGCAAGGTGTAGGCTTCGCAACGCGTCCGACGACTCACGGCGCAGTTGAACAAGCGTTTTTTGGGCTTCTAGAACTTCGAGGAAACTGACCAGGCCGGATTCAAGGCCCTGCTGCATGGCCCTAAGCATCTGCTCCGCTTTGGGAACGATGCCGGTTTCATAACTGCGGGCGACCCCCCGCGCCGCGCTTAGGCTGGTCGTAGCTGTTTCGATTTCGAGGGTGATTCGGCGCTGCACATCTCGAAGGTCGGCTTCTCTCGCTTGGCGGGCCGACTCTGCGGATTGCACGGCCAATCGATTCTCGCCACGGTCGAATAGGGGCATTGTAAGCACAACTTGTAGGCCGACATCGTCACGTTGAAACGGTCGGCGATCCAAACTCCAAATGTCTGCCGCAATCCCAGCAAAAAGCGTCGGTTTCCCTTGGCGCCGCGCTTCGAGGACGGCTGCTTTCGCGACCTCGATGTGGCCAGCGGTCTCCAACATCTCCGGCCGCCGTTCCAACATTCCCTGCCGAAACACTTCCAAGTCGATAAGTGAGGTCCACTGGGTGAGCGGCAATTCCGCCTGCGAAGGTTTGCCGATGAGCGAGTTCACCGTCGAGCGGCTCGTAGCGACCTCAGCGCGAGCGAGAATCAGCGTCTGCTCGGCCCGGTTCAGTTCAACTTCAGCCCGCGTCAACTGGACGGCCGGAGCCTCGCCGATCTCGATCCGCTTTCCGATCGCCCCGACGATCGTGCTTGCGGTGCCCACTCCCGAAGCCGCATTCAACTCGTTTACAACAGCGGCCCGATAGCTTGCGTACGCTGACAAAACTTCGGATCCCACCGCGAGTTGCGCATGGAGCAGGCGAGCCTTCGCCACTTGGACTTCCGCTTTCGCACGCTGAGCCCTCGCTGACCGCGTGCCCGAGAGATCGAATGATTGTCCAAATACGAAGTTTGAATTGGTAAAGCCGATCCCGGGGGCAAGCTCGACTTCGGGATTCTTAGGCGAACCCAACGACTTCGCGGCCGCCGCCGCTGCCAGTACATCGAGTCGGCGAGCGGCGACAACCGGGTTAGCGGCGATCGCCTGTGTCACGAAATCGGCCACTGTGGGCTCAGATTGCCCGCATGCCGCAGGGGAAAGTAAAAAGAGAAGGCTGAAGTATGTTGTTCTTTGCGTCAAGGGATTCCTCCGTCGATGGCCCAAAAGCAGAAAGCTAGGGCTCGCGAAGGTAGGCCAAATAGAATCCCTCGAAAGCCGTCTAGGCGATCAAGGACGCAGGTGGAGCACGGGAAGACTTGGTTCCCGGCGGGCCGGTGGCATAGGGATGCTCCGCCGCGACGAACACTCGCTGCCCGTCAACCTCTTGCTCTTCGATGGTGAAGTGGGTCGAAGGTGGGAGCGCCAAAACCAGGTCGAACTGGAAGCCGTGTGCGGGTTTGACGCTGTCCAGATGGGGCTCGTCGTGGGGTGCGACCTCAGGGTGCGGATGATCTAGGGTCTGGCCATGATAGACATGCTTCCCAATCCCCGAATGGTCTCGTGCGTGGGCGGGAGCGTCGTCAGCGTGATGATGGTGAGGCAGAAGACCGTGTACCTGAATGAACATCAGGGACAACAGCATCAGCCGGTACGCTAAGCGGCACACTTACAAAGATTACCCGATGGTCAGTTGCCTTCAGGCTGAATGCAGAGAAACTGCTGCGAGGCGACTAGCCAGTAGCCGGCCTGAGCGTGAAGTAGAAGGTGGTGCCATGGCCTGCCTCTGACTCAGCCCATACCTTCCCTGCGTGACGCTCAACGACTTGCCGCACGTTGGCCAGGCCGATACCGGTGCCCGTAAACTCCTCATCGCGATGCAGCCGGTAGAAGGGCTCAAAAATGCGTTCCAAATAGGTTTCATCTATTCCAATACCTTGATCAGATACAAAGAACGTGTTTTGATCCCGAGCGCCAACTCGCACGACTCCGCCGCGCGGGCTGTACTTGACGGCGTTCTCGATGAGATTAACCAGCGCAAGCCGTAGCAGACGAGGATCAGCCTCCGCCGCAAGCCCCTCTTCCACTTGCACGTCCACTGTGGAATACGGATGAATTGACAACGCTTCCTCGGCCGCATCTTTCGCCAGGTGCGTCAAGTCCACATGCTCCGTCACCATCTCCTGCCGAGACAGCCGCGAGATCTTCAGCAGGTCGTCGACAAGCTGTCCCATCTTCGCCGCAGCCTCTGCTTGGCGCTTCAGGAAACCGTGAACCGCCTCAGGTAACTGCGGGCCGTAATCTTCTTGAATCATTCGGCTTGTCCCGATGATCGCGCGGAGCGGCGCTCGGAGGTCGTGACTCACGTGATAGGTAAAAGCCTGCAGCCGCTCATTCGCGGTCAAGAGATTCGCAGTCCGCTCGTGGACCTTCCGCTCCAATTCTTGGTTCATGGAGCGCACCCGCTCGTAAAGCCGCGCGTTGTCGATCGCCACGGCAGCTTGCGCCGCGAACGACGAAACCACCTGCTCATGTTCCGCTGTAAACACGCCGGGCTTCTTGTGGCCGAAGAACAGGCCGCCGATCACCTCTCCCGACCGCGAGACTACCGCCACCGCAAGGTAGCTCACCACGGGCAAGTGCCCCTCCGGCATCCCGTGGTGGGGCGGTCCCATATTGCCGTATCGTGGGTCTTGCCGGATATCGTCTGACCGCACGATCCCTTCCCCACGGAAAGTGGGCCCGAACACCTGAGTCGCCCGCGGCATTCCGAACTTCTCGAACGCTTCCTTCGGCGCACCGGAGAGCGTGTAGAGCAAGAAGGACTCCCCGCCCTCGTTGATCACGTTGTAGAAGAACGAGCCGAAATCCGCCTCGATCGCCGACGTCGAGGCGTCGCAAAGAGCCTGCACGATCCGCTCCAAATCCAAGTCCGTGGCCAGGGTGGTCGCGAATTGATTTGTCATTTGCAGCGCACGCTGCGTTGCCTTGTGGTCGTGGATGTAGGTGCACGTCCCGAACCACTGCGTGATCTCGCCCGATTCGCTCCGGATCGCCATTGCCCGCGTGAGGAACCAGCAATAGTCGCCCTTCTGGTTGCGAAGCCGCAGTTCGACCTCGAAACGCGACCCCGACTCCGCCCCCTCCGTCCAGGCCCGCATCACACTACTCCGGTCGTCCCGGTGGATCACTCGGAGCCAGCTGCCTCGCACAACCGCATCCGACGATATGCCCGAATACCCAAAGATGCGCTGGTTCACGAAGGTCAGTCGACCGTCCGGCGCGGCGCTCCACACAATCTCTGGCAAGCCCTCCGCCACCTGTCGATACTGCGCCTCGCTCTCGCGTAGCGCCTGGGCTTGCAGTCGCGCCTCGTGCACGTCCTCCAGCACGCCCACCCATTCCAGCAGCTCGCCTTTATCGTTGAAAAGGGGCACGCCGCGCGCGTTCACCCAGCAGTACGAGCCGTCCTTCTGGCGGAGCCGGTAAGTCGCGTCGTACAAGCTGCCCGACTCGTACGCCGCTCGCCACATCTTCCGCGTCGTCTCCTGGTCGTCGGGGTGGATGGCCTCCAGCCAGCCGTAGCCCTTGACCTCCTCCGGCGTCTGCCCCGTGATCTCGCGCCACCCCGGTATGTCCTCCACCAGGCCGTCGCGGTCGGTAGCCCAGACCAGCGAAGCGGTGGCCGTGCTCAGAGCGCGGTAGCGGCGTTCGCTGTCGCGCAGCGCCCGTTCGGCCTCCACACGCGAGGTGATGTCCTCAATCGCGCCTAAAAAGCTCAACGGCTTCCCGTCCGCGTCGCGCAGGATCGAGACCGTCCGGTTCGCCCAGATGATCGCGCCGTCCTTCCTGATGTATCGCTTCTCGCGCACAAACGAGTCGAACTCCCCGGCGGCGCAACGGCTCATGTCGTTCCAGTCGCGCTCCACCTCGTCGGGGTGGGTCACGTCGGAAAACTTCACCTTCAAAAGCTCCTCGCGCGTGTAGCCAAGCATCTTCGGCAGCGCCCCGTTAAAATGCAGCCAGCGCCCGTCGAGGCTCACGATCGCGATGCCGATGGCGAGGTTCTCGAAGAGGGCCTGGTTGTAAGCCTCGCTCGCCGCCGCTGCTGCTTCAGCCGTCTTCCGCTCGGTCACGTCGCGTTGCACGCAGAGGAAGTAGGAGTGGCCATCGATCTCGATCACGCTGATCCGAGAGTCGGTAAAAAAGGTGCTCCCGTCCTTGCGCTTATTGTGCCACTCGCCCTCCCAGTGGCCCTTGGTCTTCAGCTCGGAGAAGACGGCGTTCACGATGAGCTCGTTCTCATCCGGAGGATAGGCGTTCTGGAGGCTGACGTGCTTCCCAATCAGCTCGCCGGGCTCGTAGCCGAAGAGCCGGTCCTCAGCCGGATTCGTGTAGACGATGAACCCCTGACCGTCGGAGACGCTAACGCCCTCCGTCATGCTCGCCAGGATCTCTGCCTGGATGGCAGGCATCATGCCAGCAAGCTCAGCAGCGGGCCTCATGGAATTCTCAAGTTGATCCACACGTACGCCTATGTCATGTCGTGGCGCGAGCAGCCGCCCAGCACGTTCCCTGTAATCCGCAGTCAAACCCTAGCTGGCGAAGGCAAAGAGACTTCAAGTATGCATGGCCTCGCGCGAAATACGGTGCATTATAGCGGCCCTTTCCCGTCGAAATCCGGTAGTTCGCCCTCAATCCTTAGGGTTCTACGCCAGCGAGTTCCTCGATCAAGACTCCCGTAGCGACCTTTACTACGCTGCAAGCGATAATTCTTCTATTGAATCCACCCTGATCGATGGCAAGCGCAAGAATGCATCGACCACTGCGGGATCGAAGTGACTCCCTGAGAGCGACCTAAGGTGTTCCATCACTCGCTCAGCGGGCCATCGGCTCCGATAGGGCCGATCGGAGGTGAGCGCATCCCAAACGTCCACGATGGCAAAGATCCGCGCGGCCAGGGGGATGTCTTCGCCGGCCAGCCCCCTCGGGTATCCGCTTCCGTCCCACTTTTCGTGGTGGCAGTAGGGGATATCGAGAGCCGAACCGAGATAGGAGATCGGACTAAGCCAGTCGTGAGCGTAGGAGGGGTGACGTTCGATCACTTCTCTTTCCTCCGGTGTAAGACGCCCAGGCTTGAGGAGGACGTTGTCCGGAACACCGATCTTGCCGATGTCGTGCAAGAGGGCACCCCGCTCCATGGCGAGGGCCTCGTCGCCAGCGATCCCAAATGAATGAGCAAGTTCCTTGGTTAGGGTTGTGACACGCTTAGAGTGTCCTTCAGTTTCATAGTCGCGGATCTCAAGCGCTTTAACCCAGCCTTGTAGGGTTTGGTCGTAGGCCTCGACGATATCTTTGGTGCGCTCCCGGACCTTCTCTTCAAGCTCTTCGTTTAATCGGACCAGGGCGTCTTCTGCTTCACGCTGAGCGCTTATGTCCGTCTGGATTCCGATATAGTGGGTCAACCTACCAGACCCGTCGGTCACCGGAGCCAAGTTCAGATCGTTCCAAAATGGCGTCCCATCCTTCTTGACATTTCGAAGCACGACACGGCAGTTCCTTTCCGCACGGATGGCCGATCTGACCTCATGGACTCCAACTTGGTCTCGCAAGTCTGCCTGCAGGAACCGACAATTAACGCCAACAACTTCTTCCGACGCATGACCAGTCATTTGCTCAAACGCCTGGTTGACATAGATGAGAGGTTCATCCACCTGCCCCATGTCTGAAATGGTAATGCCGCAACTGCTTGCCTCGAATGCGCGCAGCAAGAGGTGGAGCTTCTCCAATACAGCAGCCTGACCCTCGCAATTGTCGTTCGAAATTTGGATTTGGTTCATTGGGGGCCCACTGATATATCGTAAAAGGTGCTCAAATCCTTACCCCTTCATACAGCCGAAAATTGCGGTACTTGACAACGGCTGCCATATCGCTCTTGTACCGTGAAACCCAACTACGGTGCATGTTCACATATTTTGCGAACCGCTTCCGCCGCTGCACAGCGGCAGGAAAAGCGTAGTTCGTGCACCCTCCACTTTCCCGTCTGGCGATCGGCAGTGGTCTGCGGCAAATCCCGGCGGGTAGGCTATCTCTGCTGCGGTGGCGAAGGGACACGCCAATGATTCATTCAACAGCAGCGTGAATGAGTAGGTTGTGATAGCAGGGCAGCTGCCCGCCCGCCAGCCGGTTACAGGAAAAAGCATTGACGAAGTACTTGGTTGCTATCCACCGCCCAGACGACTACGACCCGTCCGCAGAGGACGAATCGATGGCCCGGGATATCGACTCGCTTAATGAGGAGATGAAGGCTGCGGGGGTCAGAATCTTCGTTGGCGGCCTACAATCGGCAAGAAGCGCTAAGTCGCTGATGGCCCAGCCCGATGGCAAAGTGCTCATCTCTGATGGTCCGTACCTAGAAACCAGGGAGCACGTTGGCGGTTTGTGGGTGCTGGAAGTGTCGGATTTGGACGAGGCGCTGACGTGGGGGAGCAAGGCCGCGGTCGCTTGTCAAGCTCGAGTCGAGGTGCGCCCATTTTATTGACGGGGCCATTCCGGCTCCTGCGCGCATCCTGACTCATGGGCCTGGGATTCTTCTTGCTATGATGGCTCCACGTATGCTCGTCGATGATTTGAATCTCCTCGGCAGCTATCTTGCGCGGAGGGACATACCCGTTCTCGACCTCAAAAACCTTGGGGCTCCTGTGGAGTGGATCGTACTGCTTGGGAGTAGCTTGCTCGGACCGATTCGAGTGGCTGCCGAGGCGTTTCATCGCGGTTGCAGCAAGGGCATCCTCATTTGCGGTGGCATCGGCCATTCCACGCAAGACCTGCGAAACGCTGTCCGATCCCACTCTGCTTTTCAGAAGGTTGAAACTGAAAATCGAGCTGAGGCGGACATCATTCATGAGATCCTGATGACAGTGTTTGAGATCAATGCCGATGCCCTGCTTGTGGAGAACAAATCCACGAATTGCGGTTCAAACGCCGTAGAAGCCCATCGCCTCTTAAGCAGGACGCGAAGCTTGCCATCACGGCTGGTCCTGATCCAAGACCCGACTATGCAGCGGCGCAGTCACGAGAGTTTTGTTCGAGCATGGGCAGGCGAACCCGCACGAGCTTTCGTCAGCTTTGCCCCATTTGCGCCACTCGTTGAACAAACGAAGGCTGGCTATCAAGTTAAGGGTGACATTGAGGGAACGTGGACATTTGATCGCTTCGTCTCCCTTGTTCTTGGGGAAGTTCTTAGGCTTCGAGATGATGAGAACGGATACGGCCCTAAAGGCAAGAATTTCATTGACCACGTAGAAGTCCCACCAGAGATCCTCGACGCATACGAACGCGTAGCGACCAACTTTCAGGTTCGCCAATCAGCCTGAGTTTCGGGTGCCAGTCGAGTGTGCGCTCGTTTCATTGACGGGGGCACTATAAAACTCAAGAATCGTTATCTAACGAACTACGTCCACGATTGGTCGGACAGCTTTAACCAAAGGGCCAATGACAAAAACGACGCTCGAGGCAGATTTGTAGATGAGGCATACGGCCATCGTAAATGACCTGCGAATGCTCAAAGAGCATGAGGAGGCGCAGCGTCTATCCTTGGTTAGGGGCACTGAGCTAATAGCGGTTGACCTCAAGGAATTCGAATGGTTGGTTGAGTAGGATGCCCGGGTAATTGAGCAAATGGACGCATTCGAGCAAATTGTCAAGATTGTTTTGGAAGGGCAGGGCTGGTGGGTACGGCAGGGCTACAAAGTCGAATTGACTAAGGAAGAAAGATTGCCATTGGTCGTCACTCAAGCCCGCGCTGGGTCGATCTTCGCGCAAGATTTCGCTCGGGAGCCTGAGGCTGTCTCATGGCTTCCTTGTTTCAAGCTTGACTTCGCCTTTCGACGTCGCATATGGAGAATGCAGACTCGCAAGCAGTCGCCCAGAACTGATATCGATGATGTCTACTCGCGCCGTATGCTCTTTGCTTGAGTCATATCCAAGAGCAAGTCGCTCCCCGCAGATCGCGAAAGATTGAATGCTACGGTTTGGGATGGCACTCGCATTAATCTGTCGCGAATTACCGCTTTTCAAATCAAACGCGCGGCAGGGGACTCCTGAGGGGTACAAGCCTCTCCCTTTTCGAACAACCTCGTTGCCTGCGGTGTATAAAACGTCGCCCGCAAAGCGAGCAATTCCAACGAAACGATGGCCATCCGTTCCTGTCATGGCCACCGGGCCAGCAAGTCCTATTGGCCGCATTGGGGTCTTGTTGTCCGCAGTGTAGAACACCGTCCCTGCATTATCTATAGCCGCCATACGCCCCTTCTCATCAACGGTCACGCTGTCCCAAGTCCCTCCCAATTCCCCCTTAAAGCTTTCCGGCATCTCCATATCTTCGAATCCCTGTCCCGAGGACAAATACTTACGCAGCCGCTTAGCCTCTGGAGCCAAAACACCGTCCGAAAGAAGCTCAAGAGATGTTGGGATCCATCCGTCGTGATCGTGAACCTTATAGCCAAAGACCTTTTCGGCCTTCCAGGTAACCAAAGATCGCCGATAAATGTTTGCAATTGTTCCTTCTGGTGAATCCATTTGAAGGTACCACAGTCCGCTGTCATCTAGGCAAGGTGTAGCAGAGTCTTTTCGAAATGTTCGAGAATCTCCAGAAGTTAGGTCGAACACAACACATCGCTGCGTAAGTGGGGTTGAGACCAGCCATCTGCTATCGGGAGAAATTCTCAGCGAATGTATTAAATCGCTCCCACTTTTATACTGAAAAAAATCGGGTGGGCATAAAGCTCGTTTCAGTGTGAGTGTCCGGAGATCCACCTCGCGAATGTATCCATCCGCACAGCCCACATACAAACGCTGTAATTTGCTCGAGTGACACAAAGCTGATGCGTGGTTGGAGTAAGTGCCACGCTGAGTCGGCGACAGTGCAACTGCAAGGATAACGCAGATAAGCATGGGCGTAGTGTACCGTCAATGCTTTATACTGCGGACGACTGTCAACGAGATGAGAGTGCCCGGTTTCTATGAACCGGCTGGCTCCTTTTCTGTAAGCTTTCTAGACCCTCGTCAGGTCAATGACACTCCAACCTTTTGCTTCGAAATTAGGAATGACTTCCTGTACGTGTGATTTTCTGACGGCGAAGGCCAAGAGATGTCCAGGTCGCGTCATCGCAACGAAAATTCGTCTCGCAGCCGGATGGATGCTGTGCACCTTCGCTAGTCGTTGTTGATCGTGCTTGAAACCCTGGCAGAACGGACGAGTCGAATCCTTCTTCGATAAGCTTCGAGACGAACTCCTTCGAGGAGCAATCCACTCCTGCGGAGCTGAACTTCAACTGTCTCTGGATGAATTCCAGGACCATTACAACCACCACCGACCTCACCGAAGCCTCGGGCTCATCAGCCCCGCAGCCTTCAAGGTCTATCGACAAAACAACCGGAGGCGGAAACTCTAACACTCTAGACCGGTCAAGAAATGGGGACTAGCCACTGTCTCAGCCATCAAAACCTGGTTGGCGGGAATAGCCATGAGATGGTGGGCGGTACAGGATTTGAACCTGTGACCCCTACAGTGTCATGGGTTGCTCGGGCGCTTTAAACAGCGAAAATGGGCTGATTTTGAACCTAAGCGACCCCTACAGTTGCAGATTGTAGGGGTCGCTGGCGACAACGAATCCTCGATAAACTGCCGCTCACGCCATCCGGTCGCAAAGTACCCGCCAGTTCTGACAGGACCAGGCGAGGGATGAAGGGAGCATCGCACCATCTGCATTGGTCCTACATCGGTCCGCGAGCTTCTTTGCCGCGTCCGACGCCTGTTTCGGGTACTTGACGCGCTCGCCCTCTTTGGATTCGTCTGTCTGACCAGTTTCAAGGAATTCGATCCAGTTTTCAATGCGATCCTTCGCGAAAACGAAAACCACCGCGTCGAAATCAGACTTGGAAATACCTGCCTTCTGCGCAACTGTCCAGAATGCTCTCTTAAGTGAATCGCCGTCTGGCATGTCATCGTCCAGGTCAGCCCAAACCATGAGCGTTGTCGTCCCGCCCTGGGCCAAGCAGGCTTGCAGTTCCCGAGGCAGACTGTCGATAACACCTTTACGGCCACCACACGGGACAGAGCGAATGATGTTTGAGCCATCATGGAATCGAATCCACGAGGGCTGCAGGGCTTGAGAAGCGTGCGGATAAAGAGCGGGTCTATGCTGCTCTGGTTACCTTCGTGCAGGCAGACGACTTGCGTCCTAGCCACGGACCCACCCCCGCGTAATCGCTTCACCAGCGCTCATGCCTTCAGGAACCGTGAGCGGTCCGATTCGAGTCGGCGAAGTGTGATTGTCGCGCCAAAGGTATCGGCCGTACTCCTCGCTCGCCTGCGCCAAAACCTCGGGGTGGTGGGAGATCAGGATTGCCTGGCGATCTTGATCGAGCAGTTCCATAACCGAGAGAACCCATGGTTGCAGCTCCGGCAGGCCAACGAAGTTATCCGGCTCGTCGATCAGGGCTGTGTGGATAGCGCCGGTCGCCAAAGCGCTACGAATCATGTATAAGCCGAACAGCATTTTCTCGCCATCCGATAGCTGGTCGAGATAGAGAGTGCCAGCCTCTTTACCGTTTCCAGGGCCGAATCGAAGCTGGAGCGCCTTGGTTTGCATGCCCACGTCATCCAAGCGGAACGACCTGAAATCCGGCCAGACTTGCTGAAGACCTCCCTTTAGATCTTCCTTCCACTCATCATCATTCGCAAGAAATCGATACCAAGAAGTCAGATTGGCTAGTTGGAGCCTAGGCAGTTTCGACTCTCCTCGGCTCTCAAACTCCATCATATGGGGACTTGGACGGAGGATGACAAGCTTTGCAATGGCTTCTTGAAGAATCTGAATGTCGCGCCTGTCGCCTGCAGGCTGAATTGAGCCGAGTGCAGCCTGAAGCCAGTTCAGGGGAAACCCCTTTTGCTGTCCAGTCGCTTTCTGGAACCGAACGCCATCGAGATCGCGATCGAAGAGTTCCCTTTTGTCCGATGTCGCCCGTTCCCGGATGATTCGCGGTGGCAGTTCCGGGGCCACTTGTTCCAGATGCAGGGTGTAGGTGAAGTCGTGGCCGCCAGCTTTGAGGTCGACCTCAAATTCCTGGACCGTGCTCTCCAGCCAATTAGTGAACTCCAGCTTGCGGAATTCATCTGATTCGAGGGTAGTTTCACCCGTTCCCAAGTCCTTGATCAGACGCAGCACGTCAAACACGGAGCTTTTCCCCGCGCCGTTTGGACCACAGAGCACCCCAAAGGAGTCGAATGTGGTTTCAAATGCGACTAGGCACCTAAAGTTGTTTGCATACAGCCTGGTAATCATGTGCTTCGACGCTACTTCCTCTGCTCACTTCGCTTCCGTTCAAATCACATAAACCTATGGTGTTTTAGGAACCATTCTTAGGAACCACTTTAGGTTCCTTTGAACTTGGTGGGCGGTACAGGATTTGAACCTGTGACCCCTACAGTGTCATGGAAACTCGACTAGACTCAAGGAGATATTTCAGAGTCTACAGCTGTCTCTGGAAGTCTCAACCGGGCTCTACCATTTGAGAGACATTTGAGAGACCAATAGAGGATAAATCACCACCCCATTCAATCGAGACCCTCTGATGCCGTTCCTGGTCCTCATTGCTACCGTGGAGAGACTCAAAAACACAAGGGCAGTGCTTTTGCGCGCGGTCAGCAAGGACACCGAGAAGACGGCCAGGGTAACCCATCCGAGTAGTGTATTCTTAATGGGGCACGCTACAAAGCCTTGACGAGACGACACGCCTCTAACTTGCTGGCTCTATGAGCATTTGAGTGGGTTGAGTTGGAGCTTTCCAAGAAAGAAGAGCACTGCTGTTTTGAAGCCATGGAAGGTTCGGAATCCTCTTGCCACAGTCTTTATCTCTTGAATGAGCGAGTTGACGGCTTCGGCGTAGCCGTTGGTGAGTTTGTGCTTGACGTATGCGAGAAGTCCTGCGATATTGCTCTCCAGCATTTTGGCCACTTTGGAGACCGGCGCAAGGCCTGCGGTTCGAACTTCGTGGTGCCAATCTCGGAAGAACTCGTCAGCCTCGCTAAGGCTCTCTTGTTCGAAGAAGTGCCTGAAGACTTGCTTGAGTGCAAATGCCTTTGCCGTTCTAAGTTCCAGCTTCATCAGGTAGGCGAAATCGGCATTTTGGGACGTGGTTCTGTTCTCGGGATTCTTCAGCCAAACGTATCGACTTCCTTTGAGAGCAGGCTCACGTCTTGTCTCAGCCCTTCGGACCTGGTCCACTGCGGCATTCAGGTTCATCGCCACGTGGAACCGGTCATGGATCACCTCCGCGTTCGGAAGCGCCCCGTGAGCCGCCTTCTTGTAAGCCGGCAACATGTCCAGCGTCACGGTCTTCACTTCGTCGGGATTGGGAAGGGAACTCAAGAGCTCGCGCGCTGCCGCCTCGTCTCTTCCGAAGGCGACGTCCAGAACGCGCCTGCCAATAACGTCTACCAACACCGTGCCAAACACATGCCCCTTGTGAAAGCTCTTTTCGTCCATCGACACATGCTCAATGCAGGCGAGCTCGCGCCGAGCAAGACCGCGACTCACCGCCCTGTGCATGAGGTCGTGAACTTGACCCGGGTTAAGGCGCAGAATCTTCGCAGTTCGCGCTTGGCACCGGGTCATCGAAAGGAGCTCGATCGCAAGACGCTCGAACATCGCCGTGAACCTGGATTTCGGACCCGCCCAAGGAACATCGATCTGCTTCACCCCATGCCCCTGGCAACTCACCCGAGGAACGCGGCAAACCACGAAAGTCATGAACTGCATCGTGTCCAAATGCCGCCACATCCGCTCAGTGGAGTGGTCGTAAACCGAACAATCCTTGCAGCACACAGGGCAACGAGCAACACCCCTGTGCTCCACTGTGATTCGAACAGACTTAGACTCAGCAACCAGATCTACAGATGCCAATCCGATGTCAAGCCAAGTAAAGAAGCGAAAATCTCCGTGTCACGCACACCCAGAGATTACGCAAACCCACGGAAAACCTCATAGAGCCAACTTGCTAGGTCGGCAAGGTACAAAACCCGTCGCGTTTAGCGCAATACATTTCGACTGATCAACGTTCCACAGGTACAATCATCTCTCTAACCGGAAGTTTCAGGAACGGAGTCTCTTGGGAGTCACATCTGTTACAAATTTGCCTGTAAGGCCCTTAGGATAGACTGCAGTGCCCCCTAAATTGAATGGATTTGCCAATGCCGAATGACACTTGTGACCACACCAGCGTGGGAATGCTCGTCTGGCGCGACGAGAAGCTTCTGCTAATTGAGCGCAGGAAACCACCCTATGGTTTTGCGCCGCCGGCTGGACACGTCGATGCAGATGATTCCTTTGAGCAAGCTGCGGCGCGAGAATTACAAGAAGAGGTAGGCCTGAAAGCAGCGACTCTTGAGGTCCTATGGGAAGGCAGAAGGGAGAACCCTTGTAGGCGCAAGGATGGCACTTGGCACTTCTGGAAAATCTACAGGGTCCATGCTACAGGTGAAGTGCAGAGCGACCCAACTGAGACGAAGCAAGCCGGCTGGTACTCCATAAGTGATATCGCCGAATTGCGGTCCCGCACAGGGGCATATTTATCCGGAGACGTCAGTGATTCTGATTGGAACGACCGGCCAGGACTTGAGAATATCTGGTACGAACTATCGAATGAGATAGGACTCCTAACGCCCCCTGATGACGCCACCGCTATATGAGCGGTGTGAACACGCAAGGGTGTGTTGAGATCATCCTGACTAAACTGGAATTACTGGAGAAGGCTCATGCGTTACGCACCTAATTGGAGCCTCTGAGGACAATGAAAAACGGGAGACGAATAAGCCTCCCGTTAAAACCGATCAAGCAAAGACTTAGATTGGAGCCGTTAGCTGATGGCTCCTTGAACTGCAAAACTCCAAAGCAATAGCCTTGAATCCCATCACCTCTCGACCCTGAAACACCACGATAGGCATCTCGAAAGCGCTGAACTTTCTAGTCACGCGCCAACCGGCGCTAACCAAATCCTCTTCCAGCACATCTGAGCTCGTTCCTCTATTGACCAACAATTCTATTGAGTTGTCGTCATCCGATCCAATTATCTTCTGCATATATTTATTACTCCTCAAGCTGATATTAGTTCCAACAGCTCGTCGCTAACCACATCGTCAGTGTAAATCTTTATAACTGCGTTCGCAAGCAATGAATCGAGCATAACACCATTAGTTGATAACACCTGCTCAACAATATTCTTAGCGAGGCTGTGTCGAATTGGTGAAACTCGCAAAGCAGGAACCATGTTCTTCATTGCAAGACCACCAGTGCGTTCGGCAACCTCGTCCGACAAGATCGGAGCCACATCCTTATCTTGAATCAACTTGTAGACCGCAGTAGTTGGTTCGCTAGTGTCTACAGCTGGATATGCGGCACTACACAAGGTCTGAATAATGCTCGATTTTAAATCCTCCGGGCACGAGGATTCATGGCAATCAGACCATAGACTATCTACAACGCCGGCGTCCCAACCGAACTCGTCAGAGCCATAGCCGCCAGCAAGTAATCTCCGACGGCTCACTTCATCTTTTCGAGGGTGAACCAAGATTATCAGGGATCTTCGCTCAGGAGAGTAGGTATGCATAGCCCTCTTAGCTAAATACTCTCTCGACACTCCGCCGGACAATTCCGGTGTATATGCGTTCTGATATGGACGATAAACAACTACAACTTCAGATTGATCAGTGAGTTGGTAATCCCTAACTGTGATCTGATTATCTATCTGCTTTGTGAGGTGTGCTTGTGCGCATTGAATGTCGGCTCTTAATTTCTCAAGATCCAGGTCCTTGGGAGTGTTCTTGTACTTCGCATGAAAGAAGTCACTCTTGGAACCGAGTAGTAGCCGAGTGTAATCTGAGAAGGTGTGAGTTCTGGAACCAGTGCTTCTTTAGTAAAGGGAACTAAACGGTCATCATCATATAGGGGCCATCTTTCCGTCAGGAATGGTAGAAAGTGATTCTTTATCTGGTCTATATGCAGTTCCGCTGGAATATCTGCTAGGCGATACTCATCTATGGCAGTTGGTTCAAGGACCGGAAATCTTTTTCTAAGCTGCCTGCCAAAGTCGTTCAATTCTTTGAAGAATTCCCTCCCCAGATCTGGATCGCAGAACGGTGTCTTCTTCGATCTCCTACCTGTCACCTGTCTCCTGGCATCAGATATGGAGTGGGACAGATAGACGGAAGGCAAACCTTCCACGCAGATCTGCCATAGGACTTGCACAGGGCTCTTCGCGTGGAACAGATAGAATGGACATCCCAATTCGAAAGCCATCGCCTTCGAGGCATAGAAGTCGGCGAGCCTCCAAGAGAGCACCCTTTCCAACTCCGTATAGTCAGCCGTGGGATTCCTCCACTCCGAGCTTTCTCTCAGAAAGTACGGATCGATTAAGCGTTGCCGCGTCTCGTAGACGTCTTGCTGAACATTAGCGACAACTACCTTGAACTCACCCACTATCTCGCGCACTTCATGGGCGCTCACAGCGGAATAAAAGGTGCTCTTTTCCGGGTTGGAATACTGAGTGTGCATGTAAAGAAAGGCCACTTCACGATTTTCATCGGCAGCGGTCTTTAGCTCGGCTGAAAGCTCGTGCAAGGCCTGCCCAGAGCACTCCTGAACAATGTGTTCTGGCATTTGGTAGTAGTTCAGCCTTTGTGGCTGGAACTCTCCCCTGTGCCTTTCTTGAAGCTTTTGAATGACCAGGTCGTCAAGCGCGAAGTGTGAGCAGTTGCACTTTTTTTCTTGAGCAAGCTTCCTTACGGATTCGCTCATAACCTTGAGACCCGCGCCTGGCTGGGCCGAAATGATGATCACCTTCAACGTTTGACCTTGGAGTAAAGACGGGATCGTACCAGAAACGATGCAAGTTTGCATGCTCCGCTCCAAAGCGATCACGATTCCGCTCGAAAACGACCAGGATTTGAGACTCTTTCCGCGTTTCCCACGACCCGGCGAGTGCATGAAATGGCGAAGCCTAGGCAAACTGCTGGGGTTGATGTGCGCTGCTCCTCCGCAGAGCGCTTCAACGTCCGGCGGGCACAGGCAGTTCCCCAGCAGTATAAGGCAAATATGATCCCGATGGTCACCATCAACGAAAGAGCCGCCTTAGCCAACAAACGACCCTGTGCAGGATGCCTTGACGAGGAGGAGGAGACAATTCAGCAAAGTAGTCAGCGCGGCGTTGCTCTTCATCGCAACGCCCTGCCTCGATCTGCTCACGGGTCCACTGGTTCCCCCACCTTACTTCTCCGCCTTCGATCCAGTAATGGGAGTGACAGGCCTGCTGCCAATTACCCACCGACGGCCAAAGACTAGGTCCAGCCCCTGTCTCCTCAACGGACCATTCTGTTGGGTGTAAGGGAGTTCGGATCTTCGATCCGCACCCGCAGGCGCACAGATGTGCCGCAGCCCCGAACTCTTCTGATACGTACAACACTCCGGGCTGCAGTTGCTTTGGCATGTAGTGAACTCGCTCTAGACGAAATCTCACGGTAGCTCCGACTCACCTACGAGCTTGAAGTCGTTGATGTCGAACAGCAGGTGGTAGCTCGGCGCGTTCTCACCGTAAAAGCCACGCAATTGCTTGAACTTGATAACGGCCAAACTCGCGTTTAATGCATTCAGTTCGCTGATCTGGATGTTCGTTCGATACATGTCATCGGCTTTCGCGGTAAGTTCCGCGAGCCCCATGTCCCTGACTTGAGCTGCGTTCTCAGTAGAGAAGTGAGTAACCCGCGCCATACCAGTCAAAGCACCTTCCTTGCGCTTAAGACCCATGCCAACGTCGATGAACGGAATGCCTTTCCCAATCAAAACATCAAAGACCCCGGCTCGTGACGGCCCCTCATCCACGCAGACGAAAGCAAACGTTACACCCTCAAATGAAGGATGGGATGAGGAGTCAACGAAAAGTGGTTCAACTGTGAGCCCATGGCGAAAGTTTTCATAGCGGCTCCGGTAAACGTCTGCCTTAGATTGCCCCAGCTCGTGCTCTTCCAGCCGGCCTGGGGAGCGAAAGGCATTGTGCACGTGGTATTCGTCCAAGTCGAAACCCCGAATCTCCCGGACAGGCGTTTTTACAAGGAAATCCAAGACGTATGCGCCTGTGCCCCCGAGGCCAATGACTGCAACATCGTCGTCTCTAAATTTGGCGGACAAGTCAGTGATCTCTGCTCTGCTGGTCAACGTGTCTTGAAATTTAAAGACGGTCTCTGGGACTGACTCGGTAAAGCGGAACGTGTAAGGGTTGGCCTTATGCAGTTCGATCGCCGGGCCCGAAATGATTCCAACGTAGCTCTCGATCTTCTCATAGAAGTCGGCAAAAGCACCGGTAGCGACCGGCTTGTTAGAAAAACTTCTTTCCACCACGACGTCCTTATTAGCCTCGCTCATGGGGAGGACGATTGGCCCACCAGAGAGATTCGGGATGGGGTTCCCGTCCAAGCCGTGCGGGTGAGACCCGGCGAAATAGACCTGGTGGTCGTCCTGAACAACGCGTTCATTGTCGACAAACACGAGCTTGGCCACAATGGCTCCTGAACGGAGTTCGAGCTCGGGCCCAAGGTATGGGATATCGCGGACAATCAGGTAGCCGCCGTCAAAGGCGACGGCGTACCCTTTCTTGACTAAGCGTCGAAGGTCTTCGTTAAGACTGACCAGTTTCTGAAACACTGAAGATCATTCCTTCCTTCGCCTTCACCGATGCGCCGGGCACAAGAATTCCTTCAGGCTTTTCTCCATGTCCCTTGGTGTACTTGACCGAATATGTGATTCCAGATGTGGTGGCGTAGCCAGGCACCTCAAGAGTCACCACCTCAGCGTATGTAATCTCAGCCTTTGGCCACTCATGGGGAGTTCCCTCAACAACGATAGTTACGTTCTTCTTTTCCTCAGACATTTCTTGCTTCCTAGCGGATGAGATGCGAATCGTAGCCTTGCTTCATCTACCAGTGCAGTGTAGACAGTTTTCTACATAAAAACGATTCCTCTTAATCAATTTTTGGAGACTCGGCCCAAACGATCCTTCTCGGGTTTAGTCCGAGCTAAATTCCGCATGATTCGGTCAGAGCCTGCTCTGCGGGGCCGAATAGCATCGACGTGTGAGCAAAAGCCTCGGGGAGAAGCTGGCATACACGGTTGAAGAAGCGGCAGAGCTGTTGTCTCTCAGCCGTGCTCGTGTGTACCGGCTGATCGATGTCGAAGAACTCGGGTCAGTAGCGATTGGTCGCAGCCGACGCATCACCAACAACCAGCTTCACGAATTTATCTCCAAGCTCGAAGCTCGTGCCAAGGCCACAAGCAAGACCTTCTCTTTGCGATGATGCATTCGTTTCGCCGTCTACTTTCCTTTTGATTCAAAAGCCGTCTGGCCCTATTCATGAGTTAGCGGGCCTCCTAACGACGGGGTCCGCAACTTGTGAGGTTGAGTATCCATGTCTTCAGTTCTCGATGTTCATGCGCCCCCTGTTCGATCGGCGCCCTTTGAAGAAGAACCGGGTTTCTACGAACCGGCTGGTGTATGGCTGTACGGAAATGTCCGACTCCTCAACACCAGCCTCTTTCACGTTGAAAATGCTCTCGGCGCTCCTGTTCAAATGCCGTCAATCCTTGACGCAATAGAAACGGAAACGGAGAAGCGCATGCTTGCCGGAAGCGTGCTCGTGACCGGCATTCACAGCCCCGCCCACCAAAGGGCAGCTGTGGTGCCGCTCCGTTGGGGCTCACCCAGGATCTTGGTACTCTCCGGGGGCTTCCACCACCATCTTGGCGAGAGGCTCGATCAAGAGCCATTCAGGTGCGCGCGTTTGTGGCGCTATAGCTGGGATGCCAAGACTGATTTGGTCATCTCACGGCGTGCCCCCGACAAACTGCCGACCTATGCGAGTCACAACTCGACAGTGGATCGGCTAATCCGTCAGATCACGTGGCGCAAACTTCCAGGAATCCTCTTCGAAGCTCCACAAAACTCGCGCTGTTGTGCTTAGTTCTTGGCAGTCTCAAAACTGAGGCTGCCTTTTGCTGTTACGCTACGCCATAGCCGAGAAGCTCGTGAGAACAGAAAGTTGGCTCCTCGCTGTTTGGAGTGGATGGCGTAGTCTTTGATGCGTGACAGAGAGTGATGTTTTCGCGGTTGCTTTGCACCTTTCGTTTCCTTGGCGTATCAGCGGCATCGAGTTGAAGGAGGAGACGTTGCACCTCTATA
>JBBQWO010000036.1:0-30002 GCA_038210535.1 Fimbriimonadales bacterium | reverse complement strand
CCACCAGGCCATGGGTGCCTTGGCCGCAATCTCATAGATGTCGGGATCGTGGGCAGTGGCTGCCTTGGCAAACTCCGCCGAAGGGGCAAAGGTGCGAGTCTCGTGGAGCAGCGTCTCGATCGTCTCGTGGGTCGACATGCGATCCTGAGTTTAGCGCCCTAACGAGTCTTGCGTTTGGCCAGCCGGTCCATGGCCCGAGAGAGGGTATCCGTCTCGGGCATTCCCATCGCCTTCGTTATGAAATAGTAGAGCCACGCTCCGGGAACGCTGATAAGGAAGAGCAGCAGAACGGCCATCAGCTTGCCCTGCCCCTCGATCTGTCCAAGGGGCGAAACCAGGATGCCGTAAGTTACCGCCGCGAATGCAAGAGAGGCGATGAGCGATTTGCCGCCCGTGATGTAAATTCCCTTTATGTCGAGGGTGCCGACCTTTGTCTGGACCGCCATCATCATCACGATCACCAGGAAAACGGCGGAGATCGAGCTCGCCGTGGGAAGGGCCAAGTAGCCCATTGCGGGTCGCAACACGAAGATCAGGGCCACGAACAGCAGCGTCGTCGCGGTGCCAAGAACGATCGGCAGCACGGTGGTCTGAATGGCAAAGAAGCCGCGCATGAGCACCGGCTGGAGGCACCACGCCCAAATTCCGAAGGAGAAGATTCGCAGAATCTCAGCGACGGCCAAGGTGTCTTCCCTGTTAAACAGCCCGTGCTGATACAGCGCCGTCACAATCGGTTCTGCACCAACGATGAACAACGCGCAGACCGGCAGCGTGAGATATAGCACGGTCCGGATCGTGCTGGAGAGCTGATTGCGGTACATGTCCATTCGCTCCTGCGCGAAGAACTGTGCTAGAGCAGGAAACACGGCAATTGCCAGCGACTGCCCGAACACGCCCAGAGGTGCCTGCATCAGCAGGTTCGCGTAGCGTAGCCAAGAGTTCACGCCATCGTGATAGAACGACCCGAAGTACCGCGTGATCATGTCGTAGACGCCAGGCAGGGACAGCCCGAGCACGACCGGGGCCATCAGCACGAACACCTTGCGGACCCCTGGGTGCTTGAGGTCGAACGTCACGCGGAACTGGGAGCCGAGGCCGCGCATGACGAAGAAGGGGATGATCAAGTTGCCGATGATTGCCCCGCCGAGCGCACCCCAAGCCATGCCAACCACCCCCGGATCGAAGTAGTGGCCGAGCACCGCGGCTCCGAAGATGATGCCTATGTTGTAGATATTTGGCCCCAGCCCCGGCACCGCGAAGACCTGCCGCGCATAGAGGGTGCCGAACATCAGTCCGCCAATAAAGAAGGCGAATTGCGCGGGCAAGAGAATGCGCGTCATTTCAGTAATCAGCGGCATCAGCGCTTCCGATTTACCGCCTGAAAGGAGGCGGGTGAAAGGCTCGGCAAAGACCCATGCGAGGGCGATAAAGCCGAGCACCACGGTAGACATGATAGTGGCAACGGCGCTAAAGATATGCCACGCCTCCCGCTCTCGCTTGGTGTGCAAATACTCGCTGAAGACGGGAATAAATGCCGAACTGAGCGCGCCCCCTGCGATGGCGAAGAACAGGAAGTCCGGCACCATAAATGCCAGCGTGTAGGCATCCATCTCCGCCCCCGCCCCAAACATTCCCGCCATGACAATGTCCCGCACCAAGCCGAGGATCCTGCTGAGCAGCAGCGAGATCATCATAATCCCGCCCGCCCTGGCGACGTTGGGGTGATGCGGCTTTTCGGAGCCCTCTGCGGGGGTTTCGGACACTACTTTGATTTAACCCGCTTGAGCGAATGGATGCAATCACAAGCAGCCTTGAAAGCGAGCTAGGAGCCTGTACAATCAAATCATGCGTGAGAAAAAGCACCGCTTGCCTGAGGAGGAATATCGAGGGCAGGTGTGTGTCTCCATCACCGCATGCGAAAAGCTTCGTCGGCCCAATCTCGCACATCCTGCCGTGTTCGAGATTGTCTCCTTGGCACTTACGCTCGCTGCAGAGCGGGGATGTCTACTATTCCACTTGTTTGTCCACTTGTTTTATAGTAGACACGCGTTACAATGTAACGCGGCTGAATTCTCAGGATCGTTTTCTTCCCGATCCACACGGGAAATCTGCTTCTTAGTTGACTTTTTCTAAACGACGTGTTACAATGTACGTTATGGGAACGACACAACGGGGCGCACCGAATCAAAAGCGCTTTCTGTATTTTGCGTACGGATCAAACCTTTGCTTGACGCAAATGTACAGACGATGCAACGGCGCTCGCGCCATCCGCTACAAGGACACCGGACGGCTTGCGACGATCGAACTGCCGGATCACCAACTGGAATTCTTTCTGCATGCCGACGTGCAGGTGAAGCTTGGTGCTTCCGTGATCGGCGGCTTGTTCAGCGTGACGCACGCGGACTTGGTAGCACTCGACCGCTACGAAGGCGTGGGCTCGGGATACTACCGACGCGCTCGCCAGTCGTTCGTTGACGCGGAAGACGATCGGCACGAATTTATCTTCTACGAAATGATGGGGCACGCTTCCAAGAACGGGGCACCGATGCAGAACTATTACGACGTGTGCTTGGAAGGCTACCGGGAATGGGACATTCCCACGACGCAACTGGAAGAGGCGCTTGAACGGTCGCTGGCACGCACGCCTAAATCGAAGCTTCGCACGGGCGATCTGGAGATTGATCCGTCGACGACCTTGAAGGTGCGGACATAGACGCGGAACAGACTCGCTTCTTCGACGACGACGTTAGACGAAGACCTGACGGTCGCTCCACTGCAACGCGGGGGCTTCGAATCCGCTTCGTATCAACAACGATCCAACGATCAATATCAGAACCTTCTCCGGGGCAACCAATGAACAACAACTCAGAAACGATCCGACGCTTCGCAGAATCGCGATCGCTTACGCGCGTCGATCTGGCAGAACTTTTCGGCGTCTCCAAATTCACCGTCGGCTCGTGGTTCCGCTCGGAAGGCAGCGCTGCATTCCGCAACCCGCCAGACGCGTACGTCAAGCTGGTGCGCTTCATGCAAGACGTTGAACACTTCCGTGAGAACCGCTTTGTCGATCTTGCGGACGAACTCGGCACACTTCAAGAAGCGATCGAATCGCTCCCCGAAACGGCAGAGGGGCACGACGCGAAAACGGCTTGGGCGAAACTCTACAAGAAGATCGCTCCCAAGTAAGACTTGGCAAATAAACTCAGCACTGGAAAACGACAAATGGCAGAAACGGTCGATGCACTATTCCGATCTTTACGCTGATGCCCGATCACGGACACTTTTTGGTTCTAGGGACGGATGAGTCTAGCCGTCCAATGGACGCCGTACGATTCTTCAAGTGGAAGACCGGTGCCGCATTTCATTACCGCCGATTGCCCATAAAGTGGGAGAAAGACTTCTGGATCACATTGTGCGGTGGTCGGAAGGCTGGAGGAGTCAAGCGAGGTACATCGCACTGAATCCAGTTCGTGCAGGCCTTGTTGAAGATCGAGCAGAGTGGCCCTTTACGGGAACGGTGGGTTACGACCTGGATGACATTCTGGATGACACGTTTCTTTGAGCGATCTGTAGTCGCGGGATGACTCGTGCCCGCGTACCACGTTCGTGTCGGCAGAAGCCCGGACACAGGCACGAATCATCTTGCGGCTACAGGCCTAGATCCATATCCGAACTGTGGCCCGGGAATAGTTTGGCAGCTGGATCGATGTAAGTTTTTGCGAAACACACCGCCGTCGCCGCTTCACCGACTCCCGTAGCGATCAGCTTGAGCTTGCCAGGAAAGGTGGCGACGTCGCCGACCGAGAACACGCCGGGGAGGCACGTCTCAAACCGCCCGTCCACCTTGATCTGGTTCTTCTCAATCTCGAATCCCCATTCTTTGAGTGGGCCGAGGCTGGATTTGAAGCCGATATTGACAATAAGCGCGTCGCAGGGGATTTGCTCGGTTTCCTTCGTCTGCGTGTTCTCAAGGGTGACTGCGGTGAGGCCGTCTTCGCCGTGGAGTTCTTTAACGGTGTAAAAGAGCTTCATGGGCACGCCGAGTGTGCGGACCTTGTGCACGCTCTCCTCGTGCGCTTTAAAGACATCGCGGCGATGAACCAGGGTCGTGGAGTGAGCAGACTCGTGCAGGTCGAGGCACCAGTCGAAGGCGCTGTCGCCGCCGCCGATAATTGCAAGATGTTTACCTGAGAAGTGGGACTTATCCTTCACCCCGTAGAAGACGCCTTTGCCGTGAAACTCATCCTCCCGCTCGATGCCGATTTTGGTGGGCTGAAAGGCACCTGCGCCGGCAGCCACAATCATGGTGCGAGTGGGGAACGACAGGCCGTTACTCGTGTGCACCACGTAGCCCTCTTCGGCCTTTTCCAACCGGCTAGCCGTCTCTTCCAGGATCACTTCGGGGTCGAACTGAAGCCCTTGAGCGATCAGCTCCTTAGCTAAGTCTTTGGCTAAGACTTTGGGAAAACCCGGCATGTCGTAGACGTACTTCTCGGGGTAGAGGGCCGTGAGCTGGCCGCCGAGTTCGGGGAGGGAATCGATGATGCGCACCGACATGCCGCGCATACCGGCATAAAAACTGGCGAAGAGCCCCACGGGCCCTCCGCCAATAATCGTTATGTCAACTACGTTCATTCTTTAGAAGTCAAGCGAGCTGTCTCGCCACTGTCAGCATGCTGACATGAATGCAACGCGGCCTCGGGCCGCCGCACTCTAAACTAGCCGCAGCCTCCGCCACAACCGCCGCAGCCGCCTGCCGCCGCCCCCTCGCTTCCCTCGGTCTTGAAGGAATTGCCGCATCCGCAGCTTGAAGTCGCGTTCGGGTTCTCGATCTTGAATCCACCACCGAGCACGTCGTCCACGTAATCGACTTGTGCGCCCTGCATGTAATTCAGGCTGAGTTCATCGACATAAATCTTGAGGCCCTGATTCTCGAAAACCTGATCGCCATCTTCGGGCGAGTTGTCGTCGAGCGCCATGCCGTATTGCAGCCCGGAGCAGCCGCCGCCGGCCACCCATACTCGAAGTGCGGAGCCAGCTTTGTCCTGACTCGTGATGAGCTCCGTTAGTTCAGAAGCAGCGCGATCGGTTAGCGTGATCATTTCTATTTTGTCTCCAAGTTTCCTACGCTCGTTTAACGCAGTTTGCTCGTGTAATGATTGTACCGACAATCAGTTCGCATCCCGGCGCAGGCACAGGGTGACGCGAAAAAAATGGAGCGGCCGGAGAGCCGCTCCAAGTGAGCATTTACGCTTTGGTTTCTCTTATCGGACCTGGACGCCGTTTTGGTCGAGGACTGCCTTGTTGCTCATGGAGAACACTTGCTTGCCCCACATGAACTTGTCTGGGTTGAGCGTTGTTTCCGGTGCCGTGAACTTGGCATGGCCGTCTGCGAACGCATAGTTGGAGCCGTTACCGAAGCGATCCGCCTGGATGTACTTCAGGTGGATTCGAGAGGAGGAGTCTCCGCCCGCCTTGCAGAAAGCCCATGCTTCCTTAGCAATCGCTGGGGTCGCAGCATACACGGCAGGAATGTCTCGGTCAGCCGCATTGTCTCCTGCCCACTTGCCGCCCGCCGCGGACGTCATGTAGGCGTTGGTTGGCCGGTGAGACTTGTTCTTGTAGCCGGTCGTCGTCTGGTTCTGCGACGTATCGTTGACGCAAGCTGGAGTGTTCGAGAACGATGCAATGAGGATCGTTTCAGCGACTTCATTGATCGCCGTTGCGCTCACCGCGTTGGCAACGTCGGTTGATTTGCGAAGGCGAGGCATCAGCGCGGCGTTGACGGTGTAGGAAAGGAAAGGCACCTGGGCATCGCAAGGCGCCCCGAAGTTGATGGTGCCGTCCGTGACGGTGGCGCAGGCAGGATTCGTAGGAGGCAGACCTTTCGTAGGATCACCAGGCGAAACGAACATCTGAGCGTTCTTGATATAAGGCCAGTGGGTGGCGGTCCAGTGCCAGTATCCGCCCGTATCGCCAGCATTGTCCTTGTAGTAGTAGGCCTGACCGTAGACATCGTCGGAGTCGCCGAGATAAAGCTGAGTGCCGGTGCCCATCTGCTTCATGTTGCTGAGGTCCTGAGTCTTCTTAGCGGCGTTCTTGGCCTGTGCGAAAACTGGGAAGAGAATGGCTGCAAGGATCGCGATAATTGCGATGACCACAAGCAACTCAATGAGGGTGAAGGCTTTTCTAAAATTCATGATGGGGTAGCTCCGAAAAAGATGATGCGGGGCGGTTGTTAAGGATTTGCGTAACAACCGTTAAGGTCGCGTGAAGGCTATAGTTCGCAGTCCGTCTTGCTCGGATTCCACATGCTGTCTTTGCCCTTGGCGCGAAGGTCGTTGACGACCGCCTTCGAGGTCATCGACTTGGCGCTGCTGTCCACGCGGATGACATTGAGCTGTCCTCCGAATCGGGAGTCGATCGCCGTCCATGCGCTTGCATTTGAAGGGTCGTTCGGCTCGTAGCTGCCGGGATTGCTGAAGTTGAGGGAGCTGTTGCCAAGCTGCTTCCAATAGCCCGCGTACGTTCCGCTAGGGAAGAATCCGTTGAGCTTGCAGGGTCCGCTGGTTGGCTGCGCCGGGAGAACGTTGTAATACGTGGCGTCCACAAGCAGGAGCGTGTTGGAGGATTCGGCCACAAAGCTTGCGGGAACACCGACGTTCGATTTCAGAAGGTAGTTGCTGCCGCCGTAGGAGTTCTGGCCGCCGTAGCTGTGGAAATTGTTGTCCCAGGTCCCCTTGTCTTGAAAGTTGACCCACGCATTTGAGTTGCCTGGCGACTTCCAAAGCTGCTCGTTCTTCAGATAAGGTTCCAGCATCTGGCTGAATGGGATGGACTTGATCGTGGTAGCACCCGAGTTTTCTAGCGTGGTGGCACGGGGATCGCCGGCCGCCTTTAGCTTCATGTAGTACTCGTTGATGATGGGTCCAGAGCTGCTACCCCATCGGTAGGGATACAGCACATCGTCGTTATCGCCGAGGTAAAGATGAGTTCCGGTGCCAATCTGTTTGGATTGGCTGAGGCCGGCGGTCTTTTTAGCGGCCAATTTGGCTTGCGCAAAAACTGGGAAGAGAATGGCTGCAAGGATCGCGATGATTGCGATAACAACCAGCAGTTCGATGAGAGTAAATGCCTTTTTCATGACTGGATAGCTCCAGTCATAGGTTGAAGCGCCTATGTTAAGGGGTTACTTACGATTTGTTAGGGTTTCGCTATTTTGCGCTTCGGACCTAAATTTCTGGCGGGAAGTGCGAGAATATCTAGGCTTGATCAGTTCAGCAGCTCACGTGGATCGGCAAAGTGTCCTGCGATGGCAGTCGCCGCGGCGGTGATCGGGGAAACCAGGTGCGTGCGAGAGTTAGGGCCCTGGCGACCCTCATAGGGACGATTCGAAGTTGAGGCGCTTCGCTCGAAGGGCCGCAAAATATCGCCGTTCATACCAAGGCACATGCTGCATCCCGCATTGTGCCACTCGAAGCCTGCCGCCTCAAAAATCTCCCTTAAGCCTTCCGCGTCCGCTTGACGCTTGACCTCCATGCTGCCGGGAACGACCATCGCTCTGACCCCAGCCGCCACTCGGCGACCTTCGACCACTTTGGCCGCATCCCGCAGATCTTCGATGCGCGAGTTGGTGCAAGAGCCGATGAATACGGTGTTCACGGGTAGCTCGCTCATGACTTGGCCGGGCTTGAGGCCCATGTAGGTCATGGCTCGTTCCTCACCCTTGTCGTGAGGTTCGGGCAGTGGTTGGTTAATATCCACCGTCATCGCAGGCGTGGTTCCCCACGTGACTTGAGGGTTGAGGCGAGAAATGTCCAGCTCCTCATGGCGGTCATAGCCTGAGCGGTCCTCAGTCTGGAGGAGCTTCGCATAAGCGCGGAGCTTATCGAACTCAATCCCCTTCGGTGCAAACGGTCGATCCTTGGCTGAGATGAAGTTAAGAGTGACATCGTCCGGCGCGATCATGCCTGCTCGCGCGCCCATTTCGATGGACATATTGCAGATCGTCATCCGGCCGCTCATCGAGAGCCGCTCAATGGTGTCGCCATAGTATTCGACGACGTATCCCGTGCCGCCACCGGCTCCAAGCTTTCGAATGATCGCGAGAATGACGTCTTTGGCGGTAACGCCGTAGGGCGTTTCTCCAGTGATGTGAATGCCCAGTGATTTTGGTTTGCCGCTGGTTCGCAGAGTCTGAGTTGCGAGCACGTGCTCCACCTCAGAAGTGCCGATTCCGAACGCCAACGCCCCGAATGCGCCGTGGGTGCTTGTATGGCTATCTCCACACACGATCGTCATGCCGGGCAAGGTGATTCCCAACTCGGGGCCGATCACGTGGACGATGCCCTGCCGGGCTTCGCCATAGCCGAACAATGGAACTCCGAACTCTTCGCAGTTGCTGCTAAGGGCCGCAAGCTGTTTGCCACTGACAGAAGATTGATCAATCGGCATGCCGTTTGTCGGCACGTTGTGATCGACGGTGGCGAAGGTCAATTCCGGACGTCGCACTGGACGGCCATGCTCTCTTAGGCCATCAAAGGCCTGAGGCGAGGTCACTTCGTGTACAAGGTGGCGGTCGATGTAGAGCAGCACGCTGCCGCCGGGGAGTTCCTTGATGACATGCGCATCCCAAACCTTGTCGAAGAGAGTTCCGGCCATATGGCTTTATTCTACGGACATTGGGTCATTCCTGTTGAGCCTGGATGAAACCGCTCTTAAGAATAAAGGGAACGGGGCACAAGTGCCCCGCCCCTTGGTGCGAGTGTGGGAGAGGTATAAGTCGCTTGTCACCGTTAGGTGCACACTCGACCATGTCATGCCGTCCCGCTTGTTAGTAGCCTAGTAAATATACCAGGTTCCATGCTTCGTGACTTTCTTTTTGAGGGCCTTTATGAGATCTTTCCCAGGGAGGTCAAGCGGTAATGTTTGAGAGTGAGCAAGGAAGGCGACAACGACAATTTTAACCGCGCCTCCTACGGCGCGATTGCGGATCGCTACGCCCTCTATCGTCCCCGCTATCCGCAGGAGCTCTTCGCGGCCATCTTGAAGCACGTTCAAAGGCGAGAGCTGGCGCTTGACTGCGCGACAGGTACCGGGCAGGCGGCTTCCCTGCTTTCAAGCTCCTTTGAGCGCGTGCTGGCCTACGATGTGTCCTCCGATCAGATCGAGCATCTCGCCAGGGACCCCCATCTCTTAGGCTTCTCTGCGCGGTCCGAAGCATTGCCGCTCCGCAGCAACCTGGTAGACCTCGTCACGGTGGCGCAGGCGGTGCATTGGTTCGACCTTGGGAAGTTCTGGCCAGAGGTCCACCGCGTGAGTCGCCGGGGTGCTATCGTCGCAATCTGGGGCTACGGGTTCTTTGAGGTCGATTCGCGGATCGACGAGGTTGTGATGCGGGAGTTGCGCGATCCGGTTGCTCGGTATTGGGGAAGTGGAAACCTGATTCTGCTCGATGAATATCGAACGATCCCCTTCCCATTCGATGAACTCATTGCGCCCAAGATCGTCATGCGAGAGTCATGGACACTAGACCGGCTGCTCTCGTATGTCGGAACGTGGTCGGCATTGAATCGTCACGATCTCGAGCACGGCCCGGGGCTCCTGGAAAGGGCCAGATCAGCCCTACTTCAAGTCTGGCCCGAGGGCGAAGTCCGGGAAGTGCGGATGGCGGTCACCCTCCGCGTGGGCCGGGTGCCTTAGCCCGCGCCTTGGCTTCACCGATCCAATAGCCGTCGAAGCGCTTGTTTTCCTGATCGAAAAAGAACATGGAAAGTTGATAGAGTTGCCTCTTCTCATTTTCTAGGAGGACGAGCAAGTTGCCGGTGGGACCCTGCACGTACTCGAGGGTCTTCACCTTGCCTATCCGCTTGAAAAGGTCTGCGTATCCTTTCGACCGCTGCTCCGGCGTGGCTCTTTTAAGTGCTTGAGCGTCTCGAAACGTCTGGGAAAACGCTTCAAAAGTGTCTGAGTTGCCTGAGTTGTAAGCCGAGATCAAGGCTGCCGCGACCTCTCCGGGTCTCGTTTTAGGCCACTCCTGAAATGGGGCGGAAACTTGCCAGGCAAAGGTGGAGGGTGGTGAAGTTTTGATGGTTTGATCGATCCAGGGGGCTGCAGTGGACACCCGAGCGTAGACCTCGGTGGTGTCGTATCGACAGGGCCCTGCTCCCATACCGATGTTGGCTGAACTAACCCCGGCGATGGCCCACTTGCCGTTGACTTTGATAAGCGCGGGTCCACCGCTATCTCCCGGTCCGCTGATGCCTTCGAGTTCCGTCGCGGTGTCTGGTTGATCGAACTGAAAGAACACATTCTCGGCGGTAACTCGCTCGAGCTTATTCGTGGCTCCCCTCAACTTGCCGTCTTCCCCAGCGGGCCCGGTCAGGCCGTTGCCGGTTTGTCCCCTTCCGAAGAAGGTTACTATCTGTCCGGTCTCGTCTTCTCCCCGGTACAAGGGAATCGGTTCCACTCCTCGCACTTCGGATGCTAGCCGGAGGAGGGCCAAATCTCGGCGACCCTGCGCTCGATCCTTGTTATGGTCGGGATGCAGGATGACGCGATCAATTGCGTAAGACTTGCCCGCAATGGAGACAAAGGACGTGTAGGGGGTGATCTCTTTTGCGACGTGAGCCGCAGTTAGCAGCCATCGGGGAGCGACGAGGGTGCTCCCCGCCTCGACAACGTCCCCGAGGGCGCGAAAGTCTTTGGCGAGATCAACATAGCGCGCGTCGGGCCGATCGTGGCGGATGACGATTGCCTCTGCCGAAGTGGGCGCTAGGCAGATATAGAGCAGGGCACCGAGGGATAGATAATGGGGTCGCAGCATAGCAAAGCTCTCTTTTGCAGAGGTTCAACCGGCTTCACCGTGGCACTTGGTGTGGCTGAACGACTGCGAGGGATTTGCAGGGTGCCTCCTGCGTGTTTAGATTGTATCGCATCCCGGCAGGTTGGGTTGCAGAGTGGATCTGTTTGGATACTTTTGGAAATGTGGAGTAGTCTAAAGTGCACGCATTGTAGGAGCACTCGCTTTTGAACTATAACCGCACCCGTCGTGAGTTTTTGAAGGATCTGGGAATCAGCGCAGCGACGCTGCCCTTTATCACGAGCCTTCCAAGCCTTGAGTATCTGACCAAGGGCACCCGCAAACAACGTCTGATCATTCTTTTCAGTCCGGACGGTATCGTGCCAAGCACGTTCTGGCCCGATGCTGAAGGGGCGAACTTCGCCTTCAAGGAAAGCCTTACGCCGCTTGAGCCTTTTAAGAGCCAGACGCTCATTCTCAGAGGAGTCTGCGATAAGGTTAAGGGTGACGGGGACGGCCACATGCGGGGCATCGGCTGCCTACTGACCGGCACCGAGCTGTTTCCCGGCAACGTTCAAGGCGGGTCCGACACTCCGGCAGGGTGGGCAAGCGGGCTTTCCATCGACCAAGAGATCAAGAACTTTCTTCAGAAGTCTTCGGCGACCCGGACGCGGTTCGGCTCACTGGAGTTTGGGGTCATGGTTCCCGAGCATGCCGACACCTGGACGCGAATGGTGTACGCGGGACCCAACAAGCCGGTCGCGCCCATCGATGATCCGTATCAGATGTTTGGCAAGCTGTACGGGCAGCTCAAGGACAAGGAAGCGCTAAAGAGCGTTCTCGACGACTTAAAAGAGGACCTCGCAAAGGTTCGCGGGCAAATTGGAGCCCAGGATCGGCATCTTCTCGACGAGCATACGAGCTTGGTTCGCGACATGGAGAAGGAGATTCTCACGGCTCGGACAACGGATGTCGGGCACGCAGTGCCTGCGATCGAGCCTGGCGTGAGGCGGGATAACAACAACATTCCGAAGATTAGCAAACTGCAAATCGACCTACTGGTGAGCAGCTTCGTGGCGGATTCGGCGAGAGTTGCGACTATGCAGTACACGAACAGCGTCGGCCAAGCGCGCTTTACGTGGCTCGGTATCAATGAGGGACAGCACGATCTCTCGCATGAGCCGGATTCGAACAAGGAAGCACAGGAAAAATTGACCAAGATCAACCACTGGTACTGTGAGCAGCTTGCGTATCTGGCGAAGCGCCTATCGGAAACCAAGGAGCCGGATGGCTCACGGTCGTTGCTCGACAACACGCTCATCGTGTGGACCAATGAGCTTGGACAAGGCAACTCCCACACGCTCGACAACATCCCGTTCGTGCTGGTCGGAGGCGGCGGCAACATGAAGATGGGGCGATCGCTGAAGTATGCGAATGTGCCGCATAACCGGCTCTTGATGTCCTTGGCTCATGGATACGGGCACCGGATCACCAAGTTTGGCAATCCCGATTTCTGCGGTGCGGGTCTTCTCCCCAACTTGACATAAACGCCCCAGATAGCCTTTGGCCACCAAATAGCGAGCGATCCACTTTGCGATCGCCGCTATTCGGTGTATAAACACTTACCAGCGGAGTTATCTTAATCTATGAAATCCATACGCTTCATTTCAACGCTTGCGCTTGCGTCTCTTGCCCTGATCGCTCAGGCGCAGGCAGACCAGCAGACCATCGCCCGTATTATTGAAGAGGGAAAGAATCGCTCTCAAGTGATGTCCACCCTCACGCACATGACCAAGAAGATTGGTCCCAGGCTCACGGGCTCCAACAGTCTCCTGCGAGCCGAGCAGTGGGCCATGAAGGAGTTTCGGCGCATTGGCTGCACGAACGTTCATCTCGAAAAGTGGGGTGAAGTTCCCGTAGGGTTCGAGCGAGGTCCCCTTCAGGTTGCGAGAATGGTCGCGCCCTACAACGTGGATATGGTCTTTACGACTCCGGCTTGGAGCAACGGAACGAACGGAATCGTCACCGCAGACGCGATGTTCGCTCCTAAGACGATGGGCGAACTCGAGCAGATGAAGGACCAATTGGTCGGCAAGTGGATTGTCATGCCAACAGCTCTGGGCGGCCGGCCTTCCTCCGGTGCTCCAACCCCAGCGACTCAGGCTACGGAAGTAGCCGCCGCACTTGCAAAAATAAATATCGCTGGAACAATTCGCGGAAGCCGCAACGAACTCGTCATCACGAGCGGCTCCTGGCGCGATAAGACTTTTGAGAACCATCCTGGCCACGTGTCGGTTACGGTCCGAAAGTCGGATTTTGATCGCATCACCCGCAATTTGGATTGGAATCGTAAGGTCGTGCTCGCCATCGGCGCGGATAACCGTTGGATCAAGGGTCCCGTGGTTCAGTCCAACGTTGTCGCCGAGATAAAAGGCACCGAGAAGCCGGACGAAGTCATCATCGTCAGCGGCCACTTCGATTCGTGGGATGGTCCCGGCTCTGAGGGAGCTTCCGACAATGCCACCGGCTCTGCCGCGCTCATGGAAGCCGCCCGGATCCTGAACAAAGTCGGCGCAAAGCCCAAGCGGACGATTCGCTTCATCCTATGGACGGGCGAAGAGCAGGGGCTTTTTGGCTCTCGTGAATACGTCCGGCAGCACGCGGCGGAGATGGATAAGATCAGCGCGGTGTTGGTCGACGACGGCGGATCCAACTATCAAGGCGGATACGTGATTCTGGAGTCGATGAAGCCGATGTTCGAGCAAGCGATTGCCCCGATGCTTGTTGCTTTTCCCGACTATCCCCAGGTCCTACGAGTGGTTCCTGCGATGCCAAGGGGTGGCGGTAGTGACCACGTTCCCTTCAACGCGGTAGGCGTACCAGGCTTCTTTACTATGGAGACGGGGAAGCAGGATTACGGCTTCGTCCACCACACCCAGCACGATCACATGGGAAATGTGATCCCTGAGTACATGGTGCAGTCGGCGACGAACCACGCGGTTGTCGCTTACAGCCTAGCCAACGCAGCCACCATGCTCCCACGCGGTCCCAAGCCTGCTCCGGCAGGCGACTAATCTGCCAAAGCCTCCCCTTATCTCTAAAAGGGGAGGCTAATCTACCAATGCCAAAGCATGCAGCGGTGTAACGCTGGAGCGACCCCGTGAGCCAGCTTCAGGAGGTAAAGCACCCTATTTCTTTGCTTCCTCAGTGAGGACGGCAGAAACTGGAAAGTGATCTGACGGTTGAAGACTGCCAAAAGTGGTTCGTACGATGGATGCGTCTACAACCTTGAAGTGCCGGCTGCAGAACACGTAGTCGATCTTCTCCCCGACCGTGGCCCAAGGGTTGAAGCTCGTATAAGTGGCCACCTCCTGAGCATCAGGATTCACCATTCTAAACGTATCCCGCAAACTCCTGGATAGCGCAAGCTGCACAGGCACCGAATCCTCCCCGGCATTAAAATCGCCCATCAGCACAACCGGACCATCATGCTGTGCCATCCGATCCAAGATCAACTCGATACCCTTCTCCCGAGCCAACCTCGAAATATGATCGGTGTGGCAGTTGAACACCGCGAGCGAGCCAAGCGAACCTGAAAGCCGCACGAACGTACAAATCCGAGTGCATGCGGTGCCCCAAGACATCGAGTTCGGAACTTCAGGTGTCTCGCTCAACCAAAAGGTTCCGCTATCCACAAGCGCAAAGGATTCGCGTCGATACCAGATTGCACACTGCTCCCCCTCGAGAACACCATCCTCGCGTCCGACCCCGACACGATCCCACTCGGGAAGCCCGGCGGCCATTTCGTCAAGCTGCCACAGTACGCCTTCCTGAGTTCCGAACACGTCAGGGTTCTCGTTCCTGATCAGCTCAACAACGCCCGAGCGTCGGTTCTCCCAAGAATGAAGTCCGCGGTCGAAGGGACCGCGGACATTGAAGGTCAGAAACTTGAGCGTTACTTGACCGGCCACTTGCTGAGGGTGGCTTTCTTAATAGCGACAGGATTCTTAGCGAGTTCCCCTTCGGTGGGCTGTGCGACAATTTTGTCGGCGACTTCTTGCCCCGTTACAACTTTGCCAAACGCTGAATACTGTTTGTCGAGGAATGGCGCATCGCCTACCATGACGAAGAACTGGCTGCCGGCTGAATCCGGGTCGTTAGAACGAGCCATGCTCAAGACGCCAATCGCGTGGTGCACGTCGTTGAACTCGGCTTTGACTCTTTCGTTGGGCCCGCCTTGACCCCACAGCCCCCGATCGCTATTTTTGGTGTTCGGGTCTCCGCCCTGGATCATGAATCCCGGTATGGTGCGGTGAAACTTCGTGCCGTCGTAGAAGCCGGACTTCACGAGTTGCTTGAAGTTCTTGACATGATTAGGGGCCTTGTCAGGGAAGAACATCACGATGATCTTGCCCATGTCCGTTTCAAGCACGGCGACTTCCTCTCCATCTTTGGGCTTGCGGCTCTTGACGGAAATCGTGCCCTGAGGAACCGGGTCCTCGCCAACAGCAGTCTCATCTCCCTTTTGCGATCCCGCGAGGGTTTCGTCATAAGCATCGTCCACCTTTGTGTCTGTAGATGCTAGGGGTGCAGTGCCAGCGCTGGTCGCTTCGTCAGTCGATTTCGCTTCGTTGCAGCCTGCAATAAGGGCTGCCACAAAGATGAGTGCCAAGTAATAATTCTTTCTCATCGAATTCACCTATTCTCCAGAGTCACTTTCTCAATGACGGCCGGGTTTTCCGCCAACGGACTATCTCTTTGGTCGCGTTTCAATGCGACGATCTTGTTTACTACGTCCATCCCCTCAACTACTTTCGCAAAGGCCGTATATTGCCCGTCGAGGTGGGGCGCCCTTGCCACGACGATAAAGAATTGGCTTCCCGCGCTGTTCGGGTCGCTGCTTCTTGCCATGCTCAAGATGCCGGCATCATGGAGCGTCTCGTTAAACTCCGCCTTTATCTGATAGCCGGGGCCGCCCGTTCCGTGGGTGCTTCGTGAGCCGCCGCCTTTGGAGTTCGGATCGCCGCCCTGGATCATAAAGCCTGGAATCACGCGGTGGAAGAGGGTCCCGTCGTAAAAGCCCTTGCGGGCGAGGTCCTTGAAGTTCTTGACGTGTCCGGGTGCCTTGTCATCAAAGAACGAAACGACGATTGTTCCTAGGTTCGTTTCTAATACTGCGACTTCGCCTGCAGGCTGTGCATTGTCCATGCAGGAGAGCCTACCTTGGAGCGCGTCTTACTTCGGCCTCGCGCACCAGCCAGTGTGCAAGCTCTTCGGAGTGACCGCGTTCGATGAACATGCGCGCGATGGCCAGTTCGTCGACATCCGTATTGCCGTCGTCGAGATATCCGATCGCTTCACGCACCAACTTGTCCACGTTCACACCCTGACCTGAGATCTCCTGATCGACGATTGTTGGCGGTTGCACTTCGTAGCTGTGCTGGGGGGGCATGGTGTTTTGACTTTGGTTTGTTGGTGGGGGTTCTTGGCGAAGTGAGGTGGGTGATGGTTTATGCTAGGGGTATGGATGAACAGGGCTTTGCTGGACGCTACCACTTGGAGATTCGGGAGCAGCCCTTTGAAGCTGAAGGGAATGGCTCATGGAATGGGCGGAACCGGTGGCCCGCGTCCTGGATATCGCATCCCGAGGCAGAAGTGCCATGCGTAATGGCGTTTGTCCTCACATCCATTCCCCAAAGCGATACCCCGGTTCGCATCCACGTCGCGGCGGATGAGCGGTATGAGCTGTACCTCAACGGGTTACTGATCGGGCGAGGGAGTGAACGCGGGGATGGCCATAACTGGTTCTTCGACACGTACGAGTTGCCCTTCAACCAGGCGACAAATACGCTGGCGGCAAAGGTCTGGTGTCTCGGAGACAAGGCACCCTATGCTCAGTTTTCACTTCGGCCTTCCTTCCTTTTATGCCCCGACGATCCGCGTCTGCCACTAGCGACAGGCAAGGCTCCATGGCAATGCAAGGTGCTCAATGGCTATGAGTTCACGCATCCGACTGCCGCATGGGGAACGGGACACAAGGTGATCGTCCATGGGGATCAGTTCGATTGGGATTTTCAGGTGGGCTCGGGGCAGGGGTGGACGAATCCAGAGGTCGTGGAGCAGGCTCTTTGGGGCGAGGGGATAAACGATCAACCGGAGCATCACCTCTTGCGGCCGGCCATTCTGAAGCCCCAGATGTCGAAGGCGGCTACGGGCATCCAAGTGCGTCACGTGATGTCCTTTGATCAAGCGGAAACACATTCGATTCCGATCCGGTCCGCTGATAATTTGGAGGCCGAGCAAGCTGCCTGGCAGCAACTGCTCACAAACAATCATTCACTTACGATCCCCCCGCGCACTCGGAGGCGGGTGCTTCTTGATCTGAATAACTATGTCTGCGCCTACCCGCATCTTTCGACCTCAAACGGACGTGGAGCGAAGGTGCGCATTCACTGGCAAGAGAGCCTATTTGAAGGCGAACAGGATAAGAACAAGGGCAACCGAGACGAGATCGAGGGCAAGTATTTCACAACTATTTGGACTTGGAAGGATGGCGTTGGCGACACGTTTCTTTTGGATGGCTGGCCTCACCGGCAATACTCCTCCCTCTGGTGGAACTGCGGACGTTACGTCGAGGTGGTCGTTGAAACAGCAAGCGAGCCGCTGATTATTCACAGGCTTCTGCTCGAGGAAACCCGCTATCCACTCGAAAACGAGTCGGGCTTCACGAGCTCGGATCCCGAACTTGCAGACATCTTCAATCTCGGCTATCGAACATTGCAGATGTGTTCGCATGAGACGTACATGGACTGCCCGTGGTACGAGCAGCTTCAATACATCGGCGACACGCGGCTTCAGGCCCTCGTCACCTACGTGTCCAGCAGCGATGACCGATTGCCTCGCAAGGCTCTGGAGATGTTTGATGTCTCGCGACAGGCCAGCGGTATTACGCAGTCGCGCTATCCGTGCCGCGTCTATCAATACATTCCCCCCTTTTCGCTTTGGTGGATCTGCATGATCCACGACTTTGCCCTATGGCGAGGGGATAAAGCATTCGTGCAGAAGCTCATGCCGGGCGCTCGTGCCGTGCTTTTCTGGTTTGAGTCCTTCCGCAACAAGGACGGCTTGATCGAAGGGCCGGAGGGCTGGAACTACGTCGACTGGGTTCCCGAGTGGCACGGTGGAATGCCGAAGGGAGCCGAGCGAGGAGTGAGCGCCATCATCAACCGACAATACGAGCTCGCCTTGCGTGCTTCAGCGGAGTTGGAAAGTTGGCTCGGGGAGCCGGAGCTTGCCGGAAGATGCCTTCGGCAAGCAGAAGAAGTTGCCATTTTGATCGACGCTCATTTCTGGGATGAGAAGCGGGGCGCGTTTGCCGACGACGTGGCGCGTACGAGCTTTAGCGAGCATGCGCAGGCGCTGTCGATCCTTACGAACGCTCTCCCGAAGGAACGCCTGGACCGGGTCGCGCACGCGCTCGTGACAGATAAGGATCTGCACCGCGCCACCGTCTACTTCTCGCACTACGTGTTCGAGGCGTACCGCTCGATCGGACGCACGGATCTCATTGTGAAGGGCCTCGATCTTTGGCGCGGAATGGTGAAGAATGGCTTAAAGACGGTGATCGAACACCCCGAGCCGACGCGGTCCGACTGCCATGCCTGGGGGGCGCACCCGATCTATCACTTCTATTGCTCCCTCGTGGGTGCGCGTCCGACGGAGTTGGGCAAGAGCGACATCACGGTCCGTCCGCAAGCAGGCGGTTTGAGCGAAATCACTGCGAGATTCCCCTATCGCGACGGTTGGGTAGGCGTCAAAGTAAGGGGGGAATCGGTGACGTACAAGGCCGAAGGGGTTGTCGTTCGGATCGTGAAAGATTAGTCGTACAATCGAATGAACCGAGCCACGTCGGTGAAGGAGCAGGCAAGAATGGTTTGCTTCGCCCATCTTTGGGATCTCGCAAGACACTATGATTAACTTTTTTGCAGTTGCAGCCCTGCTCGTGGCTGCTCAGGAACCCAAAATCGGTATTGGCCTTGAGGGCATCGGGGGCAGGGGCCTCGAGTTTGTGGACGTTATGAAGACGAGCCGTCCATGGATGAAGGAGGATGGATCGCTGGCAAAATCCGATGCCGCAGGCTGGCCCATGGAGGATGCTCGCGTGGTGGTCTTCGATATGCGGCCGACCATGGCGTGGGCTCCTCCAATGGACGATCCTGATGGTTATCAGATTGATGTCAGCGGCACTTACAAGATGAGCTTTACAGGGAAGTCGGACGTAAAACCTGCGCCGGAAGTGGTGAACGACCTCAAGATCGGCCCCTTGAGATATGAGCCAAAAACAAACACGACCGAAGGACAACTGACGCTTGCGAAGGGCAAGGCTTTGATGGTCCTGGATTTCGGCAGCACGGGCGGGGGAATCAAAAACCTCCGTATCCTCAGACCTGGCTATGGGCTGGAGAACGCACAGACGTTCCACCAGCCATTCCTCGACGCGCTAAAGCCCTTTCCGGTCCTCCGTCTGATGGACTGGCTGGATACGAACGGCAATAACGTTTTCTACGGCGATCCAAAGAACACCATCGAGTGGAACCAGCGAAGGCTCCCTTCGGACGCAACTCAGACGAGCACCGACAAGTTTAAGCGGGGGGTTGCCTGGGAACACGTTGCTGAACTCGCGCGAGTGACCGGTAAGGATATGTGGATCAACGTGCCTGCGCCGGCTTCCGATGCCTACGTGAAGGCGCTGGCCAAATACCTTCGAGCCAACATTCCGGCCAAGACGAACGTTTACGTCGAGTACAGCAACGAGGTCTGGAACTGGGGGTTTTTGCAGGCGACCTATAACCAGATGGCTGCGGAGGCTGAGGTTAAGGCCGGCAAGAGCAATCTGAATAATGATGGCAACACCGACAAGAACGTGTGGCGCAGGCGTCGGCATGCGGCGAAGACGGTGGAGATCGGCAAGGCATTTACGGCTGAGCTAGGCAAACGTGCGCTGCCCGTGATGAGCTGGTGGGCGATCCAGCCCGCGGAGTATGGAGACATGCTTGCATGGGTTATGGCAAGCTATGGCGAGCCTAAGAGTCTGCTCCATGCGGTCGCGATGGCACCTTATTTCAATACAGAGAAAGCGGGAGCGACGGCCAACGTGGACCAACTCATCGCCGCCATGCGCGAGTCATCCGATGAATCGGTCAAGATGCGCCGGGAGATGATTGCGGTTGCTCGGCAGTACGGGGTGCTCGCGATGTGTTATGAAGGCGGGCCCGATTCTGGCGGGGGAAGTCCGCAAAACATTGCGAACCGAATTCGGGCGATGCGCGACCCGCGCATGGAAGAACTGGTGTATCGGGATCTCAAGAATAATTGGTTCGATCTCGGGGGCGATTTGTTCGTGTACTTCACGCTTTCAAGTTCAGTGAGCCGCTTTGGAATGTGGGGCTTGACTGACGACATCACGAACACGAACACCCCGAAGTTCAAAGCCGTTAAGAGGTTGCTGTCCGGGAAGTGAGTTCTGCATCAACAGGTTCGGTAGACTCTGCTCACCCCAACGGAATCGTCTGATCAATGCCTGCACCTGCCGTCCTGAACGTGGGATTCTATAACTATGTGCTCACCGAGAAGATCGTGGCCCTTGTCAGCAGTGAGTCTGCTCCGATGCGGAGATTGATTCAGTCGATGCGGAAGGAAGGGAATTTGATTGATGCGACCCAGGGACGGCGGACTAAATGTGTGATCTTTACGACCAGCCCGACCATCGTGCTTTCGGCGATCTCGCAAGAAACGCTTGCAAAGCGGCTAAGCAGCGGGGATCCGGTGCCTGATGAGGAATAGCCCCAGGCATGGATTCCTCGCAACCATGAGCCGGAAGTTCACGCGCGACATCGGTATCGACTTAGGCACCGCTAACACGTTGGTGCATGTTGGCGGACGGGGCGTCTTGCTCCGCGAGCCCAGCGTGGTCGCGATCAACAAGGATAACGGCGAAGTAATGGCCGTGGGCGAGGAAGCCAAGCGTATGATTGGGCGCACGCCTGCTCATATCGTCGCGATCCGGCCTCTGAAGGATGGGGTGATTGCCGACTTCGAGCAGACGCAGAAGATGCTGGAGTACTTCATTAGCAAGGTCTCCAACAAATTTTTGTTGCGTCGGACGGTGGTGGTGGGTATTCCAAGCGGCGTCACCGAAGTCGAAAGACGCGCAGTGATCGAGGCGACCCGAAGCGCGGGGGCGACTCATGCCTATGTGATCGAGGAGCCCATGGCGGCCGCTTTCGGAGCGGGTCTGCCGGTGGATGAGCCTAGCGGCTCGATGATCGTCGACATCGGGGGTGGAACGACTGAGGTTGCGGTTATCTCCCTCGGAGGCATTGTTCACTCGCGCTCGATTAGAATCGCCGGCGACGAACTGGACGAGGCGATCACGTCGTACGTTCGGCGCGCCTACAATCTGTACATTGGCGATCGCACGGCGGAGCAGACGAAAATTGAAATTGGAAGCGCCTACCCCCTTGAACGTGAACTGCAACTGACGATCAAAGGGCGTGACCTGGTGACGGGGCTCCCTCGCAGCGCCGTCATTTCCAGCGACGAAGTTCGACTAGCGATTGCCGAGCCTTTGCACGCGATCGTCGAGGCGGTTAAGCTCACGTTGGAGGCCACGCCCCCCGAGCTTGCGTCGGATGCGATGGATCACGGAATCGTCATCGCGGGCGGAGGCGCATTGTTGCGCGGCATCGACAAGCTGATCTCCAGAGAGACCATGATGCCCGTGCATATCGCCAACGACCCCCTGTCCTGTGTTGCGATCGGTACCGGAATCGTGGTGGAGAGCATGCACGAGAACCCCCTGATCCGCAAGATGCTGGAGAAAACCTCGAGAAACTGAAGCGAAAGAAAAGCGGTCTCGACGTCGTGCTCCTTGTTGCGCTTTGCGTGGCAGGATTTTTGCTCGGACGCATCCAAAATGCGGCCCGCAGCCGCGGTACGGCCGATCCATTCACGTCTCTCGTTCGCTCGGCGATTCAGCCGGTCTCTTCTCCCTTGCGCGCGATGACGGAAGGTAGCTCCGATTGGAGCATCGGCGTATTTTCCGGGTCCGGTCTCGTCGATGAGAATCGACGGTTAAAAGCCCAGGTCGTTGCCGCCAGCACTTATTCCGAGCAAGTCGAAGCGCTCCACCGAGAGATCGACACCCTTCGCAAACTACAGGGGTTCGGGCCCCTGCCCGGAAAAACGCGGGTGCCTGCGAGCATCGTTGGGTTCTTCGGCTATGAAAACCTCGTGACGATCAATGTGGGCTCTCAGGATGGCGTCAGCGTGGGGTGTCCCGTAGTGGCACCCGAAGGGCTGCTTGGCACGATACAGGCAGTGGAGCCGAAGCGCTCTCAAGTCTTGCTGCTCACCAATCCGGGGCTGACCATTGGTGCTGTCGATCTCTCGCGCAAGCCCCCTCCGGCGGGGCTGTTGCGCACCTTGGCCGTAAACTTTCAGGATCCCCGAGCCCCCGTCGAAGTGGGCGACACGATCGTAACGTCCGGCTTTTCGGAGAAGATTCCGAGGGGAATCATCATTGGGAAAGTGATTCTCGTCGAGGATTCTCAAGAGCTTGGAACTCGGCGGGCGATGGTCGATCCGGCGGTGTCGGTGGGAGACGTGCGAGAGGTGCACGTGCTCAAATGAGGATGAGTCGCTACCCGTTTGTAGCAATCATCTGCCTTTGGATGGCGGGCGGATGCCAACAAACGCTGGCGCCCAAGATGGCCATCTTCAATGCGGTGCCGGATTTTCTGATTGTCAGCGTCGCTTGTCTCGGCCTGCTGTCCGCCCGCTACGCGGCGTCGCTGGTCGGCTTTTTTGCGGGTCTGATCCACGGGTGCCTCGCGGGCGCGAATCTCGCCGCCTATGCGATCTCGCGAACTCTGGCGGGATTCTTGACGGGTTGGTTCAATAGTTTTGAACTGGAAGCAAACGTGTTAGTGGCGCTCGCGACGGCCTTTGTCTCCACGATCGTCGCGCAGCTCCTCCTCATGTTCATCGCTCCTCCGCAGGAAATCGGCGTGTTTCTGTTGGCGACCGTAGGTTCGGCGGTTTACAACGGCGTCATCGCCATGCCCGTTTACGCGCTCTTAAAGCGAATCGTCGATCCGCCGCAGCGCTAGCGGGCGGCGGGATGCCTTCTTTCATATCAGATGGAGTGTCGCTGGTGCTCGGTTGGCTACAATAGCTAAGCGGTCCACAATGGCGTTATCGCGGTGCTTCTCTACGCGCTTCTGAAGCGAATCGTGGATCCGCCGCAGCGGTAGCGACGGATTTTTTGGGTGCCCTTTTATGAGCCAGCACATTGATACCTTCCACATGGCCCAGCAGCAGCTTGCTGTTGCGGCTCAGTATCTCGATCTCGATTCCGGACTGCATGCGGTCCTTTCCCAACCCATTCGCCAACTCATCGTCCACTTTCCCGTGGTCCTAGACAGTGGCGAGGTTCAGGTTTTTGAGGGCTATCGGGTGCAGCACAACGCTGCTCGCGGACCCACCAAGGGCGGAATCCGCTACCACCCGGACGTCGATCTCCATGAGACTTCGGCCTTGGCGATGTGGATGACATGGAAATGCGCAGTCGCGAACATCCCCTACGGCGGCGCAAAAGGGGGTGTGAAAGTCGACACCAAGCAATATTCTCGGCGCGAGCTCGAGAAGCTGACGCGACGGTACATCACGGAAATCAACAGCATGGTCGGGGAGCGATCGGATATCCCGGCCCCGGATATCGGCACAAACGCTCAGGTGATGGCGTGGATCATGGACACCATGTCGATGAATGCAGGCTATACGATGCCTGGGGTCGTCACTGGAAAGCCGGTGGAGTTGGGCGGTTCTGAAGGCCGGGTCGAGGCCACGGGGCGAGGGGTCGTGGTCTTGATGGAAGAGGCGGCGAAGTCCATCGGCATGGACCTAACCGATGTCCGAGTCGTGATACAGGGTTTTGGAAACGTCGGCTCGATTGCTGCGAAAGTTGCGGAAGAAGCCGGCGCGAAGATCGTCGGCATCAGCGATGCTCATGGCGGCATCTACAACCCCGACGGCCTGCCGATCAAGGATCTGATTACTCGCTACTCCGGTCGCGAAGGCGGCATCCGCGAGTACAAGGACGCGCAGCAAGTTTCGAATACGGAGCTGTTGGAACTGGACTGCGACGTCCTGATTCCGGCCGCGATTTCCGCTCAAATTACCGCCGAAAACGCTGACCGAATCAAGGCGAAACTCATCGTTGAGGGCGCGAACGGCCCGACAACCATGGAGGCGGATCACATTCTCTCCGACAAAGGCACTTTGATCGTGCCCGACATCTTGGCGAATGCAGGCGGCGTGGTCGTGAGCTATTTCGAGTGGGTGCAGGACCTGCAAAACTTCTTCTGGGAAGAGGACGAAGTGAATCGCAAGCTCACCAAGATCATGCGCCACTCCTATGCGGCGGTCGACGCGACGATGCGGCTGCACAAGACGGATATGCGAACTGCGGCCTTGATCATCGGCGTGAAGCGCGTAGCGGACGCGACGATCCGGCGCGGAATTTTCCCGTAGCGTATTGCCTCCTGATTACGTTCCTTCCCTTGTGCGCAGGGTTGGGAGGTCAGGAGGGGGTTCCGAGATGCTTCAGTTTTTATGAAACACTGCACCGGCTTTTTCTGCAACCACTGGGAGGGCGAGAGATTCGTTCGCAGGTAACCTCCGGAACGCGCCTCGGGGCAATTTGCAGCACATGACAATCGATCAAATTTTACAGACGCTCCCCCACCGTTATCCTATGCTTCTGGTGGATCGCATCGTGCATATTGGTGAGAATCGCACGAGTTGCCGCGGCCTGAAGAACGTGACGATCAACGAGCCGTTCTTCCAGGGGCATTATCCGGGAAAGCCAATCATGCCTGGAGTCCTGATTCTGGAAGCGATGGCGCAGGCCGGCGCGGCGCTCATCCTGACGGACCCCAAATACACGGGGCGGATCCCTTTGATCGGCGCGATTGATAACGTGAAGTTTAAACGTCCGGTGGTTCCCGGCGATCAGATGATGCTGGATATCGAGCTGCTATGGGTTCGCGGCGGGATCGGCAAAATCAAAGGAACCGCGACGGTCGACGGTGAAGTTGCCGCATCTATGGAGATGGTCTTCAAACTCGTCGAGAAGGAAGAGTAGTGGCTACTATCCACCCCCTGGCGTACGTCGACGCGAGCGCGGAGTTGGACCAAGGCGTCGAGATCGGCCCCTTTTGCGTCGTGGAACCGGGCGTCGTAATCGGCGCTCGCACGAAGCTCGAATCGCACGCAGTTATCAAAGGCGGAACCACGCTGGGGGTCGATAATTACGTCGGCCATGGCGTCGTCTTGGGTGCCGACCCCCAGGATCGCAAGTTCGCATTTGAAGAGACGTTCCTGCGGATCGGCAACAACAACCTCATCCGCGAATACGTCACGATCCACCGCGCGACGGGAGTTGGGAATTCGACCGTCGTTGGCGATGACAACTTCCTGATGGCTTACTCACACCTGGGGCACAATTGCCGGGTGGGGAGCACGGTGACGATTGCCAACAGTTGCGCGATTGGCGGACACGTGACGATTGAGGATCTGGTGACGATTGGCGGCATCGTCGGCATTCACCAGTATGTGAGGGTCGGGCGCGTTTCAATGATCGGCGGATTTACGAAGGTCACGCGGGACGTGCCGCCCTTTATGCTGGTTGAAGGCGAAGGGCAGGAGGTGCACGACATCAACGCGATCGGGCTCCGCCGTCAAGGCGTGACTCCCCAGACCCGGCTGGCGCTGCACAAGGCTTGTAAGCTCTTGTTCAAGTCTCAGTTGGGGCTAACCAACGCTCTGGAGATCGTACGTCGCGAAGTGCCAAGCACCGACGAGATCGAGTATTTGCTTGCCTTTGAAGAGCGACGATTCAAAGGCAAGAACGGACGCGGAGACCAACCTTAAAGCCACGCGGATCAGGGCAGGTAGATGTCTTTACGAACCGAGAACATCGGGCGCTTGAGCTGCCCGTATGTAAGGCGTCGTGCATGGCCGTCTGTCCAGACGGTGTTGGTTCCGTCTCGATGAAGGAAGTTAAAGTGCTTCCTCAGACCGTCCTGATCAGGAGGGCTTTCTTGCCAGTCATAGGGCATCAGGAAGTTGCACATCGGGGCATAGGAACCATGCTCCCAGGCCATAATCGTGTTAGCATCTTCCTCAATCTCTGAGCCGTTTACGCCGGAGAAGACCTGAATCCCATTAACAAAACAAACCGGCCAGGACGGGTCGCAAGCGGGATCAACTCCCTTTTTGGATCCGGGACCGTATTCGTTGTGCTCGGCTTTGGGGTTCGTGGTGTAGTACGGAGAGGCGAAGCCGTCCTGAAAGCCGTTATGGCCGATGGCGAGTTGCCAATTCTGCGGCTGCTTGGGGCAACGCTTGATTCCCTCGCTCTTCAGATAAGGGTCGATACTGCCGGGCCGGACGGGATTAGTGGCCGGGAGGGACTGGTTGCCAGGGAGGGATGAACTCACGGTGGCGTTGTTGTTGTCGTAGCCGATCCACATTTGCGCATCGGAGAATCCTGGACGGGGCTCGTACCGCATGAGCGGGAACCAGTAGTCATCGCTGTCACTCTGGTACATCTTCGCTGCAATTCCGAGTTGGCGCATGTTGCTCATGCAGGCGATCTGTTTGGCAGAATCCTTCGCTTGGGCAAATACGGGAAAGAGGATGGCGGCAAGAATCGCAATGATTGCGATGACGACGAGAAGTTCAATGAGTGTGAAGCCGCGCTTGGCCATGGAATCATCCTATCACGGGTCTTCCGTTTTATTTGCTTATTTCTGGAGTATTTTTCCACTGGTGTGAACATTTTTAGTGTCGTCTACGTATCTGGGTGGCATTAGAAACCGTGCGCGATCGCCAGGATATTCTCTAAGCTCATGACTGTCCCCTATTCCGTGGTTCTCGCAAGTGGCTCTCCGAGAAGGAAAGAGCTTTTGCTTACGCTGTTTCGCGAGTTCGAGGTCGTGGTTTCAAACGTAGACGAGGAGGCTCTAACCAGTTATGATCCCGTTCAAACCGCGAAGGACCTTGCGCTTGCGAAGGCCAAGGCGGTAGCCGAATTGAGACCGGATTCTCTGGTGATTGGCGGGGATACCGTCGTCGCACTTGAGTCTGACCGGGGAGTCAACCAGTTGAGTAAACCCGCGACCCCTGAACAGGCCGTCGAAATGCTCGAGCGGCTTTCGGGCAAAACGCACCAGGTCATCACCGGCGTTGCACTTGTGTGGCCCACCGGCGATCTCTGTTTCAGCGAAGTGTCAAACGTCGACTTTCGGGTCCTTTCACGTACTGAGGTAGAAGCCTACGTTGCGACCGGAGAGCCGATGGACAAGGCGGGTGCCTATGCCATCCAGGGTGGTGCCGCCGGCTTCGTGCACAACCTGGACGGAAGCATTTCGAACGTGGTCGGCCTACCGTTAGAGGCGCTGAGTTCTAGATTAGAGGGTCTTTGGCCAACTCTGCCTTGAGGAAGCTGGGGAAGTCCGTCGCCGCCCATTTGGCTTTATTCACCGCGTCATCAGCCTTCTGCTTCTCGCCCACTGCTTTGTAGAGGTCGGCTAAATTCATGTATGCGGCGGACACGTGATGGCTCCTGGCCGCCATAAAGTCTCTGCCGGGGACGGTGGCGCTATCCACCGAGGTTCGAAGATGCTTTTGTATTGCGGAATGAAGCAGTTCTGCTAACGCGGCATCCTGTCCCCTACCTCGCGCGGCAGGCAGGATTTCGTACAGCACCGCGAGAAGAATCGGGGCGGAAGCTGTTGGCTCGGCCGTCATCACCTTGTTGGCGGTTTTGATCGCGAGTTCGGCTTTATCGAGATGGGCCTGCGCCTGCGCAAGCCTGAGGGTGTCATTCACCCACCGGTCGTCGTTCTTGACTTTGGCGGCATGCTCGACGGCAATCGTCAGCAGTTCCTCGGCACCCTGCCATTGGCGCGCAGTTCGTAGGATTTCGCCGTACTGCCACGCCTCGGAAGGATCGACCGAGCTCAGGCGGAGCTCTTTCACTAGTTCGCCTGCGGCCTGGGCGATCAGCTCTCGATACTGGGCGTTGTTAATTTCCTTGCGCAACCGGCGATCGATCAGAGAATCGCTGATCGAGTGAAGGTTCGCGCTCAGCATCTCGGGTGCAACTTCGCGCTCACGGGGATCGTTGGGATCCAACAACTTTCCCGACGAACAGCCCACGCATAAGGCTGCTGCGCCAAGAACGCACAAGCCCAACGTTCTAATTGATCGAATAGCGTGTGTCGCTGAAGAGTGCATCGCGGTAAATCTCGCTTCCGGAGAAGGTTAGCACCGGTTTGCCTCTGAACTGCATTCCGTGGTAGGGAGTGTTCTTGCTCTTGCTAAACGTTTTGTTTCGGTCGAAGGTCCATTCAATGTCCGGGTCGATCACACAAACTTGTGCAACAGGAGTATCCCCCGGCCTCAAAGTTCCGGCGTCTAAGCGAAGGATTTGTGCAGGTTTGGTGCTCAGCTTCCTCACTGTTTCCAATGGCGAGAGTATGCCTTTGTGGGTTAAGTAGGTGAGGGTCACAGCGGCCGCTGTTTCTAGTTGCGCGGAGCCGAACGGGGCATCTTCAAAGGGAACGTCGACTTCATGGGCCGCGTGCGGCGAGTGGTCGCTCGCAATGCAATCGATCGTGCCGTCATTAAGCGCTTGATGGAGGAGATCGATGTCCACGCTGGTCCTCAAAGGGGGCTGAATTTTGAAACGTGTATCGAACTCGCCTACATTCTCGTCCGTGAAGGTGAAATGCATGGGGCATATTTCGCAGGTGACAGGGGCGCCAAGGAACTTCGCTTGTCGGATCATCTCTGCCGCCCCCCAGGTACTCACTCGCATGACGTGTAGTTGGCATCCGGTGTGAAGTGAGAGCAGGCAGTTTCGCATTACGGCAATCTCTTCTGCGGCTCGGGGTATTCCTTGAAGTCCCAGCATGGCGCTGACCGAACCCTCGTTCATGCTGCCCCCTTCGGTGAGCGTCGTATCCTCGCAATGAACCATGATCGGAAGGTCGAGTTGGACGCAGACTTCCATCGCTTGCGTCATCACTAAACTGTTCTGGATCGGAAACTGTTCGTCGCTTGCCGCCACGATTCCAGCTTTCTTCATTGAGGCGAGGTCTGCCAGTTCTTTGCCTCTCAATCCCCTTGTGAGCGCTCCCACAGGAGCGACGAAAACTCCGCCTGCCTCCGGAGAGGCCGCTCGATCGAGGATGAAATCGATAAGGGCCGGGTTGTCCAACGGAGGATCGGTGTTGGGCATACAGCAGATCGTCGTGTACCCGCCTGCAGCGGCTGCCTGGGTGCCCGTTACGATTGTTTCCTTGTGGACTCCGCCCGGCTCGCGGAGGTGTACATGCGGATCAACCAACCCCGGACAGATCCAGAGGCCGGTGCAATCGTATGTTTCATCGACGTTGTCGATATTGATATCTTCGCCAACCTCGATGATCTGATCGTCTTCGATGAGCAAGTTGCCGATGATGTCCAGCTCTTGGGAAGGATCGAGAATGCGGCCGTTCTTCAGGAGTGTTCTCATCTGCTTACTTCTTTGCTCTGCGGGCTTTCGGCTCTTCGGCTTCGGGGTCGGTTCTCAGCGGCCGCGTGTCGCCATCGGTGAACGACCAATAGAGGCTCGCCATTCGGACGAAGATGCCATTTTCAATCTGGGCTCGAATCGTTGAGTTGGGCCCGTCCGCGGCTTCATCGTCAAGCTCTACACCACGGTTGATCGGGCCGGGGTGCATCACGAGACAATCTGGCTTCGCATAGGTAAGGTTCTCGCGATTGATCTGGTACATCGCCGCATACTCTCCCATCGAGCTGAGCAGGCCCTCCTCCATTCGCTCTCGTTGAAGCCTGAGCGTGATGATGACGTCTGCATTATCAATACCTGCCGCCAGGTCGTAATAGACTTTTCCGGGAAGCATTGCGGTGTGTTGCGGGATCAGGGTTCTCGGGCCGACAAACCTCACCTCGGCACCAAGTTTGCTCAGTAGCCAAGCGTTCGATCTGGCAACGCGCGAGTGCTCAACGTCGCCGACGATCGCGACTCGCAATCCCTCTATCGATTCCTTTCTCTCCAGAATCGTGA
>JBBQWO010000035.1:0-30084 GCA_038210535.1 Fimbriimonadales bacterium | reverse complement strand
GTTCCGGCTGAGTGGCTCGGTGAAGATCAAGACCTGCTCCTCCACTTCGGAGCCGTGGACTACCGCTGCGTCATTTGGGTCAACGGGCAGGAGATTGGACACAACGAAGGCGGGCACGTGCCGTTTTCGTTCGATATCAAGCCCTTTGTCAATGCGGGAGAAAACCGTCTTACGCTGCGAGTCGAAGACTCTCAGGATCCTTCTCAGCCCAGGGGTAAGCAGGCTAGTTTTGCCATCTCGCGAGGATGCGATTACTTCTGCACGACGGGAATTTGGCAAACCGTTTGGCTGGAACCTGTGCCGAGCGTGCGAATTCAAGATGTCCTGATCGACAGCATGCTTGGCGACGAACCCCAAGATGATGCCTTGAACATCCGTGTGCTGCTACACGCCCCCGCCCTTGAAACTTCGGTTAGGATTTCGATCACTAAAGAGGGCCAAGAAGTCGCATCCGTCCGCCAGAGAACCAAGAACGCTTCGGCCGAGTTGCGCATCGCCGTCCCTCACAGTCAGCGCTGGAGTCCCGAAGCACCGCACCTCTATGACATCCAGGTTGAATTAACTCAAGATGACGTGGCTATCGATAGCCTGATGACCTACGCGGGCATGCGCTCAGTCGAGGCAAGAAATGGTCAAATCTTCCTCAATGGTCAACCGGTCTATCAAAAGCTCATTTTGGACCAGGGATATTGGCCAGATTCCGGCATGACCGCTCCCTCAGATGAAGCTCTTCGGGCTGACGTCGAATGGTGCAAGAAATTTGGCTTCAATGGCGCTCGCAAGCACCAAAAGGTTGAGGATCCTCGCTGGCTCTATTGGTGCGATAAGCTCGGTCTCCTCGTGTGGGGCGAGATGGCGAACGCTCGGGCGTGGTCCCCGCACGCTGAAGAGCTGTTCCTCAGCGAGTGGGAACGAGCCGTCCGCCGCGATGTGAGCCATCCTTGCATCATCACGTGGGTTCCCCTCAACGAAAGCTGGGGCGTTCCTTCGCTGGGCGAAGAGCATCCTGGCCAATATTCCTTTGTCGAGAGGTTGGTGACCCTTACAAGGAGGATCGATTCCACCCGTCCGGTGGTGGACAACGATGGCTGGGAGCACACCGATGTCACGGACGTTTTTGCCGTGCACGATTACACTCCGACGGGAGCAGAAATCCTCGAGCGCTATAAGGAGACGCTGGGAGGAGGTCCCATGCTCGCTCGCGGCTGGGGAACCACCCCTAAAACGTATTTCGCTACGGGTGCCAGATACCGCGGTCAGCCGGTCATTCTCAGCGAGGTCGGCGGCTTTCTTTCGGTGCCGCAGAACACCTCCAAAGAGGATCTTGACCCTCTCTACCAGTTTTACGGGAGCACTTCCGGCTCTGTAGAGTTGCTGGCGCAATACCGAGACATCATGGAAGCCATCGCTCAGCTTCCGTTTGTTGTGGGCTTTTGCTACACCCAGTTGACGGATGTCGAGCAGGAAACGAATGGGTTGCTGACTTACGACCGACTGCAAAAAGTCGACCCGGCGGCCATAGCCGAAGTCCACGCCGAAATGGATCGCATCCGCCAGTAAAGGGACCGCCCCGGTACACTTCGCGGCAATGAAAGTCGCTGCCCTACCCTTCAATTCAGCCGAAGGGACCAAGCCCGCCTATGGTCGCCAATTTGCCGCATTTGCCGCAGAACAGCTTCGCGTTCAAGCCGAAGCTGAAATCAATGCGGTCAGCTTCTTGACTCAGATTCAGGAAGAAGATGGGACCGTCCGCACTGCTTTCGTAAACATCGCGGACGATCTTCTGCCCTACGAGCAGATCAAAGATCTGTTCGAGCAGGCCGAAGTCGCGTTGGTCATGGACGGCATGCTGAAACAGGATGGCGACAGTTTCGACTTGACGGTTCGCTTCCATACAGCGCAGAGCGAAGAGCCCAAGCACCGAGAGGACTGGAAGTTCACCAAAGAAGAGATTTTCACGGTCCTGCATCGACTGGTCAAGCTTCTTGCCGCTCAAGCCGAAATTCCCCTTCCCGAGGCCCTTGCCGGGGAGACCATGGAATTTGGCACCGACAACGCCGAATCCTTCCTGGAATTCCTGAACGGTTTCGACGGTCTTGCCTATATCCAGCAGGCGAACGGGTCCGTCGCGACGGTTTTCGATCCGCAGGACAACTTCGACACCCTTCTCCACTCGATGGAGCTGGACAAGGAATTCGATGGCCCGTATCAGGTGCTCGTGCAACTGGCGAGAGCCTGTGCGCAGTTCCGCATAGGTTCGTTTGAAATGATCGACGCGGCGCTCAAGAAGGCATCGGAGATGACTCCTGGTGAGTGGGGCGCCTGGTTCGCGCTTGGGGAACTGCACCAATCGGTAGGTTCACTCAATACAGCGTCCGACTTTTTTGAGAAAGCCGTCCAAATCAATCCAGAGGATCCGGGGATTCTTGCCCGACTCGGCGTCGTTCAGCTTCAACTCGGTATGCCCGTGAATGCGGAGCGAAACTTCCGAAAGGCTCTCGAGCGGGAAGGGGACGACAAGCCCTCAGCCGACTACCTTGCCAACGTTCTCCAGCAGACCGGGCGCGAGCATGAAATTCCGCGCCTTTGGAAGGGACTGGTCGAGGAGAACCCTCAGAACGGCGTGGCCTATGCCAAATACGGCATGTCGCTTATTCAGAGCGGCCAAACCGAAGAGGGCGAAAAGGCTTTTGAAGCGGCGCTGGAAAGTGTCGAAGACAATGCGGTGATCAAGCGATATTACGCGCCGTACCTCGTCCAAAAAGAAGAGCTCGATCGAGCGATGGACTTCTACGAAGACGTTCTCGACGTGGCACCCAACGAAGTTCAAGTGCTCCTCGAATACGCGCAGACGCTTGAAACTGCAGGCCGCGAGTTCGAAGTGCCGCGCGTGCTGAAGGATGTGCTGAACAGCAATCCGGATCCAAATGTTCGAGCCCAGGCCCTTGCCCGGCTCATTGAATTAGAGCAGCCGAAGCGGGCCGAATCCGTTGAAGCCGCTCGCGAAAAGATGGAGGCAGGCGACTTCCAGGGAGCCGTGAGTCAGCTCAAGCCGATGCGGAACTGGTTGGCCGATTACTGGAAGATGTGGGCGCTGCTCAGCTCCGCCTACAATCAGCTCGAACAATTCCCAGAAGCTGAAGAAGCGGCCCAGAGACTGCTCGAGCTCTATCCGGGCTGCGAACCCGGTTACGGAGAGTACGTGGCCGCGCTAACGGGGCAGAACCGTTCGGAAGATGCCTTCCAGTTCATGCAATTCGCGGCCTCGCAGAATCCGCAGTCTCTCTCGATTCACATCAATCTGGCACTTGCCGCAAAGCGGGCTGGTCATCGAGAGCAGGCTATGCAACTCGCCAAGCAAATCCGCGAGGCGATCGGCCCAAACGAAGAACTTGAACCGGTTCTCGCGGAGATCGAGGCCTAAGAGAGTTAAGGGGGCGGGGAAAAGCTTTTAGATCGTGGCCGAACTCCCTCCCCCGCGATGGGGGAGGAGTTCGGAGGTTTCTGCCTAGCCGCGGTAGGCGCTCCACATGGAGCCCATGCGAGATGTCTGTCCCGGAGTGAAAGCCCACATGCACGCATCGTCGGTGTAGTCCATGAAGTTCTCCGTGGGATCGTTGCCAGGGAACTTCTTCCCGGTGCACGTATTGCGCGTACCGGGGCACCCGTAAGCTGGACTCCTTTCCGCTGGCGTATCGCTGACTCCATCGTTGCTAGTCGTACAGCCACCCTGAAACGTGTGATACAGGCCTAGCCAGTGCCCAACCTCATGGGTTCCGGTGTCGCCCAGGTTGTAGGGAGCAGCGCCGCCTCCGGGAAGTGAGCCGAAGAGGCAGACGACGCCATCATAGGACTGATTGCTGTTATAGCTTGAAGGGAATGTTGCCCAACCAAGGAGGTTGCCTCCGCCCGCATTGTTCACGTAAAAGTTGAGGGTCTCTTTGCCTCCCTGTCGCAGCGCACTTTTCATCTGACGCTCGGCCGTTGAGCCTTGCCCTGCGTTGAACCAATCAAGGTTGGTCGTCCGGGTCGTTCCCGCCAAGGTGAATTGGAAGTTGGTGTTGGCCCCTCCCGTTCCACCACCATATGCCTGATTGAGCACGTTTAGCTGGTTCGTGATTTGCGCGGTTGTTACATCGCCGTTGGCGACTCCGGTGCCCTTGTTGACTACGTGGAACCAGACGGGAACGCTGACCGGAGCCCGTGTTGGGGAGAACATCGACACGCGCGCTTCGACTGCGCCTAGTTGGGCTGCGGGAAGATCGGCCGTGCCGCACTTTCGGCTTCGATCCTGGAGCGGAGTGGGGTCTGGGCTGGCGGGAGCGGGGTCTCCTGATCCGGCGCAGCTAACGAGAACAAGTCCTAAAGCGATTGAAGAAGCAGATAAGCTAACAAAAAAACGAGAACGCATATGCGACTAACCTCCATTGCAGTCGCCTCATTGAGGAGACATTCTGCATTCTAGGCTTATTCATCGCAAAGCACAAGGGGCCATTCAGCGAGGCGCATTAATTTTCACTTTTGTGAGGACAATGGGCTCATGTGAGACGTGCAAACTCGTTGCGCGCCCCCCGTTGTTTTTTGATTGCGTCTAGCGTCTCCCGTTGCTCCCGAGTTAGGGTTTTCACGGGAAATTCGTGCAGGAGTAGCTGCTCCAGGGCCAATCCAGCCTTCTCTCGGATTGCGCGTTCCTGCTGAAGGTTCATGCTCCGCGCTCGTCGCGTCGATAGAGATCCGGCAGCAAAGGCAAGGAACGCGAAGACCATTCCCCCGGCGACCAGCCAGGCTTTCTGCCGAAGCTCAGGAGGAAATAAAAACGAGACTCCGAAGATCGTCAGCGCCACGAACGCGAAGAATGCCGCGTAGTACGGTTGCTTCCCCAGATCCCCGCGCGATTCGATCTGCTCCCTGGCAATGCGCAGGACAGCCGTTACTGATCGCATCGAGGGATCGGCGACACACTGGGCAAATCGGGCATCAATTTCTTTTAGAGGAAGGCCCTTGTATTTGCCAAAGTTGCCTCCCGACCAATCGGGATCGGCATGCACGCCCGCTAAACCTCGACTTCAAGGCCGTCGTAGCCTGGCTCGATGTTGTGGGGCAGCAGCGCCTTCTCGAGGTCGCAGTGTCGAGCCAGTCCGCGCACGCTGTGATGAGTAGTAATGACGCGCCCACTCGGCTTCAAAATCCCGGATGTGCGGAGACGGTCAGTAACTTCGATGCATTCCCGAATGTCGAGGTGTCCCTCATATACGGTCGGATCGAACCCGTCAGTACACTCCAACACGACAAGGTCGATCTTGAAATCGGCGAGAAACTCCCACGTTTCCTCGCTCCAGATGCCGGTATCCGTCGCATACAGCAACGTTCTGCCATCCCTTTGGAAGAGCAAATTGTGACAGTCCTCCCCAATTATATGAGTCGCTCGGACGGGGGTGATGCGATAGCCCATGTGCTCGTACCCGCAGAAGCTGTGAGTCACCACGATCTCCATCGGCCAGTTCGGATATCGCTCCTGGATCATCGCAGCAACGACGTCGTTCGAGAAAATAGTGAAGGGAAGGTGGTCTTTCTTAGTGAAAGGAACCATGGCGTACTGTATCTCGGAGATCGTGCAGTGATCGTCGTCGCTGTGAGTGAAGATCAATGCAGTCCAATCGCTCGGAGCGAGGCCGTCGCGCAGAAGCTGCGCGTGGGTATCCGGGGGAAGGTCAATTTTGATATGGTCGTCGATGAGGGCGGCAGTGCGAGAGCGTAGGTCCTTGCCCCCATGCTCACGGGCATAGGCACTGACTGGATCATCCCCGAAAAGTGCGGGGATGCCATCAGCAGCGCCAGTGCCAAGAAGCCTAATCTTCATTCAAAACACTTAAAAATCGTTGAGGCTCCAAACGACGAGTCCGCTCAAAATCTTAGGGAAGTAGTACGTGCTCTTCTGTGGCATTTTTTCGCCCTTGAGTGCAATCTGCTTCATATCGTCCACGCTCGGAGGCGTCATCAAAAACGCGACGGCGGCACCTTCATCCGCTAGTCTTATCGCTTCGAGGTAATCCCGGGTGTAAGTGATATCGTCCAAGCCGATGACACCCAATAGCCGTTCCAAAATCACCCTGTGAAGGATGCTTACGTCCAAGGCTTTTAACGCATGGCTCTCGTTGCCGGGGATTAGGCCAATGGTCTGGTCATCATCCTTGGGGGTCAGCACGTAGCCGAGGCCGCCTTCGAACACTGCCCCAATCGCCCGGCCATTTGAATGCTCGAGCATGTCCATAACGCGCGTGCTGTGCGTCTCATGGACCTCGAAGTATTCACTCAGTTTGGCCAGAGCAGCGTCCTTGTTCAGCGGCATGCGGCGCAAAACACGATGGGTGGGTTGGAGCACGAGACCCGGATCGGACATGGATGTGAGCGCCATCATCATGTAATCTTCCGCAACGGGGCCGCTCTGGGGACCCAAAGCCTCTCGGAATGCGAGCGCCGTTTCGTAGCGATGGTGGCCATCCGCGATCCAGACTTTTTTGTCTTCCATGAGGCCGACGAGTTGCTGAAGCGTCGCCTCATCGGTAATCGGCTCGAGAACATGCGTAACGCCCTCGTCGGATGTGGTTCGCACGTTGGGGCCAACGTGTGCACTCTGAATCGCGTGAAGCACTTCGCCGTTAGGGTCCTCGTAGAGCCCAAAAATGCATTCGAGATGTGATTTGGTGGCTTCTAAAATCCGAAGCCGGTCTTCTTTGTGCTTGGGAAAAGTCTGCTCATGCGGCAGGACAACCCCGTTTTCGTAGGGCTCCAGCTTGATGAGGGCAATGATCGCAGTACGTGAAGAGCCTTGCCCGGGTCGATCAGAATGGAAGGTTTGCGTGTATCTGTAAATGGCCGGATGAGGTTCTACGGCCAAGGAGCCATCGCGTCTCCATTCGGCAAGCAGGGCCGCGCTGCGAGCGTACTTGACGAACTTGCTGCGGTCGTCCACCTGATGCTCGGGAAGCGTGAGGTGCACGATGTTATGCGGGTTTCTGACCGCATACTCGTCCCGCTGAGCAGGCGACAGAACGTCGTAAGGTGGCGCGGTGAGAGCATCGATCGGGCCGGCTGCGGCGCTATAACGGAGACCCATGAATGGGCGGATCACGGCCATGAAATGGGATCATACCAGCCTCAGCCGAACCCAACGGTAGACTAGAGAGCGTGCCGGTTCAATCGCAACTAAAGACCTACGCGGAAAGGGTCAATAAGCGGTTAGACGAACTTCTGCCTTCTACCTACTCAGAACCCGGATTGTTGCATCAGGCCATGCGCTACTCCGCGCTTGCGCCGGGCAAGCGCATTCGTCCGGCTCTCGTCATGGCATCCGCCGAAGCCGTTGGCGGGTTTGCCGTCGATGCGCTGGATGCCGCATGCGCAGTTGAGCTTGTCCATTGCTTCTCTCTCATCCACGACGACTTGCCTGCCCTCGACAACGACGCTCTGCGCCGTGGGCTGCCGACCTGCCACGTGCGTTTCGGTGAAGCGGTCGCCGTGCTTGCCGGAGACGCGTTGTTCGCACTTGCTTTCGACGCGCTGGCATTTTCGACGGCTCCCGCAGAAAGAGCGGTGCGAGCGATCGGATTGCTTACCCGGGCGACGGGCATGCTGGTGGGCGGTGAGACGATCGACATCCTCTGCGAAGGCAAGCCCGTAACCCCAGAGGTCCTGCAAATGATCCACGAGCGCAAGACCGCAGCGCTCATTGCCGCGAGCTGTGAAATAGGAGCCGTGCTGGGAGGGGGTACGCAGTCGCAAATCGAAAGCTTGAGGCAGTATGGGTTTGGCGTGGGCCTCGCTTTCCAGATCGCGGACGACGTGTTGAACGAAACGTCCTCGGCCGAGCAACTTGGCAAAGCTGCCGGCTCCGACCGAGAGCGTGGCAAGGCCACTTATCCCGCTCTTTTCGGTCTCGAGGCGTCCCGCCAAGCTGCGCTGGATGCCTCGGAGCGTGGCCTGCACGAGTTGGAACAGTTCCCTAACTCGGAATTCTTACGCGCCGTCGCCTTGTACTCGGTCGAGCGCCTTCACTAGACTGTTGGGAGGTCTCATAGGACTTCGGCGCCCAGTTCTCGCAGCGCCCGGTAGCCAAGCGAGCGATCAGAGACCTGGACTTTGCGTCCGCTCTTGAGCGCCAGACGGGCGATCTTTTCCATGTTGCCCCCGGCCGCAACTTGAACAAAGACGAGTCTTCTAGACAACGACCCGACAAGCCTGTCTCTTACTTGGTTGTTGACCCCGGCGAAATCCGAATCTGGCCTGAACGGGCTCACCACCAGGTCCGTAGTCGGATCAAATTCGTAACGCCACAGACGTGCTGCTCGGAATGCCTCGTTGCGAAGATCTTCGCCAAGAACGTTAAACATTCCGCGATCGAGGCAAAGAATGCGTGGCGACCCCCATCGAAGGGGCACCACTGCGGTTCGTTGGTATTCCGGGCGGTCGTGCCCAGTTACGAGAACTTCGCTGTTAAGCACTCCTTGCTCCGTAAGCTGTTCCATCAGCTCTAAATCGTTCGGAAGCGTGTTGCGGGAAGCCAAGATGCAGAATGTCTGCGCTTCCAGCAGCTTCGTGTTGCCGTAGAGGAACAATACACCTGGCGGATCAGGATCCATCTCCTCTAGGAGAGCCGGATAATGGACATCGGCAGCGGTGACCACCGTCACGCCCAACGTCCCCAACCGGTCTTCAAGCTCCTTTGTGCGCGTGATTAGCTCAGTTCGCTCGATCAGCCCGTCTACCGCCCTTTTTGTGAGCCGATACTCCGAACGAAGGCACTCTGTCGGCAGCTTCAGAAACTCTTCCGGGGTGCGACTCAGGAGGTCGTTTCGAGCTAACACCCGCGTCACCGAGCGCCCGCCGACCCCCGGCGTCATCGCCAGCAGGAGGGTAAAGGTTCGGCGCGAGAGACTCACGAGTCCTTTGTCAAGCTGACGGCAGCAGCCAAAAGCGTCTCCGTGGCCGCCTCGCCCGAACGTCTCATTTCTTCCACGACTTCTTCATGGCTCAGTTGTTGGTCTTCCAAGCCTGCCGCCAGATTGGTCACGATGGCCAAAGTTGCGTAGTGGATTCCAGCCTCTCGCATGAGGATGGCCTCACTGGCCGCAGTCATCCCGACTAAGTCTCCGCCAATTTTTTCATAGAAGCTGATTTCCGCCGGACTTTCATAGCGGGGCCCGTTCGAACACACGTACACTCCACCGTCGATCACGTTGGTGCCGGTCGAAAGAAGGGCCGCTCGCACTTGCGGGCTAAAGGGCGTCGAGAAATCCGTGTGCACCACGTTGCGGTCAAACATCGTCAAATTCCGAAACGTGAGGTCGAGAAAGTCGGAGCAGGCGAGGAGCGTTCCAGGGCCCCATTGTCGCCGAAGGCTCCCAACCGCCGCAGAAGCTAAACAGGCCTTAGCGCCGACTGCCACCAGGCCCCGCGCCATGGCGGCGTAGTTCACGTTGTGGGGGGCTACTTTGTGACCCGCGGAGTGGCGGCCGATCAACAGGATGGATACTCCTTTGTGCTCAATCAGCCGTCCCCTAAGCATTCCCGCCTCGGTGGGAACGAAGAAAGGGGTGCCGCCCAACGCGAGCAGCCGGTCGCCCACTCCCGTGCCGCCGATAATCCCGATATCCACTTGCATGCAGGGGCATTATAGCCAGACAAGTACACTCTGTCTATGACCCTGCGCGAGGTGCTTCACGCTCATATTCCCACGCTCGGCCCCGAAAGCACCGTTCGCGACGCAGTCGACAAGATGGACATCTACCAGTTCCCCGGACTGGTGATCTGCGACGTCCATCGCGCCGTGCTGGGAGTCGTTACCGAGGGTGACCTTTGCCGAGCGGCGGCTCTGAGAGACAACGTGACAAGCATGGCGGGAGAGGTGGCTCTGCTCTACGGCACGAAGGACCCCGTGGTGATGCATCCGGACACCGATATCGGCGACGCATTTCATAGGATGCTGAGCAGCGGACTGACACTCTTGCCAATTGTCGAGGACGAGCGCCTGTTTGGCGTTGTACTCCGTGTGGATTTGATGCAGGCGATGCTAATGGATATCGATGCTTAATCAGCTCGCGCGATTCCGCCTTCTTGAAAGAACTGCGAGACTTATCAGTAGCAACCAGCCAGCCGCACCCGCCGCGAGTCCTTTCTGATACCCGGGCGCCACGTAGTTCATTTCCACGTCGTGCTCTCCGGCTGCCAACTCCACCTCTCGCCAGAGGCCGCCTACCAGGGCCGCTTCCTTGCCATCTACCTTCACGGTCCAGCCGGGCATGTTGCGATCTTTTAGCACGAGCCAGCCGGGGCCCGTGGCCCTCAATGTAATCTGGCTGGCGTTCTCGCTCACGATCTCTGCTTTGCCGGCAGGCGTGTAGGCTCGTCCCGGTCCTTCGATTGCGGATTTCGCAAGGCCGGAAGGCGAGCGGGACCAAACTTCAGAAACACCGGCGGCAGCAAGCCGTCGGGGGTCGGCAGACGGCTTCACGAACATCATGTTGCCGTTCGCCGGAGGTGCTGGATCCTGGCCGTTGACTTCGCTCAACAACTTGATCGATTCCCGATGCATCAACGAGTCATAGCCGCCGAACTCGTGGATACGGCTGAGCGCGGCCGTGTTTGGAGGGGCCGTCGCAGGCGCGGCGAACCAGATGTCCCAGGCGTCGTTCAGGATCGCGACCCGCTCACTCTTGGGACCGTCGAGCTTGAGGTCAGAGGAGGAAGACCACCTCAGCACTTGTGGAACCGAGAGAAAGAAGCTGGCAAATACCGCTACCAACAAAATCCAGCCCGCCTTCCGCTGCTGTTTCAGCCAATAGGCGATCGAGAGGGCGGCAATGAGAGTCGATATGGCTGCGAGTGCCTTCGGATTGCCGGTCGAGTTCGTGAGGATTGTAGAAAAGAGATCGGCGCTGAGGGGGGGAAGGGGAGTCACATCTCCCAGAGCAAACATGAGCGCATAGATGCTGACCAGAGCCAGCATCGTCATGCCCGCGATAGGCACGTACATGCGCCATTTCTCAGGGGGTTCGGCTTCTTTGTCCTGCGTCGCAGCAACCCCTGCGAGCACACACATAGCTAGAACAAAGAGCACCGAAATGCGCCCCGGAGAACCCGTCGAAGACCATCCGGGCACGGCGAAGTACAGCATTCGGCCCACGGCTGTGCCGGTTGCCAATAAGAACGACAGCAGACCGATGAGGGCTACGCCACCCCAGCGGCGAAAATCGAATCGGCGTCTCGCGAGCAGAAGCAGGCCAATGATAACGGGGCCCAGCCCGAGGGCTCCTTCCGCAAAGTTGCCTCCGCGCTTGAGGTAACCGGGCCAGTAGGACGACAGCGGCTGCGGGGTCTCAATCCCCTGGACAGCCTCTGACGGACTGCCCACCAGCACCGGGTGCATGATGCCCACCATCTCATAAGGCTGGATCGCGCTTGCCTGGTAGGCAAGGTAGCCCTCCTCACTCGGCATGTTCCGGCGATGGGAAAAAGCGGAGTATTCCAGCACCGGCATGAGATGAGGGGCAGCGATTAGGACCCCGGCGCACAGGCTGAGCGCAGCCAAAAACCCCTTTGCCTTCCACGACCCATCTCTCGCTTTCGGCACGCCTTGAAGGTCCTCTCCCATCGGGGAGGAGGGACGGAGGGGCTGAAGTGCCTCATTGATCGTCAGCCACAAAAGAAGGATGGCGGCGGCCATGAACCCATAGGCAACGAACTGCAAGTGGCCGGACAGAATCAGCAGCGCAGCGCCGAGGGCAATGCCGATCAGGGGCTCGAACCTTCTCGCTCCCGAAGGGGCGGACTGCCAAAAACTTCTGATCAGGAAGGCAAGCAACCACGGAATCCATGCTACGGTCGTGATCACGCTTGGCAGTCCCGTCCAGGCCACCATGAATGCGCTTAGCGAAAAGCTCAGCCCCGAGACCGAGCCGCCAAGCCTGCTGGCGCCAAGCTGTCGGGCCAAGAAATAGGTGCCCAGTCCAGCAACGGCCAGGTGAAACCACGCCAGCAGCACCATCGCAATTGCGGTCGGCACGTGCAAAATGCCCATCAGCATGTGCGGCGGATACAGCGCACCGGACTGAGCATTGGCGAGTAGAGGCGTCCCCGCAAGCTCGTAAGGATTCCAAAACGGCACCCGTCCCTGGCTCCACGCTTCAAAGACGAGGTCGCGCCACGGATAGAACTGAAGCACGCCGTCCGCCTGCAACACGTCCCAAGGCTGCGCCTGCTTGGGGCCATTCCAAGGTGCCATCTGCCGAATCTGATCAAAGGGCCCAATCGCCTGCCCCAAGAACACTCCCCGCCAGAGCACCAGCAAGGGTGCGAGGATGAGTGTGAGATACGGCCAATAACGCCTGAGCCACTGCATATCGAACGATGTTACACGCGGAGCTCCCACTCTGCAAAAGGCCCCCTCTTCCCGCGCGCGAGGGGTAAAGGAGAGTTCCAGATTCGCTCAGGTAGTCAGTTCGATGACATTGGGTGCCCACTTGAGCTTCGCGAGCACCTCGAGGTAGTCCTCTTCGCGGAGCTCTTCGGGTCGCTTGCCCAGCAGGGCCACAATGACGCCTTCCATAACGTTGTTGCCAAACGATTCCCCCTCTATGACTGGGGTGGTGGTGATGACACGTTGGACCCCCATCTCACGCAAAAGCATCAGGTCTGCTTTTCGAACGGTATTCGTCAGGATCGTTTTGCCCGGCATCTTCTCCGGCGCATAGCGACGTATGTAGTGCCAGTCTCCCGCTATCAGGGTGCGTTCGGCGAAGACGTCACCGAAAAGTGGCTTGCGTTCTTGCTGCTTCTCGCCCGTCGGATAGAACCACTTGAACGGGAGCCTCGTGATCAATGGGAGGATGATCGAGCCGACGGTCTTTACTTGACTGTAGGTGCGCAGCGGGATCTTTATTCCCAGCGCAAACATGAGGTCGCCGTAGAGAACGTCCGCGCCCGCTTCAACCAGGGCTTGCGCCATTCCGAAGCGGTCCACCGCAGAAACGAGGAGGACGCACTCCTGCCGAAAATCAACAACGCCATCCCTCTGCAGTGACCGGATGGTCTCTCGCTCAAGCGTGTGTTTGAGGCCGCTACCATCGACGACAGGCGTCTTCGTGGCACCTTGGATGAGCCGCTTGATTTGTTGGAAGGTGTATCGCTTGTCCTCGACAACGACGTAGAGGTCCGCGCCGCCGACCCCCAGCGCGTCCACCTTGCCATCCAACTCGCGAAACTTCGCCGCGAAACGTTCCAGATCGCCGTCCGTGCCGATCCTTTCCAGGGAGAACGGCTCCCCCAGAATCGAAACTTGATTAGCCTTATCCCGCGACGAAGTGCCGAGGCTCACCGAGACGACGCGCTTCATTCAACTGGGGTCCTCAATAAACCGCGACGGCTTCTATCTCGACATCGACATTTTTCGGTAATCCGGCGACCGCAACGGTTGCTCTCGCCGGAGGGTTTTCGCCGAAGAATCGACCATAGACTTCATTGACGGCGGCAAAATGGTCCATCGAACTCAGGAAAATCGTCGTCTTCACCACGTTTGCCATGTCTAGCCCACCCGCTGCGAGCACCGCCTTTAAGTTGTGCAGACTCTGTTCCGCCTGTTTCGCCACGTCTCCGCTTACGAGCTCTCCATCGGGCCGAAGAGGAATCTGACCGCTGAGAAACATGAACCTACCCTCAGCCTTCACCGCTTGGCTATACGGCCCAATCGCGCCCGGTGCGTTGTTTGTCGAAATCACTTCTCTATGCATGCAGGTACGTTACCTGTCGTAGAATGGGCTTCATGGTTGCAGCCGCGTGCCTCGCTCTTCTCCTCTCGCCTATGAGCCAACAACCGCCTAAATGGACCTTGACCCTTGCCGACGAATTCGAGGGAGCGTCCGGGTCACAAGCAAACCCAAAGATTTGGGGCAACGACGTGGGCGGCCACGGTTTCGGCAACGCCGAGCTTGAGAGCTACACCGCTGGCAACAAAAACGCATTTTTGGACGGCAAGGGCCACCTTGTCATAGAAGCTCGCAAGGAGAAGATGAAGATCGGCAACGATCCTGAGCGCGAGTACACCTCGGGGCGGCTGCTGACCAAGGGCAAATTCGATCAGAAGTACGGCCGAGTCGAGGCGCGATTGAAGCTTCCAAGCGGCAAAGGGGTATGGCCCGCGTTCTGGATGCTTGGCGCAGATATCGGCGAAGTTGGATGGCCCAAGTGCGGCGAGATCGATATTTTGGAATTCCTTGGCCATGATGCCCGCACGGTCTACGGAACCCTACACGGTCCGGGCTACTCGGGAGCGCAGGCGAAATCAGCGAACAACAAGCTCCCAGAAGGGGGCTCGTACCTAAAAGACTTCCATGTTTTCGGGGTTGAGTGGGGGCCAAACAGGATCAAGTGGCTGATCGACGGAAAAGTCCACAAGGAATGGACGCCAAAGGATGTCGAACCAAACGCCTGGGTCTTCGACAAACCCTTCTTTATCATATTGAATGTGGCCGTTGGCGGACACTGGCCCGGATACCCCGACGAGACCACCACCTTCCCCCAACGGATGCTGGTGGACTACGTTCGAGTCTACAAGCAAGCTTAAGTCTTTTAGGCAAAGTAGGAGCCCCGGACGGGAGAGTCCAGCCTTCGGCTTGACGAAGTCGTAGAATAGCTCTAGATGCGCCCAGGATTTGAGATAGGCGGAACCGGCAAGGTCTCCGAGCAAGATCACTCCGAGGCCATCCGCTACTGGCAGTCAAAGTCTCCCGAAGAACGGCTCCAAGCGATCCTCGATATCCGTGACTTTTATTATGAGGTGATGCATCCTGGCAGAGAGAGACCGATTGCCATTCGGGAATACCACCGTGGATTGCATCTCCCGACCGTGGCTGATCCAAGCCAAGCTCGCCAGCGGCAGGCATCAAGACCTTGCAGATGTAGAACGCTTGAAGCGTGACTGGGAAACCTAGAGTGAAGTGGGTTTTCTCGTTTCAGCAGAGCGTCGCAAAAACAGCTCCTCGCGGAGGAAGTCAAGGCTTGCGTGCCCCCCTCCAGCCTTCCCCTGGGTATACTCTCGCGGTTCATGGTTAAGATTCGACTTAGAAGAATCGGCGGCAAGGGTCATCCGGTTTATCGCGTGGTAGTGGCAGAAAGCTCCACAGGCAGAAATGGCAAGTTCGTCGAGAACATTGGCCTCTACGATCCCGTGGCTAAGCCCAAGCAGCTTGAAGTCAACGAGGAGCGCGCACTGTATTGGCTCCGGCTCGGTGCGCAGCCAAGTGAAACCACTGCGTACATTCTCAACAAGCTCGGAATTCTTTCCAAATTCCTCGAAGAGCGGCCCAACCAGAAGAAGAATTATCCTTTCCTGAACAAAGCCATCGCCGCGACATCCGCCGCAGTGCCCGGAACTGCCGCACCTGAAGCCTGATCATGAGTTACGCGCCATTTGTCGAAAAGCTTGTCTCCTCTGTGGTCGAAGATCCTCAGAGCGTGTCGATCAATGAAGAAAATGAGATGGGAACCCGCACTTTCTTTGTTAAGTGCGCTCCTGACGATGTCGGCAAGGTGATCGGAAAGAGCGGACGAGTCGTGAGCGCGATTCGCCTGGTCGTGAGCGCCGTCGCCGCAAAACAGCGCGAACGTGCGTTCGTTAAAGTCGTCACCGACGACTAGTCTCGGCCATGAATCCTGTCGGCCGCATTGTGGGCGCCTTCGGGCTAAAGGGTGAGCTCAAGGTTGATCCGCTCACCGACTTTGTGGAGCGCATGCATAAGGGCTCGCGCCTGCGCCTCAAGGATGCCTGGGTCACCGTCGAAAGCTTCCGAATCCACAAAGGCAGACCCCTCCTCAAGCTTAGCGGCGTTGAAGACATCGATGCCGCCGAGGCGCTGCAATGGCAGGAGCTTTTCTCGGCCGAAAAGGCCACCCCAAACCTCGAAGAAGACGAATTCCTTACGGAAGAGTTAATCGGCATGGCCGTGGTGACCGCCGAGGGCCAAGAGATCGGGCACGTCAAAGACGTTCTGGCCCTCCCTGCTCACGATGTGCTGGTCATCGGATCAGTCATGATTCCCGCGGTCAAAGAGTTCGTCAAGGACGTTGACCTGGTTGCAAAACGCATCACCGTGAAGCTCATCCCTGGGATGCTGGACGACTTGGAGTCTGCTTCCTAAACCACGCTTCCGAAAATTCAGGGTGAATGCGCTGGTACAGCCGCATGGCGGCCCCTGCCTTGACTTTTAGGCGCGGGTGGGAGTCGATGGCCTTCCAGAAGCTGGTGCTGCCCAAAAAAAGATTCTCGCTCATCACGTTGAAGTCCTCTTCGACGCTGGCTTTGGAGTAAACGGAGAGAAAGCCTGAGGCGAACAGCGTAGGGTCCTGGTGTACCGAGGTCGCTCCTTCGCGAACCGCGTCGGTGCCGTTGCCGAGATACTTAAAGTTTTTGGGGTTGCCCGCCGTCCACTCCTCTTCCTTCCAAAAGCGGAAGTAATTGCGCAAGAGAATGCTGGAAAACTCGTGATAAGCCGAGTTCTCTACGAAAGCATCTGTGTAGCCGTTTTGAAGCCCGTCATTGCACAAATAGATCGCGTCCACCGAGTTGGTGCCTCCGTACGGGAGGCCGTAACAATTCAGCTCCCGGATGAGGTAGACGCGCTTCAGACTTGCTTTTAACACGCTCGAAGGATATTTGGCGAGTGCCTTTTTTCACTAACCTGATGGAGCGTTCCACTTCAGAAGCGGCGATCGGAACAGCCTTTGAATCGATCTCTTTCGTGCGCCAACTGGTTGGAAACATGTCATCTGACAAAGATATGTGAACCTCCACCGTGCCAATCTGAAGGGGCTTTGTAGCACTCTGCGGGCTCAGCAGCAACAGCAGGGAAGCCCACATTATGCTGCCCCCGGATATTCGGCGGCAAAAAGGGAGAGCCATTCAGATACTTCTGCAGGGGCCCGAGCAGCGGGCCTCGCCTGGATCGCCCGCGCTAAAGCAGCAAAGTCGTTGGGTTGCAATGCTGTGAGTTCGAAGGGTTGAAACCCGGCTTTGTTAAGCTGGATCAGCGGCGGGGGCTGGCTGTAGATGTCTGCCGATCCAATGCTCAACTGCGCCTGGATCATGTCTGACGCCGTGCTTTCAAGAATGGCCGTCTCCATCCACGCTCGCATTTGAGCGAGCTTCGAGAACTTGTCGCGAAGCGTGTTGGCATCGGGAAGAGTGCTGCCCTCGGCGGTCAGGAAGTCGGCAATTTCGCTGAACGAGTAGTTGCGCTTCAGGTCGTCGATTCGCTTTTGCGCGTCGGAGCCGGTGATGGGTGGAAGCGGTGTCGTGACGGGTGTCTGACCGCTCGTTGCGACGGGTGCGGGCGTAGTGTCGGGAGGCAATGCCGGCGTTGGGTCTAGCCCAGCCACGGAAGGGGTGGGCGATTTCTTCGCCTCCTTCGTATTGATCTGCTGAAACAGGAAGACGATCGAGCCGACCATGACCACGCTGATGACTACCAGAAGCAGCGCCTTTCCGCCCCGCACACCCTCCGGTTCGTGCAGCATGCCTTGGGCGTTATTCATTCCGGCCGAATCTACGGCAAGCTGTGCGCGAGTCTCGGAAACGGGAGGAATTTCCCATACGCTCACCGGCTCTCCTAGGTTCTTGAACTGCCGCTTGCCCACATATTTGGAATCGATCTTCAGCTTGTTCTTAATCACCTCGTTCACGGTTTGAGAGAACCAGATGCTATCGGGTCGCGCATCGTTCTGAAGTCGGGCGGCTGTGTTGACGCCGTCGCCGAAAACGTTGTCCCCCTTTACGATCACGTCGCCTAGGTGTACGCCGATTCGATGATGCAGCACATCGGTCGGAGGGAGCGACTCGGCTTGGGCTGCCAAGGTGCGTTGCATTTCGACCGCGGCCGCCATTGCGTCGACCGCGCTCGTGAAACAAAGGAGCATTCCGTCTCCCATGGTGTTGAGAACCTGCCCGCCGTGAGCGCGGCAAAGGTCGGTGATCACGCCCATGTCACGCTGAAGGGAAACGTACACGCGCGCCTCATTCTTGGCGGCCAACCGAGAAAAGCCAACGACGTCGGTGAAAACGATTGCCGCGAGTAGTCGCTGCTCCTTAGCCGGTTCGTTTGTCAGCGTCGGGTCCATGCGATATTATTCACTTATAATCCCGGTTCTGTGGACTTGCTCCCTTTGTAGAGACGTCTGGGACCGTCGGTTAGACTGCGAAGCGGCTAATCAAGGTTTAATTCTCTGCGATGTCCGAACTCATCCAACTCGGCCGAAGACACGAGCGCCCTAGCGCTCCCCGGCCAGATCAGCTCGAGCTACGGTTTTCTCAAGAAGCAATCAGCGAGTTGGATGCGCTTCGCTCCCACTATCCCGAGGAGAAGGCGTGCATCCTGCCTGGCCTCTGGATTGCGCAGCGCGAGTACGCTGGCCATCTCTCGCCTGAGGCCATCGCCGAGGTTGCTTATCGTCTGCATCGGCCGTACGTAGAAGTCGAAGGCGTCGCGACGTTCTATTCCCTCTACAACACGGCTCATAAGCCTGGAAAGCACAAGATCGAGCTTTGCACATGTTTGAGCTGTCACCTAAACGACGCCTGGTCTCTGCGCGACCACATCAAGAAGACACTGGGCATCGGGCACGGCGAGACCACCGACGACGGAATGTTCACCTTTGAAGAGGTCGAGTGTCTCAACGCCTGTGACCGGGCACCGGTGATGCAAGTCGGTGATGAGTACGTCGGCCCACTCGACATCCAAGGAGTGAACGACCTAATCGACCGCCTCAGGAAGACCCCTGAATCGACAGTGACCAAGTATGCGAACACCGTCGTCAGCGTCCACCTTCAAAAGTAGGGAGACTCACGAACCGACTTCTTCTTGCGAGTGATGAGATTGTCTTGCGGCTAGCAAGAAAGCTATCCGGCCAGCCATTTGCGGCTCAAGACGAGGGGGCGCCTTGGCAAGGAGAAAAGCGCCTAAGCACGATCACCTTGGCGCACAACAGAATTACGGGCCGCAACAGTAGACTCAAGGACAGAGCGCCATGAAAAAAAGGGCCGCAGACCCTGACGAGCATGAGCACGGAGCAGAAGCCAATCCTCTGCGCCGATTGCTCCCCGAGCTAACGCCCTATCGGGGCCTCATCGCTCTCTCAGCGACGCTCACCATCGCGCAAAGCGCTTTCGGATTCCTGCCCCCGCTCGTGCTTGGCGACATCGTCAATCGGCTTCAAAGCGGTCAGCCTATCAACACGTGGCTGTACATGGGCCTTATCGTGGGCTTTGCCACTGGCTCGGGCCTTCTGGCTTACGCGTTGGGCGTCTCTATGGCTACGCTCGGTCAGCGATTTCTCATCGCTCTTCGCCACCGGATGCTGGGGCATATGCAGTCTCTGCCCATTTCCTACTTCGAAAAGAACCAGACCGGAAAGCTGGTCAGCAACGTCATCAACGACGCCACGACGGTTCAGCAGCTCATTACCCAGCACCTCACCACAATGGTGAGCGATGTCGTTCAACTGCTCATTGTGCTCGTGGTGCTGTTTTCGATCAACCCGATCATGGCCCTGATGAGCCTGAGTATCGCGCCGCTTTACATCGCCAGCTTTCGAAAGTTTTGGATTCCCCTGCAGCACACAAGCAACGATATTCGCTCCAAACGCGACATCATGTTCGGCCAAATGCAGGAAAAGTTGGCGGGTATTCAGACGGTTAAAGGCTTCGGCCAGGAGAGATTCGAGGCTAGAACGTTCATGTCGAACACTCGTGAATTAATGGGCCTCAACGTTCAACAGGGTGCCCTGAGCGGCGGTCTCTGGACCATCGCAGATGCCCTTTGTGGTATCGCGACCGGAGCGATTCTGTGGTACGGAGGCACGCTAGCGCTCAGGGGCGAGATGCCGGCAGGAACCCTGGTCATGTTCCTCCTCTACGCCGTCGGCTATGTGTACGGGCCGATCGTTCGATTCCTGGTGGTGCTCGATCCGATTGCGAGAGCCCAAGCGGCGCTAAACCGAATTTTTCGCACTCTCGATATGCCTAACGCCGTGGAGAGCCTGCCGGGTGCGCCCGCCATGCCCAAGGTTGAAGGCTTCGTACATTTTCAAGATGTCTGGTTTGAATACGAGCCCAACCAACCTGTTTTGCGCGGCATTTCGCTAAAAGTCGAGCCAGGACAAATGATCGCGCTCGTCGGATTCTCGGGCAGCGGCAAGACCACTCTCATCAGCCTCCTCCTCCGCCACTACGATCCCACAAGCGGCCAGATCACCGTCGACGGCCACGATATTCGCACTGTCGATTTACAGTCGTATCGGAGCCAGATCGGGCTGGTCGCGCAAGAGAGCATTCTTTTCAACACCACGATCCGGGAGAACATCCGCTATGGCCGATTGGACGCAACCGACGAAGAGATCGAATCGGTCGCCATCGCCGCCATGCTCAACGAAGCCATCCTCGCGCTTCCTGATGGCTACGAGACGAAGATCGGAGAGGGTGGCATCAAGCTTTCGGTGGGAGAAAAGCAGCGCCTGGCGATCGCTCGCGCGTTGCTCGCTGATCCACGCCTCTTGGTGCTGGACGAGGCAACTTCGTCGCTGGACAGTCAGACGGAGGTTCTTTTGCAAAAGGCGCTGGATCGACTGATGGAGGGCCGGACGAGCTTCGTCATCGCTCATCGGCTATCAACAATCATCAAGGCGGACAACATTGTCGTGATGGAGCTTGGCGAGATTAGGGAGCAGGGCACACACGCGGAGTTACTCGAACAGGACGGCATTTATGCCCGCCTCTACCGGGAGCAGTTCCGGGTTGCCCTCCAGCCTGCTGCCTAGCCGCACCCGTCGATCACGACGATGCCGGTGCCGTCGCCAAGCTCCTCGATCTCCATCGAGGCAGGAACAAACAGGCCGACGAGCCACATGACGGAGCGTAGATGTTCCGTTACTTGAATGGTGCGCCACCGGCTCCGGCCCTTGGCGAGAGCCATCGGAAGGACGAGCTGATCCGCCAAATGCTCATCGACCGCAGCTTCCGCCGCCATCCATTTCTCGAAGGCCGAGCCGCACTCCGCAGCCACCTTTTCGATCGGCTTTCCTCGCTCGCCCAGGCTTACAAAGCCGCCAAATCCATTCTCGAATTCGGCAGAAGCGAAGACGGCGGCACCTGTTCCCGGCGAGGGTTTGGCTCGCCTTTCGATCGGAATTTCGGCGGGCAGAAATTCCCTCAATGCCCGTTCGCCACGCTCCAATACCGTGTCCGGGAGATTGGAGGCCAGCACCACTCCCGCAGCCTTGACAAGCTGGCCCCTCGAAGTAAAGTCGATCGCCGAAAAACCGTCTCTAAGTGTAAAAACAATCTCGCTCTCGCCCCCTCCTCGCGGATAAAAGCCGTATCGGGACGATCCCATCGTAGCCCTTAAACCAGCCTGCGCCAGGGCGGGGAGATAGACGAATTCCAAGTATTCGGCCGATGGAGCCATAGGATTGTGCGTGCCGCCTCGAACGATCACCCGCGACTCACCGCCGGCAAGAGCGAGGGGAGTTAAGACGGTCTGCAAGACGAGATTAGACGCTCCCGCAGTGCTGATCGAGAACCGATATTCACCGGCCGACACCTTCTTCGTTGGCGTGAAAACGAGCTCGACTGACCCGAGGTCTGCTCCTTGGATGTCTGCGCCGCAAATGTCACCTGCGGCATGAACCGCCGCCAAATGCTGATGCTGCAGGCCGGGCTTCGCCCGCTTCGCGCGAATACTCTGAATAGAAACTGGCTTGCCCGTGACGGCCGCGAGCGAAACGGCGCTGCGGATGATCTGGCCACCCCCTTCGCCATACGAGCCGTCGACCTCAACCCAATCGCTCATATGGGACAGACTTACTGTGCTGCTCGAATGATCTCGCTGAACTCGTGAGCGTCAAGGCTCGCTCCCCCGACAAGTGCGCCATCGACGTTTGGCTGACGGAAGAGTTCCTTGGCATTGTTCGCCTTGACGCTGCCACCGTAAAGCACCCGCACGCCTTCGCTGGTCTCAGCGTCGAAAATATCCGCCAGAGCTGACCGGATCATCCCGCATACGCGCTCGGCCTCTGCCGTGTCGCAGACTTTGCCGGTTCCGATGGCCCACACCGGCTCATAGGCAATCACGCCTTCGTGGAATTCGGAGCCGTCGATCCCTTTCAAGGCGCCGCGCAACTGGGCGGTGATCACCGCATCCGTCTGGCCCGCTTCGCGCTCGGCAAGGGTTTCCCCCACGCAGATGATCGGCTTAATGGATCGATAGAGGAGAGCAGTGGTCTTGAGATTGACCGTCTCATCCGACTCGCCAAAGTAGGGAAGTGTGCTTTCTACCACCTCTAGCTTTCCGAAGCGGCCACGCGTCTCGGAGTGTCCGACGATGCAGTACGCGCAGTCCATATCCGCCAGCATCGAGGCACTGACGGAGCCAGTAAAAGCGCCGCTGTCCTTCCAAAAAACATCTTGAGCTCCAAGCTTGATGGTAGATCGCTTAAGCAAATCGCGAATGCAATCGAGACTCGTAAAGGGCGGACAGATGGCGATATCCACCGAGCCCGTGTACTCCACCACCAGCGCGAGGGCTTCCACGGTAGCTCCCGCCTCCGCGAGGGTCTTGTTCATTTTCCAGTTACCGACAACGAGCTTCTTACGCATTGTCAATAGAATAACAGGCGTTAGGCCCTTGGCGTTGGACGTTTGCCTTTCTTGCCAGTAATCTCTGCTTCGGGAGCATCAGGAATCGGTTCCAAGGCCCTTTGCAGCAAGTTTCGCCACACTCCCGGAATCCAACCAAAGAGCCACCCACCCATGCTGTGCGTCCAAGATTTTCGCACTTCTGAGCCGGCAAGCCGCTCTTCTTCGCCTGGAAAATAGTTGACGACCTTAAGGGGATCGACCGCATCGAAGAATGCGGCACCGCGCGGATCGAAGCGTTTGCCCAGTGGCAGATGAACACTTGCCCGTAATTTACCGACGCGCTGCCCCAGCCGCTGAAACCACGCGGAGACTTCTTCGCCATCGTAAAACGTCACGTACATGCTCACCATCAGAAAGCTGAACAGCGGGATATTCATCGTGTACTCGATGAACCCATGGAGCCCGATACCAGCTAAGAGCACCCACTTCCGAAAGGGCCGGTAGAACACCAACGTAGCCAAAGAAAACTCGATTATGAGGGTCGCACCCGTGCTGAAATAAACAACGGGCGTGTCGCGCAGAAACTCGGGATATGGGAATCGATAGAACTCCGCCAACCTGGCCGGAAACCAGTTTGCGGTCATCTCGCCTCCCGCAATCGGAGGTTTCCAAAGATTGCCAAACCACTTGAGCCACACCGTGGTGAAGTAGATCAGCGCCATGTTGTACATGATCAGTCGCTGCGGCCAGAGCGAGATTCGAAGGGGGGCTCCGGTGTCTTTGCCTTTCCAGAGGCGTATAAGCCGATCCACCGAGCAGGCTTTTCCGCACGGCGCAATCGCCAGATAGAGCACCATGACCCGGATAACGGTGTCTCCGCCGTGAAGGATGATTGCGTTGCGGTGGTGCATCGACACGAGCCCGATTGCCAACAGAATCGTGCTAAGGCGCGTCCAGAGACCCAGTGTGGTCAAAAGCGCGAACAGGATCGTGGCAAAGTAGATGCCGATGGCAACATGAGCGTTGGTGACTCCGCTCAGGATGCCCACTCTTGGAACGGTGAAATCCCAGCCGGGCCAGAGGGGCACATCGGGATTCAGCCAGAGGCGGCCCATCCATGCCGGCACATATCCTCGCTCGCTGAACCATGCCTCCCAGTCGACGAACACCATGACGAGGCTCGCAAAAACGAGTGCGCCAAAGAGGATGCGAAAAACTCCTAGAGTCGTGGGCGAACCATGCCCAAACCACCAATCGTCAAGAGACTCGAAGATGCCCTTTTCGGGTTCGGCGGGCTGCTTCTCGGAAGGGCTCTTCACAGAGTAGCCTTCCGGTCGCGCTCCAGCTTGTCTTGATCCACGGTGTGGACGTAGTAGATGAAGTCGTTGTACGTGGTGGGTTGCGTCTTGCCGGGAGGAAGGATCTGCTGCCAGTGCCTTCTCAAGCGCACGGTCACAGGCGGGTTCTCGACATCGTCGTTCAGATGCGCGATACGCTGGGCGAAGACGGGTCTGAGAAACGCATGCTGATCATTGTTGACGCGTTCGTAAAACTTGCGATAACGCTCCTTCAGGAATTTCTCTGGGATCGAGAGGAGGAACATTCGAGGGTACTGATAGATCCGTTCCGTGCCGTCTTTGTGAACCACAATCGCATCCACCCAGATGTCCGTTTGCGACGGATTGGGTGAGAACATGTCCCAATACTGCCAAAACCCAGAAACGCTAACGTAAGCTCGAATGGGTTGAAACTGCTTGAGGTGGCGATGGTTCCAATAGAGGAGCCACTCGGTACCGACTGGATCACGCTTCTTCGCCAAAGCGTCGGGAGTGGGATCAGGCAGCGCCCAAACGGTGATGGCAATCACGTGCAAGAGCACGAGAACTTTCAGCCATGTCGGCGCATTCGGCTTCACCTCGCCATTCATGTTCTTCGTGTGCGGTGTGCCCAAGAATAGAGCCTCGGCACTCCCAGATAATACCGGAGGGTGGATCGCACTCAGTTCGTACCAGTCAAGGAGCGCCCATCTTGGCGATCTGCTTGGCTCGGACGTTCAGGAATGCGCGGCCTCATCCTGCCAGATGTGCCATTTTCCACTGCGGGGACAATGATGATGCTGCCGTCTCCTTGATCCATGGGTGTAAAGCCGTGCTCGCGGCCCATATCTCGCAGGATTTCCAAAGGGGTCATCTGCTTATAATCCACGCCGATCGAAGGGTTGGGCGTTCCAGGTGCGACGATGACCTGCAGGCCCGATTCCGCCGCAATTAAATCGAAGACCGTGTGAAGGGGAGCGTCCTCGATCGTAATCGCGATTGCCTTGGGAGCTTGCACCGTCGGGGCTTTCGTTTTGATCGGCTGTTCATCCTCCGGCCCTAGCTCCCCGAAAGAAGGCTCTTGTGCCTTCGGCGGGGGACCGGTCTCCGCGAACGTCTCGGGATCGGCTTGAGGAACTTCTACCTCAACAACCGGCGCCTCGACCTGCTTCGGCAGTGCGATATAGGTGACTGTGAAGGAGGCGACTCCGAGGGCGGCGAGGACAAGTGCCGCCACGATATAAACCATCCTTGTCGGCCGTTGATAGCGCACATGTTCGGCGGGGCGAAAGGGAGGCGGAGCAAACTCAACCGCCGCTTCAGGCTTCAGCTCTTTCAAACCCTTGACCATGAGCGATCGACGCGCCACCTCTTGTTTCATCTCTGGGTACCGAGCCAGAAATTCCTCGATGGCTCTCGCATTGCCCTTCTCGACTAGGGTCCAGATCAGGGAATCTAATTCTGGGGCAAGTCGCTTCAAGCTTCGTCCCCTTCGTAAAGCACTCGGAAGCGCTCTCTGGCTCGATACAGCCTAGTTTTGGCGGCATTTACGCCGCAGTTCAGACTCGAGGCAATATCGTTCAGGCTGAGCTCTTCCCAGTAGAAGAGAACGATCAAGGCGCGGTCGTTCGGCGTGAGCTTGGCCAGGGCGGCCTGGATTTTAGGGTCAGCGGTATCGGGTTCTTCCGCCGCGATTTTGCCAACTGCTTCGGTGAGATCGACATTTCGCTTCTTGTGCCGGTTCTTTCGCGCTTCCTGGATGCTGCGATTGACGGCTATTCGGAACAGCCAAGTGCTAAACCTCGAGCGTTTGTCGAACCGGCCGAGGTGGCGGAAGACGAGAGTGAAGACTTCTTGCACGGCGTCCGCCGCCTCATCCTGATCGAGAAGGATGCCGCGGGCTATAGCGAAGACCTTGTCGTAGTATTTCGAGTAGAGCTGCTCAAACGAGCTGCGGTCGCCCGACAAGAAGCGTTCGACGAGAACCGAGTCTTCGTCGAAGCCACCTTGCTTAGCGCGCTCCATCAGTGCCGACACCACTACTCCTTTGGACGCGCAAGTGCCCGTCTACCGTTACCAGACGGGGTGGAATGGGCAAATAGCTCATGTATAGGCTCAGAGGAAGAAGTATTCCCAGTCTGCTCGTAAAACGTCTTTGTTGGGTCGCCGTAGGCGCAGCATGCAGGTTGGGGCCCAAACGTCGGGAACCATCCATGGGTGCTGAGATGCTAAAATCACCTAGCGATTTCGCTCCACCTCATGCCCTACATTCCTCATACAGAGGCCGATACGCAGGCGATGCTTGCAACCATTGGCGTGTCTTCCATCGACGAGTTGTTCCGAGAGATTCCCGAGAATCTTCGTGTCAAAGGGGAGCTTGATTTGCCAAAGGCTCTCGACGAGCATCGGCTCATGGCGCACATGCACGAGATCGCCTCAACCAACGTGCACATGGCGGACACGGTTTGCTTCCTTGGGGCCGGCGTTTACGACCGCTATATTCCCGCGAGCGTCAGCGCGATCATTAGCCGCGGCGAATTCTTGACGGCTTACACCCCCTATCAGCCTGAAGCGTCGCAGGGTTTCTTGCAGACCATCTATGAATTCCAATCGATGGTGGCCGAGCTGTATGGGATGGACGTGGCGAACGCCTCGATGTACGATGGAGCCACCGCCATGGCGGAAGCCGCGATCATGGCGACGGGTCTGAATGGCCGTAACAAGGTGACCGTCAGCGAAGCAGTGCACCCGCACTATCGCCAAGTTCTGGACACTTACTGCTGGTCAATGGGCATCGAGGTGGTGACCCTTCCGCATGTGGATGGGGCCACGTTGGACTATTCCGCTCTGACTCCCGAGTCGGCTTGCGTGATCGTGCAGTATCCCAACTTTTTCGGAACGATCGAGGATCTGGCAAAGACCAGGGCACGTGCAGACGAAGCAGGGTGTCTCTTCATCGTGGTCTCCGACCCGGTTGCATGTGCGTTGCTGAAGCCGCCGGGAGAGTTCGGCGCTGATGTCGTCGTGGGCGAGGGCCAGCCGATGGGTGTCGCGATGGGTCTCGGAGGGCCCCTCGTTGGACTGTTCACATGTAAGACGGAGCTGGTGCGTCGAATCCCAGGGCGAATTGTTGGCAAGACCAAAGAGGCGCATGGAGACAAGGGAGGCTATGTGATGACCCTTCGTACGCGCGAACAGGATATTCGCCGGGAGAAAGCGACCTCCAACATCTGTACGAATGAAGCCTTGATGGCGCTTGCCGCCACTGTCTACATGAGCGCGTTGGGCAAGAACGGCATGCGATCAGTGGCAGAAACGACTGTCCGCAATACGCAGTACGCGATTCAGAAGCTGACAGATGCGGGGGCAAAGTTGAAGTTCAGCCAAAAGGTCTTTGGCGAGTTCACACTGGAGTTGCCGAGAGACGCCGCCCAAGTGCGCGACTCCCTGCTGGCGGAGAAAATCCTTTGCGGCTTGCCCCTAGGGCCCTACTATCCAGGCATGGAGAACTGCTTGCTTGTGGCCGTGACGGAGATCCGCACAAAGGGCCAGATCGATCGATTCGCCGAGCAAATGGCGGCAGTGCTTGCCTAATGCATAAAAAACGCTCTCTCACCCGGTGAGAGAGCGTTAGTGGCTTTAGAAGCCTCGAACCCGTCCGCGGGTTATCGCTTCAAAGAGGGTGATTGGCACGAAGAGAACTCCGTTGCGATCCTCAGAGATGGTTCTAAGATCTATGCGCTCCGCGTTCAATCGGAACCAAGTGTGCCCCTTGTCGTATTCGACCCGATCTCTGTCGAAGTAGATGTGTACTCGAAGGCCGTCCGCCGTGCGCTCCGTTCGAGCCTTTATCTGCTCGCCCAGGGCCCGGAAGGGAACCATCAGTACACCGCTCTTCTGATAGGGCCGCTCGTTGCCGTTAAAGCGCAACTCACGTCGGTCGAAGACGACCGAATCCCGGCCGTAATTGCTGCCGTCCGTGCGACGCCAATCGCCATTGCGATCATCGGTGCGTCGCCAGTCGCCATTCCGATCGTCGTATCGATCCTTGCGGCCGGGCCGTGTCCAGTCGTCGTTTCGACGTTGGCCGGGGAGTGTAGAGCCGTTTCGCTCCCATTCTCCTCTATTTGAAGTCACGCGTCCGTCCGTGAGACTTCGGAAGATGTCGACGGGGACGAATAAGATGTCTCGGCGTGATTCAGAAGCAACTGGAAGATTGACCCGGCGACCGCTAAGGTCGAAGCTCATGGATCCCTTTTCGTAGGTTGCTCGCCTGCCCTGCCATACCCACCACATTCGTCTGCCTGACTCGTCGCGATCAAACTGAGAGCCGACTCGTTCGCCCATCTCTCTCGCGGGCACCATCAGGGTGCCACGGGACATAAACGGACGGTTATCGAGGTTGACATCACGCCCGTTGTAATAGACGCTTTGTGCCTGCGCAGCCGTGATTCCAAGGGTCATGAGTGCGAGTGCTGGTAATGCTTTTTTCAAAATTTTGCCTCCAATTTCTGCGCCCGGTAAAGGACGCCTTGTTATCAGTTAGACGATCTTCGAACGAAATAGCTTCGCCAGACCTACCCATCCCGCCCAAGCTTTGGCTTACCAACCGCCCTGAGGCAGCCTATGAAAGATGCAAATGCCGGGCAACGGACACTAAGGGAGCGCAGTGCGCGAGCCGATATTCAAGACAGCGCATGACATACGAAATCACGGTCGCGATTGAGGAGGGGAGCCCTGAAGACCTCCTTCTGAGGGACGTTCAGGACCCGGCAGCACACCTCTTAACCCTCCTTCAAGAAGCCGCACTCTACCGGGGAGGCGCGAGAAAGGCTAGGAAGTTCAACGAGAGCGACGTGGCCGCATTCCGAAAGCTGGACCCCTGCTTCGCCATCGCCTCGCAATACTCTGATGAGCAGCTCAAGGCGATGCAAGACAACGCGAGCCGGATTCGAAAGCGAGGGCTGAGCAACCGTGCGTAGAGCACTTCTCGACTCCAGCACCTATTTCGATCTCCAGCGCGCCCCAAACCACTGGCGAAGATCGTGGGCGCAGGCAACCATGAGCCAGGCTCGCAACTATATTTGCGAGCACGAGCGGTTTACATTGGCTTGGGCCAGCATGTTCGAGGTTGTGGACGGCTACTACCGCATCGATGATATGGCGGGTTTGGCCCAGTTTCGCTCGGTGATCGTTCCAGCCTGGGAGGTCCTCTACGCTGACCAGGAAACGCTCGAGCTGGCCGCCGCCATCCACGCCACCCTCGAACTCCTACAAACCCGAATCGGCCTCAACGACACCTACATCGCCGCCACCGCCATCCGGCACAAGCGGGTCCTGGTCACCAGCAACACCAAGCTGCTGGAGCGTATCCAGGCAGCAGGCTTCCCCCTCGAAATGGAGAATTGGCGAGTCCGCGCCTAGCCGGTAGGGCCGGCGGTTCGGGCGAAGCTGAATATGCGCTTACTCACCGCCGAGGAATACCGTATGGGCGATCTGTTGATCTTTAGCATTTATACGGTGCACGGTTCGCTCGATAATCCTTCGTGGCAGATCAGGATGTCGTCGGATTCACGCTATCAACTCGCCAGCGAGCCGGTGGATGAGCGCTGGGCTGGAGAGAATCCGCCCGCGCACGGTGGCAACGTCGTGAAAGGCATGATCTGCTAGAAGCTGGCCGCTCCGAAGTGGAGGATGAAGAAGACTTCGCCGACTCCTTCTTCGTTGATGCCTGCGAGGAAGCCGCATTCTCTGAAGCTCGCTGAGCGGTGCCAGTGCTGCGGCTCGGGTTCGTTGGCTTGAGCGGAGCTTAGGAGAGCGGTGCGTCCGCGGAGGCCGAGCTACTCGCCTCGATTCGGGATCTCGCAACTTGCCTGGAGGATCAGCGGCACATATCACATTCCAGCAGCTTCGCGCATGCGATTTAAGGCCTATAAACACGTATTTTTAGGCTCTTCGCTATTCATAGTGGAACGCCTTGAAGTTTGCCATTCAGCAGGTAGCTCATAGCGATGAGGTTTTGTGGGTCTTTGTAGCCTCTGGCTTTGTTCTTGGTTGCTTGGAGAACGCTATGGAGTCCTTCGAGGAGTC